>NZ_DASYAF010000031.1:0-42492 GCF_036501465.1 Phenylobacterium sp.
GGCCCTACCGCTCCTCGGCCGAACGAACCCAGGCCGTCGCAGCCTGGACCGACGCCTACAACCTCGATCGCCCACACTCCGGCATCGCAGGCCTCACACCCTGGCAGCGTGTGAACAACCTTCTTGGAAACGACAGCTAGGCGGCCAGGCGCCGGCGTTGTGCGGCGGGCGATGAGAGGGCCTCGACGAAGGCGGCGAACAGCTTGGCCATCGCCGGCTTCTTGTAGGGATAGACCTCCGCCGAATCCATGGCGTGGACGATCATCGCCACGTCGGCTTCGAAAACCAGCAGCCGCCCGTCGGTCGTCTCGGCGCAATCGACGCCGAAATAGTCCAGGCCGAAGGTGCTCACCAGGGCATCGAAGGCGTCAGCGTGGCGGCGCGCGAAGTCCTCGTCGAAGGTCGCCATCATCTCGGCTTCCTGGAGGCGGTTGGCCTCCTCGCCCATGTCGGCGTTCAGGTAGTGGACCATCCAGCGCGCGGACACCGCCATGTGGGCCAGGAAGGGCTGGCCCTTGATGAAGATGATCCGCAGCTTGCGATAAAGGCCATCGACGCCGGCGTAGTCGAAGAAGGACGCCACGAAGAAGGCCTCGGCCGGCTGGCCTGCGAGGTAGGCGTCGAGCGCCGCGGCGTCCTCGATTCTCTCCAGCCCATTTCCGGCATGCGAGCCGAGCGGGCGCACGATGACCGGGAACGCCAGGCCCGGTTGCAGGACCGATGGCGGGATGAGGCCGGTCGCGATCGCGCCCAGCCAGGCGCGGTCGACCCGCGCCGTGGTCGGGCAGAGCACCTGCGGATGGCCCGCGAACCGGGCGGCCACGCCGTCGCGGCTGAGGGCGGCGATCAGGCCCGGACGGCCGTTGACCACCGGCCGCGGCCAGGCGTCGAACCCGCCAAGCACCTTGCGCACCGCGGCCGAGCCGTCGTCGGCGTGGCTGATGGCGAGGAAGGCGATGTCGTGCTCGGGCGCCTCAGCCGGATCGGGCAGGCCGTCGGTCACGTAGCAGACGGTGATCTCGGCGTCGGAGCCTTCCAGCAGGAAGTCGACGGGGGTGTTGGCCATCAGGTCGCCGGGGGTGGCGAACATCAGGACCTTCGGCCCCGCGCCCGTGCCGTGGATGGTGCGGTAGAAGCGGCACATGTCGATCGCGACGGCCTGGAGCTCCAGGCCCTTTTCGCGGTCGCCGCGCATCTGGAGCAGGGTCGACAGGTCCAGCAGGGCGCCGGCGTCATCCGGGTCGGCCAGGCACTGCTGGCGCACCGACTCCCACAAGGTTTCCAGCCCGACGCCTTCGAACACCGTGCGGCCGAGCAGGGCCACGCCCAGGCTGTCGGCGAGTTTCACCCGCTGGGGTTCGGCCGATCCGAAGGACATGGCCGGAACGTCGTGGAGCATAGGTGCGCCTTTGCGGGTGCGAGCGGTCGAAAGGAAGTTGGCGAAACCGCCCGTTCTGGGCCCGCGACGCCGCAAGGCGAGCGCCTACCTATGGATGAATACTTGGGTTGTCGGACGGTTAACGGCGAGACGATTTCTCGAATATCAGAAGAGCATAAGGATAGATGCGCCAGGATTGTCTCAACTTAGGCGGGCATTGAAATGAAGCCGCCGGAATCGTCACGCCTCGGACATCTTCAGTCTTCCTTGAGCCAGTCTGCGGAGCGCATCTCCTCCAGGCGCGAGGCGGTGCGCTCGAACTCGAAGGCCCCGTCGCCCTGCGGATAGAGCTGCGCCGGCTGGGCCTCGGCAAGCACGATCAACTTGGCGTGGGCCTCGTAGAGAGTGTCGATCAGGATGACAAAACGTCGCGCCTCCTCGCGCCGGGCGGCCGTGAGCCTGGGCGCGTCCTCCAGGAAGACGGTGTGGAAGCGATCGGCCAGCGCGACGTAATCGTTCGGCCCCAGGGCCACCGAGCACAGGCTGGCGAAGCTCGCCCGCACCTGACCCCCCAGGGCATGCGGCAGGGTGATCTTGCGGCCCAGCACCTCCAGGGTCGCGCCGGTCTCCTCCTCGCCGCCCAGCATGTCGCGCCACAGGGCGTCGAACGCGCGCTCGTTGTCCGGATCGATCGGCGAGAACCAGGTTCCGGCCGCGCGCAACCGATCCAAGCGATAGTCGTGGCCGCCGGCCACCGCCACCACCTCGGTCCGCTGTTTCAGCAGGTCGATGAACGGCAGGAACAGCTGGCGGTTGATGCCGTCCTTGTAGAGCGTCTCGGGCGCGCGATTGGAGGTGGCGACCAGGGTCACGCCGCGGGCGAACAGGGCCTCGAACAGACGGCCCAGGATCATGGCGTCGGCGATGTCGGTGACCTGGAACTCGTCAAAGCAGAGCAGGCGTGCGCCGTCGGCCACCAGGTCGGCCACCGGGACGATCGGATCGTCGCCCTTATGCTGGCCGAAGCGGGCCTTTCGCTGCGCCGCGTCGCCGGAACGCCAGGCGCCGATCAGCCGGTGGATCTCGCCCATGAAGACATGGAAGTGGGTGCGCCGCTTCTTCTCGACCGGGACCGTCTCGAAGAACAGGTCCATCAGCATGGACTTGCCGCGGCCCACCGGGCCCCAGAGGTAGACGCCCTTCTGGGCCTCCGGCTTGCGGAACAGGCCCTTCAGGCCCCCACCGTTGGCGTCCGCCGCGACGAGGTCGCCCTCCAGCCGCACCAGCGCCGCCAGGCCCGCCGCCTGGGCCGGGTCAGGACGGATCTCGCCAGCGGAGATCCGGGCGTCGTAAGCGGTTCGCAGCTTGGAGGCCATGGCCCCGCCTAACCGCCAAGGCGCCGCTGCGCAAGGAACGGCGGCCGACGTCAGGGGTTGAATTCATCCTCAGCAAGGAGACGCGACCATGGCCGACGAAACCCGCAGCTTCGAGCCGACCCCGACGGAAGCCAACCGCGGACGCGAGCAGGGCCTGGGCGTCGGCCAGCGCGAACTCGATGCGCAGCGCGATCCGGACCAGATGCCCCAGACGCCCCTGGAGGTGGACAACGCCGACGAGGACCTGCGCAGCCAACCGGGCGACGAGAAGGCCGTGCTGCACGCCAATCATGCCGATCGCGGCGCCAGGCCGGACCGTTCCTCGGGGCCGAAGACCCGTACGGCGACGAAGGATCAGATCAGCCGTCGGCTCTGACCCCGACGGCGGCGCGCTCACTGCATCGTCGGGATGATGAAGGCCGAGTCTTCCTGGACGCCTTCCGGCCAGCGGGCGGTGATGGTCTTGACCTTGGTGTAGAACTTCACGCCTTCCATGCCGTGCTGGTTGGTGTCGCCGAACGCCGAGCGCTTCCAGCCGCCGAAGGTGTGATAGGCCACCGGCACCGGGATCGGCACATTGACGCCGACCATGCCGACGTTGACGCGCGCGGCGAATTCGCGCGCGGCGCGGCCGTTGCGGGTGAAGATGGCGACGCCGTTGCCGTACTGGTGGTTGGACGGCAGGGCCACGGCTTCCTCGAAGCTTTCGGTGCGGACCATCTGCAGGACAGGCCCGAAGATCTCGTCCTTGTAGGTGCGCATGGCGGGCTTCACGTGGTCGAATAGCGAGGGGCCGATGAAGAAGCCTTTCTCATAGCCCTGCAGGGAAAAGTCGCGGCCATCGACCACCAGTTCCGCGCCCTCCTCGACGCCGAGCTGGATGTAGTCGGAGATCTTCCGGCGGTGGGCGGCGCTGACCACCGGCCCGTACTGGGCGGCCGCGTCCGTGGAGATTCCGACCTTCAGGGTCTCGATCTCGGCCAGCATCTTCTCGCGGAAAGCCTCGGCGGTCTTGGCGCCCACCGGCACCACAACGGGGAGCGCCATGCAGCGCTCGCCGGCCGAGCCGAAGGCGGCGCCGGTGATGTCCTTCACAGCCTGGTCGAGGTCGGCGTCGGGCATGACGATGCCGTGGTTCTTGGCGCCGCCCATGGCCTGGACGCGCTTGCCGTTCGCCGTGCCGCGGGAATAGACGTAGGAGGCGATGTCGGAGGAGCCCACGAAGCTCACCGCCTTGATGTCCGGGTGATCGAGGATCGCGTCCACCGAGACCTTGTCGCCGTGCACCACGTTCAAGATGCCCTTGGGCGCTCCGGCCTCCATCATCAGTTCGCCCAGGCGCACGGGCACCGAGGGGTCCTTTTCCGAGGGCTTCAGGATGAAGGCGTTGCCGACCGCGATGGCGATGCCGAACATCCACATCGGGATCATGGCCGGGAAGTTGAACGGGGTGATGCCGGCCACCACGCCCAGCGGCTGGCGCATGGAATAGACGTCGATGCCGGGACCGGCGCCTTCGGTGTATTCGCCCTTCAGCGCGTGCGGGATGCCGCAGGCGAACTCGATGACGTCCAGGCCGCGCATCACGTCGCCCCGGGCGTCGGCGATGACCTTGCCGTGCTCGGACGAGAGCAGCTCGGCCAGCTCGTCCATGTTGGCCTCGACCAAGCGCTTGAAGTCGAACATCACCCGCGCCCGGCGCTGCGGATTGACCAGCGCCCAGTGCTGCTGGGCCCGCAGGCCCGACTGCACGGCGGCGTCGAGCTCCTTGGCGCTGGCCAGCGCCACGCGGGCCTGCACCTCGCCGGTGTTGGGGTTGAACACGTCTCCGAACTGGCCGGAGGTTCCCTTGACGGACACACCGTCGATGAAGTGGCTGATCTCACGCATGGGCGGGGACATAGACCTTCGGCGCGCTGCCCAGCAAGGGGAGGAATCGCGCCTCATGAAGGATTAACGGCTGGCGGCTAGGTTCGCGGCGCAATGCAGGTTTCCGCCATTCCGTCCGGTCCGACCTACTACCAGCCGATCCAGGCTGCGCCTCCGGTCGCGCCGGTGAAACCCCAGGACGCCGACGCCGACGGAAACACCCCGAAGGTCCGCCCGACCCCGCCGCCGGGCGTCGGGAGCCTGCTCGACATCCAGGCCTAGCCCCTCCGCGCACTGAGCTTGCCGCCGGGCTTCCCGCCTGCGACTCTTGCGCCATGACGGCCGCTTCGCCCGCCCAGACGGTGACCCGCCGCCCGCCCAGGGCCGCGCACATCATCGATGTGCTGATCGAGGAGCGGGCGCCGAAGCTGGCGGCGACCCCGGTCTGGCCGCTGCTCCGGCCGCTGCTTTACCGGATGCTGGACTACCGCAAGGCCGTGACCATGGCCGACATCATCGCCGCCTTGCCGGGAACCGCGGCCCTCGACCACGTCTCGGCGCAGCTGCGGCTCAAGGTGGCGAGCCGCGGCCTGGATCGCGTGCCGACGGCGGGCAAGGCCATCGTCATCTGCAACCACCCCACCGGCATCGCCGACGGCATCGCGGTCTATGACGCCCTGAAGCCGATCCGTCCCGACCTCTGCTTCTACGCCAACGCCGACGCCCACCGCGTGGCGCCGCGCTTCACCGACGTGCTGATCCCGGTGGAATGGGTCGAGGCCAAGCGCAGCCGCGAACGCACCCGCGAGACCCTGATCCTGACCCGCGAGGCGATGGAGGCGGGCCGCATGCTGGTGATCTTCCCGGCCGGGCGGATCGCGCGCGTCCAGCCCGACGGCGAGCTGTGCGACCCGGTCTGGCAGCCCTCGGCCGTGTCGCTGGCCCGCAAGTACGAAACCCCGGTGATTCCGATCCATGTGAGCGGGCCGTGGTCGGGCCTGTTCCACCTCTTCAACCGCTTCTCCACCGAGCTGCGCGACATGACCCTGTTCCACGAGTTCCTGAACAAGCAGGGCCGCGAATACCGCCTGACCGTCGGCCCGCCGATCGACTGGCAGGCGCTGGAGGGCGAGCCGGTCGAGGCGACGCTGAAGCTCAAGCACTACATCGAGCGCGACCTGGCCGCCGACCCGGACCGGCCCTTCGCCAAAGACCATCCATGATCCTGGCGGATGAGGCGGCCACCGCGCGGCTGGGCGCGGCCGTAGCGCGTGTGTTGAAGCCCGGCGAAGCCGTCTGCCTGTCCGGCCCGCTGGGGGCCGGCAAGTCGACCCTGGCCCGCGCCCTGATCCGCGCCCTGACCAGCCCCGACGAGGAGGTCCCCTCGCCGACCTTCACCCTGGTCCAGTTCTACGAGAGCCCGCGCCTGGCGATCGCGCACTTCGACCTTTACCGCCTGACGTCGCCGGACGAGGCCTATGAGATCGGGCTCGACGAGGCGCTGGACGCGGGCGCAGCCGTGATCGAGTGGCCGGAGCGGCTGGCCGGGCGACTTCCGCCGGATCGACTCGATATAGAGATTCAGATCGCAGGGGCGGGCCGCGCGGCGCGGCTGACGTCCCATGGCGCGTGGGAAGGACGAGAGCTTGGGGTCTGAGCGTGAAGCGGCGAAGGCGCGGTTCCTGGCCGAGGCGGGCCTTGGCTCGGCGCGCCTCGAACCCCTGACCGGCGACGCCTCCACGCGCAGCTACGAGCGGCTTCGTTCGCCAAGCGGCGCGCCGCTGATCCTGATGGACCAGCCGCCGGCTCTGGAGTCGGCCATCTGCCCGCCGGGCGCGAGCGACGCCGAGCGCATCGCCCTGGGCTACAACGCCGCCGCGCGCCTGGCGGCGGGCTCGGTGGCCGCCTTCGTCACCACGGCCGCCTGGCTGCGCGACCATGGCCTGTCGGCGCCCCGCATCGAGGCTTTCGACGCCGAGCAGGGCTTCGCGGTGCTGGAAGACCTGGGCGATGGCCTGTTCGCCACCCTGATCGCCGGTGGCCAGGCCGAGGCGCCGCTCTACGAGGCCGCCGTGGACGTGCAGGTGCGGCTGCACGAGGCGACGCCGCCGGACATCCTCACCGCGCAGGGCCTGAGTTGGCCGCTGCTCACCTACGACACCTTGGCGCTGAAGATCGCCACCGACACCTTCCTGGAATGGTGGCCGCAGTTCGCCGGCCTGCCGCCGTTCGGCGCGGCCGCCAGCGCCGAATGGGACGACCTGTGGGCGCCGGTCTGGGTGCGCGGCGAAGCGGGCGCGAGCGTGTTCTGCCACCGCGACTACCACGCCCAGAACCTGATCTGGCTGCCCGACCGCAAGGGCCCGGCGCGGGTCGGCCTGCTCGACTTCCAGGATGCGCTGAAGGCGCACCCGACCTGGGACCTCCTGCACCTGCTGCAGGACGCGCGGCGCGACATCAGCCCGTCGCTGGAGACGGCCATGCTGGACCGCTACCTGGCCGCCCGGCCGGCCACCGATCGGGACGCCTTCCTGGCCGACTACCGGGCGCTGGCGGTCTCCAACGCCGCGCGCATCCTGGGCCGCGTCTTCGCGCGCCAGGCGCTGCTCGGGCGGCCGCAGTACAAGGCCTACATGCCCCGCACCTGGCGCTATCTCGAACGCAACCTGACCGACCCGGCGCTGGCCGGCCTGAAGGCCTGGTTCGACCGCCACGTCCCCGCGAACAACCGGGCGTGACGATGCCGGGGCCCCAAACCCTTCCGGGTCCAAAGACGGCGATGGTCCTGGCCGCAGGCCTGGGCACGCGCATGCGGCCGCTGACCGACGCGACGCCCAAGGCGCTGATCCCGGTGGCCGGCCGCGCCCTGCTCGACCGGGTGCTGGATGAATTGAAGGCCGCCGGCGTCGAACGCGCCGTGGTCAACGTCCACCACTTCGCCGATCAGGTGGAGGCGCACCTGGCCGCCCGTCACGACCTGGAGATCCTGGTCTCGGACGAGCGGGCCGGCCTGCTCGACTCCGGCGGCGGCATCCAGCACGCGCGCGCCCAGCTCGGCGCGGGCCCGATCTTCCTGGCCAACATCGATTCCCTCTGGCTGGAGGAGGGCGAGCCGCCGCTGGAGACCCTGAAACGCGCCTGGGATCCGGCGCGGATGGACCTGCTGCTGCTGCTGGTGGCGCGCGGGCGCGGGATGGGTTTCGAAGGGCCACAGGGCTTCTTCATGGATGCGGCCGGCCGCCTGACCCATTCCATCGCGCCGGACGTGGTCACGCCGTTCGCCAATGTGGGATTCGGGATCATGAAGCCGCAGGCGCTCGACGATCAGCCCCGCGCCGGCGCCTTCAGCATCTATCCCACCTGGCATCGGCTGCAGGCCGAGGGGCGGCTCTATGGCGTCCCCATGGAGGCCTCCTGGATGCATGTCGGCGATCCCGCCGCCCGCGATGCGGCGGAGGCGCACCTGACGTGACCGAGGTCCGCGCCGGATTCCTGCAGATGGCGGGGCCGCGCTGGTTCAACATCCCGGCGCACCGGCCGTTCGTGCAGGACCTCGCGCGCGGGCTGGCGGACACCCTGGCGCCTCTGGGTCCGGAAGCACTCTCGCAGGCCACCGTGCTGACGCCCACCCGGCGCGGCGCGCGGGCGCTGGCCGACGCCTTCGTGGCGGCTGCGGAGAGCCGCGCCATCCTGCCGCCGCAGATGCGGCCGCTGGGCGACCTGGAGGAGGGCGAGCCGCCGTTCGAGCCGGGCGACCTGGCGCTGGACCTGCCCGCCGCCATCGAACCGCTCCGCCGCCGCCTCGAGCTCACCCGCCTGGTGGCTGACCACTGGGGCCTGCTGGGCGGGCGCGAGTCGAGCGCCGCCGCGGCCCTGGAGATGGCCGACGCCCTGGGGGCCTTCCTCGACGGCCTGCAGATCGAGGAGGTGGCCGTCGAGCGCGGCCTGGCCGAACTGGTCGACGCCGAACTGGCCGAGCACTGGCAGGTCTCGCGCGTCTTCCTGGAGGCGGCGCTGGCGGCTTGGCCGGCGCGGCTGGCGGCCTTGGGCGTGATCGACGTCAGCGAACGGCGCGTGCGCCTGTTGCGCCGGCTGGCGGAGCACTGGACCGACGCGCCGCCGAGCGGCGTGGTCGTGGCGGCAGGCTCCACGGGCACCGCGCCGGCCACCCGCGACCTCCTGATCGCCATCGCCAGCGCGCCGCAGGGCTGCGTCGTCCTGCCGGGCCTGGATCAGGACCTTGCGAAAAAGGCCTGGGCGAAGGTGGACGTGCAGCACCCGCAGGGGGCGCTGAAGCGCCTGCTGGACCATGCCCGCTTGGGGATCGGCGACATCGCGACCTGGCCCGCCTCAAGCCAGCCGCAAGCCGCCGGCCGCTGGCGTCGCCGGATCGTCAACGAAGCCCTGCGCCCGGCTGAGGAGACCGCAGACTGGCTGTCGGTGATCGATACCCTGCGCCGCGAGGCCGGCGGCCTGGACCCGATCGCCGAGGGGCTGAAGGGCCTGTCGTTGATGAGCGCGCGGAGCGAGGAGGAGGCCGCAACCGCCGCCGCCCTCCTGCTCCGCGAGACGCTGGAGACGCCGAACCGCACCGCCGCCCTGGTGAGCCCCGACCAGGCCCTGGCGCGCCGCGTCACCGCCAAGCTCGCCCGCTGGGGCGTGGTCCCCGACAGCTCGGCCGGCGAGAGCCTGGCGGGCTGCCCGTGCGGCGTCCTGGCGGGCCTGCTGGCCCGCGCCGCGCTCGATCCGCTGGACCCGGTGACTCTGCTGGCGCTCCTCAAACATCCCTTCGCACGGCTGGACGACAGCGCCGGGTTGGAGCGCCGCGCCCTGCGCGGCCCGCGCGCCCAGACCTGGGCGACGCTTCGGGCCCGGATCGCCGACGCGCCGCAGGCCCTGGCGCTCGCCGAGGGGTTGGAAACCCTGACCTCGGGTCTCGCCTGGACCGCCGAGGCCGAACCCGTCGCCGAGGCGGCGGGCCGGATCGCCGCGGCCATGGAGGCGCTGGCCCGCGACGGCGACGGTGGGACGGGCGAGCTCTGGGCCGGCCATGGCGGCGAGGCCATGTCGCGCCTGCTCGCCGGCCTGATCGCCGACGGCGACGCCCTGCCGCCGGTGACGGAGCGCGGCTTCCTCGACCTGCTGACCCGGCTGATGGAGGGCGAGACCATCCGCTCGGGCGGGGCGACCCACCCGCGCCTGCGCATCCTGGGGGCCATCGAGGCGCGGCTGGTGCGCGCCGACCGGCTGGTGCTGGCAGGCCTGGAGGAAGGCGTCTGGCCGGCGGGGGCTCCGCTCGACCCCTTCCTGTCGCGGCCCATGCGCGAGCGGCTGGGCCTGCCTTCGCCCGAGCGGCGGATCGGCCTCTCGGCCCACGACTTCGCCCAGGCCGCCTGTGCGCCGGAAGTCATCCTGCTGCACACCGAACGCCGCGAAGGCGCCCCGTCAGTCAAGTCGCGCTGGCTCTGGCGGCTGGAGATCCTGGCCAGGGGCGCGGGCGTCGCCATCGCCCAACGGCCCGAGGTGCTGGATTGGGCGCGGCGGCTTGACCGCCCCGAAGGACCGCCGCAACCGGTCGGCCGCCCGGCCCCGAGGCCGCCGGTCGAGGATCGTCCGAGGAAGCTGTTCGTCACCCGGGTGGAGACCCTGACGCGCGATCCGTACGCGGTCTGGGCGCGCGACATCCTGCAGCTGCGCGCGCTCGCGCCGCCCGACGAGGCGGTGGATGCGCGCATCCGGGGCACGGCGATCCACGCCGCCTTCGAGCGTCTTGCGCAAACCTGGCCAGCGGACGCGCCGGAGACCGCCGCGGACGCCTTCGAGGCCTATTATCTCGAGAGCCTGGCGGCCGAAGGCATGGCGCCGGAGGGACTGGCGCGCGAGGCGGCCCTGGCCCGCGAGGCCGCGCGCTGGGTCGCCGACCTTGAGGTGGCGCGCCGGGCCGACGGCCGGACCGTCCATGTGGAGCGGACCGGCGAACTGACCTTCGACATCGGCGGCGAGCCCTTCACCGTCGCCGCCAAGGCTGACCGCATCGAGATCGGTCCTGACGGCCTGGGCCATGTGCTGGATTTCAAGACCGGCGCCGCGCCCAGCGCGAAGATGGTCCGCACCGGTTTCTCGCCGCAGCTGACCCTGACGGCCGCCATCCTGGCCGGTGGCGGCTTCCCGGGCATCCCAGCCGCGCCGCCCGGCGAGCTGACCTACCTCGAGGTGACCGGCCGCAAGCCCGCCGGGCGAGAGGAGGTTCGGGCGTCGCCCGACGGCGACGGCCAGAAGGTGCTGCAAAGCCAGGCGGCGACCGACGGCGCGCTCGACGGCCTCGTCCGGCTGGCGACCCAATATGCCGATCCGGCCCGGGGCTATGCCTCGCGCCTCGCCCCGCAGTTCGTGAAGCTCTACGCCTCCGACTACGATCACCTGGCGCGGGTCTTCGAGTGGTCCACCAGCGGCGAGGAGGGCGAGGAATGACCCTGCGCCTGCTCGACCCGCAAGCCGCGGCGGCCGATCCCCAGCAGAAGGCGGCCGATCCGGCGCTGTCGGCGTTCGTCACCGCCAACGCCGGGTCCGGCAAGACCAAGACCCTGATCGACCGGGTGGTGCGGCTGTTGCTGGCCAGGGCCTGCCCTGAGACGATCCTGTGCGTCACCTACACCAAGGCCGCCGCCTCGGAGATGCAGCGGCGCCTGTTCGAGGTCCTGGGCGAGTGGTCGGTGGCCCCCGACGCCCAGTTGGCCGCCAGGCTCGCCGCTCTGGAGGACCGGGCTTTCGACGCGGCTGAACTGTCGATCGCGCGCAGCCTGTTCGCCCGGGCGCTGGAGACGCCGGGCGGCCTGAAGATCCAGACCATCCACGCCTTCTGTGAAAAGCTGCTGCGCCGTTTCCCGCTGGAAGCCGGCGTGTCGCCAAGCTTCCGGGTGATGGAGGACGCGGCGTCCTCCGCCGTGGCCAGGGGGGCCAGGCGGCTGGTCGCGCACCACGCGTTGCGCGGCGAAAACGCCGTGGCCGAGGCCTACGCCCACCTGTCCGTGTCGCTCGACTTCCAGAGCTTCGAGGCGATGTTCGCCGACTTCGAAGCGCGACGGGGGCCGTTGCGCGAATTCCTGACCCGCGAGGGCGGCCTTGACGGCGCCCTGGCCTGGGTCTGGCGGGCGGTGGACGTGCCCCGCGGTTCGAATCCGGAGACCCTCGGCGTCGAGGCCATGGCGGCGGCGGATCGCGACCTCTGGCGCGGCGCCGCCGCGGTGCTGGCGCAAAGTGGGGCGAGCGACCAGAAGTGCGCCGCCCAGCTGGCCGCGGTCGCCGACGACCCGCAGGCCGAATTCGACCAGGCGCTGGCCATCTTCTTCACCGAGAAAGGCCAGGGCGACGGGGTCAAGTGGATCGGCAAGACCAGCGGCCTGAAGGCCCACGAGCCTCTCCGCATCGCCCTCCTGGCCGAACAGTCGCGCCTGGAAATCGCCCGTCAGCGCATCCGCGCCGCCCAGGTCGCCCTCGACACCGCCGACGCCCTCACCCTCGCCAACGCCTACCTCGAGGCCTATCGAATCGAAAAGGAGGCAGTCGGCGGCCTCGACTTCGCCGACCTGATCGAAAAGACCTGCCACCTCCTGCGCGACCGGCCCGCCGCGGCCTGGGTGCTCTACAAGCTCGATGGCGGCATCGACCACATCCTGGTGGACGAGGCGCAGGACACCGCGCCCGACCAATGGGCGATCGTCGACGCGCTCACCGAAGAGTTCTTTTCCGGCGCCGGCGCGGTTCGCGGTCTCGCCGGCGAGGCGCGCGCCCGCGACCTGTTCGTGGTCGGTGACGAAAAGCAGTCGATCTACTCCTTCCAGGGCGCGCGGCCGGAACTGCTCCTGCAGAAGTTCGAGTTCCACCGCGATCGGGCGCTGGGCGCGGGCTTCCGCTTCGAGCGGGTGGACCTGCTGACCTCATGGCGCTCGACCCCACAGGTGCTCAGCTTCGTGGACGCCGTCTTCGCCCCGCCGGAGCTGGCCGGCGCGATACAGCCGCGGCCCGGCCGCGATCCGGAGCCGGTGCTTCACAAGCCGACCCGAACCGACCATGCCGGCTGCGTCGATGTCTGGCCGCTGGAGGTCGATCGGAAGGCGGAGGAGCGCGATGCCTGGGACGCCCCGCTCGACGCCGAGCCGGAAGACAGCGCCAACCGCCGCCTGGCGCGCCGCATCGCCGGCGAGATCAAGCGACTGACCGAAGCGGGCGAGGCGATCTACGATAAGACCAAATGCGCGTGGCGCGCGGCCCACGCCGGCGACGTCCTGATCCTGATCCGCCGGCGCGGGGTGCTGTTCGAGGAGATCCTGAGGGCGCTGAAGCAGGCCGGCGTGCCGGTGGCCGGCGCCGACCGGCTGGCGCTTTCCGAGCATATCGTCTTCGACGACCTGACGGCCCTGGCGGGGTTCGCCCTGTTTCCGGGCGACGAGCTGACCCTGGCGGCCCTGTTGAAGAGCCCGTTCGGCGGTCTCGACGACGACAGCCTGTACACCCTGGCCCACGGGCGACAGGGCGAGAACCTCTGGGCGCGGTTGCAGCGGCGCGCGCCGGAGCGGGCGGACTGGACCCGGGCCCATGCCTTCCTCGCGCTCGCGCTGCAGATGGCGCGGAGCGTGCGGCCCTTCGAGTTCTACGCCCGCCTCCTGGCCGCGCCCGATGCGGACGGCGACGCCCTGCGTCGACGCCTGCTCCGGCGCATGGGCGGCGAGGCGGAGGACGTGCTGGATGAATTCCTGAACCAGGTGCTGGCCGCCGAAACGCGCGGCGCCCATGACCTTGAACGGCTCGCCGCGGAGCTCGCCGGCCTCGACATCACCGTCAAGCGCGAGATGGAAGCCGACCGCCGCGAGGTCCGCGTCATGACCGCCCATGGCGCCAAGGGCCTGGAGGCGCCGATCGTCTTCCTGCCCGAGACGACGCTCACCCAGACCGGCCGCGGATCGCCCCTGCTGCGCGCCGGGCGGCCCGGCGACGAAGGCTTCCTGTGGTGCTCCTCCGCGGCGCGCGACTGCGAGGCCACCGCCGCCGCGCGGGAGAACCGCGCCCGCCGCGACCAGGCCGAGGCCTATCGCCTGCTCTACGTCGCCCTGACCCGCGCCCGCGATCGGCTGGTGTTGTGCGGGCGGATCTCGGAGCGCACAGACCCGGCCAAACTCGCCGGCTGGTGGGGCGCGGTGCGCGACGCGCTGGCCCATGCCGACATCGCGCCGGAGGTCCACGCCGTCGGGGTCGGCGGCCTGGAGTTCCAGCGGTTCGGCCCCGACCCCAAGCTGCTGGGCGCCGAGGTGGGTCCGCCGCCTGCCGGCGCCGCCCTGCCCGCCTGGGCGAACGCCGCCGCGCCAGCCGATCCCTTTGGCCGCTACGCCTCGCCGTCCGACCTGGCCGAGGGCGCGAAGGTGGCCGCGCCCTCGCCGCTGGCCGCCGCCGCGGGCGGACTGGGCCGCTTCCGGCGCGGCGACCTGATCCACCGGCTGCTGCAGATCCTGCCCGACCTGGCGCCGGACGGCTGGGCGGCGGGCGCGGACGCCCTGCTGGCCCGCGAACGCGATCTGACCGAGGCCCAGCGCGGCGAGATGGCCGGAGCCGCGCTCGCCCTGTTGCGTGACGCGCGCTTCGCCGAGGTGTTCGGCCCCGGCAGCCGCGCCGAGGTGGCGATCGCCGGATCCGCCGCCGCCCTGCCCGCCGGCCTCAAGGTCAGCGGCCGCATCGACCGCTTGGTCGTCCTGCCCGACCGGGTGCTGGTCGCCGACTTCAAGACCAACCGGCCGAGCCCGGCGCGCATCGAGGACGCCGACCCCGCCTACCTGCGCCAGATGGCGATCTACGCCGCCGTTCTGGCCGAGGTTTTCCCCGCCCGTCGGATCGAGGCCGCTCTGGTCTGGACCGACGGGCCGAAGCTCATGGCGATCCCAGAAAACCTGCTGGCGAAAGCGCTTGCACAGCTCAGCGCTTGAGGTTGATACCTGAGGCGCGGCCTCCTAAATGGGCAGGGCGAAAGGCGTCGGCCATGCTCTCCAACCGGCTGACGCGTAAGGAGAAATCATGAGCACCGTGAAGGTCACCGACGAATCCTTCGAGAAGGACGTCCTGCAGGCTTCCGGCCCGGTCCTGGTGGACTTCTGGGCGGAGTGGTGCGGCCCCTGCAAGCAGATCGCGCCGGCCCTGGAGCAGATCGCGTCCGAACTCTCCGGCAAGGTGGCGGTCGCCAAGCTGAATATCGAGGAAAGCCCGACCACGCCGTCGCGCTACGGCGTGCGCGGCATCCCGACCATGATGCTGTTCAAGGACGGTCAGATGGCCTCGATGAAGGTCGGCGCCATGCCCAAGCAGAAGATCCTGGAATGGCTCGCCGAAGCCGGCGTGGCCGCTGGGAGCGCCGCGGCCTAAGCCTCCCGGAAATTTGAAGAGATCGGCCGCCTGGGTTCGCCCGGGCGGCTTTTCTCATGTCGACCCTCTAGGCCGGCCCTCTAGGTCGGCCAGGTCTCGCGGCTCATGGCCAGCACCTCGCCGGCGAAGTGCAGGCCGCCGCAGATCAGCACGTGCGGCGGCGGGCCTGAACCGTCCAGGGCCTTCATCACCGCCTCGGTGACGTCGGGCGCAGGCTCGGCGGTGATGCCGACCTGGCGCGCGGCCTCGGCCAGGTCGCCGGGCGTGGCGGCGGTGTCGGAATCGAAGGTGGTCGTGAAGACCTTGGGCCGCATCTCGGCGAAGGGGCGGAAATAGCCCTCGGCGTCCTTGCGCGCGAACATGCCGGTGACCAGCACCAGCGGGCGCGGGTCGCGGTCGATGAGCCGCGAGGCGGCCTCGGCCAGCGCCCGGCCGGCGTGCGGATTGTGCCCGCCATCCAGCCAGAGGTCCGCGCCGCGCGCCTTGGCGAGTTCGGCCAGCGGGCCTTTTCTGAGCCGCTGGAACCGCGCCGGCCAAACGGCGGAGGCGACGCCACGGCCCAGGTCGTCCTCGCTGAGCTGGTGGTCGAAGGTCAGCGCCGCGGCCACCGCCAGGCCGGCGTTCTCGAACTGGTAGCCGCCGAACAGGCTGGGCGCCGGCAGGTCCAGGAGCCGATCCGGCATCTGCACCATCAGCCGCCCGCGCTCCTCCCAGGCGTCGAAATCGCGACCCATCAGGAACAGCGGCGCCATGCGGTCGTCGGCCTCCCGCTCGATCACCTCCAGCGCCTCGTCGTCCTGCCGGGCTGAAACCACCGGGCGGCCATGCTTGATGATGCCGGCCTTCTCCCAGGCGATCTTGGAAAGCTCCGGCCCCAGCATCTCCAGATGGTCGTAGTCCACGGGCGTGATCACGCTGACCGCCGGGGCGTCGAAGATGTTGGTGGCGTCGAAGCGGCCGCCCAGGCCCACCTCCACCAGGCAGAGGTCGGCCGGGGTCTCGGCGAAGGCCTCGATGGCCAGCACCGTGGTGATCTCGAAGAAGCTGATCGGCTGGCCGGCGTTGGCGGCCTCCAGCCGGTCGGTGAGCGCCTCCAGCCTGGCGTCGGTGATCAGTTCGCCGGCGATGCGGATGCGCTCGGCGAAGCGCACCAGGTGCGGCGAGGTGATGGCGTGGACCTTCAGCCCCTGCGCCTCGGCGATGGCGCGCAGGTAGGCGACGGTCGAGCCCTTGCCGTTGGTGCCGGCCACGTGGATCACCGGCGGCAAACGGCGTTCGGGATGGCCCAGCGCCGCCAGCAGCCGCTCGACACGGCCGGTGGTCAGGTCGATCAGCACGGGGTGGTTGGCGCGCAGGCGCTGGATCACCGCGTCGGACGCGCGGATCGGGTCGTGGTCGACGGCTGGAGGGCCGGCGGAAGGCGTCACATCAGGCGGCGGGAAGGCGGGCGCGCCCCATCATCAGGGTCTTCAGGATCGAGGCCAGGACCTCGGGCAGTTCGGCGCGGGTGACCACCTTGTCCACCATGCCGCGCTCCACCAGGAACTCGGCGCGCTGGAAGCCCGGCGGCAGGGTTTCGCGGATGGTCTGTTCGATCACCCGGCGCCCGGCGAAGCCGATGAGCGCGTTGGGCTCGGCCAGGTGCACGTCGCCCAGCATGGCGTAGGAGGCCATCACCCCGCCCGTGGTGGGGTCGGTCAGCACCACGATATAGGGCAGGCCCGCGGCCTTGACCTCGTTCAGCGCCAAGGTCGTGCGCGCCATCTGCATCAGGCTGAGCGTGCCTTCCTGCATCCGCGCGCCGCCCGCGGCGGTGAAGATCACGAAGGGCGCCTCGCGCTTCACCGCTTCGTGGGCCGCCTTCACGAAAGCCTCGCCCACGGCGATCGACAGAGAGCCACCCATGAAGGCGAAGTCCTGCACCACCACCACGGCCGGCTGGCCCTTGATGTGGCCGTAGGCGATGGCCATGGCGTCCTGCTCACCGGTGGCCTTGCGCGCGGCCTTCAGGCGGTCGGGATAGGACTTCACGTCCGGGAACTTCAACGGGTCGTCGGCGACCACCGGCGAGTCGATCCGCTCGAACACCCCGTCGTCGAAGGTGTAGCGCAGGCGCGCCGCCGCCCCGATCCGCATGTGGTGGCCGCTGGGCGTCACCCAGAGCGCGGCCTCCAGGTCGGGGCGATAGATCATCTCGCCCGTGTCGGGGCACTTCACCCACAGGTTCTCGGGCGTCTCGCGCTTGGAGAAGGCGTTGCGGACCCCGGGCGCGATGCGCGACAGCCAGCCGGTGCGCTCACGGGGCGCGGCGGCGGGGCGGCCAGGTTTGTCGTTTCTCTGTTCAGCCATCGCCATGGTTCTAGACCGTCGTTTGGCCGACGCGCGCGGAGCGCACAGCCTTAGCCAAGGAACGTACTTTGGAAAGAACCCGCTCGGTCACGTCTTCGTTCATCTCCACTGCTTCGGCGATTTCGTCCACAAGGGCGGAACCCACCACCACCGCATCGGCCACGCGGCCGATGGCGGCGGCCCGTTCCGGCGTGCGGATGCCGAAGCCCACGGCGACCGGCAGGCCCGAGGCGGCCCGCACCCGCGCCACGTTGGGCGCGACCGCGTGTTCGTCGGCTTCCTTGACCCCCGTCACCCCGGCCACGGAGACGTAATAGACGAAACCGGAGGTGCGGCGAACGATTGTCTTGAGGCGCTTTTCGTCGCTGGTCGGTGTGGCTAGCCGGATCAGGGAGACGTCAGCCAAATCCAGGGCGTCGGCCAGCGGCCCGGCCTCCTCCGGCGGGCAGTCGACAACGATCAGGCCGTCGATCCCGGCCGCCGCCGCGTCACGGGCGAAGGCCTCGACCCCGCGGGTGAACACCAGGTTCATGTAGCCCATCAGGATGATCGGCGTGGCCTGGTCGGCCTCGCGGAAGGCGCGCGCCATGTCCAGCACCCCGGCCAGGGTCATGCCGGCGGCCAGCGCCCGTTGCGCCGAACGCTGGATCGGCGGGCCTTCGGCCATGGGATCGGAGAAGGGGAAGCCAAGCTCGATCAGGTCGGCGCCGGCGTCCGGCAGCCCGGCCAGGATCTTCGCCGCCGTGGCGGCGTCGGGGTCGCCGGCCATCACGTAGGGCACGAAGGCCGCGCGGCCCTGCGCCTTCAAAGCCGCGAAGCGGGCGTCGATACGGGCCTTGCTCAAATCTGGCGTCCCAGGTGGGCGGCGACCGTTGCCACGTCCTTGTCGCCGCGGCCCGACAGGTTCAGCACCACGATCCCGTCCTTGCCGACCGCCTCGACCACCTCCGGCAGGCGGGCCAGCGCATGGGCGCTTTCGATGGCCGGCAGAATGCCCTCCTTCTCGGAAAGCAGGACGAAGGCGTCGAGCGACTCCTGGTCGGTGGCGGTCAGGTACTTCGCGCGACCGACATCGTGCAGGAAGGCATGCTCTGGGCCGATGCCGGGATAGTCGAGGCCGGCGGAGATCGAGTGCGCCTCGGTGATCTGACCTTCCGGGTTCTGGATCAGATAGCTCATGCTGCCGTGCAGGACGCCCGCGCGCCCGCCGTTGATGGCCGCGGCGTGCCGGCCGGTACCCAGCCCTTCGCCCGCCGCCTCGACGCCGAAGATCTTCACCTCCGGATCGCTGAGGAACGGGTGAAAGAGGCCCATGGCGTTGGAGCCGCCGCCCACGCAGGCGACCACGGCGTCGGGCAGGCGGCCCTCAAGCTCGAGAATCTGTTCGCGGACCTCGCGCCCGATAACCGACTGGAAGTCGCGCACCATGGCCGGATAGGGGTGCATCCCGACCACCGAGCCGATCAGGTAATAGGTGTCGTGGACATTGGTGACCCAGTCGCGGAGCGCCTCGTTGGTGGCGTCCTTGAGGGTGGCCGAGCCCGACGTCACCGGCCGCACATCGGCGCCCAGCAGGTTCATGCGGAAGACGTTGGGCTTCTGCCGCTCCACGTCGACGGCGCCCATGTAGACCACGCAGGGCAGGTCGAAGCGGGCGCAGACCGTGGCCGTCGCCACGCCGTGCGACCCCGCGCCGGTCTCGGCGATGATCCTCGTCTTGCCCATCCGCCGGGCCAGCAGGATCTGGCCGATGCAGTTGTTGATCTTGTGGGAGCCGGTGTGGTTCAGCTCCTCGCGCTTCAGATAGATCTTTGCGCCGCCGTAGTGGGCGGTCAGCCGCTCGGCGAAATAGAGCGGGCTGGGGCGGCCGACATAGTGCTTGAGCAGGCCGGAGAACTCGGCGTGGAAGCCCTCGTCCGCCTTGGCCGCCGCATAGGCCGCGTCCAGGTCGTGGACCAGCGGCATCAGGGTCTCGGGCACGTACTGGCCGCCGTAGTCGCCGAAGCGACCGCGATCGTCCGGATAGGCCGAATAGTCGTTGGGAAGATGGGACGCGTTCACGGGGCTGCTTCAGGCGCGTTTGGCGGCGTCGAGGAACGCGGCGATCAAGGCCGGGTCCTTTAGTCCGGGACCGCGCTCCACGCCAGAGGAAACGTCCAGGATCGGCGCGCCGGACGCCTGAACCGCCTCGGCCAGGTTCCACGGATTGAGCCCGCCCGCCAAGAGCCACGGCCGCTGGAAGCGTCGGCCGGCCATCAGGCTCCAGTCGAACGTCACGCCCAGGCCGCCCGGTCGCTCGGCGTCCTTCGGCGGCCTGGTCTCGAACATCAGGTGCTCGGCCACGCCCTCATAGTCGGCGGCGAGCGCCAGGTCGCCGGCTTCGGCGACCGGCAGCACCTTGATGATCCCGGCGCCGGTGCGCTCGCCGATGGCGCGGGCGCGGGCCGGCGTCTCCTTGCCGTGCAGCTGGATGAGGTCGGGTTTCAGGATCTGGGCGATCCGGTCGGCCTCGGCGTCGCTGGGATCGACCATGACGGCGACGAGTTTGGCCTTGCCGCGCGCCGGCTGGGCCAGCCGCCAGGCGGCCTCGGGCGCGATGTTGCGCGGGCTCTTCTCGAAAAACATGAACCCCAGGAAGGCCGCGCCGCCGTCCAGGGCCGCGGTCACGGCCTCGGGGGTGCTGATCCCGCAGATCTTGGCTTGGACGCCCATGGCCGTGGATTAGGGGGCGAGCGGGCCTTGACGCAAGGGTCAGCCGACCGTGACGGCCCCTTGGTCTATCTGGGCGGCAGGACCATGTCGGCGGCGGCGTCGAAGTCCCGCGTCCAGACCACGTCCTCGCGGATCACCCGGGCGGGCGAGCCCAGCGACAGGGTGTTGGGCGCGATGGTCCCGGAGACGATGGAGCCCGCCCCGACGATCGCCCCGTCTCCGATCCTGGCGCCCTTCAGCACCAGGACCCGCGTGCCCAGCCAGACGTGGTCGCCGATCTCGATGTCCTGCGCCGGGTTCAGCCGCTGGCCGCTCGCCCGGTCGAAGATCGGGTGCATGTCGCTGGGGTCCATGTGGATGTCGGTGGACAGCATGCAGTCACGGCCGAAGACGATCCGGCCGCGCTCGTGCATCGACAGGCCGACCTGGTTGAAGGTGGTGTCGGCTCCGATCCGGATCAGGCCGCCGTCGCCGCGCACCAGGCGGATGACCCCGCCGATCACGCAGTTGTCGCCCACCTCGATGACCGCGTTGCTCACCTCGGGGAAGATGCGGATCGTCGCGTCGAACCGCACGTTCTCGCCGACCACGATGCGGCAGCCCGTCCCCTCGATGCGGACGCGACCCTTCAGCTCGCTCTTCAGGTCGAGGACCGTGCTGGGATGCGCCTCCCAGACGGGCGGCAGGTCGGTGGGCATGGTTTCGGCGATCGGCGGTCAGCGCCCCTCGGGGGCCTGGGCCTTCAGGAGGTCGCGGATCTCGGCCAGCAGCTGTTCCTGCGGCGGCGGCGCAGGCTTGTCCTCGGTGGGCGTCGCGGCCTCGCGGCGGCGCACGGCGTTGACGCCCTTGACCAGCAGGAACACCACCCAGGCGACGATCACGAACCTGATCAGGGTGTTGATGAACAGGCCGTACTGGATCGCCACCTCGGCGGCCTTCTTCGCCGGATCGGCGACCTTCAGCACCAACTTGAGCTGGGAGAAGTCGACGCCGGAAAGCAACACGCCCACGGGCGGCATGACGATGTTGTCCACCAGGCCTTTGACGATGTCGTTGAACGCCGCGCCGATGATCACACCGACGGCCAGGTCGATCACATTCCCGCGGGCGATGAACTCGCGGAATTCCGAAAAGATCGTCAGCTTCACTTTTGGCGGCTCAGCCATTGGCAGGCCTCACGCGGGGTCGGACGTCAGTCCGACAGGTTGAGACGCTCGCGCAGCTCCTTGCCGCTCTTGAAGAACGGGACGTGCTTGGCGCGGACGTCGACGGGCTCGCCGGTGCGGGGGTTCCGTCCCGCCCGGGCGTCGCGCGAGCGGACCGACAGCGCCCCGAAGCCGCGCAACTCCACGCGGCCGCCGCCTTCCAGCGCCTGAATCATCCGCTCAAGCACCACGCCGACGACGCGTTCGATGTCACGCTGCGTCAGATGCGGATTCTCTTCGGCGAGTTTGGCGATCAGCTCGGACTTGATCATGAGCCCCCCAGCAACCGGCGAGACCCTGGACGAGTCCGCCTTTGTATTCAAGGCGTAAAAAGGGTTTACGCGCGCAACAACAAGCTTGGCCGTAAGAACCTGCCCCTTGCGCCTGCTGCAACCGCAGGTCGACGAGCGGGACCTGTGGCCGGGCAGCTACGATCGAGCCGGCGCGCGCACCAGACTGTCGACATCGCGCAGCTTGCGGATCTCGTGGTTGGCGGCTTGGGCGTCGACGGCGCTGATCTCCGGCGTCACCGACTGCTGGTCGACCGTGAAGCTCGCCACGTCGCCCTGCAGGCTGCTGCCTGAGGCGATCTCGAAGCCGGCCACATGAGCGACGCCTGTGGGGCCGCGCACCGAAAAGCCCTTGCCGCCGTCGGGCAGCACGATCTCGGTCTTGGTGCGGCTGAACGAGGGGTAGGCGATCGCGAAGGGCGCGTCCTGGTTGGGGCCTGGGTCGCGCTTGGGGAACGGCCGCGGCGCGACGCCCTGGCCCAGGCGGAACTCGCGGATGCCGAGGTCGGGGTTCAGCCGCCAGTCCATGTCGTCCGTGCCGCTCATCACCACCGTGAACAGGTCACGCTTGGGGTCGTCGCTCCAGGTGACCTGATCGATCTGCATCCCGGTGGCGGCGTTGGAATATGTCTGGCGGAAGCCGCGCTCGATGTCCGCCCGCGGCGACCGGGCGACGGTGGAGCGCATCTGGATGGCCAGGATGCCGGAATAGGTGACGGTGATCCGCGCCGGAGCCAGCTCCTCCAGCCCCTTGGAGGCGTCGAGATGCACCACCGTGGCGGTGGTGGGCACGGTGATCTGGGGCTCGACGATCTGCTCCAGGTTCGCGCCCTCGGCCCGCACCGGCAGGCCCCACTTGTAGGGCGGGGCGTGCATGGATTCCGGATTGGTGTCGCCGGTGCGCGTGCCGTCCAGCCAATAGGACTTGCCGTCGATCTTCACCCGCACCAGCACATGGTTGAAAGCGGCCAGCGCGGGCGGCAGCTCGTCGATGCCATCGCCGGCATTGAGGTTCACCAGAACCGGCTCGGCCGGCACGTTCAGCTCCTTCAGGATCGCCAGCAGCAGGGCTGTCTTGGCCTTGCAGTCGCCGAACCGCCGCGCCCAGGTGTCGTCGGCGTCGGCCGGGACATAGCCGCCCTCGCCCATGCCGAGGAAGAAATAGCGGGTCTTGTTCTCCACCAGCTGCAGGGCGGCGAAGGCGCGCGCCTTGGGGTCGGTGGTCTGCTGGGCGATCGCCTGGACCTCCGCCTTGATCGGCGAGTCCGGCGAGATCTGCGCGGCCTTGGCGAACAGCGGCGCCATCAGCTTGGAAACCTCGCTCCAGTTCCTGAAGCTGGTGGCTTCGAACAGGCCCACCCGGCGGAAGCGGAGCGGCGCGCCGATCGGCGCCTTAGGCGCCAGCACGTCGGTCTTGTCGAGGGACAGCGTCACCCGGCCGCCCGCCGTGGTCTCCTTCGGATCGCCGAAGCCAGGGGTCGTCTTCCAGACCACGTGGTCGGCCTTCGGCCAGGACACCGAGATCCGGTAGCGGCCGATCACACCCGGCAGGCCTAGCTGCTCGACGTCGAAGGAGTGGCCCTGCAGCACCGGGTCGTTGCGGGTCTTGGTATAGGCGAAGTCGAGGATGTCGCCGACCTGCAGGCCATCGATCTGGCGCGAGGCGGTGATGCGTCCGTCCAGGCTGGCCTGCTCCAGATTGGTCTCGCGCCGCAGGACCAGCATCGCTTTGCGATCGGCCAACAGGTCGATGACCTTGCCGTCGCGGATGATCGCCAGGGTGTGGAAGGTGACGCCCTCGGTCTCCGGGCTCCAGATCGTGCCCAGCGATTTCACGTTGGCCAGGCCCTCGGGCTTGGCGATGCGCAGCACCCGGCGCGCATAGAAGGCGTCGCCGGCAGGATCCAGCCGGCTCTGGTGGTCGTCCAGCAGCACCTGCAGAGCGGTGGCGTCCTCCTCCTTCGGCGTCGGCGGGATGGGCGCGACGTCGACCCAGGCGGCGGGCGGGCCGTAGAGCGGCTGGTCGGCGGCCCACGCCGGCGCGGCGGCCAGATTCGCCGCCAGGACAGCGGCCATGAGGAGAGCTGGAAAGAAACGGACGGACAAACGGACGCTCCCGACGCGCCGGCGCGGCGCTGCCATACGATAGGGCCGCCCCCCAAAAAGGAAACGGCGGACCGGTCGCCCGATCCGCCGCCCATCCCTCGCCCCGGAAGGCGTCGGAACTTGGTCCTTAGTCTTTCTGGGCCTTTTCGCGCAGGGCCGCGCCCAGGATGTCGCCCAGCGAGGCGCCAGAGTCCGAAGCCCCGAACTTCTCGATGGCTTCCTTCTCTTCGGCCATCTCCAGGGCCTTCACCGAGAGGCTGACGCGGCGCGCCGCCTTGTCGACGTTTGACACCTGGGCGTCGAGGCGGTCGCCGACGGCGAACCGTTCCGGACGCTGGTCGGCGCGGTCACGCGACAGGTCGGACTTGCGGATGAAGGCCGTCATCGGCGCGTCGTCCTCGCCAAACTTCACCTCGATGCCGCCCGAGGTGATCTCGGTGACGGTGACGGTGACGGTCTGGCCCTTGCGGTAGGTGTCGCCCTGCATCGGGTCGCCGGCCAATTGCTTGATGCCGAGCGAGATGCGTTCCTTCTCGACATCGACGTCCAGCACCTTGGCCTTGACCATGTCGCCCTTGTTGTACTTGGCGATGGCCTCTTCGCCCGGCGTGGCCCAGTCGAGATCCGACAGGTGCACCATGCCGTCGATGTCGTTGTCGAGGCCGATGAACAGCCCGAACTCGGTGGCGTTCTTGACTTCGCCTTCCACCGTCGAGCCGACGGGATGGGCCGCCAGGAAGGCGTCCCACGGATTGGCCATGGCCTGCTTGAGGCCGAGGCTCACGCGGCGCTTGGACGGATCGACGTCCAGGACGACAACCTCGACCTCTTGCGAGGTGGAGACGATCTTGCCGGGATGGACGTTCTTCTTGGTCCAGGACATTTCGGACACGTGGACGAGGCCTTCCACGCCCGGCTCCAGCTCCACGAAGGCGCCGTAGTCGGTGATGTTGGTGATGCGGCCGGTGAACTTCGCGCCCACTGGGTACTTGGCTTCCACCCCGTCCCACGGGTCGGACTGCAGCTGCTTCATGCCAAGCGAGATGCGCTGGGTGTCCGGGTTGATCTTGACGATCTGCACCTTGACCGTATCGCCCACCGCCAGGACCTGGCTCGGGTGGTTGACGCGCTTCCAGCTCATGTCGGTGACGTGCAGCAGGCCGTCGATGCCGCCCAGGTCCACGAACGCGCCGTAGTCGGTGATGTTCTTGACCACGCCTTCGCGGACTTCGCCCTCTTGCAGCTGGGAGACCAGCTCGGTGCGCTGTTCGGCGCGGGCTTCCTCGAGGATCGCGCGACGGGACACGACGATGTTCCCACGGGGACGATCCATCTTGAGGATCGCGAACGGCTGCTCGCGGCCCATCAGCGGGCCGACGTCGCGGACCGGGCGGATGTCGACCTGGGAGCCCGGTAGGAAGGCCGAGGCGCCGCCGAGGTCGACGGTGAAGCCGCCCTTCACGCGGCCGACGATCGAGCCCATGACCGGCTCGTTGCGCTCGTAGACGGCTTCCAGGCGGGTCCAGGCTTCCTCGCGGCGGGCCTTGTCGCGCGACAGCACGGCTTCGCCCATGGCGTTTTCGACGCGCTCGAGGAACACCTCGACGGTGTCGCCGACCTTGATCGGGTCCTTGCCTTCTTCCTCGCCGAATTCCTTCAGCGAGACGCGGCCTTCGGTCTTCAGGCCCACGTCGATGATGGCGATGTCCTTCTCGATCGCCACGACCTTGCCGTGGACGACCTGGCCTTCCATGAAGTCGCGACCGCCCATGGACTGGTCGAGGAGCGCGGCGAAATCGTCGCGGGTGGGGTTCAGGCTCATATCGTCAGCCATAGATCTCTTCTTCAGAATGACATGAGGCCCGCGCGGCGAAGCCGGCGGCCGGGACCCAGTCGGGTTAGGGGTTGAACCGAAGACGCAAGAGGATGGCCCCTTGCGCAGTGGATTTTGCCCGCAGCCGTTCGAGGGAAGGGCGTGGTTGGATTGCTAGGTGGGGGTTTCCCACCCGGCGCGCGCCGCCTCGACGATGCGGCGGGCCGCATCGGCGGCGGCTTCTATAGTCATTTCAGACGTATCCAGCAAGACCGCGTCGGGGGCGGGCTTCATGGGCGCGGCGTCGCGGCCCCCGTCACGGGCGTCGCGTTTGCGGATATCGGCGAGGACGGCGTCCAGGCTCACGGCCTCGCCGGCGGCCTTCAACTGCTTCCAGCGGCGCTCGGCGCGCACCTGCGGCGAGGCGGTGACGTAGAGCTTCACCGGGGCGTCCCGGACGATCACCGTGCCGATATCGCGCCCGTCGAGGATGGCGCCGCCTTCCTGGCGCGCGAAGGTGCGCTGGAAG
Organism: Phenylobacterium sp.; assembly: GCF_036501465.1. GTDB lineage: Bacteria > Pseudomonadota > Alphaproteobacteria > Caulobacterales > Caulobacteraceae > Phenylobacterium. Next base: position 26,035 of record NZ_DASYAF010000031.1, read on the forward strand.
TCCCAGAGCGCGTCGCGGACGCGGGGATGCACCGCCACCCGGCTCGCCGCCTCCCCCGCCTCGCGGGTGCGCAGCTTCGGGTCCTCCAGCAGATCGGCGGTGATGAGCACGGCGGCCGCCTGGGCCGCGTCGGCGTCGTCCAGGTCGCCGCCCGCCGCCTTCACCGTCATGCCGACGCAGCGGTAGAGCAGGCCGGTGTCCAGCACCGGCAGGTCGAAGGCCGCGCCGAGCCGCTTGGCGATGGTCCCCTTGCCCGAGGCCGCCGGCCCGTCCACGGCGATCACGAAACTGCGGATCGGCTCGTGCTCGCTCACGCCGAAATCTCCGCGCCCAGGCCGCGCATCAGCGGCAGGAAGCCCGGGAAGCTGGTGGCGATCATGCCGGGTTCGTCGATGGCGATCGGAGCGTCGGACGCCAGGCCGAGGATCAGGTGGCTCATGGCGATGCGGTGGTCGCCCTGGGTGGCGACGCGGGCGCCGCCGGCGACGCCGTGATTGGCCTTCACCGAGCCTACCACCGTCAGGCTGTCGGGGCCTTCCTCGACGCCCACGCCGCAGGCGGCGAGGCCGGCGGCCATCAGCGCGATGCGGTCGCTCTCCTTGACCCGCATCTCGCCGACCCCGCGCATCGCCGTGGGCCCGTTCGCGAAGGCCGCCGCCACCGCCAGGATCGGATATTCATCGATCATCGAGGGCGCGCGGTCCGCCGGAACCTCGACGCCGGTAAGCGCCGAGTGGCGCGCGGTGACGTCGCCCACCAGCTCGCCGCCTTCCTCGCGCACATTGGCGACCGAAAGGTCGGCGCCCATCTCGCCCAGGGTCTCGAGCAGGCCGATGCGCAAGGGGTTCAGCAGCATGCCCTCCACCGTGACCTGCGAGCCCGGGGTGATCAGGGCGGCGACCAGGGGGAAGGCGGCCGACGACGGGTCGCCCGGCACGCGGATCTTCGTTCCCGTGAGCGTCTGGCCGGGCGGCAGGACGATGCGGCGGCCCTGCGGCTCGTCGCTCACGAGCACCTCGGCTCCGAAGCCGCGAAGCATCCGCTCGGTATGGTCGCGGGTGGCCTCAGGCTCGATCACCTCGGCTCCGCCCTCAGCATGCAGGCCGGCCAGCAGCACCGCCGACTTCACCTGGGCCGAGGGCTCGGGCAGGCGGTAGGCGATCCGCCTCAGCCCGCCGCCCTGCAGGGTGAGCGGCAGCCGCCCGCCCGTGCGGCAGCGCCAGGTCGCGCCCATCTCGCCCAGGGGCTTCAGCACCCGGTTCATCGGTCGCCCGCGCAGTGAGGCGTCGCCGGTGAAGGTGGCGGCAAGGTCGAAGCCGGCCGCCGCGCCCATGATCAGGCGCACGCCGGTGCCGGCGTTGCCGCAGTCGATGACGTCGGCCGGCTCGGAGAAGCCGCCCCGGCCCTCGACCCGCCAGTTCCCGCCGCCATGGGGACCTTCTCCCAGACGCTCGACGCCCGCGCCGAAGGCCGCCATGGCCGCGGCGCTGCGCTTGACGTCCTCGCCTTCGAGGAGGCCTTCGACCTCGGTCACGCCTGTGGCCAGGGCGCCCAGGATGAGCGCGCGGTGCGAGATGGATTTGTCCCCCGGCGCGCGGACGGTCCCGCGAAGCGGACCGGCGCGTGAGGCGGTCATTTGCGCCGCCGTCATCAGATGAAAACGAGCCTCCGCGGGCATCGGGTTTCAAGGAGGGGGTTTGCTTTTGACAGCCGCCCCCGTGCGTGGCAAGGGAGCCCGCTTCTTAGGGACGCCCCTGCATCCATCTTTTGAGGACTATCGCCCTTGGCCAATCCTGAATTGGGCTCCAAGCAGGTCTGCACCAACTGCCAAGCCAAGTTCTACGACCTCGGCAAGCGCCCGGCGCACTGCCCGAAGTGCGACACCGAATTCGACCCGGACGAAGCCGTGCGCAACCGCCGCGTCCGCGCCCGCGTCACCACGCCCGAGCCCGTCGAGGACGACGAGCGCGAGGATCAGGTCGCGGCCGTCGAGACCGACGAGGACGAAGACGAGGAAGAGGTCGTCACGCCCGAGCTGGACGAAGTGGTCGATGAGCCGCCGCTGGTGGCCGACGACGACGAGGACGCCGAGGACGCCGCCCCCGCCGTCAGCGAGGACCTGGGTGAGTTCACCGAGGAGGAAGAGGTCGAGGACGACGCCGACGTGCCGTTCCTGGAAGAGGACGAGGACGACGACTTCGACGATTCCGAGATCGAGGGCCTGCCCGAGGGTGGCGTGGACGACTGATTTCCCTCTCCCGACCCTCTCCCTCTCGCTCCGCGGGGGAGAGGAGGGGAAATCCGGCGCGGCGAAAAAGCCCAACCAGCAGGCTTGATCGCGCTGGGCGCTTTGACTAGGTTCCGCGCCTTCCTGGGGCCCCGGCCCTGAGAAGACCCACGACCTGGGGCTATAGCTCAGCTGGTAGAGCGCTTGAATGGCATTCAAGAGGTCAGCGGTTCGACTCCGCTTAGCTCCACCATGAAGGCCCGCCGGGAGACCGGCGGGCCTTCGCCTTTTGGCGTGGCTATTAACCGCCTCGACAGGCGCGCAGGTCCTGCGGACTGCCCGGGAGATAGGCCGGCCGCTGAGCGTCCGGCGTGCAGGTCAGCTTGTTGCTGCCGATGATGAAGGTGCTGCCGTCGCTGAGCGGCGTCCTCGCCACCCACTGCCAGACAGCGAAGATGTGGTACTGAAGCATCTGTTCGGGGGTGAACACATAGTTCCGGGTATCGGTGAACGTCTCCCCCCGCTGAAGCGACTCGCTCATCGACTGCCCGATCCGCTTTTCCTGGCTGACGGTGAACGAGGACTTGGCGCCCAGCCCTTCGAACTCGATCCCGGCCTCCAGCGACATCGAAACGGCGTTGATGGTCTCCTTGTCCTCCCGGTGTTCCGTGGTGCGGGTCACGCTGCGGGACATGGCCTGGGTGTTGTTGCAGATCTGCTGGCAGACCAGCCGCCAATAGCCGACCGACCGCTCGGCGGTCACGGCCGGCCGGCGCCAGACGATGTATTGGTAGCCGCCGTCCGGGTTCCGGACCAGCTTTCCCGGATACTCGTTCGGCCAACCGCGCTGCAGCTCCAAGCCGCCGTCATTGTCGAAATCGAGGTGCTGGACCGAACGGCCCGCCGGCGACGGACTGAACTGCAGCGCGATTTCGCCCTGCTTGCCGTCACATCCGTGGCCTTGCACGCGGGCCAAGGTCATCTCGTATCGGCCGCCGGCCGGCAGATCCATTACCTCCCCGATGGGAGGGCGGCCTTCGTAGCAGTTGTATCGATCGTTCATCAGCGTAACCGACAGCGGGACGGCGCCCGGATTGACGATCATCAGATGGACGACCCGATAGGCCTGTGCGCTGAACGCCATGGCGCTCAGGCCGGCGGCACAGCACAACGTTAGCGCGATGCGCCTCACACCACTGATCAAGGTTTTCAATTTTCGCCCCCTGTGAAATGAGCGGCTGACTCGACCGCTCTGGCTGTTTTCTCTTTCAAATCTGAATTCACGCCTTGCGACGGGATTCATACCAATACGATATGCTCTTCTAGGTTGCGATGAGAAGAGCAAGAACGCTATCCTAGCCGATATATTTTTATCGCTGGCGAGATCGTGGCGCTGATTGCCGTGTCATTTGATCTTGTATAAATGGGAAAATTGAGAGAGCGTCGCCTTAATACTGTCTATTCCGGCGGCTCGCGCCAGGATGCGGCGTAACAGGGGGGAAGCCATGAGAAAGCTGTTTTGGGTCGCCGTCGTCGTCGCGGCCGCGACGATGTCCGCCGGCCTTGCTCGGTCGGCGCCGGGGCCGGACAAGCCAAAAGGCAACGCCGTTGCGCCCGATCTCACCCAGCCAACGCGTCTGACGTCGCCGGAGGCCACCTCGCTCGGCAATTCGGCCAAGGCGCAGAGGATGACGAGCCAAACGCCCGCGACAAGGGCCACCCAGCCGGGGACAGCAACCGCCAGGGTTATAACGGTCAAGAAAGCCTGGGGATCGCCGCCCAGCTCGCCGCGGAACAACAATAACAACAACACCAAGAAGAAGTGACGCGTCGGACGGAGGGCCGCCGCGCCGCCGGTCAAGCGCCTCTGCGCCGATCGTCCCCGCCGAGGGACCCAGGGGTTTTCGTTTGGATACGAAAGGCGCCGAACTCACGGAAGGCGACCCTCGTCTTGCGTGGCGATCAATCAATTCCGTGGTTCAAGAGCCCGGGTCCCTGTTTTCGCGGGGATGAGCGGATTTGGGGACGCGCATGCGCAGACTTATGATGGCCGTCGCACTCAGCTGCGCCGTGGCTATGGCCGCGGCCGCCGCCCCGCCGGCCGGGGCCGCGACGGCCGAGCCGGGCCTGGTCGGCGCGTGGCGGCTCGTGCGGTTCGAGGACACCGCGGCTGACGGAAAGGTCAGCTATCCGTTCGGGGAACACCCCCTGGGGTATTTCGTCTACGACCCGACGGGACACTTGAGCGTCCAGGTCATGCGCAACCCGCCGATCGCGCCGTTCGCCCAGGCGCCGCCCAGCGAAGCCGAGGTCCGTGGGGCCTATGGCGCCTACCTGGCCTATTTCGGGACCTGGCGGGTCGACAAGGCGGCCCACGTCCTGCACCACGTCATCGAGGGCGCCCTGAACCCCAGATATCTGGTCAATCCAGACCAGACCCGCCCCTACCGGCTGGCCGGCGACACCCTGGTGATCGAGATCAACGATCCGAAGACCGGGCGGCGGCAGTACCGGGAGCTTCAGCGGGTGAGGTGAAGCGCGGCGCAGCCTCAGCCGCGCTGGTTTTCGGCGATCTCGCGCAGCAGGTCGCGCACCCGGCCGCGCAAGGCGGGGCTGAGGCCGGCGAAGTCGCGCAGCAGGTCGATGGCGCCGGGGACGCCCAGGTCGGTGAGCACAGTGGCCTCGGCCGGGTTGAGGCCGGCGGCCTCGTCGATGTCGCCCACCAGCTCGGCGACCCTCAGGCCGAGCGCATGGGCGATCTGCACCAGGCGCGAAAAGGAGACGCGGTTCACGCCGTTCTCGTACTTCTGCACCTGCTGGAAGCTGACGCCGCATTGCTCCGCCAGGGCCTCCTGGGAGACGCCGGCCTGCCGCCGGCGCAGGCGGATCGAGGCGCCGATGGCGACGTCGAGGGTGTCGGGGGCGTTGCGGGTGATCGCCTGGGAGGCGGTCTGGGTGGTCTGGGTGGTCTGGGTCATGGGAGCCTGGGTCATTGGGGGGCTGAACCGCCGTGCTGAAATGGGATCGCTCAGCCAGGACGTGCGCAACGGCCGTGCCAACCCGTCATGGTGGTGGGGGCATTCCCGGGCGCGGATTGTCGCAGGCTTGACGGTCGCGCGGGTTAGGCCGCGCCGCGGTGGCGTGGAGCCTCCTGGGCAGCCAGGTCGCCGATCGCCTCGCCGATGTCGCGGGCCAGCCGCTCCGGCTCCTCGAGCGCGGCGAAGTGGCCGCCGCTCGGCATTTCCGTCCAGCGCTGGACGTCGAAGAACCGCTCCGCCCAGGCGCGCGGCGGGGTCACCAGGTCCTTGGGGAAGATCGCGAAGGCGGCGGGCACGGTCTTGCGACCGCCGGCCAGGCCCTTCAGCCCCTCGCCCATCCAGCGCATGGGGCCGGCGTTGGCGACGTCGTAGTAGGGCGCAAACGAGCTGTCGATCGTTTGGGTGGCCCAGTAGAGGGTGATGTTGGTGAGCAGTTCGTCACGACTGATCGTTGCCTCCGGGTCGCCGTCGCGGTCGGTCCAGGCCTGGAATTTCTCGACGATCCAGGCCGCCAGGCCCGCCGGGGAATCGTTCAGGCCCGGCGCCAGGGTCATGGGCTTGGTCGACTGGATCATCGCATAGGCGGCCTCCTTCTGGGCGAAGGCGTCCATGCGCTTGAAGTAGTCGCGCTCCGCGTCGCTGGGATCGTGCGGCTTCTGGAAGGTGTGGAAGAAAGGGACGTCGGTGAGGTGCAGCGCCAGCACCGAGCCCGCGTGGCTGCGCGCCATCTGCTCGGCGACCATGGACCCGAAATCGCCGCCGTGGACGGCGTAGCGGTCGTAGCCCAGCACGTCGGTCATCAGCTTGTGCATCAGGTCGCCGAACTGGAAGGCCGCGCCGTCCTTGTGGACGCGCTCGGAGAAGCCGTAGCCGGGCAGGCTGGGGACCACGACGTCGAAGCTCGGCGCGCCGGCCAGGCCGCTCGCGGCGGGGTCGGTCAGGAGCGGGATCAGCTTGCTGAAGCGCCAGAACGAATCCGGCCAGCCGTGCAGCAGGACGATCGGAACCGGTGACGGACCCGCGCCGCGTTCGTGGATGAAATGCAGGCGCAGGCCATCGACCTCGGCGGTGAACTGGCGAAAGCCGTTCAGCCTGGCTTCCGCGGCGCGCCAGTCGAAGGTCTCGCGCCAGTAGTCGCAGAGCGCGCGCAGATAGTCGGGGTTGGTCCCGTGGCCCCAGCCGTCGCCGCCGAGCCCGGCCGGCAGCCTGGCCCGCGCCAGGCGGTCATGAAGGTCCGCCAGCGTCTCGTCGGGCACGGCGATGCGGAAGGGGTGTGCGGCCACGGCGAGCCTCCGGGCTGGATGGGGTGACGCTGCGTCAACGGCGGGTGGGCGGCGTCTGTTCCGCCCCGCGTGTTCCGCCCGGCGCCTCGGCGCGCGGTCAGGCCGGACGGTAGATCAGGGCCACGCATCCGCCCGGGAAGGTCTTCACGTCCATCCGCTTGAGGCGGCGCGCCTGGGCCAGGTCGGAGAAAATCGGCAGGCCGCGGCCGAGGATCACCGGATGCACCGCCAGGTGATATTCGTCGACCAGGTCCGAGGCGACGAGGCTGCGGGCGAAATCGGCGCCGCCATGGGCGATCATCGGCTTGCCCGCCTCGGCCTTTAGACGGACGATCTCCTCCTCGAGGCCGCCGTCGGCCACATAGGGATGGGTCCAGCTTTCCGCGCCCGGTTGCAGGGTCGTCGGCGCATCGTTGCCGCCGACGCGCGCCGCCCGCTCCAGGCCCGCGGGAGTGTCCAGGCCCTCCAGCACCGCGTGGCCGCGGTGGGTGAAGACGGCCTTGGGGATCCGGTTCATCGGCGGGGCGAAGGCGTCGGTGGAGGTGGGCCAGAAGGCGACCATCTCGTGGAACGTGCGCGAGCCCATCAGGTGCAGGCTGGCGTTCCAGACCGTCTCCAGAGTCCAGGCCTTCGACTGCTCGTCGGAATCCTGGAACAGGCCGCCTGGGCTGCCGTCAGGGGCGGCCACGAAGCCGTCGAGGGACATGGACATCTTCAGGATCAGCTTGCGCATCGCGGTCTCCGGGTCGGTTCGGACGGAGGACGGCCGAGAAGGTTCGGTTCCGACACCCATCGGCGCGCGCTGTTCTGCGGAACCGCGGGCGCGGGCGGCCGTTCGGCGAACCGGAGGGCCGTCCAAGGCCCCGAAACGAAACGGAGGCCGCCCATGGACGACATGTCCTTCTTCATCGCCGTGGTGATCGCCGTGGTGGCGGTCGTGGCCATCGCCATCGCCCTGATCGCCATGCGCAGCAGCCGGCGCGGCCGGCTGCACCGGATGTTCGGACCCGAATACGCCCGCGCGGTCGAGGCGGCGGGCGGCGACAAGGCCGTCGCGGAGGCCGAGCTCTCGCGACGCCTGTCTCGGGTGCGGGCCTACCACCTGCACGGGCTGAGCAACGGGCAGAAGCGCCGCTACGCCGAGAGCTGGGCCAAGGTGCAGGCCGAGTTCGTGGACGACCCACACGCCGCCGTGCGCGACGCCGACAAGCTGCTGGGCGACATCCTGCAGGCGCGCGGCTATCCGCTGACCGGCTTCGACCAGCAGGCCGAGGACCTGTCGGTGGCCCACCCGAAGGTAGTCGAGGACTATCGCGCCGCCCACGCCATCGCGTTGCGCGAAGACGAAGGCGACGCCGCCACCGAAGATCTGCGCCAGGCCATGGTGCACTGCCGGGTGCTTTACGAGGATCTGGTGGGCGCGCGCGCCCGGCGCGCTCAGGCGCGCGGCGGGACCCACCACCAAAGGGTCGCGGCGTAGGCGAACACCGCCACATAGACGCAGGCGAACACCCAGACCGGGAGCGGCCAGTATATCAGGCCGTCCACCCAGCGCTCGATCAACGGCTCCCGCGAGCCGCCGGTGAGCGCGCTCTGCCAGACGGTCAGGAAGCAGGCGCGGCCGAACAGCGCCTGGACGGCGGTGACCGCCAGCGAGGCCAGGTGCAGCGCGCGCCACCAGCGGATCCGCACCCAGCGCCAGCCCAGCCACGCGCCGATCGGCGTCAGGACCAGGCCCGCGACATTGAAGGCGATCACCGTCAGGTGCGCCGCCAGGATCGCCTGGCCCAGGTTGGCCGCCATCGCCGCCTCCGGATCCGCCGCGAGGTCCAGGGCTAGCACGAAAATCAGCCCCCGACCCGCCGGCCTCGGGACGGAAAACGCGGCGCAAGCTCGGCCCTAGGAACGATTCCCATCGATGGACATTTGGAGCGTCTGGGTACTGGGAGGTTCTCGTATGCGTGCATCAATGGCCGCGTTGCTCGCTGCGGCGGGCGTCGGAGCGTTCGTTATCGGCCTGGCCGCGGCGCCGGGCGCCCAGGCGGCGCAGGTGTTCAACTTCACCGGGACCTGCATCGACTGCGCCGGCGACGGCCTGGGGTCGCTCACCCTGGCGCAGACGCCGAACGGCGCCCTGACCAAGTCCGACTTCTTGAGCTTCAGCTACAAGTCGAGCCTGCTGTCGTTCAACCTCAACAGCGCCGACATCGCCGCGGTCGTGGGCTCGCTCAACCCCGATGACCTCGGCCACACCTACATCGACATCATTCAGCTCGGCGGCACGGGCTGGGAGTTCACCCGCAACAGCGACGGCAGCTGGTCGGTCTCCTCCGACATCACCCACGGCGCGGGGAACAAGGGCGGCGGCGGTGGCGGCGGCTTCTTCTTCAGCTCCGGCGGCGGCGGTGGCGGCTCTGCCAGCGTCGGGAACCTCGGCGGCGACAGCGCCACCTTCAACGGCGGCGGCGGCCAGCGGTCGATCGACGACTTCGGTCCGATCTCCCGCGTCAGCCAGGCGGTGATCTCCGCCGTGCCGGAGCCGGCGGCCTGGGCGCTGATGATCCTGGGCTTCGGCGGCGTCGGCGCAGTGCTTCGCCGCCGCCGGCGCGGCTTCGCGGGCGTCGGGACGGCCTAACGCCGACCCGATCATTTCCTCCAGTTTCGGCCGGGCCCCGCGCCCGGCCGTTTTCGTTCGCCGACGGCCGCCGGGACGGGCCTGCGGACGCCGCCGACGAGGCGTTTTCAGGCCAGACGCTGAAGCCTGATCGATTCCCCTCACAGGGGAATCGACATCCCCTGGCCGGCGAATTCCCCGGATTTCACCTGAAAGTTGCGTAGGGCGGCCACGCCGAAAATCCTGGTCTTAGGACTTTAGTCTTAGGACTTAAGTCGGATTTACTTTTTGTTATCAATCTTGTACCTTGCAAGCTCTGGCGTGGATCGCCGGGCGTAGTGGGGACTGGACCATGAGCACGTCATCGATCGCGGGCCAAGCCCGCAACCAGGGCTTGAAGTCCGCGAAGCTCGCCGGGCTGGCCGGCGGCCTGGGGCTGTTGGCCCTGACGCTCGCGGCGCCTGGCGCCGCCGAGGCGTCGCAGGTGTTCAACTTCTCCGGCGCATGCATCGACTGCACCGGCAGCGGCACCGGCGTGCTGACGCTGACGGACGGCGCCAGCGGGACGCTGACCAAGAACGACTTCGTGAGCTTCAGCTACAAGTCGAACCTGGTGTCGTTCAACCTCGACAGCGCCGACATCGTGGCGATCGTGGGTTCGCTGAACCCCAACGACCTGGGCCACACCTACATCGACATCGTCCAGCTGGGCGGCACGGGCTGGGAGTTCACCCGCAACAGCGACGGCACCTGGTCGGTCTCTTCGGAGATCACCCTGGGCCAAGGCACGGGCGGCGGTGGCGGCGGCGGCGGCTTCTTCAGCGGCGGCGGCAGTAGCGGTGGCGACACCCAACGCGTCAACGACGACATCGGAACCGACCTGGAGTTCTCCGGCGCCGAAACGGATCTGCTCGTCCCTCCGGGCGTGCCGGAACCGGCCACCTGGGCGCTGATAATCCTCGGCTTCGGCGGCGTCGGCGCGACCCTGCGCAGCCGCCGGCGCGCGCCTGCAGCCATTGAAATCGCCTAGTCAGGCCCCCACCTGATCCTTGTCCGGTTGAGCCGCGCCGATACCGGGCGGCCCGGCCGGAGAGTCGCTTCCTCAGGACTCGTCAAGGATGAACAGGCCGGTACTTTTCGACAGCCCATTCCTGTTGGGCTTTGAGCATACGCGCAGTCTCATCGAGCGCGCCGCCAAGGCGGCCGCCGAGAGCTATCCGCCCTACAACGTCGAGGATCGCGGGGACGGCGATATCCGCATCACCCTGGCCGTGGCGGGCTTTTCGCCCGAGCAGTTGGAGGTGACGGTGGAAGACCGCCAGCTCACCATCGCGGGCCGCAGGGACGATCAGGCCGGTCGCGCCGAGGACGCCTATCTTCACCGCGGCATCGCGGCGCGCGGCTTCATCCGCAGCTTCGTCCTGGCCGACGGCATGGTGGTGGACGGCGCGAGCCTGGAACACGGCCTGCTGCACATCGACCTGGCGAGGCCCGAGCCGGAGCGGCGGATCGTGAAGATCCCCATTCGGACGGAATCCAGATGAGGTTCGTTAAGTATCAAAAATGAGACGGCCGGATGTCCGGAGTCTTGCAAGGGAACGGTTGGCTGAACCGGCGACCGTTCGGAACGTTGAGTATTGTGGAGGTGGTCATGATGACGCCTATTCTTTCGACCGAAGCTTTCGCCGCCCTGGGCGCGCCCGATCTCGTCTATGTGCGCCCGGTCACCGGTGCGGAAATCCTGGCCAGCGTGCCGTCCGCCGCCGTCGAGGGCTTCCACCTGTCGCCTGACCAAACCCTCTATGCCGTACACCGCGCCGACGGCGAACGCCTTGCGGTGCTGACCGACCGCGACTCCGCCGTCGCCGCCGCCCTGGCGCACGAACTGGCGCCGGTGTCGGTGCATTAAACAGAAACCCTCTCCCTACCCTCTCCCTCTCGGCTTCGCCGGGGAAGAGAACCTCGCCCGATCCTCCTCCCCCGCGCAGCGAGAGGGAGAGGACTGAGGAAGGGGTCAGGCCGCGGACGGCCTGTGGGCTTGCGCCGGTTCCTGCGAGAGCAGGGCGTGGATGGCGTCGGCGGTGCGGGCCTGGCGCAGTTGCTGGCGCAGTTCCGACTGGCGCAGCAGGCGCGAGACCCGGGCCAGCGCGCGCAGGTGCTCGACGCCAGTCGCCTCCTTCGGCGCGAACAGGGCGAAGATCAGGTCCACCGGCTGATCGTCCACGGAATCGAAGTCCACCGCGTGCTCCAGACGCACGAAGACGCCGCGCAGGCGCTTCAGCCCCTCAAGGCGCGCGTGCGGCGCGGCCACGCCGTGGCCGACGCCGGTGGAGCCCGCCTGCTCGCGCGCGGTGAGCGCGTCCAGCACCTCGCCTGCATCGAGGCCGAAATTGCGCGCGGCGATCTCGGCGATCACCGCCAGGGCCTTGCGCTTGGTGGCCGCGCTCACGCGCAGAGAGATCGCGGAGCGATCCAGAAGTTCGCCGATCTGCATGATGTCTCTAGAAAACCCGCAGCTACTCTAGCCCCGCCGCCTTGCCATTTGGTTCAAGGCCTGCGGGTCCGCCCCATCCATCCGAAGTTCGAACGCCCCCCTTAGACGCCTGAAACTCCATCCATTCCTGCCCCATTCGCCCCGCCATTCATCCGGGTCCGCCTGGGGTCGATCCAGCCGATGTTGCCGTCGGGCCGGCGATATACCACCGACAAACCGCCGTGCGCAGCATTTCGGAACACGATTGTTTGAGATTCGCTCAGGTCGAGCTCCAGCACCGCCATGGAGACAGTCATGGTCTCGACCAGCGTCTCGGTTTCGGCGATGACCATCGGCTCCGGAAACGCCCCGTCGCCCTCGGCGTCGAGGTCTGCGTCGTCGCCGGGCTCCGCCGGCGCCTGGATCACATAGTAGGCGGCGGTCTCCTCGGCCTGGCGGGCCAGGGCTTGCGGATGGTGGTCCTTGAGCCGGTTCTTGTAGCGGCGCACCCGCTTGCGCAACCGCTCGATGGCCGCATCGAAGGCCAGGTGGGCGTCGCCACCCAAGCCCTGGCTGGTGAGCTGCTGGCCCGACGCCAGGGTGACAGCGCAATCCACGCGGAAGGCATGGCCCTCGCGACTGACGACCACGTCGGCGCCGCCGCCGTCGCGATCGAAATACTTCCCGATGCTGGTGGAGAGTTCGGCGGAAACCCGCGAGCGCAGGGCCTCGCCGACATCGACATGTTTGCCGGTGACTTGGACTTGCATGAGAGGATCAACGCGCCCGTGGGCGGAAGGTGTCAAAGCACGGCCGTGTGAAGCTGGAGCAGCCGCCGATCGGTCCTCTTTCCCGGCGTCCGCGGCCGATGACGTCAGGCGATTTCCTTGAGCCGCCGCCGGCGTTCGACCGACGAAGGGATGCGCATGGCCTCGCGGTACTTGGCGACGGTGCGCCGGGCGATGTCGACGCCGGCTTCCTTCAGGATGTCGACGATGGTGTCGTCGGAGTGGACGTCGCGCTCGTTGGCCTCGGTGTCGATCAGCTGCTTGATCTTGTGGCGCACGGCCTCGGCCGAGTGGGCCTCGCCGCCCTCGGTCGCCTGGATGGCCGAGGTGAAGAAGAACTTCATCTCGAACACGCCGCGCGGGGTAGCCAAGTACTTGTTGGAGGTGACCCGGCTGACCGTGGATTCGTGCATGCCGATGGCGTCGGCGACGGTCTTCAGGTTCAGCGGGCGCAAGTGCTCGACGCCATAGGCCAGGAAGGCGTCCTGCTGGCGCACGATCTCGGAGGAGACCTTGAGGATGGTCTTGGCCCGTTGATCCAGGCTCTTCACCAGCCAGCTCGCCTGGGCCAGGCAATCGGTGACGAAGGTCTTTTCCTGGTCGGTGCGGGCGGCGCCTGAGACCCGCGCATGATAGCGCTGGTCGACCAGGAGGCGCGGCAGGGTCTCGGAATTCAGCTCCACGTGCCACAGGCCGCCCAGGCCCTCGCGGACGTAGACGTCGGGCACCACGGTCTGGGCCGGTTCGCCGCCGAACGCCGCGCCGGGCCGTGGCGTGAGCGCGCGAAGCTCGGCGATCATGTCGCGCAGGTCCTCGTCGTCGACGCCGCAGGCGCGGCGCAGGGCGGTCATGTCGCGCTTGGCCAACAGGTCGAGGTTGGCGACCAAGGCTTCCATGGCCGGGTCGAAGCGGTTGCGGTCCTTGAGCTGGATCGTCAGGCACTCGGCGACGGTGCGGGCGCAGACGCCGACCGGCTCGAAGCCCTGCATCACACCCAGCACCCGCTCCAGCAACTCGACGCCGCAGCCCAGCCGCTCGGCGATTTCGCCGAGGTCGGCGCGCAGGTAGCCGCCCTCGTCGACGGAATCGATCAGGACGCTGCCGGCGGCGAGTTCCGTCGGCGAGAGGCCGGAGGCGGAGAGCTGGTCGGCCAGGTGCTCGGCCAGGGATTTCTCGTGGGAGAGCGCGCCCTCCAGACCGTCGAGATCTTCGAAGGAGCCGCCGCGGCCGGCCTTGGACCAGTCCACCGAGCCGCCGGCGTCGGCGGCGCCCGGCGCGTGGTCGGCGTCGCCGGTGACCCGCTCGCCGGGGGAAGCCTCGTCACGGGCGGCGTCCAGCTCGCCGCGGGCGCCGGCGTCGTCGATGCGGTCGGCGGCGAAATCGGCGGAGGGATCGGCGGCGGCCTCGGCCTCCGGCTCGCGCTCGCTCTCGTCGCGTTGGAGCAGCGGGTTCTTTTCCAGCTCGGTCTCGACGAAGGCTTCCAGCTCGAGATTCGACAACTGCAGCAGCTTGATCGCCTGCTGCAGCTGCGGCGTGATTACCAGCCCCTGGCCCTGCCGGATCTCGAGACGCGCGCTGAGCGCCAACGGAAAGCCCCTCGTACAAGCCCGGCCAAGCCCCTTGGCCCGGTTCTTGCTTTCGACCCTACCCCTGCGAAGGACACCGATTGGTTAATGCTTGAGCGCTTGGCGGATCACGCCAGCTCGGCGTCTGCCGTCTTTCCCTCTCCCTACCCTCTCCCTCTCGCTTCGTGGGGGAGAGGAGGCTAGGCTGTCACCAGCCTGGCAGGAGCCTCCCCATGCGCCGCGCGGACCGGCTGTTCCAGATCATCCAGGTGCTGCGCCGCACGCGCCGGCCGGTGACGGCCGACGCCATCGCCGAGGAGCTGGAGACTTCCAAGCGCACCATCTATCGCGACATCGCCGACCTGATGGCCCAGCGGGTGCCGATCCGCGGCGAGGCGGGCGTGGGCTATGTGCTGGACGGCGGCTTCGACCTGCCGCCACTCATGCTGACGCCGGACGAGATCGAGGCGGCGGTGCTAGGCGCCCAGTGGGTGGCCGGCCGCGGCGACCCGGCGCTGGCGCGCGCGGCGCTGGACCTGATCGCCAAGATCGGCGCGACGGTGCCCGAACACCTGCGGCCGCTGGCCCTGGAGCCCTCCACCCGCGCCGCGCCGCGCTGGAACGTGGCGCCGGACGCCATCGACATGGAGAAGGTGCGCCAGGCGATCCGCGGCGGCCACAAGATCGCGCTCACCTACCGCGACGAGCAGGAACGGGTGAGCGAGCGGACCATCTGGCCGTTCGCCGTCGGCTATCACGAGACGGTGCGGTTGATCATCGGCTGGTGCGAACTGCGCATCGACTTCCGCAGCTTCCGCACCGACCGGGTGGCGGAGGCGAAGTTCCTGGAAGACCGCTATCCCGAGCGCCCCGCCATGCTGCGCGCCCGCTACCGCCGGATGCTGAACGACCGCATGGCCGAGATGGGTTATGTGCGGCCGGGGGCGGCGCCGTAGGCTAGGTTGGAAGCGAAACCGCAGGAGAGAGATGGTATGACCGAGCCGCTGAGGCGAGGCTGGTATTCACGGGAGATCGACGCTGACAAGCTACAGCTAGCCGGCATCTATCTTTGGACGATCGGCGATGACGCTCTCTATGTCGGCCAAGCTCGGCGACTACGCTCCCGGATTCGCCAATACCCCAACAATGTGCGTCGACTTCTCGCCGGATTGCCCTACCGGAAGGCAAAGCCAAGCGAATACCGCAAGATTCACGTCGCCCTCGCGGAGGCTTACAACAAGAGCTCCCAGGTGACCGTGTCGGTCCTGGAGGTTTGTGAGCCAGAACTGCTCAACGAACGCGAGCGCTACTGGATCGATCGGCATCGAACCGAGGCAAAAAGGCGCGGCTGCTGTCTCCTAAACTCAAGTCTAGACGCGACCCGGGAGTGACCGCCTAGTCAGCCGTCGCATTACGGTTGCGTAAGTTGGCGGGGTCGTGCGAGCCGCTTAGCTTCCGCCCACGTAACAATGCCGGAGCCGCCTGTGACCGACCTTTCCCGCCGTGACGCGCTGGCGTTGTCCGCCGCGCTTGCCGCCCTCGCCGCCCTGCCGACCGCCGCCGAGGCGCAAGCCCCCGCCGCGCCGCCGAGCGTCTGGGACCTGACCGACCTCTATCCCAGCGACGCGGCCTGGACCGCCGAGCGGGACGCGGTGGAGAAGGCGGCGGCCGGGCTTGCCGCCTACAAGGGCAAGCTGGGCGGGAGCGCGGCCAGTCTGAAGGCGGCGATGACCGCGATCTCCGACCTCAACAAGCGGACCAACCGGCTGGCCGTCTACGCCGGGCTGAAGGCCGACGACAACCTGCAGGTGCCGGCGAACCAGGAGCGCAGGCAGCTGTCCATCGCCCTGTTCGGCAAGCTGGCCGAGGCCACCGCCTGGGTGAACCCGGAGATCCTCACGGTCGGCCGGGCCAAGATCGAGGGGTTCATCAAGTCCGACCCCGGCCTGGCGCGGTTCCGGTTCGGCCTGCTCGACGTGCTGCGCCTGGCCCCGCACACCCTGGACCCGGCGGGCGAGGCCCTGCTTGCGCTGTCGGCCCAGGTGCAGTCGGGGCCGCAGGACATCCGCAGCCAGCTGTTCCTGTCCGACATCCCCTGGCCGGAGATCCAGCTGAAGGATGGCAAGATCCGTATCGACAGCCAGGGCTACGCCGCCAAGCGCGGCGGGCCGGACCGGGCCGAGCGCAAGCTGGTGATGGACACCTTCTTCAAGGCGATGAGCGTCTATGAATCCTCCCTGGGCTCAGCGCTGTCCGCCCAGGTTCAGGTGGACATCTTCGGCGCCAAGGCCCGCAAGTACGAAAGCTCGGTCGCCTCGGCGCTGGCCCCCAACGACATCCCCGTGGCGGTCTACCGGACCCTGGTGGCCGAGGCCAACGCCGGCCTGCCGGTGGTGAAGCGTTATTTCGACCTGCGCCGCCAGATGCTGGGCCTGCCGGACATGGCCTACTACGACATCTATCCGCCGGC
>NZ_DASYAF010000032.1:0-4540 GCF_036501465.1 Phenylobacterium sp.
GCCGCCCTATGTCCTGGCGGGCTGGTCGTTCGGCGGTCTCATCATGCGTCTGTTCGCCTTCAGATATCCGCAGGAAGTCGTCGGAATGGTGATGGTGGACAGTTCGAGCGAGCGCCAGATCGGCCGGCTCGCCGAAGACCCCAAGTACGTCGCATGGCTACGCGACTACCGGCGAAAGTTGTTGCGCGTCGAGCGACTCGCGCGCGCCGGCGCGCTGGTGGCGGGGACGCCCGAGTACGAAGAGTTCGTCGTTCGCGACGGCGCGCCCAGGCTGCCGGCCGCGGTCAAGGCCGCGCGCCGGGCGCAGCGGACCTCGCCGGGCTTCTACCGCGCCGCCCGGTCCGAAAACGCCAACACCTGGTCGGCGACCTTGGCCGAGATGAATGCGGCGCGACGGCCTCTGGGCGACATGCCGCTGATCGTGCTCACCGCGCGCAGGTTCTTCCCGATGGCCGACGAGTCGGTCGAGCCTGCCGAAGCGTGGCGGCAGGCCTGGCGCACCGGTCATGACGAGATCACCGCCCTGTCCACACGAGGCGAACGACGCACGATCGACGCCGGGCACGCCATCCAGTGGGAGAAGCCCGAGGCCGTCATCGCGGCCATCGAAGAGGTGCTGGCCCTGGCGCGGAACGGCTGAGGCTTGGCCCCGAACTCCCGCTTCCGACCCAAAGCCGACGGTTCGCGGTCGGTTGAGCGCCAAGAGCGCTCATCTGCCAGCCACCCTGGCGACCCAGGCCTTGGTGGCCTGGCAGGTTTCCATCGCGCGCTTGTAGGCGTCGCGTCCGCTGGTGCGGGCGACGTAGGCCCGCTCCACCTCGCCGAGGGCGAAGCCGACGCTTCTCTGGGCCAGTTCCAGGGCGTAGGTCACCGAGATATCGGCGGCGGTGAACCGGTCGCCGGCGAGATAGGGCGAGCGCGCCAGCTGCCGCGTCACCAGCCCCAACCGGGTCTCGAACACGTCCAGCGCCTGGCCGGCGCTCCAGTTATGCCGCTCGGCCTCGGGCGCCAGATTGCGGGCGCCGTTGGCGAAGTAGATCGAGGCCGCGAGGCCGGCCTCGCCGAGGTGAAGGAACTGCAGGTAGGCGGGGAAGGCGGGATCGTCCGGGTCCGGCGCCAGCGGAGTCGGTCCGTAGCGGGCCATCAGGTACTGCATGATCGCGATCGACTCGACCATGGTGACGTCGCCGTCCACGATCGCCGGAATGAACCCGGCGGGGTTGATGGCCAGAAACTCCGCGTCGTTCTCGACGCCGGCCAAAAGGTCCACCCGCCTCAGCCGGTAGGCCAGTCCCATCTCCTCCAGCAGCCAGACGACGCGGAACCCGCGCCCTTCGCCGAAGACCGTGATCATCGTTCGCCATCCCTCGCTGAGGCGCCCAACTCAATTGCTTGGCGCGAGCGGCGCCTTATAGGCCAGAACCTGGCGGCGATCAGCCGGTGATGCGGACCGTGGCGCCCTTCAGATAGCTCATGCAGACCACGCCGTGGACGCGCTGGCCGCTCAGGTTGCGGGCGACGAACTTGTAATAGATGTGGTCGCTCTTCGAGCAGCTGATGCCGAACAGGGTGCGGGTCAGGCGCACGTCGCTGAGGTTGAGGGCTTCGACGCTGGCCCGGGCGCGATTGCCCGCGAAGGGCCAGACATAGCCGCAGCCGCCAAGGGCCAGCGAGGCCGTCGCCAGCGCGACAAGCAGCAACGCCTTCGTGGCGCCCGGCTCAGGCGCGCGCCACATTCACATTGCCGCTCATCGTGTTGAGGACCAGCTCGACCTGTTTCTCGTCGGCCCGCGGTGCGCCGCCGGCCTCCAGGTCTGAATTGACCCGTCCGCTCATAGTCGAGATGTCGAGCAAGGCGGCCGAGCCCCTGGCCACGCCGACGGTGATGCGGCCGGAGATGGTCTTGGCGCGGACCAGGCCATGGTCGGCGCGGCGGACCTCGACATTGCCCGAGGCCGCGAAGGCCTCCAGGCTGTCGCCGGCCTGGCCGATCTCGATATTGCCGGACGCGGTGGTCAGCTTGGCGTCGCCGGCGGCGCAGTCCAGCTCGGCATGGCCGGAGCCGGTGGCGATCCGCGCATTGGCGCCGACCTTGCCGACGCTGATCCGGCCCGATCCGGTCTTGGCGTTGACCGAGCCGGCCGCCGAGGCGACGACGATGTCGCCGGATCCGGTGCGGGCGCGGGCCTCGGCGCAGTCGTCGATGCAGACGCGGCCGGAGCCGCTCTCGGCATTGACCTCGCCCAGCCGCCCGACGGTCTCGATCCGGCCGGAGCCGGTTGTGAGGTTGGCCGCGCTGCCCAGCGGGCAGTAGATCTCCGCCTCGATGCCGCCGCCGAGGCCGAACAGCGACAGGCCCGACTTGTGAATCCGCACCCTGATCTCGTCGCCGTCCTGATCGATTTCGGCGTCGGCGATCCAGGCCCGGGCCGTGGCGTCGCCGTGGATGGCGGTCAGCACGATGCGCGTTTCGCCGGTCTCCTCGGCCGCCAGCCGGATGCGCCCCTTGGGTATATCGACGCGCAGGCGAACCGGCGTCGGGGTCTGGAAGCTTTGCATGCGCTTGTCCTGGGTCATCGTTTCCTGGCCTTTTTGACCGGGTCGTCCCTGAGCGCGAAGGCCAGGGTGCGGCTGATCGAGGTGGGGACGACGGTGAGGTGGTCCTCGTCGTCGAGAGCGTGGAAGCGGACGCTGTAGCCGGGCCTGGCCTTGATCCGGGCGAGCCGCTCGGCCAGCTCGCGCGCATTGTCGACCATGCGGGCCTGGGTCAGCAGCCGCTTCATCTGCGGCCGGGTCATGCCCGGTGGCAGGTTGGGCGGCGGGCGCTGCTCCTCGGCGCCGACCAGGATCAACACGCGAGGCGTTGCGGCGCCGGCGCGGATCTTGTCGGCGAAGGCCGGCTCGGTCTTGAGCACCGCCTGCTTGTTCCACCAGATCGACGGGCTGGAGGCGACGAAATTGCGGAAGGACCCGGGATGGTCGAAGAGTACGCCGAGCACGAAGAGGCCGCCCAGCGAATGGCCATAGAGGGTCTGGTCGTTCGGATCGACGCTATAGGCCTCGGCGATCGCCGGGCGCAGTTCCTCGACCAGGAAGCGGCGGAAGTCTTGCGAGCCGCCATAATTCTCCAGCTTGGGCGGCGGCTGGCCGGGAACCGGGCGGATGCCGGACAGCGGCGTCGGCGGGGTCAGGTCGCGGTTGCGCTGAACGAAGGGCGTGAAGGCGTCGTCGTCGGCCGGATAGCCGACGCCGACCACCAGCGCCGCCTTGCCGCCCTGCAGCGCGAACATGCCGTCCAGGGTCGCCGCGGCCGGAAAGCTCATATTGCCGTCGGTCATGACCACGACCGGGTAGCCGGACGGCGGGGCCGCGGACGGCGGCTGGAAGACGAAGATGCGGTAGGTCCGGCCGCTGATCTTCGAGGTCATGTCGAACTGGGTCGCGCCGCGCAGCGCCACCGGGCTCTGGGTCGGCTTCACGGCCGTCTCCGAGTTCATCGCGCCCATCCCTGAACGCGTCGGCCGGGGCCGTGACGCCCGCCGGGATGATGTGACGCTTGAGATCCATCCGTCGGCGCCGCGGCGGCGCGGGCGGCGGCCACCAGCCAGGTGTTCAGCGACTGTCCGCGCCGGGCGGCCAGGGCCTCGGCCCGGCCCTTCAGCGCCTCGGGCAGGCGCAGGGTGATGCGGGCCGTCGGTTCGCCGTCGTCGGCCTCGAAGGCGTCGTCGGCGGGCGTCGCCGCGCGCGGGCCCTGGACCACGAAGACCGGCTCGCGGCCGACCAGGCGCACCTCGATCGAGGTTCCGGGCAGCGCCTCGGCGATCTCGGCGGCGGCCTGGCTGAGCGCGTCCATCAGGGTGAGGCGAAGCGCGGGATCCAGCGCCAGCAGCAGACTCTCGGCCGCCGTCCAGACATCCTCGCCGCCCACTGCGGCGGCGCGGCTGAGGTCATCGCTCAAGGATTCGACAAGGCCGGTGATGTCCATGCACACCACCATGACACCATAATGGTGTCATGACAACACCGTCGTGCGCGTCAACCCTCTTCCAGAGGGAGAGGTCTTTCAGGCGATCTTCTTCAGCGCCCGCTGGAACAGGCCCAGGGTCGAGGCGTGCAGGTAATCGCCGGTCGCCTTTGGCGCGCGGCCGGCGCACGCGCGCGCATAGGTGCCTTCCAGGATGCAGCCGATCTTGTAGCAGGCCAGCACCTCGTACCAGTCGGCCGAGGCGACATCGCGGCCGGTCTGCTGGGCGTAGCGGGCGATCAGTTCGGCGCGGGTCGGGAAGCCCGGCCACGGTTTGACCGGGCCGGTCGCGGCGCCATCCTCGGGCCAGTTGGAGAGCAGGACGCCCAGATCGACCATCGGCTCGCCGACGGTGACCAGCTCCCAGTCGACCATGGCCGCCAGTTCGCTCGAGTCGCGGCGGAACAGCACATTGGCGAAGTGGAAATCGCCGTGGATCAGGCCGGGGCGGAAGTCGCGCGGCCGGTTGTCGTCCAGCCAGCGGCCGATGGCGTCGACGCCGGGCAGGCCGTCCAG
>NZ_DASYAF010000033.1:0-13903 GCF_036501465.1 Phenylobacterium sp.
GGATCGAGGAGGACCTCTCCGGTCCGCGTTCGGTTGAAGCCTTGAAGGCGTTGGAGGCTTCGGTCGCCCGCGTCTCGGGCCAGCTCGTCGAGGGCGAGGAGCGCTCACGCGCCACGCTCGCCGGAATCGAAGCGCGCCTCGCCAATATCGAGGCCGGCGCCGACCCGTCCGAGGTGATCGAGGAAGCGGTGGGCCGGCTGGCCCAGCGGCTGGCCGACGCCGAGGCCCGCACCGGCGATGCGCTCGACAGCCTGCGCGACACCCTGGGCCAGCTCGACCAGCGCATGTACGCCGCCGACTCCAGCGTCCGCGGCGACATGGACCAGCGCCTGACCGCGCTCGCCGACGAACTCGGCCGCCAGGTGGCCGGAAACCGCGCCGAGATCGCCGCGCGCCTGGCCGCCACCGGCTCGGGGCCGCTGGCCGCCGCCGTGGAGGCGCGCCTGGGCCAGGTCGAGCAGCGGATGACCGCCGTCGACCAGCGCACCGGCCGGGCGATCGAGACCATGGGCCGCGAGGTCCTCTCCATGGCCGAAACCCTCGGCCGCCGGGTCCACTCCGCCGAACAGCGCAGCGCCGAGGCCATCGAGCAGGTGGGCGGCGAAGTGGCGCGTATCGCCGGCGCGGTGGAAAACCGCCTGGGCCGGACCGATCAGCTGCATGCCGAGGCCCTGGAGCGGCTGGGCGAGGAACTGGGCAAGATCACCGAGCGGCTCACCGATCGTATCGGCCAGTCCGAACGCCGCGCCGCCCAGGCGATCGACGACGTGGGCGAGCAGGTGGCCAAGGTCACCGAACGCATCGAGCAGCGCCACGAACGCGCCGCGAGCGACCTGGCCGAGCGCCTCCGCCAGAGCGAGGAGCGCACCCAGCGCCTGTTCGAAACCCACCTCGCTCGACCGCAGCCCCAGGACGAGCCCTTCCTTCCGGCGCAGGGCGTGGAGCCGGCCCGGGCCGAGCCGCCGCAGCCCGAGCTCGCCGAGGACGAACTGCCCGCCGTCTCGGCGGTGTTCGGCGCGGAGCTCTATTCCCGCGCCGAGCCGGTCAGCCAACCGGCGCTGGACCCCGGCAACCCGTCGTTCGACGAGGAGGACTTCGCCCACGTGGACGCCTTCGCGCCGGTGGCGGGCGAGTTCGCCCCGATCGCCGAGGGCGAGGATGCGGCGCACGACGAAGACGACGACGAGGCGCGCGCCGAGCTCGCGGGCGAGGCCGGCGCGATCCCCGACCTGGAGTTCGGCCCGAAGCCGGCGATCGACGCCTCGGCGCAGCTCTCCACCAAGCAGGTGATCGAGCAGGCCCGAGCCGCGGCCCGCGCCGCCGCCGCCGCGCCACGGCCCAAGACCCTGTTCGCCGGCAGCCGTCGCCAGCAGCCCGGCGGCATGCGCGCCGCGGGTCTGTTCGCCGGCCTGCGCGCGCGTCCGCCCTCCACCTGGCAGACCGCCCTGATGGTGGCCGGCGGCGCGGCCTTCCTGAGCGTCGGCGCGGCGGGCGTCGTGCTGATGGAGGGGCCGGGGTCGCACTCGGCTCACGACCTCCTGCCGTTCACCTCCGGCCCGCGCGCCGCGGTGGCGCTGAACCCCGAGCCGGTGGCGGCCCAGCCGCTGGAAGCGGTCGACGCCCACCTCCCGCCGGCCGCCGAGGCGCCGCGCGCTGCGCCGGCGGCCGAAACCGCCGCGCCCAGCGCCGCTTCCGCCGAAGCCGACTACGCTCGCGCCGCCGCGGCCGTGGAGCAGAAGCAGCCCGGGGCGCTGGCCAAGCTCAAGGCCATCGCCGACGGCGGCAACGCCCCGGCGCAGATCTTCCTGGCCCGGCTTTATGAGACCGGCGAGGCCGGGGTGAGCCAGAACCTCGGCGAAGCCCGCCGCTGGACCATGCGCGCCGCAGAGGCCGGCGAGCCCGCCGCCATGCACAACCTCGCCCTCTACTATTTCCGCGGTGAAGGCGGCCCGGCCGACGCGGTCGCCGCCGCCCAGTGGTTCCGCAAGGCCGCCGAGCGTGGCGTGGTCGACTCCCAGTTCAACCTCGGCCTGCTCTACCAGTCCGGATCGGGCGTGCCGCGCGACCTGGTCCAGGCCGACAAGTGGTTCATGATCGCCGCCAACGCCGGCGACAACGAGGCCCGCGCCAGCGCCATGGACCTGCAGGCCAAGCTGCCGCCCGCCCAGCTCACCCAGGCGGAGGCCCAGGCCGGCGCCTTCCAGACCACCAATACGGCGCCGGCCACGGTGATCGCGACGGTCGCCGCCGAGAAGATCCTGGGCCGCCTGGGCTACTACAAGGGCCGAGCTGACGCGTCGAACCCCCAGGCCCTGAAGCTTGCGGTCACCGCCTATCAGCGCGATCAAGGCCTGGCGGTCACCGGCGCGCTGGATTCCGCCACGGTCACCCGGCTCTCCGTCCTCTCGCGTTGAGCCGCTTGCCGGTCGGCCTCGGTCCATAGAGGCGACATTGGACATCTATCTGCCCATTGCCGAGGTGTCCGTGAACGCCCCGCTGCTGGTGGCGCTGGGCGCCCTGGTGGGCTTCATCTCCGGCCTGTTCGGCATCGGCGGCGGCTTCCTGATGACGCCGATCCTGGTGTTCCTCGGCATTCCGCCGGCGGTGGCGGTGGCCTCCATGTCGAACCACGTCGCCGCCTCGTCGATGTCGAGCGTCATTTCCTACAGCCGCCGGCACGCGGTGGACTTCCGCATGGGCGGCGTGCTGGCGACGGGCGGCGCGTTCGGCTCCCTGGTCGGGGTGGAGCTGTTCCGCTGGCTGCGGCTTCTGGGTCAGGCCGACCTGGTGGTTTCCCTCTCCTACCTGATCTTCCTGGGGATCATCGGCGGCCTGATGTTCTGGGAGTCGCTGGGGGCGATCCTGCGCCGGCGCCGCAACGCCCCGCCCAAGCCGCGCGGCGACCGCCGTCCGCCCTGGCTCTATGGGCTGCCGCTGAAGCTGCGTTTCCCCCGCTCGCGCCTCTACATCAGCGTGATCCCGCCGCTGTTGCTGGGCGCCTTCGTGGGCGTGCTGTCGGCGATCATGGGGGTCGGCGGCGGCTTCGTCCTGGTGCCGGCCATGGTCTACGTCCTGCGCATGCCGGCCAGCGTGGTGGTCGGCACCAGCCTGTTCCAGATCATCACCACCACGGCGCTGACCGGGGTGCTGCAGGCCGGGCGCAACCAGACGGTCGACATCCTGCTGGCCACCCTGCTGCTGGCCGGTGGGGTGCTGGGCGCCCAGTTCGGGGCGCGGGCCTCGACGCGCTTCCGGGCCGAGGAACTGCGCGCCCTGCTGGCGCTGATCGTGCTGCTGGTGGGCCTCAGGATGGGGCTCGGCCTCTTCTTCACCCCGCATGAGCCCTTCGTCCTGATGTCGGGGAACGGCTGATGCAGGCCTCGCCGCCGGACCGTCCGCCCGCCAATGCGCCGGTCGTCTCGGCGGCGCTCACCGAGACCAATGTGCGGGTGAACTCCGACTTCCGCGGCGACCGGATCGTGCTCTACGGCGCGGTTTTCGACCCCAACGCGCGGCCGAGCGACGTGGTGGTGATCGTCCGTGGCCCCGACCAGCCGGTGCGCATCGCGCGCAAGGCCCGCGTGGCCGGCGTCTGGATCAACAGCCGCCCGGTGGTCTTCCAGGGCGCGCCGGGGTTCTACATCGCCGCGTCCACCCGCCCGCTGGACGACATCGCCCGCTTCGGCGTGCTGCGCCGGCTGGAGGCCGGCGTCGACCACCTGCGGATGAACGCGCCGGCCGAGCAGTCCACGGAGACCCGCTATGGGGTGCGCGACATGGTGGTCTCCAGCCTGGGCGCCGACTACCTCGACTGGAAGCAGGCGGTGGTGCGGCTGAAGACCGAGGAAAACCTCTATGCCGTCGACGAGCACGGGGTCCGCTTCGTCGACAAGGGCCTGTTCCGCGCGGAGATCCCGCTGCCGGCCGAGGCGCCGATCGGCCGCTATGCCGTGCGCATCCTGCTGTTCCAGGGCGGCCAGCCGGTTTCCGAGAAGGACCGCACCCTGACGGTCGAGAAGGTGGGCGTCGAACGCGGGCTTTACCTTTGGGCGCATGAGAGGCCATGGTCCTATGGTCTGGCCGCGATGGCCTTCGCCCTAGGGGCCGGTTGGGCGGCGTCCTCGGCGTTTCGGAGGGACTGAATGGTGACGGACGACCCGGGCGCCGCCTCCCGCTGGGAATCCATTCCACCCGCCCTCTGGGCCATCGCGATCGGCTCCCTCGCCCCGTTTCCGCTGGCCGCGATCGCGTACGCCTGGGGGCCGGTCGACGTCGCCCGCCCCGCCCTGGGCGTGATCCTGACCTGGTCCGGCTGCGTGCTGGCCTTCCTGGGCGGGGTGCGCTGGGGGCTGGAGAGCGGCCGCCCGCGGCCGCGGCCCGGGCGGCTGGTCATCTCGGTGGCCTCCCCGGTGGCCGCCTGGGTGATCCTGCTGGCGCGCGGGCGGATCGGGGACGGCTGGGTGGTGGGCGGCTGCATCGTCGCCTTCCTGGTGCAGTGGATGTTCGACCATCAGGCGCCCGACGTGCCGGCGCGCTATCCGCGGCTGTCGACCACGCTCACCGCCGGCGCCTGCATCTCGCTCGCCATCTGCCTCGACCAGGCGATCAAGACCGGCCACCTCTGAGCGTTCCCGCCGCCGCGGGTCCTGCAGATCAGGCTTCGAGATCGCGCGCGTTCATCGCCCCGGTGGCCCGGTTGCGCGACTTGGCGCGCGCCGGGCGGCCAGAACCTGGCCGACGTTGGAGTCCAGGTGTGGCCCCCGCTGCAGCCTTGGCGCGGGAGCCAACGCGCCGCCGGAGCCGGTGAGCCGGGATCGCAGGCTTTGAGCGGTCTGCGAGGGCGAGGGCGCCGCCTTCGCGTGAGCGATCAGCTCACGAAGGGTGACGAGTTCAAGGGGCGCGGGGGGCGGCAGCGCCTCTGCGTCGGCGGTGACGCCCTCCAGCGCACGGATCAGGATCGGCAGGCTGGCGCGTTCGGATTCGCGGTCCCGATCCCGGTCGCGTTCGCCATAACCGCCATCGCGGTCACGGCTGTCCCAGTCGGACTCGGAGGTTTCCGGCGGATCGGAGCGGTCGATCAGGGCCTTGCGGTCCGTGGCCGCCTCGCGCGGCTCAGCCGGCGCCCGGTTCAAGCGCAGCTGCAGCGCGGTTGCGACCCGCACGGCGAAGAAGCAGCGGTCGAAGGCGTTGAAACAGGGGAGCCAGTCGCCCGTGCCCTGCGCCCTCTCGGTGGCCGCCCCGAACGCCATGCCCAGCCGATAGGCGCACTCGGCCATCTCGGAAAGCTGTCGGCTGCGGGGATCGGAGGCGGTCATGATGTGGAACAAAAGTAGAACATCATAGCCCTCAAGTCAAGGTCGATGGTCGACGTCCATCCATGTCGCGTTCCGGCGTCGCGCTGATTGTCCGCTGACCACCCATGGCGGACATCCCGGGGGGCCGGTTTCCGGCCGTCGTCGGGGCGTTCAGTCCTCCGTCAGGGATCGCCAGCCGACGGGGTGCACGCGGCCGTGCCCCAGGGCGGCGGCGAGCGGTGGGCGGATGAACAGGCCGGCGAAGGCCTGGTCGCGCACGTTCAGCCCGCCGGCATAGGCCCCGAAGGCCGGCAGGATCAGCCGCTCGGCGTCGGTGACGAAACAGCGGCGGCGCACCGTGCCACGGAAGCTCTTCACCTTGGCCGCCGGGTGCAGGTGGCCGCTGACTTCGCCCGGCTGCAGGCCCGGGCGCGGCTCGTGGCGCAGGGTCAGGCCGCAGAGCGAAAGCTCGTCCGCCGCCTCGCCCGGCAGCGCCCGGGGCCCGTCGGCGTCATGGTTGCCCACCACCCAGACCAGGGTCCGCCCGCCCGCCAGGGCCCGAAGGCGCGTCGCGTCGTCGGCCGCCAGCCGCGCCTCCGACTTGCGGTCATGGAAGGTGTCGCCCAGCAGGATCACAATCGCGGGCGACAGCGCCGCGACCTCCGCCTCCAGCCGCCCCAGGGTCTCGCGAGTGTCGTAGGGCGGCAGCATCTGGCCCCTGGCGGCATAGGAGGAGCCCTTTTCCAGGTGCAGGTCGGCGACCACCAGGGCGCGCTCGGCGGCCAGCCACAGAGCGCCGGAGGCGCGCAGCAGGGCTTCGGCCGCGCTTAGGCGGGTGCGCAGCGATCCGCAGTCGCCCACGGTGTAATCGTAGGCGAAGGCGCGCGCCTCGCTTTCGGAGGGCAGGGCGCTCATTGCAGGGCCTCGGCGATCAGGTCTTCCTCCGCGTCGTGCAGGATCATGGTCTCGCCCGTGTGCCCCGGCGAGCGTTCCTTGCCGATCTCCAGCAATATGGGCACCGAAAAGGGCGACAGGCGCCCAAGTGGAGAATGCCGGATTCGCCCCTTGATGCGCGCCAGCATCGCGCCCAGGCGCGCCACGTCCACGAGACCCGTCGCCGCATCGTCGCGCGCGCAGCGCAGCAACAGGTGGTCCGGCTGGTGGCGGCGAAGCGTGTCGTAGATCAGGTCGGTGGAGAAGGTGATCTGGCGGCCGGACTTCTGCTGCTGGCCGGGGAAGCGCCGCTCGATCAGGCCGGCGATGATCGCGCAGCCCTTGAAGGCCCGCTTCATCATGAAGCTTTCGGCGAGCCAGGCCTCCAGGTCGTCGCCCAGCATGTCCTCAGCGAACAGTTCCTCGAAGTCGACCTCGCCCAGCGGCTTCATGGCCCAGATCGCCATGGCGTAGTCGTTGCAGACGAAGCCCAGCGGCCCGCGGCCCATCCGCTCCAGCCGGCGCGTCAGCAGCATGGCCAGCGTTGTGTGCGCCAGCCGGCCCTCGAAGGGGTAGCAGACCATGAAGTTGCGATGGCCGCGGGCGAAGGTCTCCAGCAGCATCTCGTCCTCGCCCGGGATCAGCGAGCGGTCGCGCTGCGCCTCCAGCCATTCGCGCACGTCATTGGGCAGCACGTTCCAGTGCGCCTGGTCGTACATCAGCTGGCGCACCCGCTTGGCGAGGTAGGTGGAGAGCGCGAACTTCGAGCCGCCCCAGGACGGCATCTTGGGGTCGGCGCCGGGCGCGGGGCTGACCAGCACGTCCATGTTGGTCACCGCCACCAGACGCCAGACCTGGCCCGCGAAGACGAAGGTCTCGCCGGGCTCCAGCATCTCGACCATGCCCTCTTCGATCTCGCCCACCTTGCGCCCGCCCTGGCCCCGGCGGGTGGCGATGCGCACGGCCAGCATGGCCGGGCTGACGATGGCGCCGACGTTCAGGCGATGGCGCTGGGCGGTCTCCAGGTTGCGCACCCGCCAGCGCCCATCAAGACCCTGCACGATCCGGCGGAAGCGGTCGTAGGTCTTCAGCGCATAGCCGCCGGTGGAGACGAAATCGACGACCTGTTCGAAGTCCTCCCACGGCAGGGCGCGATAGGGGCCGGCGGAGACCACCTCGTCATAGAGCTTCAGCATGTCGAAGGGCTCGGAGCAGGCGCAGCCCATGACGTGCTGGGCCAGCACGTCGAGCGCCCCGACCCGCGGCGGGTCGCCGTCCAGCTTGTTCTCGGCGATCGCCTCGCGGGCGGCCTGGCACTCCAGCATCTCGAACCGGTTGGCCGGGACAAAGAGGGCGCGGCTGGGCTCGTCCAGCCGGTGGTTGGCGCGGCCGATCCGCTGGACCATGCGCGAGGCGCCTTTGGGGCTGGCGAGCTGGATCACCAGGTCCACGTCGCCCCAGTCGATGCCGAGGTCGAGCGTCGAGGTGCAGACCACGGCCCGAAGCTCGCCCCTGGCCATCGCCGCCTCGACCTTGCGCCGCTGTTCGGCGGCGAGGCTGCCGTGGTGGAGCGCGATCGGCAGGGCGTCGTCGTTGAGCCGCCACAGCTCCTGAAAGGCGAACTCGGCCTGGAAGCGGGTGTTGACGAAGACCAGAGCGATCCGGGACTTCTTGATGGTCTCGTAGACCTCGGCCATGGCGTGCTGTGCGGTATGGCCGGACCAGGGCACGCGGCCCTCCGACAGCAGCACGTCCACCACCGGCTCGGCGCCCGGCGGGCCTTTGACGAGGTCGATGCTCTCCGTCCCGCCCCCATTTGCCTTCGTGGGCGTGTGATCGGCCATCCAGGCCTTGATGACCTCGGGGTCGTCGACAGTGGCCGACAGGCCGACGCGGCGCATGTTCGGTGCGAACTGGGCCAGGCGCGCGAGGTCGAGCGCCAAGAGGTCGCCGCGCTTGGACGAATGCAGGGTGTGGATCTCGTCGAGGATCACGCAGCGCAGGTTCTCGAAATAGAGCCGCGCGCCTTCCCAGGCGCAGAGCAGGGCCAGTTGCTCGGGCGTGGTCAGCAGGATCTCGGGCGGCTTCACCCGCTGGCGCTGGCGGCGCGAAATCCCGGTGTCGCCGGTGCGGCTCTCGGCGGTGATCGGCAGGCCCATCTGGGCGATCGGCGCGCCCAGGTTCCGCTCCACGTCCACCGCCAGCGCCTTCAGCGGCGAGATGTAGAGGGTGTGCAGGCTGGACGGGCTGTTGGGCGGCGGCCGTTCGGAAAGCTCGATCAGGCTGGGCAGGAAGCCGGCCAGCGTCTTGCCGCCGCCGGTCGGCGCGATCAGCAGGGCGTCGCGGCCGGCCTGGGCGCGTTCGATCATCGCCAGCTGGTGGGCGCGCGGGCTCCAGCCGCGGCCGGCGAACCAGTCGGCGAACCTGGGCGGCAGGAGATCGGCAGGCAGGGCGCCGGCGTCGGCCATGCCGTGACCCATACCACGTTCCCGTTACGTTTCACGCGAGCTTGTTGTTTACGGCGTAAAATATGTCTAAGCCGGATGGAGCCCAGAACCTGGGTGTGCAGAGGAGCGCCCCCATGAACCCCAACGCCGAGTTCGACCTGATCGTCTATGGCGCCACCGGCTATACGGGGCGGCTGGTGGCCGAGTATCTCGGCCAGCGCTACGGCGTGGGCGGCGAGGTCAAATGGGCCATGGCCGGGCGCAGCGCGGCGAAGCTGGAACAGGTGCGCGACGAGCTCGGCCTGCCCAAGGACACGCCGCTGATCGTGGCCGACGCCGACGACCCGGCGAGCCTGGCGGCCATGGTCGCGCGCGGCAAGGCGATCGTCACCACGGTCGGCCCCTACCAGCTCTACGGCGAGCCTCTGGTGGCGGCTTGCGTGAAGGCGGGCGCCGACTGCCTCGACCTCTGCGGCGAGCCCAACTGGATGGCCCATGTGATCGGCGCCTACGACGCCGCGGCCAAGGCGTCCGGCGCGCGGATCGTCCATTCGGCGGGCTTCGATTCCATTCCCTTCGAGCTCGGCGTCTGCTTCGCGCAGGAAACCGCCAAGGCCAGGCTGGGCGCCTATGTCCCGCGCGTGAAGGGCCGGCTGCGCGCCATGGCCGGCGGCATGTCCGGCGGCACGGCAGCCAGCGGGGCGGCGACCATGGCGGCGATCCAGAAGGACCCCTCGCTCATCGCCCTGATGATGAACCCGTTTGCGCTGACGCCCGGCTTCACCGGCCCGCCGCAGCCGCCGGGCAATGCGGTGGAGCATGACGAGGATGTCGGCGCCGACGTCGGCCCGTTCATGATGGCGGCGATCAACACCAAGAACGTCCACCGTTCGAACGCCTTGCAGGGCCATCCCTGGGGGACGGACTTCGCCTATGACGAGATGGCGGTGGTGACGCCCGGCGCGCCGGAAGTCTTCGCCATGGGCGCCGATGCGCCCAAGCCCGGCGAGGGGCCGTCCAAGGCCGAGCGCGAGGCCGGCTTCTACGACGTGGCGTTCATCGCCGTCGCCCCGGACGGCCGCAAGGTGAAGGTCTCGGTGAAGGGCGACCGCGATCCGGGCTACGGCTCGACCTCGAAGATGCTGGCCGAGGCGGCGATCTGCCTGGTGACGGATGCGAAAACCGCGCCCGGCGGTGTCTGGACACCGGGCGCGGTCATGGGGTCGAAGCTGATCGAGCGCCTACAGGCGAACGCCGGCCTCACCTTCGCGGTGGAGGGCTGAAGCGCAGCCCTCACACCCATTTGGCTTTAGCAGGCGTACGGAACGCGCTGCGGGACACGGCGGCCCACGTAGGGGTCCCAGACCCAGCGGGTCGTGTAGCAGGTCGCCGGGCCGTAGTAGTAAGGGGCCGGCGGGCCATAGTAGTAGGGCGCCGGGGCGTAGTAGCGCGGGTGATCGGAAGCCAGGGCCGCGCCGAGCGCCAAGCCCGCCACGCCGGCGAAGATCGCCGCGCCGCCGCTGCCGCGGTGGTAGTAGCCGCCGTGATAATAGGGGCGCGCGTCGGCGCCGGTCACAGCCGTGGCGCTCACCGCGCCGCCTAGGGTCAGGGCCGCCAGCGCGGCCGTCAGAGTCTTTCTCATCTTGGCCTCCTTCATGAAATCAACGGCCGAAACGCCGAACTGTTCACGAAAGTAAGCCTATGAATTTTATGCTGAACGCAGGCTGAACGGGGTGGTTAGGAAGCCGTCGACTCCGCGGCCAGGCCCTCGTGCTCCAGCGCCAGCCGCACGCATGGCCGCGCCTTCATGTGGGCGACGAAGGCGGGGAGCGGCCTGGGCAGCTCCAGCCCGTTCTTCTGCGCCCACAGGCACATGACGAAGAGATAGGCGTCGGCCACCGTGAACCGCGAACCGAACAGATAGTCGCCCTTCATCCGCTCGGCGAGGTAGCTGAAGCGCTTGCCGAGCAGCTCGCCGGCGGCCTTTTTCTCCTGGTCGGTCGCGTTCGCCTTGAAGAAGGGTTTGAAGCCCTTGTGGATCTCGGTGGAGATGAACGTCAGCATCTCCAGCAGGCGGAAGTGGCCGAACTTGCCGTCCGGCGTCAGCCGCGGCGCCTTGTCGGCGATCATGCTCAGGATGGCGACGTTCTCGGTCAGCACCTCGCCGTCGTCGAACTGCAGCGTCGGCACATAGCCCTTGGGGTTGATCTGGCTGTAGTCCTGGCCGTCTTCCGTCTTCCTGGTCTTCAGGTCGACCTTCACGCGGTCGAATTCCAGCCCGGCCTCATGCAGGGCGATGTGGTCGGCGAGGCTGCAGGCGCCGGGGGCGAGGTAGAGCTTCATGGCGGACCTCCTTGAGGATCTGAAGCGTCAGGCGGGGTTGCCTTCAGGCGTGATGGTCTTTGGACTTGCGGTGGAACTGCTCGCGCAGCTCGTCCTTGGCCTTCTCGAGGGTCTGCTTGCGTTCGGCCGACAGGGTCTTGCCGCCGCGGTTGATGTAGAAGGTCAGCATCGACATGGCCGACTGGAACGGCGTGCCCTTCCGCCGGTGGCTGTGCTCGGCGGAGCGCTTCAGCGAGGCGGCGATCGCCTTGGGGCTGTCGCTCTCGAAGACGTGCGGCTTCAGGTCGAGGGCGTTGCTGGTCTCGGTGACCTTGGCGGACCATTTTCGGCCGCCGGACTTGCGGGCCATGGCCGGGCTCCTTTGGCTCTGAAGTCTCTAGAACCCCGCCTGACGGCTCCTGTTCCGTGGGGTCACGGTGGACGCCGCCCCGCGCCCGCGCCTAGGCTCGCGGCAAACCGGATGTTCGAGGAAACGCCATGAAGGATTTCGCAGGCCGCTTCGCCGTGGTCACCGGCGGCGGCACCGGCATGGGGCGCGAACTCGCCCGCCAGCTGATCGCCGAGGGCTGCTCGGTGGCCATGTGCGACGTCTCGGCGAAGAGCATGGCGCAGACCATCGCGCTCTGCGAAGCCGACGGCGTGCCCCAGGGCGCCAAGGTCACCGCCCACATCGCCGACGTGTCCGACGAGAGCCAGCTTGTCCGCTTCCGCGAGGAGGCCAAGGCCCAGCACGACAGCGAGCGGCTGCACCTGCTGTTCAACAACGCCGGCATCGGCGGCGGCGGTTCGATGGTGGCCGACAGCCGCGAGGACTGGGAGCGGACCTTCAACGTCTGCTGGGGCGGCGTCTACCTCGGGGTGCGCACCTTCCTGCCGATGCTGCAGGCGGCCGACGAGGCGCACATCGTCAACACCTCCAGCGTCAACGGCTTCTGGGCCAGCCTCGGCCCAAACGTCAGCCACACCGCCTATGCGGCGGCGAAGTTCGCGGTGAAGGGCTTCTCCGAGGCCCTGATCACCGACCTCGCCCGCACGGCCCCAAACATCAAGGTCTCGGTGGTCATGCCGGGCCACATCGGCACCTCCATCGTCGCCAACTCGCGCAAGGTGCGCACCGGCCGCGAGGACGACGCCCTTTCGACCGACGAGCTCGTCCAGGCCCGCGCCCAGATCGCCCGCATGGGCATGGACGTCAGCCAGCTGCCCGACGCCGCCCTGCAGGCCATGGTCGATGAACAGGCGCGCCGGTTCCTGGAGGACGCGCCCACCACCGCGGCCCAGGCGGCCACCATCATCCTGGACGGGGTCAAGGCCGACCGCTGGCGGATCCTGGTCGGGGAGGACGCGGTGAAGCTCGACGCCCTGGTGCGATCCGAGCCGGAGGCCGCCTACACCCAGGAATTCTTCGACCGCATGCTCAACGACCTGGGCTGGCGGCTGGGCCGCTGAGCCGCCGCGCGCCGGCGTTAACCGTGCCGGTTAAGGTTTGACCGGCCGTCGGGGCGCAAAAGGGTGCGACAAGAGCGCGCGATACCTCGGTTATCCGGTCGTTTCGTCTTGCAAAGCTTATTCCGGTCCGCCACTTGCGGCGGACGTCACAGTAGCTTGGCTGTATGTGCCGATCTGGAACAGGCGCGCATCCGGGTTCGGAAATTAACCTTCGCCGGCCAATGGTTAAGGCGAATTTCGAGTCGAGGGGAACGATGAATATCCGTCACACCGCCATCCGGGTCGGCGCCGGCCTGCTGCTCGCCGCCCTGGCCACCAGCGCCTTCGCCGCCGGCACCGTGTCGACGACCGCCAACGCCACGCTGACCGTCATGTCGCCCGACACCCTGACCAAGACCCAGGACCTGGTGTTCGGCACGGTGATCCGCCCGTCGAGCGGAACCAACACCATCGCGCTGAGCTCGACCTCGGGCACGGTGACCGTCTCCGCGGGCGCCGGTAACGCCTCGGTCGTCAACAGCACCACCAGCCAGGCCCGCTTCAACTTCGTGGCGCCGGCCGCCACCACCTACACCACGACCCAGAGCCTGACCTTCACCCAGAACGGCCTGACCAACGTCTCGGCCGCGGCGCCCACCACCACCACCGGCTCCCTCGGCACGGTTCCGGCGGGCGGGACCCAGGACATCAACGTCGGCGGCCAGTTCGACATCAGCTCGGCGACCACGGCCCAGAACTACACCGGGACCCTGACGCTGACGGTCAACTACAACTGAGCCGACCGCTGCGCCGGAACGCCTGACAATCCGCCGGCCGGGCGCGACCTGGCCGGCGGTTCGCGTTCGGGCCCCTCCATTGGCCTGGCCGGCGGCCTGGCTTAAGCCTGGGCCATGGCGACCATCCTGGCGGTCCACGCCCATCCCGACGACATCGAGCACCTGGCGGCCGGAACCCTGGCGATCCTGGCGGCGCGGGGCCACGCCGTGCGCATCGCGACGCTGACCGCTGGCGAGTGCGGCTCGGACTCCACCGACCTCGCCGACACCGCCCGCATCCGCAAGGCCGAGGCCGCCGTCGCCGCCGCCCTGATCGGCGCCGACTACCGCTGCGCCGCCCTGCCGGACCTTGGCGTCTACAACGACGACCCCGCGCGGCGCGCGGTCACCGAGCTGATCCGCTGGGCGCGGGCGGACGTGGTGATCGCCGCCTCGCCCGCCGACTACCACCCCGACCATGAGGCGGCGAGCCAGCTGGCGCGCGACGCCTGTTTCGCGTCCTCCGTGCCGAACTATCGGACCGGGTCCGCCGCGGCGCTGGGGGCGATCCCGCACCTCTATTTCATGGACCCCATCGGCGGCCGCGATCGCGAGGGCCGCCGCATCGTCGCCGACTTCGGGGCCGATATCGAAGGCGGCTTCGCCATGAAGCAGCAGATGC
>NZ_DASYAF010000034.1:0-5659 GCF_036501465.1 Phenylobacterium sp.
TGCCCAACGGCACGGTCAAGTGGTTCAACACCACCAAAGGCTATGGCTTCATCCAGCCGGAAGACGGCGGCAAGGACGTCTTCGTCCACATCTCCGCCGTGGAACGCGCTGGCCTGAACGGCCTGAACGAAGGTCAGTCGATCAGCTACGAGCTGACCGACGAACGCGGCAAGACCGCCGCGGTGAACCTGAAGGCGGGTTAGATGTAATTGGGGACACGTACGACTTCCAAAACCCCTGCCCGTACTTGCGCCGCCGCGGAAAGTCGTACGTGTCCCCAATTACTAGGCCAGGATCACCGGGAAACGTGTGTTCATGGGTCCCCCGCATTCCGCTTCGCTTCAGCGGGTGATGACGCCCGGTTTGGAAATCCCAGCTCGGACCTGAGCGCAGCGGGCGTCATGCCACCAGCCCTCAGCGCCCGCAGCGTTTCGGCCCGGTCGCGCTTGGCGTAGCGCTTGCCGTCGGGTCCAAGCCGGATCGGGTGGTGATGATAGGCGGGCGCCGGCAGGTCCAGCAGGGTCTGCAACAGCCGCTGCACCCCGACCGCCTCGAACAGGTCGGCGCCGCGCACGACCAGATTGACCCCTTGCAGGGCGTCATCGACCACCACCGCCAGGTGATAGGCGACGCCAAGGCCCTTGCGCGCCAGGATCACGTCGCCGGCGGCCTCCGGCGCGGCGCTCAGTCGCCCATGCTCCCCGTTCGGACCGCCGCCCTCCTCGACAAAGTCGAGCTGGTCGAACGCCGCCCCCAGCCGCGCCTTCGCCGCACCGATCGACAGCCGCCAGGCGAATGGCTCGCCCGCCGCCAGGCGCCGCGCCTCCTCAGCCGCCGGCAGGGCTGAGCCGATGTACGGCGCGACCGGCCCGTGCGGCGCGCGGGCGCTCTCGTCCATGAGCTCGGCGCGGGTCTTGAAGCAGCGATAGACCAGGCCCGCGCCGCGCAGCCGCTCCAGCGCCGCCTGGTAGTCGCCCGTGTGATCGGATTGGCGGCGGACCGGCGTCTCCCAGCGCAGGCCGAGCCAGGCCAGGTCTTCGAATAAGGCCGCCTCGAATTCGCGGCGGCAGCGGGCGGTGTCGATGTCTTCGATGCGCACAATGAAGCGATCGCCCGCGCCCGCCGCCGTCAACGCCGAATAGGCGTGGCCGCGATGCAGGTAGCCGCTCGGCGAAGGCGCGAAACGGGCAACCCGTTCAGTGATGGCGGGGCCGCGTGAACATCACGTGCCGCAGCACACCGCGCAGGAATTCCTTCTCGCCGCCGAGTTCGGTCTTCAGGGTCTTGAACTCGGCGAAACCGCTCATCTCGGCCAGGCCATGCACGGCGCACCAGGCGGCGATGGCGGCCAGATGGGCGTCGACCTCGCTGATTTCGCCGCCGGCGGCTTCGCGGATGGCGTCCTTGACCATGGAAAAGCCGGTCTTGTCGTGCTCGTCGGCGTCAGGCATGGCGTCGACCCGGCGCGCGCAATCGTACATTACCCGATAGGTGGCCGGGTGGTCTTGCGCGAACTCGACATAGGCCAGGCCGATGTCCGAGAGCCGGTCGCCGAGGTCCGAGCGCGCCGTCGCGGCGGCGGCCAGCGCGACATTGAGCTTGGTGAAGCCCATCTTGCCGACGGCCAGCATCAACTCGTCCTTGTCCTTGAAGTGGTGGTAGGGGGCCGCGGGACTGACCCCGGCCTCGCGCGCCACGGCGCGAAGCGAGAGCCCGCCCGGCCCGACGCGCTCGAGCACCGTCTCGGCGGCGTCCAGCAAGGCGCGGCGCAGATCGCCATGGTGATAGGGCTTGGCGTCCACAAGTGGGGTTTCGGTCGTCGTCATCGTTTCCACCCTTAATTTTCTAACACCGTATGCCGTAATTCTAACGCTGTAAAGATTATCTTGACACCGTTCAAATAGGTGCTATTTAAGCACCGTTCAGATCGAAACGCGGTTCTCCGAAGGGGCTCCAGGATCGAAACGGACCGGCCCGAGGCGCCAGCCGAGGGGCGCATCAGAACCAGACCTGTCAAGGATAACGATCATGTCTCTCTCCCTCTTCCAACGCGCGGTCGACGCCACCGGCGGCCTCTTCATGCTGGCCATCGGCCTGGTGACCGGCGGGGCGCTCGCCTTCGTCGGCGCTTAAGACCACCTTGAACCCGTGAAGGGTCCATGGATTTGAGGGGAGCGCCGCACTCCCCGCTCCCCTCAAACGTCCAACTCGCGATTTCGCCGAATTTTCAGCCTTCCGCCGGTCGATTTTGACCGAATCCAGCCCGGCCCTGTTGTCGCCTGGCTACGCTTCCAGCAAATCGCCAGAGAATCCAGCGGCCCGACATAGAGCTGTCGCGAAATTACGCCTATGGTCCGGCGGCATCGGGCCTTAAGGGTCTCGAGTGATTCCACCTCGGCCTTGAAGGAGCTTCGCCTTCAGTCTTATTGGGCGCCTGATTTTCCGCATCGAGCCAACCTCCAGGGGGGCCCGCCATGCAGGTGCTTAAACGGCCGCCCTCGGGTTCGCCGGCTCTGGTGCTGAACGCCGACTATCGGCCGCTCTCCTACTATCCGCTGTCGCTGTGGCCCTGGCAGGAGGTGATCAAGGCCGTTTTCCTGAACCGGGTCGACGTGGTCTCCACCTACGACCAGGTGGTGCACTCGCCCTCGTTCGAGATGCGCCTGCCCAGCGTGGTGTCGCTGAAACAGTACATCGTCCAGGACCGGCCGCCAGCCTTCACCCGGTTCAACCTCTTCCTGCGCGACGCCTTCACCTGCCAGTATTGCAGCTCGGCCGACGACCTGACCTTCGACCACCTGATCCCCCGCTCAAAAGGCGGGCGGACCACCTGGGAGAACATCGTCACCGCCTGCGCCCGCTGCAACCTGGCCAAGGGCGGCCGCACGCCGAACGAAGCCCACATGCACCCGCGCCGCTCGCCGCACCGCCCGAACATGTTCGAGCTGCAGGACCACGGCCGCCGCTTCCCGCCCAACCACCTGCACGAAAGCTGGCTGGACTACCTCTACTGGGACATCGAACTGGAGGCTTGAGGCCTCAAGCCCGTTTTCAGATTTTCTCGCTGATCTTGATGGCGGTGCGGCAGCCGGCGCGGATCACCGCCGCCAGCAGCGGATAGCCGGGCGCCTCGCGGGCGCCCTCCTCGACGGCCAGGTCGTGATGCGCCAGTTCCTCCTCGCGGAAGCGGGAGAGGTCCGCGGCCAGCAGCGGCTCGCGTTCGGCCAGCTCGGCGACCTGGTCGGCATAGTGGGCCTCGATGACGCTCTCGACGGCTTCGGTGCAGGCGTGCGCCGCCTTCTCGCCCATCAGCGCCGTGCCGGCGCCGAGCGCGAAGCCGGCGGCGCGCCAGAGCGGGGCGAACAGGGTCGGGCGCACCCGGGCCTCGGTGAGCCGCTCGTTGAAGGCGGCCAGATGCTCGGCCTCGTGCGCCTCCATCTGTTCCAGCTGGCCGGTGATGCGGCCCTTGTCGTTGGCGCGGGCGAACACCGCCCGCTGACCGCGATAGATGAAGACGGCGGCAAGCTCGCCGGCGTGGTCGACGCGCAGGATCTCGTCCAGGCGGCCGCGGGCGGCGCCCGGTCCTGGGCGCGGCGGAATGGGACGTTGGCTCATCGCTTGCTGCTCCTGACCGCCCAGACCGCGCTCCAGCCGGCCAGCTTCAGCGAGATCAGGGCGTTCCAGCCGGCCATGGAGAGGCCGAGGAAGACCCAGGCCGCCTGGTCGCAGCGCGGCGCGGTGACCTTGGCGCCGTTCAGCAGGTCGGCCAGACCCGCGGCGCTGACCTTGGCGCCGGCGCCCGAGCAGGTGGTCGGTCCGGGCCAGAACTTCCATTCGGCGCCGGCGTGATAGATCGCGATCCCGGCCCCGACGAGGAAGATCAGCGCCAAAAGCCCGCCGATCCAGGGCGTGAAGATGCGCGGGATGACGCCCTGGCTGGCGATGAAGGCCAGGGCCGCGATCGGCAGGGCCAGCCAATAGACCTGGCGCTGGTAGAGACAGAGCGTACAGGGCGCCAGATGGCCGAAGGTCTCGAAGGCATGGGCGGTGGCCAGCATGGCCGCCGAGGTCACGAAGGCC
The DNA here is from genome assembly GCF_036501465.1 of Phenylobacterium sp. Taxonomy (GTDB): domain Bacteria; phylum Pseudomonadota; class Alphaproteobacteria; order Caulobacterales; family Caulobacteraceae; genus Phenylobacterium. Next base: position 4,081 of record NZ_DASYAF010000034.1, read on the forward strand.
AGAGCCGGCCAGTGCCGCAGGATGGAGGCGATGAGGGCGCGCATCGAAGACCTATGGCGCGGATTCAGCCGCCGCCCAAGAGCTTGAGCAAAACGAAAGCGCCGACGATCAGCACCACCCCCGCTCCGGCCAGCCAGTAGAAGTGGCGGTCGATCACCGCCTTGGCCCGCGGATGCTGTAAGAGCGCCGCCTCCAGGAAGAAGCGCCCGCCGCGAGTGACGATCGAGGCGCCGACGAAGACCGGAAAACTGAAACGGGCGATCCCGGAGGCCAGGGTCACCAGCATGTAGGGCACCGGCGTCAGACCCTTGATCAGGATCACCGCCAGCCCCCACTGGGCGAACCAGGCGTGAAAAGCGGTGAGCGCCGTGGCGTGGCCGGACAGGGCCAGGATCTGCATCCCCAGCGCGGCCAGGAAGAAGCCGATGGCGTAGCCGATCATGCCGCCGGTGACCGATCCGGCCGTGCAGACCCCGGCATAGAGCCAGGCCCGCTCGCGCCTAGCCAGCACCATGGGCGCCAGCATCAGGTCCGGCGGCGCGAACGGGAAGGTGGCCTCGATCATCGCCACGCCGGCCAGCGCCGGCAGGGCATAGGGCGTGGCGGCCAGCCGCAGGATGTACTCGTAGAGGGCGCGAAGCATGTCGAGCCGGCTCCTAACAGCGTTCCGGGTCCAAGTCTCGCCACACGCGGCCGCGCATGCTTTGAAGGGCGCAAGGAGCCCAGCATGGCCGCGACCCCCGATCCGGAGCTGGAAGCCGCAGCCGCCGAGGAGCTGGCCCAGGCCGTGCGGCTGAAATGGGCCGAGTTGGCCAGGCTCGTGCCGTACGGCGACACCTATGAGGGCTTCGGTCCCGCCGGCGGGGCGCTGGAGTTCGAGCGGAGCTATATCTGGCGCGACCAGCCCGGCGGCGACATCCTCTGCGAAGTCACCGCCTATCGGGGCCCCTCCCGCTACGACCGCGGCGCCCGCGCCAGCCAGCTGATCGCCAGGCCCTGATACCCCAAATCCTCCCCCGTTGGGGGAGGGGGACCATGCGCAGCATGGTGGAGGGGGTCCGCAGCGCCTCGGCGTCCAGATTCAAATCCTAGGTCATTTCTGAAACGGGCGCGGCCGGCATTGCGCCCCCTCCACCGCACTGCGTGCGGTCCCCCTCCCCCTACGGTGGAGGATCAAGAGCGCCTATCCCGCCGGCACGTTGAACGCCCTGCCGCACGCCGCTAGAGTGCGCCGCTGCCCCGGGGCCCCTGTGGTGGAATTGGTAGACGCGCCGCACTCAAAATGCGGTACCGAGAGGTGTGTCGGTTCGAGTCCGACCGGGGGCACCAGCCTTCGCGCCTAACGGCGCTTCGGCTGGCCGGCCATTTGATGGCGGTCGATGCCGGCCTTGGCCACGACGCTGTTTCGTTTCTGAAACAGAAGAACAATCTGCCGCGCCTAAGGTTTGGCGCAGGGGCGTCCACTTTCCCAATCGAAAGGTTTTTTCCATGAAAACGTTCGTTTTGGCTGTCGCCGTCGCGGCCCTCGTCGCCGGCGCGGCCAACGCCGCCCCCCGCTGGGGCCACGACCAGGGCGCCG
>NZ_DASYAF010000035.1:0-8899 GCF_036501465.1 Phenylobacterium sp.
AAGGCGAACTCGGCCTGGAAGCGGGTGTTGACGAAAACCAGCGCGATGCGGGCGCGCTTGATGACCTCATAGACCTCGGCCATGGCGTGGTGGGCGGTGTGGCCGGCCCAGGGCACCTGGCCCTCCGACAACAGCATGTCCACCACCGGCGGCGCGCCGGCCGCGCCCAGGACCAGGTCGACCTCGGCGCGCGGCGTCGGCGCCATCCAGCGCTGGATCACCGCCGGGTCGTCCACCGTCGCCGACAGGCCGACACGGCGCATGTTCGGGGCGAACTGCTGCAGCCGGGCCAGATCGAGCGCCAGCAGGTCGCCGCGCTTCGACGGCCAGATCGAGTGGACCTCATCGACGATGACGCAGGCCAGGGCCTCGAAATAGAGCCTCGCCCCCTCCCAGGCGCAGAACAGGGCGAGCTGCTCGGGCGTGGTCAAAAGGATGTCGGGCGGCTTGACCCGCTGGCGCTGGCGTCGCGCCATGCCGGTATCGCCGGTGCGCGACTCCGCCTTGATCGAGAGCCCCATCTCAGCGATCGGCGCCATCAGGTTGCGCTCGATATCGACCGCCAGCGCCTTCAGCGGCGAAATATAGAGGGTGTGGATGCCCGGCGGGGTGTTGGGTCGCGGTCGCGTCGCCAGCTCGATCAGGCTGGGCAGGAAGCCGGCCAGGGTCTTGCCGCCGCCGGTCGGCGCGATCAGCAACGCATCGCGGCCGGCCCTGGCCTCGTCCAGCATGGTGAGCTGATGCGCCCGCGGCCGCCAGCCCCGCGCGGCGAACCAGGCGTCGAAGGGCGCCGGGAGTTCGGTCTGGGCCTGCGCGCCGTCCATCCTGCCGCTATATCATGTTCGCGTTCTGTTTCCAGGGCGGCGCTCATTGCGACGCCACGAAACGGCCTTGGCTTTGGGGGATAGGCAGAATTTGCTAGGCTTAGTCCGACCGCGGCCACCGGAGGGCGCGCCCAATGGACCTGAACCAGCGGTACTGGGCGTTCCTGAGCTACAGCCACACCGACAAGGCCTGGGCCGACTGGCTGCATCGGGCGCTGGAGGCCTATCCGGTTCCGCGCCGGCTGGTCGGCCGCGAGACCGCCGTCGGCGGGGCGCCGCGGCATTTCAAGCCGATCTTCCGCGATCGTGAAGACCTGGCCGCCGATCCCGACCTGATGGAACGGGTGCAGAGGGTCCTGGAACGCTCGGCCTTTCTGATCGTCATCTGCTCGCCCGACGCCGCCGCCTCGCCCTGGGTCGAGAGCGAGATTGTCCGTTTCAAGCGGTTGCATGGCGAGGGTCGGGTCCTGCCGGTGATCGTCGCCGGCGAGCCCTTTGCGTCCGATGAGGCCCTGGAGTGCTTCCCGCAAGCGCTGCGCTTCCACTTGGACACCGAAGGTGCGGTCGGGACCGTGCCCGCCGAGCCGGCGGCGGCGGATCTGCGGCCCGAGGGCGATGGACGCCGGATCGCGCTCCTGAAGCTGCTGGCGGGCATGCTGGGGTGCGGCCTCGACGAACTGATCCGGCGCGACGCCCAGCGCCGACATGGGCAACTGCTGGCGATCACCGCCGCCTCGCTGGCCGGCATGGTGCTCATGGGCGGGCTGACGGCGGTGGCGCTGGCCGCGCGCCACGAGGCCGAGACCCAGCGGGCCCAGGCCGAGGGCCTGATCGAGTTCATGCTGACCGACCTGGGCCGCAAGCTGGAGCCGGCCGGCCGCCTGGACCTGCTCGACGACGTCGCCCAGCGCTCCATGGCCTACTATGCCGCTCAGAACGGCGCCCAGCTGGATGCCAGCTCGCTGGGGCGCCGCGCCCGGGTCCTGCATCTGATGGGCGACCTGCGCGAGAAGCGGGGCGACCTCGACGTCGCCATGGCCTTCTTCCAGCAGGCCGCCAAGAGCACCGCCGAACTGCTCGCCCGCCAGCCCGACGATCCGCAGCGCATCTTCGACCACGCCCAAAGCGTCTATTGGCTGGGCGACATCGCCCAGCGCCGCGGCCAGCTGGAGCAGGCGCAAACCCAGTTCCAGACCTACAAACAGCTGGCCGATCGGTTGGTGGCGCTCGATCCGGCCAAGGACGCCTGGCGCGCCGAAGCGGCGTATGCGGACAACGGTCTCGGCGTCGTGCTTCTGAAACGCCACCATGCCGACCAAGCCGCGGAGGCCTTCGCGAGCGCGCTGCAAATCCTTCAGGCCAGGGCGTTGGCCGCGCCGCGGGATCGCGACCGGCAGTGGGATCTGGCCCAGATGCATGCCTGGAGCGCGGATGCGGATCTCGCTCGTGGACGCCTGGCAGCGGCCATGACCCATCGCCTGACGGAGCGGTCGATCTATGACGCAATGCAGGGCGGTCGGCCGGCCGACGCCGCCACGGTCTATTCGCATGCGATCAACCGGCTGAAGGTCGCGGCGATCCTGATGGCCCAGCACCAGCCCGCTGCCGCGGTGCGCGAGCTGACCCAGGCGTCCGCCGAGATCGGGCCGCTGATGATCGCCCAGCCGGACGTGGTCGACTATCGCGAGGACGCGGCCAGGATCGATATCCTGCTGGCCAGGGCCCGCCTGGCGCAGCACGATCCGGACGCGGCGAGCGCCGCGGCCGGTCAGGCCTTGAGCCTCGCCGAGGCCCTGGTGCGCACGGACCCCTCGGACGTGGACTGGCAGGGGCCGTTGCTGGGCTCCGCGCGCGTTGTCGCGATCCAGGCCACCGCGGAGCAGGCGCGGGACGCCGACGCCCGTCGCCTCGCCCTGCAACCGGCCGTGGACGAAGCTGCGCGCCTCTCCAGGCTTGTCCAGGCGCTGCCGCATGACCGGGACATGGCCCAGGCCGCGGCCGAGGCCGAGCTTCTGGCCGGGGACGATCTGGACGCCGCCGGCCATGTGGACCAGGCGCGCGCGGCGTGGGTGGCGGGCGTGCAGGTCCTGACCCACGCCCAGGCCGACGGTCCCGACCCACTTGACGCCGACAGCCAAGCCGTCATGGTCAAGGCTGAAGCGCGGCTCGCCTCGTCGAGTACATCCCGCCGCTAGGCCGCCGCGCCCAGGATTTCAGTATCGAGACTGGTTTGCCCTCCGCGTATCCTCGAATTTTCAACTGAACTGGCGACTTCATGGTCAAGGTAGCAGAAGCGACGATCATAACCTTAAGCGGCACGGCGCCGAACTACGTCGCGAACTTCAAACCCAGCCAACGCATGCATAAACGCGGGCATATATGGCTCGCGAACGATCCGCCGCCCTTGACGATCACCTTTACACTCGCTGGAAACTTTACCTTCTACCTTGGGGGAAATGGTCCAATGTTTCTGGGTCCAAACTCGGGACAATTGGACTCGTTTAAGACATGTGGCGGCGTATTTTCGGACCTCACAATAAATAGTGACGCCTCTATTTCGTTCACCGTTGAGAAATCTGACGCTGGAAAGTACTTCTATCTACTTAACTTGGTAGACAGCGGAGGAAATCGGTTTCCGATAGCCGACCCGATCATCGTCAACCGGTGACGACAGCTGGCAAATACAGATTCGCACTCCTGAGCGCGGCCCTGGTTGTCGCGCTCGGCCTCTTCGGCTGCTCGCCCACTGGCGGCAATGTCGCGGGAAGCGCTCATCCGAGCGCGGCGTCAAGCGCCCAGGCGGTATCCGCCAGCGGTCCCGCCGTCAGCAGTCCGCCCGCTCAGGAGGTGGCGCTCGAGGATGACGGCGGCACCTATCGCATCCCAGTGCTGATCAATGGCGCGATCAATCTGAGGTTCACCATCGACAGCGGCGCCTCCGACGTCAGCATACCGTCGGACATCGTCGCCAAGCTGGTCCAATCCGGCAGTGTCACCCAAGCCGACTTCATCGGCCGGCAGACCTTCGAGCTGGCCGACGGTTCGACCGTCCCGTCAGCGGTGTTCAGGATCAAGAGCCTGAAGGTCGGCAACCTCGAACTGCAAAACGTCACCGCCTCGCTGGCCAACGCGAACAGCCAGCCGCTGCTGGGGCAGAGCTTCCTGTCGCGGCTGTCGTCCTGGTCGATCGACAATCAGCGGCACGCGCTGGTTCTGAACGCCGCGGCCAGCGACAGTTCTGGGCTGCCCGCGGCCGAGCCCGGATTTGTCATGTCGGGGCCGCACGGCGGCGACATGCAGACGGACACCGGTCCCGCCGACTCCGCCGTCGACGGCGGCGCCGCCCAGTCGGACGCCAATTGACGAACGGCGACGATCCGGAGGCCATGGCTTACACGATTTCAATCTCGGGAACCTCCGGCGCCGGCAAGACATCGCTGGCGCGCGCCGTCGCCGAGCGCCTGGGCGGGGCGGCGCTGCTTCACTTCGACGATTACGAATACCCGGATGGCGCGACCATCTACCCGGATCTCGAGGCCTGGATCGCCAGCGGGCTGCCGGTCGCCGCGCACGCGGGGACGACGCTCGCGGGCGAGGTCGCGCGGCTCCGCGCCGACGAGAGCATCCGACACCCGAAGACGGACGGGGTCATCGGGCCGACGCCGTTCCTGGTGATCGAGGAGCCGTTCGGCCGCGCCCGTCCGGCCATCGCCGCCTTCATCGACCTCGCCGTGGTGATCGCCACGCCCGCCGCCATCGCCCTGGCGCGCCGGATCGGCCGCGACCTTGGCATGACCTCGCCTGACCGGAAGACCGAGGAGATCGTCACCCAGGTCCGCGGCTACCTCGGCTGGTACGCAGGCAACGGCCACGCCTTCTACGAACGCATGGTCGACCTCGCGAAACTCAACGCCGATCTGATCGTGGACGGAACGCGCCCCATCGCCGAACTCGCCCAGACGGTCGCCGACCGCGCAACCGCGGCGGCGAGCCAGCCGTAGATCACTCCGCCGCCCACATCCCGGGCAGCCCGCGATACCGGCCGGCGGCGTCCAGGCCATAGCCGATCAGGAACCGGTCGGGAGCGGACCAGGCGGTGAAGTCGGGTTCGCGGGCGCGTGCTTGCGGCCACGGCTTGGCGGCGAAGACGGCCGAGAGCACCTCGCGGGCGCCGGCTTCGGTCGCCAGGCGCGCGGCCTCGGCCAGCGAAAGGCCGGAGTCGATCACGTCGTCGATCAGCAGCGCCTGGCGGCCGTGGAGCGAGCGCTGCAACGGCGCGCGCAGCTCGACGCGGCCGGTGCTCTGGCGGCCGTCTTCGTAGGAGGAAAGCCACAGCGCGTCGAACAGCGGATGGCGGCCCTTCAGCGCCAGGGCCCGCATCAGGTCGGCGGCGAACCAGAGTCCGCCGGTGAGCAGGCAGATGGCCACCGTCTCGTCGTCGACGCGGGGGGCGATCCTGCCGGCCAGCGTCTCGACGCGGCGTGCTACGTCCTCGGCCGTCAGCAGGGGCTCGAACCCCTCGACCCGAAGGTCAGCCATTGGGGCGAAGAGCGTAGGGCGAGGTCTGCGGCAGGGGGGTGGCATTCTGCACCGGGCCGGGCGGCAGCGCCGCCGGCGGCGCGACCGGCGCGGGGCGCAAGGTCATCACCGCGGCCGTGCGATTGACCGTCGCGGCGGGCTTGGGCTTGGCGCGTTTCGGCGCGTCGAGCACGAAGGTGATGTCGACATTGGCGGCGCTGGCGGGCGGATCGACCACGTCGACCAGGAAGTGGCGCGCCTCGCCGGGCGGGATCTGCGCCCCGCCCGGGTCGGCGATCTTCACCGCGACTGCGTGTCCCGAGGCGTCCAGCACGCTGATGCGCAGCGGCGGCGCGACCACGGGGTGGTCGCGCACATTGCGCAGCGCCCCGCTGACCGCCAGCACCGCGTGGCCGTCCTTCAGCGCCGGCTGGGCGTGCTGACCCTCGATGGTCAGCCCGACCAGGTTTACCGGCAGGCCGGCCATGGCGTAGGCCCCCGCGGCGCGCGGCCAGATGGTCGAAATGTCCTGGCGCATCAGCACCGCCAGGCCGAGCACGAAGATGAAGCCGGCGACCAGACCGGCCCAGACCACGCCGCTGGTCGCCGCCTCGCGCACCTTCTCCTTGGTCTGAGCCTGGGCGCGGAAGACCTTGGGCAGGGCTTCGGCGGGCAGGTCGCGCAGCATGGCCGCGCCCGGCTCTGGCGTTGGCTTGGCGAAGGGCTCGTGCGCGACGGCCCCGGTTTCCGGATGATCGACGAGATCGAGTGGCGCGTCGGCCCTGGCTGTCCAGCGTACGCCGCAGGAGCCGCAACGCACGGAGCGTCCGGCTTCACCCAGGCGCTCATCCTCCACAAAATAGCGGGTGGCGCAGTCGGGACAGGTCAGTATCATGGCCGGCGAATCGGATGCATGCGCGCCCTCCGCAACGAGGTCGCCGATTTCGGCCCCCATGTCCAGAACCGCCGACGCCGGTCCCCCTTTGAGTGAGTTGGTTGAGCCCCCCGAGCCCAATATGGGGCCGGTGGTCAGCTTCGCGGGCGTCAGCCTGGGCTATGGCGGCGGGCCGGAGGTCCTCAAGGCGCTGAATTTCGACCTGGAGCCGGGGTCCTTCCATTTCATCACCGGGGCCTCGGGCGCCGGTAAGACCTCGCTCCTGCGCATGATCCAGATGGCGCTCAGGCCCACACGCGGCGTCATCACCCTGTTCGGGCGCGACACCACCAGCCTGCAGCGCGCTGAATTGCCGCTGCTCCGTCGGCGCATCGGCATGGTCTTCCACGACCGCCGGCTGCTCGACCACCTGGACGCCTTCGACAACGCCGCCCTGCCGCTTCGCCTCGCCGGCGCCCGATTGCCCGACTATCAGGCCGACGTGGCCGAGCTTCTGGCCTGGGTGGGCCTGGGAGACCGGATGCATTCGACCCCACCGCAACTGTCCGGCGGCGAGCAACAGCGCCTGGCCATTGCGCGGGCCGTGGTCGGGCGGCCGGATCTGCTGATCGCCGACGAGCCCACCGGCGATGTCGATCACGAAATGGCCATCCGCATCCTGCGCCTGTTCGTCGAGCTGAACCGGCTGGGCACCACCGTGCTCATCGCCACCCACGACGACGACCTGGTGGCGCGCTCCGGGCGCCCGGTCATGCATATCGAGGGCGGCAGCCTGCGCCGCATTTCCAGCCGCGGCGCCGTCGCTTGAGCGGGCCCGCGCCGATCTCGCGCCGGCCGCCCGCGCCGCTGCTGCCGGCCGAGGACGCCCGCGACGGCGCCCTGGTCTTCGTGGTCACCATCCTCTGCTTCATCGCCTGCCTGGCCCTGGTCTCGGCCCTGGCCGCCAACCGCACCGCCCACGGCTGGCGCACCGAGCTGAAGGGCTCGGCCACCGTGGTGGTGCGCCCCGGCCCCAACGAGACCCCCGACGCCGCCGCCGCCCGCGCCGCCGATGCGCTGGCCGGCGTGCGCGGCGTCGGCGAGGTCGAGGCGCTGGAAAAGGAAAAGGCCGAAGCCCTGCTCGAACCCTGGCTGGGCAAGGATCTGCCGGAGGACCTGGCCATACCGCGCCTGGTCACCGTCGACCTCGACGCCAAACACCCCGCCAGCGCCGCGGCCATGGAGGCGGCGCTGCAGGCCGCCCAGGTCGACGCCACCGTCGACGACCACAGCCTGTGGCTGAAGGACATATTGCGCGCCGGCCTGCTGGCGCAGAGCGCCGCCATCGCGGTCGCGGCCCTGATCGTCGCCGCCGCCGCCGCCGTCATCGCCTTCGCCACCCGCGCGGGCCTGCAAGCCCGCGGCGACCTGGTCAGCGTGCTGCACCTGGCCGGCGCCGAGGACGGCTTCATCGCCGCCCTCTTCCAGCTCCGTTTCGGGCGCATGGCGGCGATCGCCGGGCTGATGGGCGCGGGCGCGGCGGCCATCGTCGCCGGGCTGTTCCGGCTGATCGGCGGCGAGGCGGGGCTGATGCCGGTGCTGCCGGTGGCCTGGAGCGATCTCTTGCCGCTGCTGGCCTGCCCGATCGCCGCCGGCGCGGTGGCGGCGATCTCGGCCAGGACCACGGCGCTGTCGCTGCTCAAGGAGATGACGTGAGGAGCGCGGCCATCCTGCTACTGGTCGTGGTGCTCTGGGCCGTGGGCCTCTGGGCTTTTTCGGTCAGGGTCGATCAGTCGACGCCGCCAGCCGATCCCGCGCCCGCCGACGCGGTGGTGGCGCTCACCGGCTCGTCCAACGCGCGGATAACCGCCGCCATGAAGCTGCTGGAGGACGGCAAGGCGACCCGGATGCTGGTCTCCGGCGTCAATCCCCAGGCCAGCCGCGCCGACATCAAGGGCGTCGCCAAGGCCACGCGGCGCTATTACGACTGTTGCGTCGACCTGGGCTTCCAGGCCACCGACACCGTCGGCAATGCACGCGAGACGCAAGGCTGGATGCGGTCCAAGGGCTTCAGGTCGCTGATCGTGGTGACCTCGGACTTCCACATGCCGCGCGCCATGCTGGAGCTGCACGAGGCCTTGCCGGACGCCAAGCTTACGCCCTATCCGGTGAAGACCGAGGATCTGGATTCCGGACACTGGTGGAGAAGCGGGGACGGGGCGCGGCGCATGATCGTCGAATACTGCAAGTATCTGGTCATCCTGGCGCGGGAAGCCTTCCTCAGCCTGGGACCGAAGGCGCATCCCGCGCGGGCCGGCCCGGCTTCGCCATCGGGAAATGCGTCGGCGCGGCTCGGATCCACCGCCTTCGTCATGGCCCGTCTTGTTCGGGCAACCCATGATCGCCGTCGAACGTCCGTGTTCATGGCTCCGCCGCTCCCGCGGGGAATGACGGATTTCAGTGCGGTGAGGCCGGCGTGATCCTGCTCCGCTCGCTCGCCTTCACCTTGGCCTTTTATCTCTGGACCCTGCTGGCGGCGATGGCCTTCCTGCCGGTCCTGGCGGGGCCCAGGCGTTATGCGCAGGGGTCGCTGAAGGTCTGGGGGGCGGTGGTCACCTGGTTATTGCGGGTCATCTGCGACGTGCGCGTCGAGGTGCGCGGGCGCGAGCACATCCCGATCGGC
>NZ_DASYAF010000036.1:0-39043 GCF_036501465.1 Phenylobacterium sp.
AAGCTGCCGCTGCGCACCGAGCCGGGCACGGCCTGGTACTACGGCCGCTCCATCGACATCCTGGGCGCGGTGGTCGAGGTCGCCGGCGGCAAGACGCTGGATGTGCTGGTCAAGGAGCGCGTCACCGGCCCGCTGGGCATGACCGACACCGGCTTCTGGCAGCCGGCCGCCAACAAGGCCCGCTTCGCCGAGCCGCTGACCGCGAGCAGCATGCCGGGCATCGGCAATCCCTATTACGACTACGCCAAGAAGCCGGTGCTGTTCTCCGGCGGCGGCGGCATCTCGTCCACCGCCGAGGACTATCTGCGCTTCGCGCTGATGCTGCAGGGGAACGGCGAGTACAGGGGCGTGCGCATCCTTAAAGCCGAGAGCGTGGCCAGGATGCGCGAGGACCAGACGACGCCGGCCATTCGCCAGGCCGGCCTGTTCTTCCCCGGCGCCGGCATGGGCTTCGGCCTGGGCGGCTCGGTGGTCATCGACGACAAGCTGGCCCGCCCGGGCGCCGGAACCTACAGCTGGTGGGGCATCGCCGGCACCGAGTTCTGGGTCGACCCGAAGAACGACCTCTTCATGGTGTTCATGATCCAGAACCGCGAGCGCGCTTCGGAATACCAGCGCAAGAACCGCGCCTGGATCTACGACGCCCTGGCCAAGCCCTGAGCATGCGCCCGCGGCTGGTCCTGACGGTGGGGATGGCGGCGGCGCTGGCCGCCACCATCGCCGTGGCCGCCCAGGCGCCGCAAGGCCAGCCGCCTCAGCCCCAGTCCCAGGGTCAGCCCCCGTCTCAGCCTCAGTCCCCGCCTCAGGCCGCCCAGCCGCCGCTGGACCCGGTGGCGATCCTGAACGGCGCCTGCACCATGTGCCACGGGGTCGACTTCATCGCCGAGCATCGCAAGGACCACGACGACTGGGACTTCACGGTCCATCGGATGATGGACAAGGGCGCCGACCTGCAGCCCGACGAGGCGACGGCCCTGATCGACTACCTGGCCAAGACCTATCCGAAGCCGGCGGCCCCGACACCGCCGCCACCCGCGCGATAGCCGCCGCCTGCGCGACGGGTCGAACCTTCACCTGCCGTCATGGCCGGGCTTGTCCCGGCCATCCATACGAACCGGTTTTGACAGGATGAGGCGGCTCCGCCGCACAGCCTTCCGGATCGGCGCCCATGGGTGGCCGGGACGAGCCCGGCCATGACGGTGCTAAGTCTTTGACTCGTCGTCGGACGCTGCCTGATCGGCCGGCGGCGCGGAACGGCCGCGAAGCAGGAACCGCAGGCCGGCGATCGCGAACGACGCCACCAGCACGCCCACCCAGGTCATCGGGTCGCTGAGGGAGATGTGGTCCAGCATGGGGCCAGGGTGGCCGCCGCGCCGCGCCCCGTCAAACCCCGTCATTCGGGCCTAGGCGAGGTTCGCCGAGTCCGGGTACGCATGGGTTGCGAATGATCCGCTTTGGGGGGCGGCATGGACATCCACAAACCCAAGCCCTGGCATGCTTTCGGAGCGCTCGCTATCACCCTGGCGCTCGCCGTCGCCCCGATCGCCGCCCGCGCCGACGAGCGCGCCAAGGACGTGGAGACCTTGATGGCCGACTACACCCGGCTGTGGAGCGCCAAGGACGCGCGCGCGATCTGGGACCACATCTACCGGCTGGATCCGGGCCAGGGCTTCAAGAGCGAGGCCGACCTCGCCGCCGAGTTCGTGCGGCTGAAGGCCCAGGGCTACGACCACTCCGACCTGCAGTCGGTCCATGCCTGCCTGTTCTCGCCCAAGGTGGCGCTGGCGGTGCTGCGGTTTTCGCGCCTGAAGGCCGACGGGACGCCGCTGCCGCCCAGGGACCGGGCCAGCGCCTATCTGCTGCGCCGCTTCGACGACGGCTGGCGGGTCACCGCGCTGTTGCCTTTCAATGTCTCAACCCGCCTAGACTGCGCCTCGACGACAGACCCCTAGGCGGAGGTTCCAGCCATGGTCGACAAGGTCACGCCGTTCCTGATGTTCCAGGGCGAGGCCGGGGCGGCGATCAAGCGCTACCGCGAGCTGTTCCCGGACGCCGAGCTGAAGCGGCTGGACCACTATGGCCCGGGCGAACCGGGGCCTGAGGGCCAGGTCAGCCGCGCGGTGCTGGCGATCGCCGGCCAGGCGCTGATGATCATCGACAGCCCGCCGGTCCACGCCTTCAGCTTCACGCCCTCGGTGTCGTTCTTCGTCGACTGCGCCGACGAGCTGGAGATCGAGCGGCTGTACGCGGGGCTGTCGGACGGCGGCAAGGTTCACATGGCGCTGGACAACTATGGCTTCTCCCTGCGCTTCGCCTGGGTGGACGACCGCTTCGGGGTCTCCTGGCAGTTGAACCTGCCGGCCAGCTAGGCGCGGAACGCGGCGGCGGCGCGGACATTCCGCTCAGCATGCCGAGCCTCGCCGACCTGCCGATCCGTCCGGGCTTCGCGCCCATGGAGGCCAGGCTGGCCGACGACCTGCCCGCCGAGCCCGGCTGGCGCTTCGAGCCTAAGTGGGACAGCTTCCGCTGCCTGGCTTTCCGGGCTGGCGGCGAGGTGGACCTGCGCGCCAAGTCCGGCAAGCCGCTGGGCCGCTACTTCCCCGACATGGTCGAGGCGCTGAAGGCCCTGCCGGTTTCGACCTTCGTGGTGGACGGCGAACTGACCATCGCGGTGGACGGCGAGCTTTCCTTCGCGGCCCTGCAGATGCGGCTGCACCCGGCCGCCAGCCGCGTCGCCAAGCTCGCGGCCGCCCAACCGGCCACCCTGGTGCTGTTCGACTGCCTGGTGGACGCCAGGGGCGGCTCCCTGGCCGAGGCCCCGCTGGTGAAGCGGCGCAAGGCGCTGGAGGCGCTCTATCGCCGCTTCAAGTCGCCCGAGCGCGTCCGCCTGTCGCCGGGGACCGACGACCTCGCTCAGGCGCGCGGGTGGCTGGCCCAGACCGGCGCGGCCCTGGACGGCGTGGTCGCCAAACGGCTGGACGGCGCCTACGAGTCCGGCGAGCGCGCCATGCTGAAGGTCAAACGCCTGCGCACCGCCGACTGCGTGGTGGGCGGCTTCCGCTACGAGCACGACAGCGACGAGGTGGGCTCCCTGCTGCTCGGCCTCTACGACGAGGGCGGACGGCTGGACCACGTGGGTTTCACCTCGACGATCACCGACGAGGAACGCCCGGCGCTGACCAGGCGATTGAGGAAGCTGGCGGGCGGGGCGGGCTTCACGGGCGACGCGCCCGGCGGGCCCAGCCGCTGGAGCACCGAACGGTCCGGCCAATGGACGCCGCTGAAGCCCAAGCTGGTGGTCGAGGTGCGCTACGACCAGGTGACCGGCGACCGCTTCCGCCACGGGACCCGGCTGCTGCGCTTCCGCCCCGACAAGGCGCCCACGCAATGCACGCTCGCCCAACTGCGCGCCGAGGCGGCGCCCGGACGGCTGATCGGAGAACTCGGCTGATCTCAGAAACCGGCGAAGCTACGCAAGGCAGCGGTAGCTGCGGTGACGTCAGCCGACGAGAGACGGCCAGCCCGGCGCAGCACTCGATCAGTTTCGATGGTCGCGATCTTGCTGGCTCGCACCAGGGACGCAGCCGGCAGGCCCGCCGTCGCGAGGTCGGAGACCTGGACATCTCCGGGCAAATGCTGACCGCGATCCGACGTGATCATCGCGACCCATATTCTAAGCAACGAATCCTCAAGCGCCGGCGCAGACACCACCAGCGCTGGACGCCGCTTCTCCGCCAGCCGGTCGCTGTAGGGGAATGGCACGACGACGATGTCGAAGGTCGCGAAACTCAAAGGTCTTTGTAGGCCGCGTCATCGGCGGCGCTGGCCCATTCGGTGAAGGTGGCGAAAGGATCGTCATCCTCGGCGACACCGGCCTGCGCCGTTTCCTCCTCAATCTCGATCTCGCGGGCGCTGATAAGGTTCGGTTGCCGGGTGATGTCGCCCAGCATGCGCAGGCTCACGCCGCCCCGCCGGATGCGCGCGATCACCGCGTCGAGATCACGTACGAAGAACTGGTTGGCGGCCTTGTTGTGCTGGGGATCGACGGCGCGGTCGGCCAGGATGTAATAGCCGTCCGCGTTGCGCATCGGCGTAAACACCTCGATGCGCCCATCCGGAAGCGTGCGACGGCGAACAAGTCTCGTCATGTGCGAACTCTTGCAATCAAACTCGCAAATAATCCTTATTTTTCCTTGCGTCAATGGGGCTTAGGTTGCTAAACGCCGCAAATGACGACCTCTCCCGCCGCGGAGGCCGCCCGGCGGCGGACCTTCGCGATCATCTCCCATCCCGACGCCGGCAAGACGACGCTGACCGAGAACCTGCTGCTGGCCGGGGGCGCCATCCGGGCGGCCGGCCAGGTGCGGGCGCGCGGCGAGAACCGGCGCACGCGGTCGGACTGGATGAAGATCGAGCGCGAGCGCGGCATTTCCGTCTCGGCCAGCGTCATGACGTTCGACCACGACGGGCTGATGTTCAACCTCTTGGACACCCCCGGCCACGAGGACTTCTCGGAAGACACCTACCGCACGCTCACCGCCGCCGACGCCGCGGTGATGGTTCTGGACGCGGCCAAGGGCATCGAGCCGCAGACGCTGAAGCTGTTCGAGGTCTGCCGCCTGCGCGACATCCCGATCGTCACCTTCATCAACAAGATGGACCGCGAGGCGCAGGACCCGTTCGAACTCCTGGACGAGATCGCCTCGAAGCTGGCGCTGGACCCCTCGCCGCTCTACTGGCCGGCCGGCTCAGGCGGGCGGTTCAAGGGCATGCTGGACCTGCGCGCCGACCAGTTCATCCCCTTCGCCAAGCGCACCGGCGGGGCCGGTGACGACGAGGGCCACCCCCCGCACCTCGCCTTCCGCGGCAACGCCATCGTCAGCTACCTCGATCCCGACGAGCAGGAGGAGCTTTCCGACAACGCCGAGCTGGCGCAGGGCGGGCTGAAGGCCTTCGACGTGCAGTCGTTCCTGGAAGGCCACATGACCCCGGTGTTCTTCGGCTCGGCGCTGCGCCACTTCGGCGTCGACGAGCTGCTGGCGGGCCTGGGCGCCTATGCGCCGGCGCCGAAGCCGGTGGCGGTGGTGAAGGGCGGGGAGCCAACCCACGTCGCCCCGGGCGACCGCGAGGTCTCGGGCTTCATCTTCAAGATCCAGGCGAACATGGACCCCAACCATCGCGACCGCATCGCCTTCCTGAAGCTCACCTCCGGCGCGTTCGAGCGGGGCATGAAGCTGAAGGTGCAGAACACCGGCCGCCAGCTCAGCGTGAACGCGCCGATCATGTTCTTCGCCTCCGACCGCGAGCTGGCCGAGCAGGCCTTCGCCGGCGACGTGATCGGCATCCCGAACCACGGCGTCTTAAGGGTCGGCGACAGCCTGTCGGAGAGCGGGACCCTGCGCTTCGCGGGCCTGCCCAACTTCGCCCCGGAAATCCTGCAGCGGGTCCGCGTGAAGGACCCCTTGAAGGCCAAGCACCTGAAGAAGGCGCTGGAGGGCTTGGCCGAGGAGGGCGTGACCCAGCTGTTCCGCCCGATGATCGGCGCCGACTTCATCGTGGGCGCGGTGGGCCAGTTGCAGTTCGAGGTGATGGCCGACCGCCTGGCCAACGAATACCAGCTCGAGGTGATCTTCGAGCCCAGTCCCTATGCCGAGGCGCGCTGGATCGCCGGCGACAAGGCCGACCTGGAGGACTTCCAGGCCAAGCACCGGCCGCAGATGGCCACCGACATCGACGACCAGCCGGTGTTCCTGGCCAAGACCGCCTGGGAGACCGGCTATGTGGCCGAGCGCTATCCGAAGGTCGCCTTCACGCGCTCCAAGGAACGGGCCTAGGCGCCCGTGGCGGACCTGCTCTATGGGACGCCCGCGCCAGGGCTGGTCGAGGTCCCGGCTGACGCCCTTCAGTGCTCGCCGCTGGTCCCGGGGTCGGCTGACCTCGCCGAGGTCGCGGACGGCTCGGCCGACAGCGCCACCGTGCTGGCGCCGCCGGGGACGTTGGAGCGCGACTATGTGCTGGCCCAGGCGCTTCGGGCGCTGAAGCCCGGCGGGACGCTCACCGCCTTCGCGCCCAAGGACAAGGGCGGCTCGCGGCTGAAGACGGCGCTGCAGGGCTTCGGGGCGAAGGTCGGCGAGGACGCGCGCAAGCATCATCGCTTCTGCTTCATGACCAAAGGCGACGGGCTGAGCAGCCTCGACGCCGCCATCGCCGCCGGCGCGCCGCGGATCGTATCCTCGATCGGCCTGTGGTCGCAGCCGGGCGTGTTCAGCTGGGACCGGGCCGATCCGGGCAGCTTGCGGCTCATCGAGGCCCTGCCGCCGCTCGCCGGGCGCGGCGCGGACCTGGGTTGCGGGATCGGCCTGCTGGCCCAGGCGGTCCTGCGGTCACCTGCCGTGACAGCCCTGTCCTGCGCCGACATCGACCGCCGTGCGGTGGAGTGCGCCCGCCACAACCTCGACGAGCCGCGGGCCAGTGTCGCCTGGGCGGACCTTCGCACGCCGCTGGAAGGGGTCGCCGACCTCGACTTCGTGGTGATGAACCCGCCGTTCCACGACGGCGGCGCCGAGGACCGGGCGCTGGGCCAGGCCTTCATCGCCACGGCGGCGACGATGCTGAGGAAGGGCGGGGCCTGCTGGCTGGTCGCCAACCGCCACCTGCCCTACGAGGCGCCGCTGGGGGCCGCCTTCAAGGCCGTGACGCTGCGGGCCGAGGGCGGCGGCTACAAGATCTATGAGGCGCGCAAGTGAAGGCGCCCCCGAAGGCTCCGCTCGCCCGCCTCGACCGCCTGCTGGCCAACCTGGGCTACGGCTCGCGCCGCGAGGTGGCCGACCTGGTGCGCAAGGGCCAGGTGGTCCTCGACGGCAAAGTCCTGAAGGACGCCGGCGCGCGCGCACCCGTCACACCGGACCTGCCGCAGCGCATGACCGTCGCCGGCCAGCCGCTCGACCCGCCCGCGCCGCTCTCCATCCTGATGCACAAGCCGCTAGGCGTGGTCTGCTCGCACCGCGAGGCGGGCCGGTCGGTCTACGAACTCCTGCCGCACCGCTGGCGCGCCCGCGAGCCCGGGCTTTCCACCATCGGCCGCCTCGACAAGGAGACCTCCGGCCTGCTGCTGATCACCGACGACGGGGACTTCCTGCACCGGGTGATCTCGCCGAAGAGCCATGTGGCGAAGGCCTATGTCGCCACGCTGGAGCGGCCGCTGACCGGCGGCGAGGGCGCGGTGTTCGCCGCCGGCGCCCTGCTGCTGGAGGGCGAGAGCGAGCCCCTGGCGCCCGCCACGCTGGAGCTGCTCGGCCCGCGGCAGGCGCGCCTGATCATCACCGAGGGCCGCTATCACCAGGTGCGCCGGATGTTCGCCGCCGTTGGCAATCACGTCAGCGCGCTTCACCGTGAGCGGATCGGCGGACTGGCCCTGCCCGCCGACCTGGCGCCCGGCGACTGGCGGATCCTGTCGCCGGAAGAGCAGGCGGCGCTCTTCAACGGTTAATCGTGTTTACGATTTCTCGGGGGAACCGGCGAGTCCCGAGCGGATTACTGTGTCCGTAAGACACTGTTAACCATAGTCGTGAAATTAACCACTTGTTTACGATCCCGGCTCCGGCTTTGCTCTTATCCGTCAGAAGACTGGGCTCGCGTCTCGTTCCGGGACGAAGGCCAGGAGCACGATGGGGTCAGGCGGGTCGCCTGACCGCTGAATTGTGCTCCAGAACTAAGGGTTTTGACCCTGATTCAGGCTTCGGTCGGTTCGACCCGAAGCCATCAGGGTCAAGCGGGAGCGCCGGTATGTTCGAGTTGGGGCGGGAGTTCATGCGGCTGTTCTCCGGCGAGCGGTTGCGGCCGCACACCGACGGCCTGACCGGCGGCGACGCCGCCCTCCTCGAGCTTCTCGATCTCAACCTGCTGCAGCAGGAAGCCAAGGCCGCCGACATCGCCGCCGGGCGTATCGGCGCCCAGGACCGGCCCCAGAAGCGGCTGGACTGCGCCATCGTCTGGCGCGAGGTCGCCCGTCGCTCGGGCGACGCGGTGGCGCTGCGCAAGGCCGCCTGCGCCGCCGAAACCGCCGCCGCCGCCCTCGATCCGCACCGCCGCCCCGACGCCTGGGCCCGGGCCCGCTGCGAGCAGGCCTTCGCGGGCTTGCTGGGCGCCGAGCTGTTCGGCGATCCCGGCCTGGACGCCGCGGCCGGCGCCACCTTCCGCGAAGCCCGCGCCGCCGCCCGCGGCGGGCTCACCGCCGCCCTGGCCGACCTGGGCCTGGCCCTGGTCGCCGCGCGCGAGGCCTACGCCACCGGCGACGCCGAGGCCGCCTGGGCCGCCGCCGCTCGCTTCAACGCCCCGGTCGCCGCGCTCGACGCGCTCATCCGCCGCTCGCCTTCGATCCGCCCGCTGGCCGCCGAGGCCCGGCTGATCCGCGCCGACGTGCTGTGCGGCTGGGGCGCGCGGCTGCGGGACATCACCCTGCTGAAGGCCGCCATCGACGACGCCAAGTCCGCCGCCGACCGCCTGGACATCGCCTATGAGCCGCTGACCTGGGCCCGCGCCGAGATTCTGCGCGGCCAGGGCCTGGCGCTGTGGGGCGAGGCCTCGGGGGATGTGGACGCCGTGGCCGCCGGCGCCACGACGCTGGCCGGCGCGCTCGACCACCTGACCCGCGACCACAGCCCGCTCGACTGGGCGCGCACCCAGATCGCGCTCGCCCAGGCCCTGCAGTGCCTGGGCGCGGCCAGCGCCGACGAACGCGCCTACGAACAGGCCGTCACCTGCTACGACCGCGCCAACCTGGTGCTGAAGGCGGCGCCGGCGACCCCGCTGCGCGGCCTGGCCGCCGG
Organism: Phenylobacterium sp.; assembly: GCF_036501465.1. GTDB lineage: Bacteria > Pseudomonadota > Alphaproteobacteria > Caulobacterales > Caulobacteraceae > Phenylobacterium. The sequence continues at coordinate 8,829 of NZ_DASYAF010000036.1, forward strand.
CGAGCGGGCCATGTGCCTGGCGCGCTCGGCCGAACTCACCGGCGACCTCGCCGTGCTCGACACCGCCGAGGCGGCGCTGAAGACCGAGCTCTGCGCCCTGCAGCCGCGCCGCGACCCGGTGGCCTGGGCCCTGGTCCAGCTGCACCTCGCCCGGCTCTATGAGGCCCGCGCCGACATCACCGGCAAGGACCGCGGCGAGCGGGCGGCGGCGGTGATGGCGCTGGACGCCGCCCTCGACGTCTTCGCCGACCACGGCCTGCGCTCGCTGAGCGTCATGGCCAGCGAGGCGCTGGAGCGCCTGCGCGCCGGGCCGACCCCCAGAGCACGATGGGGTCAGGCGGAAACGCCTGACCGCTGAATCGTGCTCTGAATCGGCAAAGATTCCTGATGGCCGCTTGGGCCATCAGGTGGGCACACCTCGGCCTGACGCTTTCCAAAATCCCGCCTCGCGTGCAGGATCGGCCCCGAATGGGAGACCAGCCATGCGCGTGACGACCTCGACCCTCGTCCTCGGCTTCGTCCTTGGCGGCGCCCTCGCGGGATCGGCCGCCTCCGTCACCTATGTGAAGGCCCAGCCGGCATGGGCCGAGGCGCCCACCGTGGCCGACGTCGCCGCCGCCTATCCGGCCCGCGCCAAGGCCGAAGGGGTCAAGGGCACGGCCGAGCTCACCTGCTCCATCGGCCATGACGACCGCCCGCGCGACTGCGCGGTGCTGCACGAGACCGGCAACTACGGCTTCGGCGCCGCCGCCAAGAAGCTGGCCGCCAAGCTGAAGGTCGAGCAGTCGGGCATGTACGGCCAGGACGTCTATATCCCCTTCAGCTTCGACCCCTCGATCCTCAGCGGCGCGGCCACCGTGACCCAGCCCAACTGGGCCCAGATGCCCGAGGTCGAGGACCTGAAGGCGACCTTCCCCCAGACCCAGAACGGCGTGAACCATGTGCGCGTGGTGCTGGGCTGCACGGTCGACGCCGACGGCGGCCTGGACGCCTGCAAGATCAACCAGGAAGACCCGGCCGGGCAGGGCTATGGCGCTGGCGCCCTGGCGCTGGCGCCGAAGTTCCGCATGCAGCCGTGGGGCGCGCAGGGCGAGCCGGTGGTCGGCGCCCACATCAACCTGCCGATCCGCTATGAGCTGACGCCGGTCGCGGCCGGGGCCAAGCCGCAGAGCTAGCGGCCGCGCCACCAGCGCAGGCTGGCGCGCTCCAATGCCTCCAGCACGGCGTGCAGCGCCGCGCCAAGCAGGCCCAGCACGATCAGGGCCGAGAACATCTTGGCGGTCTGCAGGCGATTGCCAGCGTTCAGGATCTGCCAGGCGAGCCCCTGGACCTTGCCCGAGCCGGAGACGAACTCCGCCACCACGGCGCCGACGATCGCCAGGCCCGCGGCGACTTTGTGGCCCTCCAGCAGGAAGGGAACGGCCGACGGCAGTCGCAGCTTGGTGAGCCGCTGCCAGCGGTTGGCGCTGTAGAGGTCGAAGAGCCGCGCCAGGTCGGGGTCCACCGCCTTCAGGCCGGTGACCGCGCCGGAATAGATGGGGAAAAAGGCGACGAGCGCCGCCAGGCCGACGACGGCGCGTTGCGGGTGGTCCGTGCCGGCCCAGATGTTGACCAGCGGCGCGATGGCCACCACCGGCGTCACCTGCAGCACCACGGCCAGCGGCTTCACCGCCCGTTCCAGGAGATCGCTGAGCGCCACCCCGAGAGCCAGGGCCTGGGCCAGCACGCTGGCGATCACCAGGGCCTCCAGGGCTTCGAGGAAGGTATAGCCGGTGGCGCGCAGCAAGGCGGGCCCGTCGGTGACCAGGCTCGCGGCGATGGCCGATGGCGGCGCGAGGAAATAGATCGGGATGGCGAAGGCCCGGCAAGCGGCCTCCCACGCCGCGAGGATGATCGCGGCCAGCACCAGGGGCGCCAGGATCTGCGCGAGCCGGCTCATCCCGCCATCCCTTTCGCCAGCAGGGCCGAGACCGCCTCCACCTGGGCGCGGAACGCCCCGGTGGTGCGGAAGCCCTCCGGTCGGGGCAGGGCGCCCGTGACCCCGACCTCGCCGGCGATGCGGCCGGGCCCCTTGCTCATCACCACCACGCGCGAGGCCATGTAGACGGCCTCCTCCACATTGTGGGTCACGAAGACGATGGCCGGCCGGGTCTCGGCCCACAGCGCCAGAACGTCGTCGGCGAGCGCGCGCCGCGTGATCTCGTCCAGGGCGGCGATGGGCTCGTCGAGCAGCAGCAGCTTGGGCTCGGTGACCAGGGCGCGGGCCAGCGCCACGCGCATGGCCATGCCGCCGGAAAGCTGGGCGGGCCGCGCGGCCTCGGCGCCCTTCAGCCCCACCCGGGCCAGCGCCGCGTCGGCCCGGCCGAGCGCCTCGCCGCGCGCGGTCCCGGCCAGCTCCAGCGGCAGGGCGGCGTTGCCCCGCGCCGTGCGCCAGGGCGCCAGCGTCGGGGCCTGGAAGACCACCGCCGTCTCGCCGCGCCCGGGCGTGCGCTCCACCGCGCCGCGGGTCGGCGCCTCCAGCCCGGCCAGCAGCCGCATCGCCGTGGACTTGCCGCAGCCCGACGGGCCCACCAGGGCCACGATCTCGCCCGCCGCCAGCGCCAGGGCGAACGGCCCCAGCGCCAGCCCGCGCGGATAGTCGACCTCGACGTCGCGGAGGGCGGCGATGCTCACCCTTGCTCCCCCCCTCTCCCGAAATCGGGAGCGGTTTTTGGAGCCCGAAGCCTTGTCATTTCGCGGCCGGGGCGCTCAGGAACTGCAGGGTGTAGCCCTTCTTGTAGTCCAGGGTCTTCGGATAGAGGCCCTGGCCTGAGGCCATGTCGAAGAAGGTCCGCCAGCGGGCGTCGGTCATCACGCCGATCCCGGCCGCCCTGGTCTCCGCCCCCTCGACGATGCCGTAGGACTTCATCTTGGCCCGCGCCTGGTCGAGGACGTCCTGGGTCATATCCGGATTGTCCTTCAGGATCAGGGCGTCGGCCGGCTTCGGGTCGCCGTTCAGATAGTCGCTCCACCCCTTGGCCGTGGCCTCGACGAAGGCCTTCACCGCCGCCGGATTCTTGGCGATCAGGGCGTCGGGCGCGAGGATCATGTTGGCGTAGCCGGGGTAACCCTCGTCGGCCAGCAGGAAGACCAGTGGCTTCTCGTGGGCCTGTTTCTCGATGGTGTAGGGCTCGCTGGTGACATAGCCCTGCTGGGCGGCGCGCTTGTCGGCCAGGAACGGGCCGTTGTTGGAGGTGTATTTGCGCACCTGGTCGTCGGTGAACCCGAACTTCGCCTTCAGCCACACCCAGATGCCGGTCACCGAGGCGTCGCCCAGCAGGATCGGATGGCCCTTCAGGTCGGCGAGCTTGCTGACGCCAGCGCCGGCGTGGGCCAGCAGCACCTGCGGGTCCTTCTGGAACTCGGCGGCCACCGCCTTCACCGGCACGCCCTCGCGGACCATGTTCAGGACGATGAAGGCGTTGGAGCCCACGCCCATGTCCACAGCGCCGGCGCCCAGCAGCTGCGGCACGTTCACGCCCGGGCCGCCCTGGACGATCTTCACGTCCAGGCCGCGCTTGGCGTATTCGCCCTCGGCCAGAGCCTCGTAGAAGCCGCCCTGTTCGGCCTCGGCCTTCCAGTCGGTGGCGAAGCGGATGGTGGTCTGGACGGGCTTGGCCGCCTCGTCCTTCTTGGCCGGCGAGCAGGCGGCGGTGAGCGCCAGCAGCGCGACGGCGAATGAATGCGATGCCTTCATGGCGACCCCCAGCTTGTGGGGGGCGAAACTAGGGCGATGCGCGATAGCTGGGAAGCTGGACCTGAACCCAAAGCCGCTCATCCCGGGATGAGCGGAGCGCATAGCAAGAGGGCGGCGCTCCGGTTTCCCGGGGCGTCGCCCTCTCATCCAGATCCGTTGGGGGATCTGTGCCCCCAGGTCGATTGCGCCTTCGGTTCACGGGCAAGCCCGCTGGTTTTCCGTCGCAGCCGGTGTCCCTGGAAGTCCGTTCCGGGTTGCCCCGGTCCTCGCTTGAAGGAACCTCCTGTTCGCTTGGCTTGGGGTCCGCCGTTTCCGGCCTCTCCGTCCGCCCGCGCCGCAGTCCCTGTCGGCAATTGAACGGTGCGCCCGATCCGAAAATCCGGCAAGCGCCCGATTCGCCGGAGGTGTGATTCAGCGGGTGATAGGCTGTGGATAGACGGTGGATAACCTGGGGTTTCTTCCGGATTCTCTAAGTCTTTTCAAAGCTTGGTTCTATCCACAGAATCCGTGGCCTGGGCTAGCGGCCGGCCTCGAGAGCCTCTCTCAGCGCCTCCAGGTCCAGCCATTCCGCCTCGGCGGCGCTGAGCTGTGTACGGACGGTTTCCAGCTCGTCCGAGAGGCGGCGGAAGGCGGCCGGGTCGCGGGCGTAGAGGCCGGGGTCGGCGAGCCCGGCTTCGAGCGCGCTGATACGGGCCGGCGCGCCCTCGATCAAGGCCTCCAGTTCGGAAAGCCGGCGCTGGTCCTTGTAGCTGAGCTTGCCGGCCTTTGCCGGGATCGGGGCGCGGGGCTCCACGCGTTGGGCCGGCGCTTTGGCGGCCGCGGGCGTCGCGATCCGCGGCGGGGCGAAGAAGCCGGGGTTCTGGCCCACGAAGTCCTGCCAGCCGCCCGGGGTCTCCACCGCCCGGCCGGTCCCGTCCAGGCCGATGGTCGAGGTGGCGAGGCGGTCGATGAAGTCGCGGTCGTGGCTGACCAGGATCAGCGTGCCCTCATAGTCGGCCAGCAGGTCCTCGAGCAGGTCGAGCGTGTCCATGTCGAGGTCGTTGGTGGGCTCGTCCAGCACCATGACGTTGGCCGGCCGGGCCAGCGCGCGGGCCAGCAGCAGGCGGTTGCGCTCTCCGCCCGACAGGCTCTTCACCGGCTGGCGCAGCTGGGCCTCGGTGAACAGGAAGTCCTTGGCGTAGGCGTTCACGTGCTTGGCCACGCCGCGCACCATCACCTGGTCGCCGCCCTTGGGCGTGAGCACGTCGCGCAGGGTGAACTCGGGGCTGAGCGCGCCGCGCGCCTGGTCGATGTAGTTGACCTGCAGGTTGGTCCCCAGGGTCACCTCGCCGGCGTCCGGCGCGATCTCGCCCAGCAGGATCTTGACCAGCGTGGTCTTGCCCGCCCCGTTCGGCCCGACCACGGCGACCCGGTCGCCGCGCAGGATGCGGGTGGAGAAGTTCTTCAGCAGCACGCGCTCGCCGAACGCCTTGGACAGTCCCTTGGCGTCGACCGCCCGCTTGCCCGACACGCCGGAGGAGGCGATGCCCATGTTGAGTTCGGCGCGGGTGTCCTTCAGCCGGTCGCGGCGCTCCTGGCGCAGGGATTCCAGTCGCCGGCGGCGACCCTCGTTGCGGGCGCGGCGCGCGGTGACGCCGCGCGCCATCCAGTGCTGCTCGCGCTCGATGAAGCGCTCCAGGCGCCGCGCCTCCTCGGCCTCGGCGGCGACGATCTTCTCTTCCCAGGCGTCGAAGGCGGAAAAGCCCTCGTCCAGGCGCTTCACCTGCCGGTACTCCAGCCAGAAGCAGCGCCGGGTCACCCGCTCCAGGAAGGCGCGGTCGTGGCTGACGATCAGGGCCGCGGCCTTCGACGCCGAAAGCTCCGCCTCCAGCGTCTCGATGGCCAGGATGTCCAGGTGGTTGGTGGGCTCGTCCAGCAGCAGGACATCGGCGTCCTCGGCGAAGGCCCGGGCGAGCGCGGCGCGCCGCACCTCGCCGCCGGAAAGCCCCTCAGTGGACTTGGCGGGATCCAGGCCGAAGTCGCTCAGCGCCGCCTCCGCCCGGTGCGCCTGCGCCCCGCCGGCGATGGCGTGGTCCAGCAGGGTCGCGCCCTCGATCCGCGGCTCCTGCGGCACGAAGGCGATCCGCGTGCCGACCGCGGCGTTGCGCTCGCCGTCGTCCGGCGCGATTTCGCCGGCCAGGATGCGCAGCAGGGTCGACTTGCCCGCCCCGTTGCGCCCGACCAGGCAGGCGCGCACCCGCGCATCCAGCGCCAGGTCGACGCCGTCGAACAGCATCAGCGGCCCGTCCGCCAGGCGGACGTCCTTCAGGGCGAGGATCGGTGCGCGCATCGGGGCCGGGACATATAGGCCCCGGCGGCAAGCGCAAGGTCCGGCGGTCCCGGAGGCTCTAGCGATCCAGTTGGCGGTCGATCAGGCGGTCGAGATCGAGGTGGCCGTCGTCGTTGTCCCGGTGGCTGTCCACCGGGCTGCGGAACTCGGCCACGACCAGCGGGCCGCTCACCGGGCCCTTGGCGACATAGCCGACGGTTCGGTAGCCCGAGGCGTAGCGATGGGTCCCGGCCAGCACATAGACCAGGGAGGCGTTGGAGCGTCCGATCTTGTCGGCGACCACCTCGGCGCCGTGCATGCCGGCATGCACCGAGGCGTGGTCGTGGCCGCCGCCGGCGGCGGCGTTGTCGTGATCGTGGCCGACGATATGGAAGATGCCGAACAGCCGCACATCGGACCGGTCGCCGTCCTTGTGAACGTGGACGAACGGCACATCGACGTCGGCGCTGTCGCCTGACTGGTCGGAATAGCTGACTGGCATGGCGTGCCGGTAGACCGGCGCCAGGGCGTGCAGCACAGCCCGGGTCGGCGCCAGCGCCTGCGACGGCGTCTGGCCGTTCAGGGGCATCAGCCGCAACCGCACGGTTTCCCCGCGCTGGCCGGCGTAGTCGCACCAGGCGCCGTCGGGGGATTGCGCGGTGCGGGTGAGATCGCTCGACTCGGCTGGGCAATCGAGCTTCGCCGGCGCGCGCAGCGGCGGGCCGTCGGGCTGGATGCCGGCGCGGACGATCGTCGCGGCGGAGGTGAACGCGGCGACCGCGGTGACCAGGAAGATGGCGTTGCGCATGCCCGGGCGCTCTCGGCTGGTTTTCATCCGCCAAGCCTCAAGCCTGGCCGGGGCGAAGTCCAGTGAACTCGCGGTAAGGCGCGCGCGGGGCGGCTTAGGGAGCCTCGCTCTTCGGCGGGCTGTTCCCGCCATTGAAGCGGCCGAAGTGCTGCGCCAGGGCGAAGGCCAGCAGGAAGCCGCCCGCGAAGGCGCAGGCGAAATGTTCCGGCGAGCGGATGTCGAAGGCGCCCACCTGCGCCAGCAGCAGCCAGGCCGCCGCCAGGTTCGCCGCGCCCCAGATGGCGTTGGTGCGCGCCGTCGAAAGGCCTTGGCCGGGCGGCTTGGCGAACGGCGACTGCATGGGCCTGCCCTGCAGGCCCGCCACCAGGTGCGGCACGGCGTTGATCGCAAAGGCGCCGCCGAAGAAGTAGGCGATGTCGTAGAGCGGGGTCATCCGGGGTCTCCTAGTTCGCCTCGGCGTAGGCGGCGCGGATGGCGCCGGCCATTCGGCCGGTGTCGGGATAGCGGTCTTTCAGCTCGGCGCTGACCGCCGCCACGGTCTCTTCCTGGCTCTTGCCGGCGGCCTTCAGCGCCCGGGCGCGGTCGCGGATGGCGGTGAGATAGGTCCGGTAGCCGCCGATGAACGCCGGCCCGCCCACCGGGCCATGGCTCGGCACGACGATGGCGGGCTTCAGCGCCTCCAGCGTGTCCAGCGCCCCCAGCCAGTGCGCCAGGCTGGAATGCGGGCTGGCGAAGGCCGGCTGGCCCTTCATCGCCACGTCGCCGGCGAACAGCACCTTGTCGGCGGGAACCCAGGCCACGGTGTCGCCCGCCGTATGGTTCGGCCCCACCGCGATGAGCCGCACCGAAACCCCGCCCAGGTCCAGGTCGTAGGCCTTGTCGAAGACGATGTCGGCCTTGCGGAAGGTCGCGCCCTTCAAGAGCTCGGCGTTCAGCGGCGACATCTGCGAGAAGCGCTGGGCCATGGAAAGCCCGGTCTCGGCGATCTCCGCCACCTCGGCCTGGGACCGGATCATCTTGGTTTCAGGCGGAAACGCGCCGGCGCCCAGGTCGTGTTCGGGATGCACATGGGTGCTCATCAGATAGAGCGCGCGGCCCGGCGCCGCCTTCCGCGCCTCGGCCAGCGCCACCGCCCCGTTACGCTCGCCAAGCCCGGTGTCGACCACCAGGGCCGCCCTCGACCCCACGATGATGCCGATGTTGGGCACCAGCGGCGTCGAGCGGTCGGGGATCACCCAGACGTGCGGGCTCACTTTCACCGTGGTGTTCGGCAAGACCAGCGGCTCGAACTTCGCCCCCGGCGGCGGCTGGGCGGCCGCGCCCGCGGCCAGCAGCCCCAACGCCAGCACGCCCCCGATCCACGCCGCGACCTTGGCCATTTTCCCAGCTCCGCTCGACCCCGCCTTCCAGGGAGCCTAGAGCATCGCGCATGGCCGGCGAACCCTTCTGGCGGCGCAAGCGCCTGACCGAGATGACCGTGGCGGAGTGGGAAAGCCTCTGCGACGGCTGCGGCCTCTGCTGCCTGGTGCGCTTCGAGGAGGAGGAGACCGGCGAGGTCACCCCCACCCGCGTCCATTGCAAGCTGTTCGACGCGGCCGCCTGCGTCTGCACCGACTACGCCAACCGCCAGCGCTATGTGCCCGATTGCGTGAAGTTGACGCCCGGCAACATCGAGAAATTGGCCTGGATGCCGAAGTCCTGCGCCTATCGCCGCCTGCACGAGGGCCGCGACCTGGCCGCCTGGCACCCGCTGGTCAGCGGCGACCCGGAAAGCGTCCACCGCGCCGGCGTCTCGGTGCGCGGCCAGACGATCAGCGAGAACGCCCTGGCCGAACCGGAGGACGCCCTGGACTTCGCCGCGCCGGACCTGATCGCAGAGCGGGGGCGGGGCTAGGGCTGTGGTATTTCTGCCACAAGAACTCTTGCGCCTGGACCCGAAGCGAACAATCTACGCTTAGAGAGACACCACCACTCCAAAGGGCATTTCGAAGTTGGCGAGCGACCCGTATCAGGTCCTGGGCGTCCCGCGTTCGGCGAACGCGGACGAGATCCGCAAGGCGTTCCGCAAGCTCGCCAAGGCCAACCACCCCGACACCAACCCGAACAACAAGGCCGCCGAGGAGCGCTTCAAGCAGGTGTCCGGCGCCTTCGACATCCTGGGCGACGCGGAAAAGAAGAAGAAGTTCGACGCCGGCGCCATCGACGCCGACGGGCGCGAGACCTTCGGCGGGTTCGCGGGCGGCTTCGGCGGGCGCGGGCAGGCCGGCCCCTGGGGCCCGGCGCCGGGCGGCGGCCAGTACGGCGGCCACGGCCAGAGCTTCGAGGGCGTCGACCTGGGCGACATCCTTGGCGAGATGTTCGGCGGCGGCCGGGGCGGGCGCGGCGGCGGCCACGGCGGCGGTCAGGGCGGCGGTTTCGGCGGCTTCTCCCAGCGCGGCTCCGACGTGCGCGCGCCGCTGGCCATCGACCTCGAGGAGGCGATCAAGGGCGGCAAGAAGCGCGTGGCCTTTTCCGACGGGCGCACCATCGACATCACCATCCCCAAGGGCGCGCAGGACGGCCAGACGCTGCGGCTGAAAGGCCAGGGCTCGCCCGGCCGCGCCGGGCCCGGCGACGCCTTCATCGAGCTCTCCATCGCCCCGCACCCGATCTACCGGCGCGAGGGCGAGGCCCTGGTGATGGACGTGCCGGTGACGGTCTACGACGCGGTGCTGGGCGGCAAGACCGAGGCGCCGACCCCTGACGGCCCGGTGACGCTCACCATCCCCAAGGGCGCCAACACCGGCACCCGCCTGCGCCTGAAAGGCCGCGGCCTCACCGATGCGCGCGGCCATCGCGGCGACCTGTTCGCGCGCCTGGTGGTGGCCCTGCCGGACACCCCCGACCCGCAGCTCGAGGCCCTGGCGGAAAGCTGGAGGAAGGAGCGGCCCTACGCCGCGAAACGGCGCGGTTGATCGGAGCGCTGAACCGCGGCGTGACAGCGCGCCCGCACCGCCCCATAAGCTCTGCGTTCAGGCTGGGTTCAGTCCCGGGTTTCTAGGGTAGGTCCCATGACGCGCCAGCATCCCTTCGCCGCTCTCGCCCTGGGTCTCGTCCTGGGGGTCGCGCCCCTGGCCGGCCTCGCCCTTCCGGCCCACGCCGACGGGGCGCACCAGCCGCGCCGCGCGCCGCTTCCGCGCGTTCTGAAGATGCTGGCCGAGCGTTACAAAGGCAGACAGCTCAACACGACCATGGGGGAAGCCGGCGGGCGCGCCGTCTATCTCGTGCAGTGGCAGCTCCCCGACGGTCGGATCAAGGTGTTCACCGTGGACGCCCAGACCGGCCAGGTGGTGGGTTCTTAGGAGGGACCTCCCGATGCGTATCCTGCTGGTCGAAGACGACCCGGACCTCAGCCGTCAGCTCAAGCTGGCGCTGGCCGACGCCGGCTATGCGGTCGACCACGCCCCGGACGGCGAGGAAGCCCAGTTCCTGGGCGAGACCGAGCCCTATGACGCCATCATCCTGGACCTCGGCCTGCCCAAGGTGGACGGGGTCTCGGTGCTGGAGCGCTGGCGGCGCGAGAACATGGCCACGCCCGTGCTGATCCTCACCGCCCGCGGCGCCTGGAGCGAGAAGGTGGCGGGCTTCGACGCCGGGGCCGACGACTACCTGACCAAGCCCTTCCACACCGAAGAGCTCCTGGCCCGCCTGCGCGCCCTGCTGCGCCGCTCGGCCGGCCACGCCGCGCCCAACCTGTCCTGCGGCGGCCTGCGGCTGGATCCCCGGGCGGCGCGGGCCAGCGTCAACGGCGAGCCCCTGCGGCTGACCTCGCTGGAGTACCGCCTGCTGCACTACATGATGATGCATCAGGGCCGGGTGATCAGCCGCACCGAGCTGGTCGAGCACCTCTACGACCAGGACTTCGACCGCGACTCCAACACCATCGAGGTGTTCATCGGCCGGGTGCGCAAGAAGATCGGCTCCGACCGCATCGAGACCGCCCGGGGCCTCGGCTATCGCCTGACCTGTCCGGACGAGGAGCGGGACGGCGAGGGCGCGGCCAAGGCCTCCTGACGGGCCGGCGGGGGTGAGGGCGCCCAGGTTTTTTCGGGAGGGCCTGCGATCGCGCAATCCGTCGCTTTCGCGGCGGCTGGTGCTGCTGGCGCTCAGCTGGAGCCTGGCGACCCTGATCATCACCGCCATGGGCCTGGGCTTCCTGTTCGAACGCACCGCGGTGCGCCAGGTCGACGGGACCCTGGCCGACCTGATCAAGAACCTCGTCACCTATTCCACGGTCGACGAGGGCGGCGTCTTCGCCTCGCCGCTCACCGACGAGAAGGCGACCCTGGTCTACTCCGGCCGCTACTGGGAGCTGGCCGAGCCGACCGCCGACGGGCGCATCGTTCCGGTCAACGACCAGCGCTCGCACTCCCTGTTCGATTCGGTGCTGCAGGTCCCGCCGGGCCTGGAGGCGCAGCTGAAGGCTCGCCCCGGCCGTCAGGTCGCCTTCACCTCGGTGGGGCCGCAGGACGAGCCGCTGCGCGGCCGTGCCCAGCAGATCATCTATCCGGGCCGCAAGACACCGGTGATCTTCCTAGCCGCCGAAGACCTCAGCGCCGTCAACCGCGACGTGCGCACCTTCGTGGTGGCGACTTCGGGCCTGTTCGCCCTGCTGGCGGCCGGGCTGGTGGTGGCGATCGTCGCCCAGGTGCGCCTGGGCCTTCGCCCGCTCTACGACCTGCGCAACGAGGTGGCGGCCGTGCGGCGCGGCAAGGCCCAGCGGCTGGCCGAGACCTACCCCAGCGAGCTGAAGCCCCTGGCCCAGGAACTGAACGCCCTGGTGGCGCACAACCAGCAGGTCGTGGAGCGCCAGCGCACCCACGTCGGCAACCTGGCGCATGCGCTGAAGACCCCGATCTCGGTGATGGCCGCCGAGGCCGAGCAACGCCCCGGGCCGCTGGCCGAGGTTGTCACCCGCCAAGCCGACGCCATGCAGAAGCAGGTCGACCACCACCTGCGCCGGGCCCGCGCCGCCGCGCGCACCTCCGGCCAGGGCGAGCGCACCTCGGTGGCCGAGGTGCTGGACGAGCTGTTGCGGACCCTGGGTCGCATTTTCCGCGACAAGGGCGTGGCGATCGACTGGGACGCCGACGAAGAGCTGTTCTTCCTGGGTGAGCGGCAGGACCTGATGGAGATCGCCGGCAACGCCATCGAGAACGCCTGCAAGTTCGGCAAAAGCCGGGTGCGGGTGCGCGCCGCCGAGACCGGCCCGGAGCGCTTCGGCCTGACGGTCGAGGACGATGGCCCCGGCCTGCCGTCCGACCGCCGCGAGGAGGTGCTGAAGCGCGGCGCGCGGCTGGACGAGAGCGCGCCTGGATCGGGCCTCGGCCTGTCCATCGTCGATGAGCTGGCGCGGGCCTACGGCGGATCGTTGAGCCTGGGCGATTCCACCCTCGGCGGCCTGCGGCTGGAGGCCGATCTGCCGCGCGCCGAAGCCTGAAATTCCTCAACCTTCGCACAACCTTAACTCGTGCGGGCGCACCCTTCCTGACTGGCGGAACGGTGTTCCGCGGCGGAGTGTCGCATGGTCGCCCTGTCCGACCGAAAGATTGAGATCGTCCGGACCCTGGTGCAGTCGGCTCCGGACAAGATCGTTGGCGGTCTGCGTGCGGCTCTGCAGGAGGCGACCGGCGACACCGTGCTGGCCAGCGTGCGCCAGCTGGTCGAGGCCGAGGCCCAGGACCGCGCCCTGCGAAACGCCATCTTCGCGCCCATCGCGCCGCTCTGCGTCGGCGACGGCAAGTCCGCGGCGGGCGTCACCTTCCCGGCCCAGGCCCTGGCGCTCATCTGGCGCGGCGTGAAAGCCTCCGCTCCAGCCCAGATCCAGGCCGCCGTCCGCGCCCAGGCCGCGGCCGCCGCCGCCGAGGCCGCCGAACAGGGCCACCGCCCCGCCGATCCCGGCGCCGCCTACAACGCCGTGGTCGCCACCGCGCGCGCGGCCCTGGACGACAGCGAGCAGCGCGAGTTCCGCGCCGCCGCCGAACTGTGCGACGCCGCGCGCCCCGGGGGCGCCGCCGCCTTCGCGGCCGGCCTCGACATCGCCCCCATCGTTCGCCGCGCCATTCCACGGCTGCACGACTGGACCACCCATTCCGGCGGCGAGGTCGGGGCCGCCGCGCGCCTGGCCTACAAGGACTCGGTGGCCATCTCGCCCGACGCCGGCCCGCTGTTCTTCGAGATGCTGGCCGGCCAGCTCGACCCGCCCTGGCTGGTGCTGCGGATCATCTCGGCGGTCATGGACAAGCCCAACGAGCGCTATCTGGCGGACTCCGAACTCAGCGGCTTCCCCGAGCGCGTGCTGGACGCCATCGACGGCTCGCTGAAGGCGATCGGCAGGATGGACCTGGACGGCGGCCCCGAGACCGGCCGCGCCACCGGCCGGTTGGCCGAGCTGGTCACCCAGCAGACCTTCGAGGTCGAGACCTGGATCGAGCTGTCGCGCGACCACGGCTGGGGTAAGCGCCTGCACGAGCAGAAGCTGTCCCTGGCCAGCTTGGTCGAGGGCCGGCTGAAGGAAGCCGAGAAGCTGGTCGCCGCGGCCCTGCCGATGGAATCCAGCGGCTTCGGCCGCCGACGCAGTTCGGGCCCGAAGCTGGACGCGGCGCCCAGCCCCCGCGACGTGGGCCGCGCGCTCACCGCCCTGCACTTCGCCCACGAGGTGCGGCTCTGCGCCAACTACGGCGGCTTCTCCGCCGCCCACGCCAAGATCACCGAGAAGCTGGCCGCCGCCATCGAGGGCTATGTGGAAGAGGTGCTCGACCACGCCCGCACCGGCGACGTGCCCGACCTCATGCTGGCGCGCGACCATCTGTACGTGGCCGCCGACCTGATCGGCCTGGTGCGCGACGAAAAGGCCACCGAACTGGTGCGCCGCCGCGCGGCCAGCACCTGCGCCAGCCAGGAGCCGCCGCACCCCGGCGAGGCGGTGGTGCTCGACGCCTGATCCGGCGATCACGCGCGAGCCGGCCCCCCGGCTCCATGACGCACTCGCGCAGCGGTACGCTTTCCGCTAGACCGGCCGCATGATCGTGTTCTGGGTCGCCGCCGGCCTGCTTTCGGCGGCGGCCGCCATCCTGATGATGCTGCGCGCCGCGCGGGCGGCCGAGGCCGAACCCGCCGACACCACGCAGGTCTTCTACCGCCGCCAGCTCTCCGAGATCGGCGACCTCGCGGCCCGCGGCCTGATCGGCGCCGACGAACGCCGGAGCGCCGAGGCCGAAGCCGGCCGCCGCCTGCTGGCCGCCGCCGATGCGCCAGGGGAAGCCTGGTCCACCGAGGCCCATCGCCTGCCCATCCTGCTGGTGGCGCTCGCGGCCTCGATCCTCGCCTTGGTGCTCTATGTGAAGGTCGGCGCGCCAGGCTTTCCGGACCAGCCGTTCGCCGGCCGCCTCGCCAAGTGGCGCGCCAGCGATCCGCGCAGCCTGGACCCGCCGCAGATGGCCGCCGTCCTCTCCCAGCTCACCAAGGAGCGGCCCAACGATCCCGAAGGCTTCCGCTTCCTGGCCTTGGCGCAGGGCGCCTCGAACAACCCGGCGGCCGCCGTGCGCGCCCTGAAGCACGCCGTGCGCGTCGCGCCCGACCGCGCCGACCTGTGGGAAATGCTGGGCGAGGCCGACGTGATGATCGCGGGCGGCGAGGTGAGCGACGACGCGGTGGACGCTTTCCGCCAGACCCTGCGGCTCAATCCTTCCAGCGTCGCGGCGCGCTTCAACCTGGCCCGCTACAAGATCAAGGTGGGCGACAAGGCCCAGGGCATCGCCGAATGGAAGGCGCTGCTGGCCGACATGCCGGCGACCGATCCGCGCCGCGGCGACCTGGGCGCCGCCATCGCCCAGGCCGAGGGGACCGCCCCGCCGCCGGCCGCCGCCGGCGCGCCGCCGCAGGGCCTGTCCGCCGACCAGCTCACCGCCGTGCGCGGCATGGTCGAGGGCCTCGCCGCCAAGCTGAAGGCCAACCCCGACGATCCCGAAGGCTGGGTGCGGCTGGTGCGCGCCTACGCCGTGCTCGGCGACGAGGCCAAGCGCGATGAAACGCTCAAGACCGCGCGGGCGAAATACGCCGGCAAGCCGGATGTGCTGGATCAGCTCACCCAGGCGGCGGCGACGGAAAAGATGAAATGAGCGGCTGGCTTCCCAAATCGCCCAAGGCGCGCCGCCGGCTGACCCTGGTCGCGGCCATCGCCCCGGTGCTGGCGCTGGCGGTCGGCCTGACCCTGTGGGGCCTGCGCGATTCCATCTCGTTCTTCTACACGCCGTCCCAGGCCGCCGCGGCGCACCCGCCGGCCGGCCGCTCGGTGCAGCTGGGCGGCCTGGTGCGCATGGGCAGCGTGGTGAAACACTCCGACGGGCGCGTGGACTTCGTGGTCGCCGACCGCATCGCCCAGGACAAGGTCAGCTTCCAGGGCGACCTGCCGGACCTGTTCCGCGAGGGCCAGGGCATCGTCGCCGTCGGCGCTTTCCGCCGCGACGGGGTGTTCGAGGCCAAGCAGGTGCTGGCCAAGCACGACGAGAAGTACATGCCGCCGGACCTCGAGAAGGCGCTGAAGGCCCAGGGCGAGTGGCGCGGCGACGGCTCGACGCCCGACTACGCGAAAGCCCAGCCCGCCACATGATCGCCGAGTTCGGATCCTTCGCGCTCATCCTGGCGCTCTGCTTCGCCGCCGCCCAGCTCGGGCTGTCGGCCTATGCGCGGGTGCGCCGCTCGGCGACCCTGGCGGCGGCCGGCGAAGCCGCGGCGCTCGCCGCCTTCGTGGGCGTGGCCGTCGCCTTCGGCTGCCTGATCCACGCCTTCGTCACCTCCGACTTCTCGGTGGCCAACGTCGCCGCCAACTCCCACACCGAAAAGCCGCTGCTCTACAAGGTGGCCGGGACCTGGGGCAGCCACGAGGGCTCGATCCTGCTCTGGTGCCTGATCCTGACCGGCTATGGCGCCGCCGCCGCGATCCTCGGGCGCGGCCTGCCGCGCGGCCTCAAGGCCCTGATGGTCGCCACCCAGGGCGCGCTGGGGACCGTGTTCCTGGCCTACACCGTCTTCGCCTCCAACCCGCTGACGCGGCTGGCGACCCCGCCGGTGGAGGGCAATTCCCTCAATCCCCTGCTGCAAGACCCGGCCTTGGCCTTCCACCCGCCGTTCCTCTACTCGGGCTATGTGGGCATGAGCGTGGTCTTCTCGCTGGCCGTCGCCGCCCTGATCGAGGGCCGGGTGGACGCCGCCTGGGCCCGCTGGGTCAGGCCCTGGGCCCTGGCCGCCTGGAGCCTGCTTACCGTCGGCATCACGCTGGGCTCCTTCTGGGCCTACTACGAGCTCGGCTGGGGCGGCTGGTGGTTCTGGGACCCGGTGGAGAACGCCTCCTTCATGCCCTGGCTGATGGCCACGGCCCTGCTGCATTCCTCCATCGTCACCGAGAAGCGCGGCGCGCTGGCCGGCTGGAGCCTGTTCCTGGCCATCGGCGCCTTCACCTTCTCCATGCTGGGCGCCTTCCTGGTGCGCTCGGGCGTGCTGACATCCGTCCACGCCTTCGCCGTCGATCCCAGGCGCGGCGTGCTGCTGCTGATCATCCTGGGCCTGACAGCGGGCTCGGCCTTCGCGCTGTTCGCCTGGCGCGCGCCGAAGCTGACGCGCGGCGGCATGTTCGCCCCGGTCAGCCGCGAGAGCGCCCTGGTGCTCAACAACATCCTGCTGGCGGCGGCGACCACGGCGGTGGCCCTGGGCACCCTCTATCCGCTGCTGCGCGAGGCCCTGACCGGCGCGGCCATCTCGGTCGGGCCCGGCTTCTTCAACATCGCCTTCGCCCCGATGATGGCGGTGCTGGCCATCGTGCTGCCGGCTGGGCCGCTGCTGGCCTGGAAGCGCGGCGACCTGCGCGGCGTGCTGCAGCGGCTGTGGTGGGCGGCGCTGCTGGCCCTGCTGGCCGGGATCGCGGCCTTCGCCCTGGAAGACCCCAAGAAGGCGCTGGGCGCGACGGGCGTGGCGATCGGCGCCTGGCTGGTGGCCGGCGTCGTCGCCGAGGTCGTCGAGCGCACCCAGGCCTTCCGCGTTCCGGCCGCGGAGAGCTGGCGCCGGTTCGTCCGCCTGCCACGTGGCGCCTGGGGCATGACGCTCGCGCACCTGGGCCTGGGCGTCTTCGTCCTCGGGGCCTGCTTCGAGCTCGGCTGGAAGGGCGAGGCGGCGCAGGCCCTGCCGATCGGCGGCTCGCTCGACGTGGCCGGCTACCACCTGACGCTCGAGCATGTGGGGCCGCGCGAGGGGCCCAACTATGACGCCGAACGCGCCCTGATCCGCGTCACCAAGGATGGCAAGGACGTCTGCACCGGCGAGCCTGATCGGCGCTTCTATCCGGCCGGCGGCCAGACGATCAGCGGCATCGCGCTCTGCTACCGCGGCGCCTCGCACCTCTACATGGTGCTGGGCGAGCGGCGGACCGCCATCGGGCCCCAAGGGGGGCCGGGCACGCCGGTCTGGCTGATCCGCGCCTATTGGAATCCCTGGGCGACCCTGATCTTCGTCGGCCCGGTGCTGATGGCGCTGGGCGGGATCACCTCGCTCTCCGACCGCCGGATGCGCCTGGGCGTGGCGCGCCGCCGCCAGCCGCAGGCCGACAAGCCGGACGCCAAGTCCGCCGCCGATCCGACCGCCGATCCGACCGGCCAGGAGCAGCCGGCGTGACGCTCGCCCGGCGAAGGCTGGGAGCGCTGGCCGCCGCCCTGGCCGGCGTCCTTTGCATCGCCGCGGCCTCCGATCCGGCCGACCGCCTGCCGAACCCGGCCCAGGAGGCCCGCGCGCGTCACATCTTCCAGGGCGTCCGCTGCCTGGTCTGCCAGAACGAATCCATCGACGACAGCGAGGCCGACCTGGCCGCCGACCTGCGCAAGGTGATCCGCGAACAGGTGGCCGCCGGCAAGAGCGACGCCGAGATCAAGAAATACCTCACCGACCGCTACGGCGAGTTCGTGCTGCTGACGCCGGAGTTCAACTGGATGAACCTGGCGCTCTGGGGCGGCCCGTTCGTGGTGGTCGTCGCAGGCGCCGGCCTCTTGGTCTCAAGGTTGCGGAACCGAACCCCAGAAACGGAACTGTCACCAGAAGAGGCCGATCGTGTGAGACGACTGTCGCAAACCGATCTCACCTGACATGATTGCGCCCAAGAACGAACCAAGAGCCCACCTACGGGTATTTGGCTTGGCTGTCTTAAAGGTAACTTGAGAGCCTTCGCGCTCTCGTGCATCGAACCTAGGTTTATCAAGCGCATCGGGGATCCGACCGGCGCCGAGAGGGAAGCAGACGCCAGATGACCTCCAAGAGAACGGGCTACATCCTGGGCGCCATCGCCGCCGCCGGCGTGACTGCGGCCGCGGTCGCCGGCTCGCGCGTGCAGCTTCCCGCCGGCCACACCGACGGCCAGGGCCAGGTCATCAAGGCCTCCACCGCGCCGATCTTCGCCCCGCCGCCGGGCGCGCCGATGTCGTTCGCCGACATCTTCGAGAAGGTCTCGCCGGCCGTGGTGTCGATCAACGTCACCAGCCGCGTGGACACCAGCCAGCTGCGTCGCATCCCGGGCTTCGACGGCCTGCCGTTCGGCGGTCGTGGTGGCGGCGACGACGATGAGGAGGAGGGCCCGCCCGCCGGCGGTGGTCGCGGCGGCGGCGGTGGCGGCGCCAGCCCGCGCGGTCCGACCCAGCAGTCGGCCGGCTCCGGCTTCTTCATCTCGGCCGACGGCTACATCGTCACCAACAACCACGTGGTCGAGAACGCCGAGACCATCAAGGTCGTGCTGAAGGACGAAACCGAGCTCGACGCCACGGTGGTCGGCCGCGACGAAGGCACCGACCTGGCGGTGGTCAAGGTCAAGGGCGGGCGCGGCGCCTTCCCGTTCGTCAGCTTCGAGAACGCCGGTCGGCCGCGGGTCGGCGACTGGGTGATCGCGGTGGGCAACCCCTTCGGCCTGGGCGGCACCGCCACGGCCGGCATCATCAGCGCCTACGGCCGCGACATCGGCGACAGCTTCGTCGACTACATCCAGATCGACGCCCCCATCAACCGCGGCAACTCCGGCGGCCCGACCTTCGACATCTTCGGCCGGGTGATCGGGGTGAACACCTCGATCTTCACCCCCACCGGCGGCTCGGTCGGCATCGGCTTCGCCATCCCCGCCGACGTGGCGGACTCGGTGACCAAGAAGCTGATCAGCGGCGGCAAGATCCAGCGCGGCTACATCGGCGCGACCATCCAGAACTTCACCAGCGACATGGCCGAAGCCCAGGGCCTGGGCGCGCAGAAGGGCGCCATCGTCTCCGACACCGTGCCGGGCGGCCCCTCGGCCAAGGCCGGGCTGCAGCCGGGCGACGTGGTCGTCTCGGTGAACGGGGTGGCGATCAAGACCTCCACCGAGCTCACCCGCGAGGTCGCCAAGGCCCAGCCGGGCGAGGCCATCCGCCTGGACGTGATCCGCGACGGCAAGCACCACCCGGTCGAGATCCGCTCGGGCGTGCGCCCCTCGGAAAAGGACCTGGCGTCCAACGACAACAACGGCCCGGGCGTCGAGCGCGGCAATCCGCTGGCCCCGCCGGCGACCCCGCACCCCAGCGTGCTGGGCATGTCGCTGGCCCCGCTGGACGAGGCGACGCGGCGCAGGCTCAACGCCCCGCCGGACCTGAAGGGCGTGCTGATCGAGGGCGTGGAAGCCAGCTCCGACGCCGGGATAAAGGGCATCCACCGCGGCGACATCATCGTCCAGGCGCCGGTCGGCCATCCGATCAGCACCGCCGCCGAGGTGGCCGCCGCCGCCGACGCGGCCAAGAAGGCGGGGCGTCCCGGCGTGGTCATGGGCATCCTGCGCCAGGGCCGGACGACCTTCCTCACCCTGAAATTCGTCCCAGGCTAGGCTCAAGGATCGGAGGGGCGGAGAGACCATGCGGATCCTGATCGTCGAGGACGACCTCGAAGCGGCGGAAGCCATGGAGCGGGGGCTGAGCGAGGCGGGCAACGCCTGCGTGCGGGCCGCCGACGGCGAGGCGGGCCTCACGGCCGCGCGCGACGGCGAGTTCGACGTGATGATCGTCGACCGGATGATGCCCAAGATGAACGGCGTGCAGCTGGTCGAGAGCCTGCGCCGCGAGGGCGACCAGACGCCGGTGCTGTTCCTCTCGGCCCTGGGCGAGGTGGGCGACCGCGTCACCGGCCTGCAGGCCGGCGGCGACGACTACCTGGTCAAACCCTACGCCTTCGCCGAACTGATCGCCCGGGTCGAGGCCCTGGCGCGGCGCAGAGAGACCGGCTCGGTCCACACCTTGCTCAGGGTCGGCGAGCTGGAGATGGACCTGATCGGGCGCACCGTGCACCGCCAGGGCAAGGAGATCGACCTGCAGCCGCGCGAGTTCCAGCTCCTGGAATTCATGATGCGCCACGCCGGCCAGTCGGTGACCCGCACCATGCTTCTGGAAAAGGTCTGGGAATACCACTTCGACCCGCAGACCAACGTCATCGACGTTCACATCTCGCGCCTGCGCTCGAAGATCGACAAGGGATTCGACCGGCCCATGCTGCAGACCGTGCGCGGGGCCGGCTACCGCCTGGATGCCTGACGAGGCGCCGGCGCGGCGATTCCGCCTGCCGCGGATCTTCCGCACCACGCCGTTCCGGCTGACGGTCCTGTTCCTGGCGCTGTTCGCCAGCGCCGCGCTGGCGCTCCTGGCCTACATCTATGTGGCGACGGCGGGCGAGGCGCGCCGGCGCACCGACGCTGAGATCAATCGCGAGATGCACGGCCTGGTCTCGGCCTACGACCAGGCCGGCCTGTCGGCTTTGAACCAGGCGGTGATCGAGCGGGCGGCCGGCGAGGGGGCCTTCCTCTACCTTTTGATGACGCCGGACCAGAAGCGGATCTCCGGGTCCATCCCCTATAGCCCGGTGGACAAGTTCGACGGCCAGCCCACCTGGACCACCTTCTCGGTCACCGACGTCGATGCTCAGGGCCACACGTTCAAACACCCGGCCCGCGGGCTGCAGGAGCGCCTGGCCGGCGGCCAGCTGCTGTTCGTCGGCGCCGACGTGGGCGAGGACGAGGCCTATGTGGTGCAGGTGGTCCGCGCGCTCTGGGGCGCCGGCGCGCTGATCGTGGTGCTGGGCCTGTGCGGCGGCCTTTTGATGAGCCGCAACGTCAGCCGCTCCATGGCCAGCCTGACCGCCGTGGTCGACGCCGTGCGCAACGGCGACCTTGGGGCCCGCGCCCATGTGAGGGGCGCCAGGGACGAGTTCGACGAGCTCAGCGCCGGCGTCAACGAGATGCTGGATCGGCTGGAGCGCTCCATGGCCGGCCACCGCCACGCCGGCGACGCCATCGCCCACGACCTGCGCTCGCCGCTCACCCGCCTGCGCGCGCGCCTGGAGGTGGCCTACCTCGATGTCGAAGCCGGCAAGGGCGACCCGGAACAGGCGCTGGCCCAGGCGCTGGAAGACACCGACGGGGTGCTGAAGACCTTCGCCGCGGTGCTGGCCATCGCGCGCCTGCAGGCGGCCGGCACGGCGCCCAACCAGGTCCTGTTCGATCCCTGCGAGCTGGCGGCCAACATCGCCGAGCTCTACGAGCCGCTGTGCGAGGACAAGGGCCTGGAGTTCGACGCCGAGTTCGCCAAGGGCCTGCAGGCGCGCGGCAATGAGGAGTTCCTGTCGCAGGCGCTCGCCAACCTGCTGGACAACGCCATCAAATACACGCCGGCCGGCGGGGCGATCATGCTGCGGGTGCGCCGCCGCTCGTCCGGCGAGGTCGAGTTCTCGGTCACCGACACCGGCCCCGGCGTGCCCGAGGCCGACCGCGAGCGCGTCGTCCAGCGCTTCGTGCGCCTGGAGAACAGCCGCAACGAACCGGGCTCCGGCCTGGGCCTGTCCCTGGTCGCCGCGGTCGCCGAGGCGCATGGCGGCCGCCTCGAGATCGCCGAAGGCCCCGGCAAGGTCGGCGAGATGGGCCCGGGCCTGCGGGTCGCCCTGGTGCTGCCCAGGGCCTAGGGCCGGAGCCTAGGGCCGGGACCTGGCCGCGCGAAAGGCGACGTCGGTATAGCCGGCGGCCGTGCGCAGCAGCGCCGCCTCGGCCGGGCTCTTGATCGCGCGGATCGGTTTGATCACCGGGGCGGCGTCGATGACCTTGGCGTCAGGCCACTAGAAGAACGAGTCCTGCCGGAAGCCCGCGTCGCCCCACTCCTTGGGCGCCGAGGACGCATGCAGCAGCAGGATCCCGTCGGGCGCCGCGGCCATCACCGCCGCGCGCCGCGCCTGGAACTCCGCCCGCTCGATGCCCATGTGGGCCTGCGCCGCCGCAGGCGATGTGGCCAACAGGGCGGCCAGCCACCCCTCGCCGACACCGGCTAAACCCCCCGCTCATCCCGGCGAAAGCCGGGACCCAAGCTGAATTGATGCGCTCGTGCGGACGGCGCCCAGGCCCCTGCGCCCTATGGGTCCCGGCTTTCGCCGGGATGAGCGGGAGTCAAAGCCACATGGATCACACGAACCCACGCGGAAGGCGGCCGGGGAAACCTGTTCGTGTGGTCCGTGGTTCCCTCAGGGCCTCACCCGCGCCGCGGCGCGGTCACGCCTTCTCCCGCTCGCAGGGAAGGCCTGCTAAGCACGCCGCATGGCGCTGGCCGATCAGCTCAAGCCCTGCGGACCGGTGGTCGACACCAAGGCGGCCGAGCGGTTGCGCATCGCCCTCGCCGAGGAGGCCTGGAGCGATCGGCTGGCCGCAGCCTGGCCGGCGCTTGCGCCGGTGTTCGCCGCCTCGCCCTATCTCGCCAGCCTCGCGCGGCGCGATCCCGCCCGCCTCGACGCCCTGCTGGCCGCCGATCCGGACGCGGGCCTGGAAGACATCCTGGCGCGCACCGCCGAGGCCGCCGCCCTCGACCACGACACCGCCGTCGAACGCCTGCGCCTGCTGAAACAGGAACTGCATCTGCTGACCGCGCTCTGCGACCTGGGCGGGGTCTGGGACCTGGACCAGGTCACCGCGGCGCTCACCCGCTTCGCCGACACCGCGGTGACCGCGGCGCTCACCGTCGCCGCCCGCGGCGAGCTGGAGGCCGGGCGCCTGACCCGGCTGGGCCGCGGCGCCGAGGGGCCGGTCCCCGGCTGGTTCTGCATCGCCATGGGCAAGCAGGGCGCCTTCGAGCTCAACTATTCCAGCGACATCGACGTCTCGGTGTTCTTCGATCCGGCCGCCATGCCGCTCGCCGACGGCGTCGAGGCCCAGGCCTTCGCCGTGCGCCTGACGCAGCGGCTGTCGGAGCTGATGCAGGCGCGCACCGCCGACGGCTATGTGTTCCGCATGGACCTGCGGCTGCGCCCTGACCCGGCGTCCACGCCGCCGGCCGTGCCCATCCCTGCGGCCATGGACTACTACGAGAGCGTCGGCCAAAACTGGGAGCGGGCGGCCTTCATCAAGGCCCGGCCCTGCGCCGGCGACCGGCCGGCCGCCGAGGCCTTCCTCAGCGAACTGCGGGCCTTCGTCTGGCGGCGCAACCTCGACTTCGCCGCCATCGCCGACATCCACTCGATCAAGCGCCAGATCCACGCTCACAAGGTGGACGAGCGGGTGGCGGCCAAGGGCGTCGACCTGAAGCTCGGGACCGGCGGCATCCGCGAGATCGAGTTCTACGTCCAGACCCAGCAGCTGATCCTCGGCGGCCGCCATCCGGAGCTGCGCTCCAACCGCACCCTGGACGCCCTGGCGGCGCTGACCGAGGCCGGCCACGTCGCCACCCAGACCTGCGCCGAGCTGACCGAGGCCTACCGCTTCCTGCGCGCTGTCGAGCACCGGGTGCAGATGCTGGCCGACGAGCAGACCCACAAGCTGCCGGAGGCCGACGCCGACCGCCGCCGGGTCGCCGCGCTTTCGGGCTTCGACACCCTGCGCGCCTTCGACGCGGCCATCACCCGCACGCTGAAGGGCGTCAACGCTCGCTACGGCGAGCTTTTCCCGGCCGAGGAGCCGCTGTCCTCGCGCTTCGGCAGCCTGGTGTTCACCGGCGTCGACGACGATCCGGCCACGCTGGCGACGCTGAAGCGCATGGGCTTCTCCAGCCCGGCCCAGGTCTCGCGCGCCATCCGCGCCTGGCACCACGGCCACATCCCGGCGACCGCCACCGAACGCGGGCGCGAGCTGTTCACCCGGCTCGCGCCGCGCCTGCTGGACGCCGCCCAGGCCACCGGCGCGCCGGACGCCGCCTTCACCCGCTTCGGCGACTTCTTCGCCCACCTGTCCAGCGGGGTGCAGCTGCAGTCCCTGTTCCTGGCCCAGCCGAAGCTGTTCGAGCTGGTGGTGCAGGTGATGGCCTTCGCCCCACGCCTGGCCGCCACCCTGGCGCGCCGGCCCGCCGCCATCGACGCCATGCTGGATGGCGGCTTCTTCAGCCCCATCGACCTGGCCGAGGACGGCCCGGCCATGCAGGCGGCGGTCGCCCAGGCGGCCGGCAGCGAGCCGGGCGGCTTCGAGGCGGCCATGGACGCCGTGCGAATCGTCCACCGCGAGCAGGCGTTCCGGGTCGGCGTCCAGGTGATGAGCGGCGCGGCCAGCGCGGTGGTCGCCGGCCAGGCCTTCGCCGATCTCGCCGACCTGTGCATCGCGGCCCTGGCCCGCGCGGCCCTGGCCGAGACCGAGCGTCTGGGCGGCGCCTTCGACGGCGAGGTGGCGGTGGTGGCGCTGGGCAAGTGCGGCTCACGCGAGATGAGCGCCGGCTCCGACCTCGACCTGATGACCCTCTACCGCGCCGCGGGTCACGGGGAAGACGGGCCGGCCGCCGCCTCGGCGGGGAAGGGCTGGGACGCGGCCACCTTCTACGGCCGCTTCACTCAGCGGCTGATCGCGGCGCTGTCCACGCAGACCGCCCAGGGCGGCCTCTACGAGGTCGACATGCAGCTGCGTCCGTCCGGCACCAAGGGCCCCGTCGCCGTCAGCTTCGCCGCGTTCGAGGACTACTACGCTGCAAGCGGCGACACCGGGCCAGGCGACTCCGGCGCCGAGACCTGGGAGCTGCTGGCGCTGACCCGCGCGCGCCTGGTCTGGGCGACCAGCGACGCCTTCGCCGCGGACGCCGCCGCGGTGATCGAGGCCGCGCTGCGCCGCCCGCGGGAGGCCAAGAAGACCGCCCGCGACGTGCGCGACATGCGCGCCCTCATCGCCCGCGAGCGGCCGCCCAAGGGCGACTGGGACCTCAAGCTCGCAGAGGGCGGCCTGGTGGACATCGAGTTCGCCGCCCAGTTCCTCCAGCTGCTGCACGCAGCCGATGGCGGGCCCTTGCAGCCCAACACCGCCGCCGCGCTCGCGGCCCTGGCCGCCGCGGGCCTCGCCCCGGAGACATCCGTCCGCGACCTCGAGACCGCGTGGCGCCTGCAGCAGGACCTGACCCAGCTCATCAAGGTGGCCCTGGGCGACAATCCCGATCCGGCCGCCGAGCCCGCGGCCTTCCGCGCCTTGCTGGCCCGGGCCGGCGAGGCCCGCGACTTCCGCCAACTCGGCGCGCGGCTGGCGGCCGCCCAGGCCGCGGCCCACCGGGCCTACGAGGCGATCGTCGGCCGCTAGCGTGCGGCGCGTCGTCCTCAGTTCAGCTTCGGCCTCTTGAGCATCGTCGTGCGGTCGGCGGAGCGGATCTCCAGGTCGAAGACGTCGCCCTCGCGCTGGATGCGCAGCGGGATCACCGCGCCGGCCGGCCCCTGGGCCCAGAGCTGGGTGTAGAAATCGCCGAGATCGCTCACCGTCGTGTCGGCGACCGCCAGCACGATGTCGCCGGCGCGCAGCTCGGCGCGCGCGGCCGGCCCACGGGAATTGACGCCCACCAGCACCACATGGTCGCGGAAGTCCTGCGCCAGCACGCCCAGCCACGGCCGGGGCGGATGCGCCGGCCGGCCGCTCGCCAGGTCGTCGAGGATCGGCGGCAGGAGTTCGGAGGGCACGAACATGTTGAGCGGCGCGGCCTCGCCATCGCGCGTCTGGCCCTGCAGGCTGAGCGAGCCCGCGCCCACTAGCGCGCCGGACTCATCCACCAGGGCCGCGCCGCTCCAGTGCGGGTGCGCCGGGCCGGTCATGATCGCGTCCTCGAGCAGATATTCCCAGTAGCCGGCGAAGCGCATGCGGGTCAGCACGCGGCCGTCGGCGGCGTGGGCCCGGCCGCCGGCGCCGGCGATGATCACCCGCGCGCCGCCCTTCAGCTTGCGCGAATCGCCCAGCGGCAGGGCGGGCAGCTCCAGCGGCTCCAAGGCCTGCGCCAGGCCGAAGCCGGTCACCGGATCGACGCCCAGCACGTGGGCCGGCACGCGCGCGCCGTCGTTGCGGGTCAGGACGACCTCCTCGGCCTCCATGACCAGATAGCCCATGGTCAGCACCAGGCCCGACGCGTTCAGCACCGTCGCATTGCCGATCCGTTCGACGCCCAGGCTCTGGGCGGTGAAGGCGTCGGCCGCCACCCGGGCCTCCAGGGCCACCACCGAGGACAGCACCCGGTCCAGGTCGAACGCCCACTCCTGCGCTTCCGGGCGCATCCGGGCCTCGACCTCGTATCCGTCGAATGGCGACGCCACTTAGGGCCTCCTTGGGCCGCCCCTTTACCAGAGGTTGGGAGATACGCCCTTCGGCGCAAGGGGGAAACGCCGATGGGGCGCCGAGCGGCCCAGTGTTTCAGACTGAAGCTTTCGCGCCCGATTGACGCCACGACAGTCGGGATAAGGGGCTGCGCGCCATCGACCTCCCGCCAGGGCGGCGGATCGGCCATGTAATGATATAACGTAGACGCCCCGGTTCGCGTCCGGTACCGAAGGCGCCAAGTCGTCCAGCCGCGAGCGGAACACCGCACCATCGATGCCTGTCCCCGATCGTTCCCTGACGTTGGCCCGGTCTGCCCGCTCAGCCGCCCTGACGGCGGCGCTCGGCCTGGCGCTGGCGGGCTGCGCGGCCGGCCCGGACTTCAAGAAGCCGGCGCCGCCGGCCGTCAGCAGCTATGTCAGCCCGCCGCTGACCGGCGCGGTCGGCACGCCCGGCGTCACGGGCGGCGCGGCCCAGACCTTCACCTCCGGCGCGGACATCCCGGGCGACTGGTGGACGCTGTACCACTCCACCACGATCAACGCCCTGATCGACCAGGCGCTGAAGGCCAACGCCGACCTGGCGGCCGCCCAGGCGGCGCTGAAGCAGGCGCATGAGACGACCCTGGCCCAGAAGGGCGCCTTCTTCCCGCAGGTCTCCGCCGGCTATTCCGCCCAGCGGCAGCTGCAGTCGGGCGCGCTCGCGCCCACGCCGATCGACAACGCCAGCCAGTTCAACCTGTTCACCCCACAGGTCAGCGTCACCTACACGCTCGACGCCTTCGGCCTGACCCGGCGCACCGTGGAGGCCGCCCGCGCCCAGGAGGAAGCCGCCCGCTTCCAGATGATCGCCGCCCACCTCACCCTGACCAGCAGCGTGGTGGTTGCCGCGATCCAGGACGCGTCCCTGGCCGAACAGGTTGACGCCACCCGCAAGCTGATCGACATCGAGACCAAGAGCGTCGAGATCCTGAAGTACCAGCAGTCCAAGGGCTACGCGTCCGGCGTGGACGTGGCCGCCCAGGAGACCCAACTGGCGCAGGCGCAGGCCAGCCTGCCGCCGCTGATCCACCAGGCCGACCAGCAGCACGATGCGCTGGCCGTGCTGGTCGGCCAGTTCCCCAGCCAGATGGCGCCGCCGAAACTGGACCTGGCCAGCCTGACCCTGCCGGCCGACCTGCCGCTCAGCCTGCCGTCGAAGCTGGTGGAGCAGCGGCCGGACGTGCGCCAGGCCGAGGCCAACCTGCACGCCGCCTCCGCCCAGATCGGCGTGGCCGCCGCCAACCGCCTGCCGAACATCCAGTTGACTGCGATCGCCGGCAACACCGCGCTGGCGCTCAGCCGGGCCTTCACGCCAGGCACCAACTTCTGGAGCCTGGGCGCCGACGCGACCCTGCCGATCTTCACCGGCGGGACCCTGCTGCACCAGGAGCGCGCCGCCAAGGCCGCCTACCAGCAGGCCGCGGCGCAGTACCGCTCGACGGTCCTTGGCGCCTTCCAGAACGTCGCCGACAGCCTGTCGGCGATCCAGCAGGACGCCGAGGGCCTCAAGGCTGCGGCCCGCGCCGACGCCGCGGCCAAGACCACTCTCGATCTCATCCAGCGCCAGCTCCAGGATGGCTACGCCAGCCCGCTCCAGTTGCTCAATGCGCAGCAAGCCTACCAACAGGCCAGGCTCACCCTGGTGCAAGCCGAAGCCGCGCGCTTCAGCGACACCGTCGCCCTCTACCAATCCCTCGGCGGCGGCTGGTGGAAACGCCCCGACCTCGCCAAGGACGCCAATGCGAACTAGCCCGCCCATCCGCGCCCTGGCGAAGCTCCTGCTGACGGCGAGCGCGCTCGCCGCCCTGAGCGCCTGCGGCCACAAGACCGATGCCGGTGCGACCGCCGAGGTGACGCCGCAGAACGTCACCCTGACCGCCGCCCAGCTGCAGCACGTGCGCCTGATCACGGTGGCCGAGGCCCAGTTCCACAAGAGCATCGAGGCCGCCGGCATCGTCGACTTCGACAACGACCAGTCCACCAGCGTGACCTCGCCGATCTCCGGCCTGGTGACGCGGCTGCTGGTCAACCCCGGCCAGCCGGTGAGCGCCGGCCAGGCCCTGGCCATGGTCGATTCCTCCGACTTCGCCGCGGCGACCAGCGCCTACGCCAAGGCCATCGCCACCGCCAAGACCACCCGGCAGATCGCCGACACCGACAAGGACCTGGCGCAGCATAACGGGATCTCCGCCCGAGAGGCGCAGCAGGCGCAGACCGACGCCGCCAACGCCGCCGCCGACCGCGACGCGGCGCTGCAGGCCCTGCAGGCGCTGAAGATCGATCCCAAGGCGATCCGGGACATCGAGGCCGGCCGGCCGATCGGCCGCCTCGAAGGCGCCATCCGCGCGCCGATCGGCGGCACGCTGGTGGAAAAGCTGATCACGCCGGGCCAGCTGCTCCAAGCCGGGACGACGCCGGCCTTCACCGTCGCCAACCTGTCGAAGGTGTGGGTGATGACCCAGGTGGCGAGCTCCGACCAGGCCTCGGTGCAGGCCGGGGATCCAGCCGAGATCGAGACCGGCGTGGGCGCGGCGCACCTGACCGGCGTGGTGGACAACGTCGCGGCCCTGGTGAACCCCGACACTCGTGCGGTGACCGCCCGCGTGGTGGCCGCCAATCCGGGCGGGCAGCTGAAGAAGCAGATGTACGTCCGCGTCCTGCTGACCGCGAAGCAGGCGAGCACGGGCCTGCTGGTCCCGGCGGCCGCGATCCTGCGCGATGACGAGAACCTGCCGTTCGTCTACGTGGCCGAGCCCAAGGGTGACTTCGCCCGGCGCCGCGTGACCCTCGGCTACCGCACCGGCGACCAGTACGAGATCACCGCCGGCCTGCAGGCCGGAGAGCGCATCGTCAGCGACGGCGGCATCTTCGTGCAGTTCATGCAGAGCCAGTGAGCGAGATCGAAACGCCTCCCTCGCCGGCGGCCCCGCCGGCGCCGCGCGCGCCCTCGGTGATCAACCGCGTGGTGACCGCGAGCCTGCGCCAGCCGTGGCTGGTGGCGCTGCTGACGCTGATCCTCATCGGGGTCGGGGTCTGGTCGCTGCAACGGTTGCCGGTGGACGCCTATCCGGACCTCTCGCCGCCGATGGTCGAGCTGATCACCCAGTGGCCGGGCCATACCTCCGAGGAGGTCGAGCGGCTGATCACCGTGCCCTCCGAGATCGAGATGAACGGCCTGCCGGGCGCCAAGGTGAGCCGGTCGATCTCGCTCTACGGCCTCTCGGACCTGGTGATCACCTACAACGACGGGACCGACCGCAACGCCGCGCGCCAGGAGGTGTTCAACCGGCTGGGCGACCTCAGCCTGCCCGATGGCGTGAAGCCATCCGTCACGCCGCTGACCTCGCCGTCGGGACTGATCTACCGCTACGTGCTGCAAAGCTCCGACCGCTCGCCCATGGAGCTGAAGACCTTCGAGGACTGGGTGGTCGAGCCGGCGCTGAAAGCGGTGCCCGGCGTCGCCGACGACAGCGGCTTCGGCGGCGGCGAGATGCAGTACCAGGTGCTGTTCGATCCCAACAAACTGGCCGGCGTGGGCCTGAGCGTCAGCCAGGCGGAAGCCGCGCTGGCCGCCAACAACGCCAACGCCGGCGGCGGCTTCTATTCCCAGGGCGGGCAGTTCTACTACGTCCGCGGCGTCGGGCGGCTGGAGACGCTGGAGGACATCGGCAACGTCGTCCTGGCGGTGCACAACGGTACGCCGGTGCTGGTCAAGGACGTCGGCC
>NZ_DASYAF010000037.1:0-4473 GCF_036501465.1 Phenylobacterium sp.
TAGCGGGTCAGGGCCCAGAAGCCCGGCCCGTTCGGCTCCGGGTTCCAATAGACCGGCGCGCTCTCGCGCAGGTCCTTGTAGAGGGCGTGCGGATGGCCGCTGGCGAAGGTGGCGACGTCGAGAAAATCCTGACCCACGCGATGTCTCCTTGATCGTTTGATCGTGAGCCTATCGTCAAAAACGCGACTTGGGTGCTACGAAAGCTCTGCTCATCCGCTCATCCCCGCGAAGGCGGGGACCCAGGCTTTTTTTGCCGGACGCTCGGCGCTCTACGATAAAACACCTGGAACTCCGCCTTCGCGGGGACGAGCGGGGTGTGTAGGCCGCCGATCGAACGGCGTCGGACCCCGGTTTGCATGACCACAGCCCTCCCCGACGCCGCGCCGGACAACTGGGTGGACCGGTTCGCGCCGCAAGGCTTGCGGCCCTGGCTGAAGCTCGGCCGGTTCGACCGGCCGGCGGGCATCTGGTTGCTGCTGCTGCCCGGCTGGCAGGGGATCGCGCTCGCCGGCGCCATGGACGGCCATTGGCCCAACGCCTGGCTGCTGGTCGCCTTCGCCGCAGGCGCTGCGCTGATGCGGGCGGCGGGCTGCGCCTATAACGACATCGTCGACCGCGACATCGACGCCAAGGTGGCGCGAACGGCCGGGCGGCCGATCGCGTCCGGGCGGATCAGCGTCAGGCAAGCGTGGGGCTTTCTGGCGGCCTGCAGCCTGGCCGCCTTCGGTATCCTGCTCAGCCTCGGCCTGATCGCCATCCTGCTGGGCATAGCCTCGCTCGGCCTTATCGCGGCCTATCCGTTCATGAAGCGGATCACCTGGTGGCCGCAGGCCTGGCTGGGCCTGACCTTCAACTGGGGCGCGCTGCTGGGCTATGCGGCCGCGACCGCATGGCTGGCCCGGCCGGCGCTGCTGCTCTATGCGGCCGGCGTCTTCTGGACCCTGGGCTACGACACCATCTATGCGGTGCAGGACCTGGAGGACGACGCCCTGGCCGGGGTGAAGTCCTCCGCCCGCCGGCTGGGCCGCGCCGCGCCGTACGGCGTGTTGGTCTTCTACCTGATCTCGATCGGGCTGGTCTTCGCCGCCGGCGCCATCGCCCATCTCGGTCCGCTGTTCGCGGCGCTGGCCCTGCTCTATGCCCTCCACCTGATCAGCCAGCCCGTGCGCCTCAGGCTCGACGACCCGCATCGCGCGCTCAAGCTGTTCAATTCCAACCGCGACGCCGGCCTGATCCTCTTCGCCGCCCTGGTCGCCGGATTGTGGCGAGCGCCGTCGGCGCTGTTCGGGCTGCCGCCGTAAGGGCACGGGTTCCCACAGAATCGACCATGCAACCTAAGCGTCCCTTCTCCCCCTGCGGGAGAAGGTGGCCCCGAAGGGGTCGGATGAGGGGTCGCGCAATCCTCGCCTAGGACGGCGTAACCGACTCCAGAATCCGCGACAGAACGCCATGACGATCCGTAGCGATTGGCAGGGCCGGCTCGACCCCTCATCCGGCCCTTTGGGCCACCTTCTCCCGCAAGGGGAGAAGGACGCGTCTCTTTGACCCGCCCGTTGGCGTCACGGCGAGGCCGCTCCGCATCGGTTGCCCAACGGGCGCAATCGTCCCATCTTATATCCATGTCCGTCGCCGCCCGCGTCAATCCGAAGGACTTCTTCACCGCCGAGGAGTGGGCGCCGCTGGCCGAGCGCTCTTCGTGGAAGGGGCTGGCCCTGGTCGCCCATTGCTGGGCGGTGATCGGCCTGGCCACCCTGATGGGCCTGCTCTGGCCGGTGACCATCCCGCTGGCGGTGATGATCATCGGCGCGCGGCAACTGGGCCTCGGCATTCTGCAGCACGACGCCGCCCACGGCGCGCTGCACAGCGATCCCGGCGTCAACGAGTGGGTGGCCGAGTGGCTCTGCTCGGGCGGGGTGGCGCGCTATCGCAAATACCATCTGCAGCATCACAAGTTCGCCCAGCAGGCCGAGGACCCGGATCTGGGGCTCTCGGCCCCCTTCCCGATCACCCGCCAGTCCTTCCGCCGCAAGATCGTCCGCGACCTGACCGGCCAGACCTGGTTCAAGCAGCGTTTCGGCCTGCTGCAATACAATCTGAAGACCCGGGCCAAGGGCTCAGCCGTGCTGCCGATCCTGGGCGCCGAGATCGTGCGCCAGCGGCGCTTCCTGGTCACTAACGCCTTCGTGATCGCCGGCTTCGGGGTCGCCGGCATGCTGCTCGGCCGTAACTGGTGGTGGGGCTGGTTCGCGCTCTGGCTGCTGCCGCGCGCCACCTGGTTCCAGATGGTCACCCGCCTGCGCAACATCGCCGAGCACGCCCTGGTGGCCAAGGATGAGCCCGATCCGCTGCGCCACGCCCGCACGACCATGGCCAACCCGATCGAGCGCGCCCTTATCGCGCCCTACTACGTCAACTACCACTGCGAACATCACATGTTCATGCACATCCCCTGCTACCGCCTGCCCCGGGCCCACCGGCTGCTGGGCGAGAAGGGCGTGCTGGCGCGGATGGAAATCGCGCCGAGCTATCCGGCCATGCTGCGGCTGGCCGCGCCCGCGTGAGCGCCGAGACCATCGCCGACCCGCACGGCTTCATCCTGGCCAATACCCGGCTGACCAATCCGCCGCACACCCCGGAAATCGCCCTCTATCTGGCCGACGAGATCACCCCGATCTGGCGGATGACCGAGGAGGAGCTGGGCCGGATCGGCCTGCCGCCGCCCTTCTGGGCCTTCGCCTGGGCCGGCGGCCAGGCCCTGGCCCGCTACCTGCTCGACCATCCGACCGAGGTGAGGGGCAAACGCGTGTTCGACGTCGGCACGGGCTCCGGCCTGGTGGCCATCGCGGCGATGCAGGCCGGCGCCAGGGCCGCGGTCGGCGCCGACATCGACGACTTCTGCGCCGCCGCGGTGGAACTGAACAGCCGCGCCAACGGCGTCGAGATCGGCTTCGGCCGCCGCGACCCGCTGGCCGCGCCGCCGCCGCCGGCCGACGTCATCTGCGCCGCTGACATCTTCTACGAACAGCCGCTGGCCGACCGCGCCATGGCCTGGCTGGCCCAGGCCCGCGACCGCGGCGCGCGGGTTCTGCTCGGCGACCCCGGGCGCAGCTATTTTCCCAAGACCGGCCTGGTCAAACTGGCCGAATACAGCGTCGAGACCACCCGGGAACTCGAGGACGCCGAGGTCAAGAAGACCGCGGTCTGGACGTTTCCGAGCCTTTAGAGGGACCGATGACCGAAGATGAGATGCGCGAGATCGCCCTGAGCTTCCCCGGCGTGGTCGAGGGCAGCTCCTACGGCCAGCCCGCCTTCCTGGTGAACAAGAAGTTCTTCACCCGCTATCGCCGCGCCGACGCCAGCGTGGTCTTGATGGAGGTCTCCATCGACGAGCGCGAGATGCTGATGGAGGCCGAGCCCATGACCTTCCACATCACCGCCCACTACAAGGACTACCCCTCGGTCCTGGCCCGCATCGCCACCCTGCACCCGGGCTCGTATCGGAACTTCCTCGAACGCCGCTGGCGTAAGATCGCCCCCAAGACCCTGGTGCGGGCGTACGAGAAGGAGCGGGCGGGTTAAAATTTCCGCTCATCCCCGCGAAGGCGGGACCCAGGCGTTTTGTTGCGTTGCAGCCGGGTGCGGCCCCGCCTGGAAGATTGACCGCCAAGCTCGCCAAGGACGCCAAGGAATTAGGCTTGCGCAACTGGCAGGATCGCGCGCTGAAGGCGCGGATTCCAAACCAGAAAGGGACCGGACAAGCCCTCTTGGCGAACTTTGCGTCCTTGGCGGTAAAAACCTGGGTCCCCGCCTTGCGGGGGCGAGGGTTTTAGAAGCTGTCCTCGATGTCGTGCTGGAACATCTCGAAGGTTTCCTTCGCCTGGCGTTCTTCGGGCGTCAGGGTTTCTTCCGGCTCTTCCACCTTTTCGTGGAAGGACCATTCCGGGGCCAGGCGGGCGATGATCTCGTCGCCGCGGCGGATGAGCACGCCATAGCCGGCGTCGATGGTTTCGATCAGCTCGGCGAAGCGGGCCGGGGCGTCGGCGATGTCGATTTCGTACAGCATGGCGCAAGCTTAAGGCGCCCGCCGCCCACGGCAAGGCGTGACAGGCGCATCGCCACCGCCTAGCTTCGCCGGCCCATGGCTTACCGATCCCTGCGCGACTTCATCGAACGGCTGGAGGCCGCGGGCGAGCTGGTCCGGGTCACCGAACCGGTCTCCACGGTGCTGGAAATGACCGAGATCTGCGCCCGCCTGGTGGCCACCGGCGGCCCGGCGGTGCTGTTCGAGCGGCCGATCCGCGCCGACGGCGAGCCCTCGGCCATCCCCTGCCTCGCCAACCTGTTCGGCACGGTCAGGCGCGTGGCCATGGGCGTGACCCTGGGCGGCGGGGAACGGACGACGGCGGCCGAACTGCGCGAGGTCGGCGAACTGCTCGCCTTGCTGCGCCAGCCGGAGCCGCCGCGCGGCATGAA
>NZ_DASYAF010000038.1:0-4292 GCF_036501465.1 Phenylobacterium sp.
TCCACGACCGCGCGGGAGCCCTCTTGCTAACCACCGGCGCGGCCCCTCATCCGCCCCTGCCTTCGCAGGGGCACCTTCTCCCGCGAGGGGAGAAGGGATCGCATGGTTAGTCCGACGCCTGATTGACGGGGAGGAGCGGACAGCGATGACCCGCTTCGTCACCCAGATGAGCATCGACGACGCCGAGCATTACACGCCCGCGCAGCGCGCCGCGATCATCGCGTCCTATCCGCCGCACGAGCGCGAGGCGCGGGTGCGGGGCATTCCGTCGATGGGTTCGGGGCGGGTGTTTCCGGTCGAGGAAGCCGCGATCGCCTGCGCCCCCTTCGCCCTGCCGCCGGCCTGGCCGCAGATCAACGGGCTGGACTTCGGCTGGGACCACCCGTTCGCGGCCACAAACCTGGCCTGGGATCGCGACGCCGACTGCGTCTATGTCTGCAAGGAATACGCGGCGCGCGAGACCACGCCGGTGATCCACACAGCCGCCATCCGCCCCTGGGGCGACTGGATCCCGTCCGCCTGGCCGCACGACGGCCTGCAGCACGACAAGGGCTCCGGCGAGGAGCTGGCGGCGCAATACCGCCGCCAGGGGCTGAAGATGCTGCCGGCCCGCGCCACCTTCGCCGACGGCGGCTCGGGCCTCGAGGCCGGGGTCATGGAGATGCTCGACCGCATGCAGACCGGCCGCTGGAAGGTCTTCTCCACCTGCGGCGGCTGGCTCGGCGAATTTCGCCTCTACCACCGGCTGGACGGCCTGATCGTCAAGCTCAGGGACGACCGGCTGTCGGCCTCCCGCTACGCCCTGATGATGCTGCGCTTCGCCAAGACCAAGCCGCGCGCGGGCGGCGCCATGATCATCCCCGATTTCGGAGCCGTCTGATGTACAACGCCTATCTGCCCCGCGACGCGGTGGCCATCACGCCTTCGGACAGCGCCGAGCAGGGGCCGCCGATCCTGTCGGGCGTCTATGTCGGCGGCGCCGGCGACGTGACCCTGGTCACCGAGGTCGGCAGCACGACCACCTTCAAGGCGGCGCCGGTGGGCGCGACGATTTTCTGCCGCACTCGCCTGGTCAAGGCGACCGGCACCACCGCGACCAACCTCGTCGGGCTCTATTGAGGCCGCGATGATCTCGCCCGCCGCCGACGCCAATGCCGGGCCGGAGACGCGCGCCGCCCCGCCGCTCAGCGATGACGAACTGCTGGCCATCGTGAAGGCCGAGCGCGCCCGCTCGATCGGCTTCGATCTCGATCCGGACCTGACCGAGGCGCGCGAAAAGGCGCTGAACTACGCCAAGGGCGAGATGCCCGACATCGCCGCCCTGCCCAACCGCTCCCAGGCCGTCTCCACCGACATCGCCGATGCGGTCGAGACCATCCTGCCCGACCTGGTGGAGATCTTCACCGGCGGCGACGACGTGGTCGCCTTCGTGCCGAAGACCGCCGACGACGAGCCGCAGGCCGACCAGGAGACCGACTATGTCCGCCACGTCGTCTTCGACGACAACGACGGCTTCATGACCTTCCTGGCGTTTTTCAAGGACGCTTTGCTCACTAAAACAGGCGTGGTCAAATCCTGGTGGGAACAGGCGGCGCAGGTCGCGGAAGAGACCTTCGAGGGCAAGACCGCCATCGAACTGGCCCTGGCGCGGCAGGACGGCGAGATCACCGACCTGCGTCCGGCCGCGGGCTCCAGCTTCGCCGATCCGGAGCCGCTCTACGACTTCACCCTGCGGCGCGAAGGCCCCGACGGCCGGGTGCGCATCCGCCCGATCGCGCCGGAGGACTTCACCGTCGCCCGCGACACCGTGCGGCTGAAGGATACGAGCTACGCCGCCTTCCGCTCGCGCCCGCGCGCCCAGGAGCTGATCGCCGACGGCCATCCGGCCGACATCGTCGACAGTCTGCCGCCGTACGGCCTGGCCCGCGACGAACAGGTGCAGTTGGCGAGAGACACCGCCGGCGAGCACGCCATGCCGCTGGGCTCGGAAGGCCCCGACCGCGACCGCCGCGCCGTCGAAGTGATCGAGCACTATATCCGCTGCCTGGGCGCGGGCGACGCCATCGAGATCTGGCGCGTGGTCACCGGCGGCGACGAATCCATCCTGATCGCGCGCGAGCGGGTCGACGCCATGCCGTTCGCGGCCATCACCCCTTACGTCGTCCCGCACCGCTTCTATGGCGAGAGTGTCGCCGACAAGCTGCTCGAGATCCAGCGCATCAAGACCGCGCTGCTGCGCATGGCGCTGGATAGCGGCTATTTCGCGCTCAACCAGCGCCACGAGGTGGTGCTGCCGCAGGCCAACGAGTTCACCATCTCCGACCTGCTCGACAACCGCCCGGCGGTGCCGGTGCGGGTCAACGCCGCCGGCACGGTCAGCCCCATCCCCAGCGCCGGCGCGCCGTTCGACTTCTTCGGCGCGCTGGAATACATGTCGACGCAGGGCGAGAGCCGCACCGGCATCGTGCGCAACGCCCAGGGCCTGAATCCCGACACCCTGCACGACACCGCGGCCGGCGCCGCCATGCTGATGGGCCAGGCCCAGCGCCGTGTACGGATGATCGCCCGCGTCTTCGCCGAGACCGGGGTCAAGGACCTCTATCTCGACGTCCACGCCCTGCTGCGCAAACACGCGTCGAAGGTCGCGGTGACCAAGCTGCGCGGCCAGTGGCTGCCGGTCGACCCGTCGCAGTGGGCCGAGCGCACCCAGGTCACGATCGAGGTCGGCGTCGGCTCCGGCGGCAAGGAACAGCGCCTGGCCATGCTGACCCAGGTCATCCAGCTGCAGGCCAATGTGGTCAAGACCCTGGGGCCGCGGGCGCAGAGCCTGGTGACGCCGGAAAACGCCTATGCCGCCTTCATGGACGCGGCCAAGGCCGGCGGCCTGAAGTCGGCCTCGGCCTACTTCACCGACCCGAAGACCGTGCCGCCGGCCCCGCCGGCGCCGCCGCCGCCCGAGGCGCTGAAGCTGCAGGCGCAGACCCAGGCCAGCCAGACCAAGGCCGGCCTCGAAGCCGCCCGCCTGCGGGCCGACCAGGCCGCCAGCGGCGGGCGCCTGCGCCTGGACGCCGCCAAGCTGCAAGCCGACCAGCTCAACGCCGCCGCCGACCGCCAGGCCCGCGCCCACGCCGAACAGCTGAAGCACCAGCGCGAACTGCTGGCCATCGAAGCCCAGGACCGGAGGGAACGGGAGCGCGATGCGCGGGCGCACGACCTGGCGGAGCGGCGACTGGCGCAGGAGCGGGCGTTGGCCCCCGTGACGGCTGGGCGCTCGGATGATCCAGATGCGGGTCCGGGCGCCAGCCACGGACGCGCCGCTGGCGGAGCTCCTGCCTTTGTTGACAGCGGCGCGTCGTGATATCATCGCCATTGCGCCGAATTGGCGCTTGGAGGCTATGCAGTGAAAAAACTCCTCGGGCTAACCGTCACGACGTTGATGCTGTTTGGGCTTGCATCCGAAGGGCTCGCACGTCCCGTCGCGTCGCCGGCTTTCAGCACGTCCGGGAACCCAGCGGGCAGCACGGTGGGCCCGCGGACCTTGACGGGTGGGGGAAGCTATACGAACAACGGCACGATCAACGGCGGACCGAGCACAGCGGTGACTGCAACGGGCCCGGGGTCAGTCAGCATCACCAATAACGGCACGATTACATCGAGCGTGCGGGGGATACTTACATCGGGGAGCCCATCGAGCACGATCACCAATAACGGCACGATTTCGGTGGAAGATAACGTCGTCAGTTCGAGCGGCTCGGCAACGGCGCTGATAGGCACAGGCATCAGCCAGACCACGGGACCCTAGCGCCCACAAGCTTGTCAAAGCCAGAGCGGGGCCGCGGTCCAGTTCATCGGCAAGCCACCCTGGCGGCCCAGGCCTTGGTGGCCCGGCAGGTTTCCATCGCGCGCCTGTAGGCGTCGCGTCCGCTGGTGCGGGCGACGCAGGTCCGCTCCGCCTCGCCGAGGGCGACGCTGACGTTCGTATGCTGCGCTGGTGAGCCGTGACACCGGATGGACTTGAGTTTCCACCCCGAAGTGTCAATACGACACCTCTTGGAGATTCACCCATGGCAGCCCGGTTTTCGACCGTCAGGCTCAACAGCGAACTGATCGACGCCGCGCGCGGCGAGGCCGATCTGCTGCACCGGTCGCTGGGCGGCCAGATCGAGCATTGGGCCAGGCTCGGCCGCGCGATCGAGGAGGCCGGCCTGCCGCTGGCGCGGGTGCGCCAGGCGCTGGAAGGCAGCCTCAAGGTCGAGGCGCTGTCGCGCATCGAACAGGACCAGGTGTTCGCC
>NZ_DASYAF010000039.1:0-43034 GCF_036501465.1 Phenylobacterium sp.
GCTCTTCCGGCGTCTCCGCCGCGCGGGCCTGCACCGCCAGGTCGCGGGCCAGCATCAGGCCGAGCTCTGCGAGCTCGCCCAGGATCTGCTCGGCTCTCTCGCGCTTGGTGGTGTCCGGTGTCATAGAACAAAACAAGAACATAGATTGAGCCCAGAGTCAAGGATTTTCGTACATCGACCGGAGTCTCCACGGCGCTGCAACGCCTGGGAGAGCAGCGGCCTAAACAGACTCTGCCTTAAATCTCATGCCGGCCAGTCTGCCTTGGGGCCTCGGCTTCTCAAGGACGCGCGGAACGCGCGCCGCATGGCGGCCGGCCAGGGGCCGGTCCTTGACAAGCCGAGGCCCCAAGGCTCGCATCATCCATGAGATCGAAGGGGCGCTCCGCGCGGGTGCGCCGGGGACCGGACTTCGTGACGGTCAGCGACGGGTGGGAGGCGGTCTCGGGCCGGTTGAGTTGACTAAGAAGGTTGCGGGGGGCCATTGAGCGGTTGGCAGACCTCAGACGGTCCGGGCGGCGCTCGGAACGAAGCGAGGTGTGCGTCCCCTTTGACGCCGAGTTGCTGGGCCGTGAACTTCGCCCCCTCGAAGGCTCGCCGGATCGCTACCTCGGCATCTCGGGCGCGGGATAGTGCGAGCCGCTGCTCGTCGATCATTCCCGCGGAAAGGTGGCGCCGGCCTACGAGCGCGTGCAGCGTGAGCCACGCTTGATACTCTTCCTGCTGGCGCAGTTCGAGGTGCTCCAGGTTTTGATACACGCGCCCAAACTGCCTCTGCTCTTCCGACGAAAGAAGACTCGTTCGTCCGCCAGCCGTGGCGGCTTCCCAGCGGTTGGTGTAGATTCCGGGCTCGCGAGGACCGCCGATCCGAGCCGGAGGCGTGAATTGCTGACCGGCTTCAGCGGCATCCAACAGAGCTTCGATCTCTGTCATGCGGCGCGTGACACATGACTCGACCTCGAACCTTCGCGCATAGGCGGTAATGTCCACGTTCATCTCATCTCGCACGACTCCCTTGGCCTCCTCCGAGAGACGGTGCTCGTGGAGATTATTGACTACGGACTCGGCCCCCAGCGCGGTCAGCACGCCCACGACGATGATCAGATACTCCTTCAGGAACTCGCGGACGCCGTGCCAGGGCTTGGGTTTGTGGATGTCCATGATTCAACCCGCCGATATCGGTTTGCAGAGCGGCGCCGAAGCCATTTCGTCCCGGGCTTTTTCTACACGGGCTGGCGGCTTCAGC
Source organism: Phenylobacterium sp. (assembly GCF_036501465.1). GTDB lineage: Bacteria > Pseudomonadota > Alphaproteobacteria > Caulobacterales > Caulobacteraceae > Phenylobacterium. Next base: position 1,244 of record NZ_DASYAF010000039.1, read on the forward strand.
CCTAGCTTGCCAGCGTCCTCGGAGACACCGTTCCAATTGTGCTGGAACGCTTCGTTTATGGTGCGGAGGCGTCGGATCTCCGCCGCGATGTGAAGTCGCTGATCCTCGCTCAGATGATGGGCGCCGACGTGTTCGTCGATGTCGCCCCAGAGCTCACGCCACCCTTCCCGCCGGACGTCCGCGTTGTTCTCGAACGCGTCATAGAGATGCCCATAGGCCACCCGGTCCTCGAAGGGCATCTGTACAAGCGCTCCGGTGCTGGCGACGCGGAAGACAGCGGTGCGGTAGTTGGTTGCCCTGGGAAACGGCAAGGAGCGCGAGAGCGGCGGCGGGTTTCCGCGATCCCAGGATTGGAGCCACCCGCCGATCTCATCTAGCCGACGGTTCATGCAGTCAGCTTGAAAGGCCGTGAGCTCGAAAACGGCGAGGTCGAAAGTTACTTCCGCGTTCAACGCGCGGCGCGCCTCGGCGACGGCTTCATGCCTGTGGATCGTCTCCACCACCTGTTCGCCGCCCAAGGCGGTGAGCACGCCCACCACAATGATGAGGTACTCCTTCAGGAACTCCCGAAACCCGTGCCAGGGCTTGGGTTTGTGGATGTCCATGGGCCAGTCGCTCCCCCAAGCGATCACTCAGGTCCTACCGGTATCCGGACTCCCCGAACGTCGGCAATGGGTCGCAACGAGACCGACCCCCCGCCGGCTCGGCGCGGGCAGCCGATTCAGAGCAGCCCCAGACCCTCCAGGGCGGGTCGCAGCGCCGCCGGGTCGGTGAAGTGGTGGGTGGCGAAGCCCAGCGCGCGGGCGGCTTCGATGTTGGTGGCGCTGTCGTCGACGAACAGGGCTTCGTCCGGCGCGAAACCGAACCGGTCGCAGGTGAGTTGGAAGATCGCCGCGTCCGGCTTCATCACCCCTTCGCGGCCGGAGACGATGCGCCCGTCCAGCAGGGCGAAGGCCGGGCTCATGGCGAAGGTGGCGTCCTCGGTCTCATGGCTCATGTTGGTGAGCGCGTACTGCCTCACGCCGCGGTCATGGAGGGCGGCGATGGCGGCTTCGGTCTCAGGGATCGCGCCGGAGAACATCTCGCCCCAGCGGTGCTTCCAGGCCCAGATCGCGTCGCGATGCTCGGGATGCTTCGCCGCCAGGGCCGCGCAGTTGTCGTCGAAGCTCAGGCCGCGGTCGGTGGGCGCGTGCCAGGCCATGGTGCAGACCTGGCCCAGGAACCGGTCGCGCTCGGCCGGATCGGGGAAGATCGTGGAATAGAGGGTGCGCGGGTCCCAGCGCACGATGACATTGCCGACGTCCCAGACGACGACGGACACCGTGGACATCACGACCTAGGGGATCAGCCCTGCTTGGCTTTGAAGCGCGGGTTGGTCTTGTTGATGATGTAGACCCGGCCCTTGCGGCGCACGAGCTTGCAGTCGCGGTGACGCGTCTTGAGCGACTTGAGCGAGCTTCTGACCTTCATTGGGCTACCAGGGGACCTATATCGGCCGCGGACGAGAGCGTCCGGGGGTTTCACAAGAGCGCGCGGATATACGGAAACGCCTCGCGCAAGTCAATGTGGCGCAGCCCATGGACGGCGACGGCGATTGAGCGGCCTCGCGACGCCCTCTACCATTCCCAGGATGCGATTGCGTCGCCTCCTTCCCGCGGCTGCCGCCACGGCGCTCCTGGCCCTGCTGGCGGCGGCCTGCGCGACGCCCACGCCCCTGCCGACGCGCCTGCCGCCATCGCCCGCGCCGACGGCCCCGCCGGTCGCGCCGCCCGCCCAGCCCACGCCGCCCGAGGCCGCGCCGCCCGCCCCGGCCGGGCCCGTCACCCCGCCGACGGTCAGCGGCGACATGGTGTTCGACGCCTGGGCGGCGGACTTCTATCCCAAGGCCCTGAAGGCCGGCATCCCGCGCGAGGTGCTGGACCGCGAGATGAAGGGCCTGACGCCCGACCCGAGGGTCACCGCCCGCGACAGCCGCCAGCCCGAGTTCTCCCAGCCGATCTCCACCTACATCAAGGGCGCGGTGACCCCGGGGACCGCCTCCAAGGGCGAGCAGGAGCGGGCCGAGGCGCCGCAGCTGGCCGACATCGAGCAGAAGTACGGGGTGCCGCGCGAGATCCTGATCGCCATCTGGTCGCGGGAGAGCGCGTTCGGCGCGATCCAGGGCGACTTCGACGTGATCCGCTCCATGGCCTCCCTGGCCGCCCAGGGCCGCCGGCGCGACTTCGCCGAGACCGAGCTGATCGCGGCCCTGCGGATCATCGCCACCGGCCAGGCCACCCGCGAGCAGCTCAAGGGCTCGTGGGCCGGGGCCATGGGCCAGACCCAGTTCATCCCCTCGGCCTACCTCTCCACCGCCGTGGACGGCGACGGCGACGGCAAGCGCGACATCTGGAATTCGCCCGCCGATTCCCTGGCCTCCGCCGCCAACCTGCTGGCCAAGGGCGGCTGGCGCCGGGGCGAAAGCTGGGCGAAGGAGGTCGTGGCCCCGGACGGCTTCGACTTCAGCCTGACCGAGGGGCCGAAGCTGCCGCCCGAGGCCTGGGCGGCGCTGGGGGTCACCCGCGCCGACGGCCTGCCCTGGGACGACGCCGACAAGGCGGAGGAGGCCCAGCTGATCGCCCCGGCCGGCGCGGCCGGGCCGCTGTTCCTGCTGTTCCCCAACCACTTCGTGATCCGCAAGTACAACAACTCGGTGGCCTATGCGCTGGCCGTGGGCCTGCTGGCCGACCGGATCGCGGGCGCGCCGCCGCTGGTGCGCCCCTGGCCCGCCGAGCAGCCGTTGTCGCTGGCCGACCGGATGACCGCCCAGCGGGCGCTGGCCGCCCTGGGCTTCAATCCGGGGACGCCGGACGGGATCGTCGGCGCCGGCACCCGCACCGCGCTTCGGGCCTATCAGAAGGCGCGCGGCCTCACCGCCGATGGCTATCTGTCGCCGGTCATGGTGCAGCAGCTGAAGACGGAATCCGGCGCCTCCTAACGTCAACCCGTCATCCCCGGCCTTGTGCCGGGGACCCATACGCTCAGGCGCCGCAGGCCTATCCCCGCCATCGGCGGCTATGGGTGGCCGGGACAAGCCCGGCCATGACGATCATTTGGATCAGGAGCCGCCCTCGTCGGTGCGCTCGATGGTGGCCATGGTGGCTTCCTCGCGGGTGACCGCGGCCGGGTCGGCGTTGCGCAGCGCCGGCGAGAGATAGGCGTAGACCAGCAGGCAGAGCATCAGCCCCATGTTCAGGAAGAACGGGGCGGCGTGGTTGGCGCGGTAGAGCGCCGTGAAGGCCGGGGCGAAGACCGCGTTGATGCCGTTCACCGCCGCGATGGCGCCGGCCACCCGGGCCTGGTCCTTCCAGCCCACCGCCAGCGACGAGCCCGCCGTGAACCCCGGCCGGGCGAAGCCGAAGCCCATGCTGGCCAGCGCATAGCCCGCGACCACGGTGTGGAAGTCCGGCGCGATCGCCACCAGCAGGTTGCCGCCCGCCCCGCAGATCACGCCCCACCGCAGCAGCTGCTTGGGCGACATCTGGAACATGCGGATGATGCCCCACTGGGCGAACAGGCCGGCCAGCGCGCCGAACGCCATGGCGGTGGCGATCTGCTCCTTCGCCGCCAGCGGCGTGACCCCCAGCTTGTCGATCACCAGGAAGCCCAGGGTCTGCTGCTGCGCCGTCTGGCAGGTGGCGACCACGAAGCCGTAGATCGCGAAGGGCAGGATCGCCGGATCGCGCCACAGGGGCCGGCGCTTCTCGGCGATGGCCTCCTGCGCCGCCTCGGCGAGGGCTTCCGGCCGCCGCCGGCTTTCCGGCAGGAAGCGCCAGACCACGAACAGCATCACCGCGGCGATGCCGGCGAAGGTGAACAGCGGCCCGGCCAGCCCCACGACCGGATAGATGAAATAGGGCGCGAGCCAGGGCCCGACGAGGGTGCCGATGCCGATCGCCCCGGCCAGCATGGCCATCGCCTGTGTGCGTTCCTCATAGGGCGTGTGGTCGGCGATATAGGCCTGGTAGGCGGGGTTCGAGGCCGCCCCGAACAGGCCGAACAGCGCGCGGCCGAGCAGCAGCAGGATGAAGATCACCAGGGGCGCGGCGAGCTGGCGCAGGCCCGCGCCGACGATCACCCCGCAAAGGGTCATGGAGACCATGAACCCCAACAGGCCCACCAGCATCAGGGGCTTGCGGCCGTAGCGGTCGGACGCCCGGGCCCAGAACGGCGAGGAACAGGCCCACAGGACCGCGGAGAGCGAGAAGATCGCCACCACCATCTCGTCGGGGATCTTCAGCGAGCGGCCGATCAGCGGCAGGACCGAGACCAGGCCGTTGTTGCCGATCTGGGTGGCGGCGGACGACCAGAAGATGATCGCAAACGCGCTCCTGGGCAGGCTCGATCCGCCTGAAGCCTTGCCGGGGGCCTTCGTCGTCCCGATCTGCGAGGCGGTCGCCATGCCTTGGCCTTATGCGCCCAGGCGTCGCAGCGCAAACCCCCCTGCGATCACGGCCCATTAATGAATAACGGTCATGTTCCCCGCCGGCGTCCGCGGGAGAATCCCTTGTTCCCTATCATTGGCATCGTGCTGCTGTTCGGCCTGGTGTTCGGCAGCTTCATCATGACGGGCGGCAATATCGCCGTGATCATCGGCGCCGCCCCGCACGAGCTGATGGCCATCATGGGCGCCGGCGTTGCCGGCCTGCTGATCGCCAATTCCATGACGGTGCTGAAGGCCATGGGCGGCGGCTTCGGCAAGGTCTTCAAGGGCGCGTCCTGGAAGCCGGCCGACTACCGCGACCTGCTTTCGCTGCTGTTCACGCTCACCAAGACCATGAAGTCCAAGGGCGTGATCGCCCTGGAAAGCCACATCGAGACGCCCAAGGAGAGCGCGATCTTCTCGCGCTATCCGAAGATCATGAAGGACCACTTCGCCGTCGACTTCATCTGCGACACCCTGCGGATGATGACCATGAACCTGGAGGATCCCCACCAGGTCGAGGACGCGATGGAGAAGCAGCTCGAGAAGCACCATCACGAGGCCCTGGCCGCGCCGCACGCGCTGACCAACCTGGCCGACGGCCTGCCCGCGCTGGGCATCGTCGCCGCCGTGCTGGGCGTCATCAAGACCATGGGCGCGATCACCGAACCCCCGGCCGTTCTGGGCGAGATGATCGGCTCGGCCCTGGTCGGCACCTTCCTTGGCGTGTTCCTGGCCTATGGCCTTGTCGGCCCGATGGCCACCCGCATGGCCGCGGTGGTCGAAGAGGACGCCGCCTTCTACAAGATCATCCAGGCGGTGCTGGTGGCCCACCTGCACGGCAACGCCGCCCAGATCTCCGTCGAGATCGGCCGCGGCAGCGTGCCTTCCGGCGCCCAGCCCAGCTTCTTGGAGCTGGAAGAGGCGCTGAACGCCATCCCGACCGACGCGGCCTAAGGCCGGTCGCGACGATTTGCGGGACCCGCGACGCGGCGCATAATCCCTCGCCTTCAGTCAGTCGAAGGACGAGCCCCATGACCCGCGATCCCCTGCGCAAACTGCTTATCCTGGGGGCCGCCGCCCTGGCGCTCGGCCTCGCCGGCTGCGGCAAGAAGGCCGACCCGGGCGAGACCCCGGCCGCCGCGGCCGTGCCCGCGCCCAACAGTCCCGAGGCCCAGGCCGCGATCGCCCGCGACGCCGCCGCGGCCGCCGCCGACGCCGCGGCCGATTCCAACCGCGACGAGGACGTCCAGCCGCCCGCCGCGGCCGCTCCGGCCACCACGCCGCCGCCGGCCATGCCGCCGACCGCTGCGCCGAGCCCGGCCCCGACGCCTGCGACGCCGCCGAAAGCGCCGAAGACTTAGGCGGCCGACCGCGCGGCCCTGTAGGCTCGCCACCATGGGTCCCGACGCCACAGACAGCCCGCTGGAATGGACGGGCGACGGCCAGCCGCGCTCGCGGCTCTATGACGATGTCTACTTCTCGGCCGAGGACGGCCTGGCCGAGGCGCGCGCGGTGTTCCTGGCCGGCTGCGGCCTGCCGCAGGCCTGGGCCGGCCGGGCGCGGTTCACGGTGGCCGAGCTGGGCTTCGGGACCGGGCTGAACATCGCGGCCCTGATCGACCTCTGGGCGCGCCATCGCCCGGCCGGCGGGCGGCTGCACGTCTTTTCCGTCGAGGCCCATCCGATCGCGGCCGAGGAGGCGCGCCGCGCCCTGGCCCGCTGGCCGGCGCTGGACGGCCTCGCCGCGCGGCTCACCGACCAATGGCCCGGCCGTGCGCGCGGGATGCATCGCCTGGAGCTGGCCGACCTCGGCGTCATCGTCGATGTGGCGATCGCCGATGTGGCCGAGGCGCTCGCCGGCTGGTCGGGGCCTGCCGACGCCTGGTTCCTCGACGGCTTCGCCCCGGCCCGCAACCCGGCCATGTGGAGCGAGGCAGTGCTGGCCCTGGTCGCCGCCCGCTCGGCGCCCGGCGCGGCCTGCGCCACCTACACCGTCGCCGGCCAGGTGCGGCGCGGGCTGGCGGACGCCGGGTTCGCGGTGGAGAAGGCCCCGGGCTTCGGCAGGAAGCGCGAGCGGCTGGTCGCGCGCCTGACGGACGCGCCGCTCATCGTTAGAGAAGACATCGGAGCCGGCCTCAAGATCGCCGTCGTCGGCGCGGGGATCGCCGGCGCCGCGGCCGCCCGCGCCGTGCGCGCCCTGGGCGGCGAGGCCCTGGTGTTCGACGCTGAGGGCCGCGGCTCGGGCGCGTCCGGCAATCCCGCCGCCCTGGTGACGCCCCGGCTGGACGCGGGGTTGGGGCCGCCGGCCGCCCTCTTCGCCCAGGCCTTCCGCCGTGCGGTCGGCCTCTATGACGCCCTGCCCGGGATCGGGATCGCCCGCGGCGCCCTGCAGGTGGCGACCGGCGCGCGCGACGCCGCCCGCTTCGCCAAGGTGGCGGGCTCGGACCTGTTCGAGCCGGAAAGCCTGGCGCCGCTGAGCCCCGCCGAGACCGCCGCGCGGCTGGGCGAGCCGGCGCCGGAGGCCCTGGCGCTCATCGACGGACGGGTGATCGAGCCCGCGCCCCTGCTGGCGGCCTGGGCCCCGCAGGTGACCGAGGCCAGGGTCGCGCGGGTCGAGCCGCAGGGCCCCGGCTGGCGGCTGGCCGGCGAGGATGGTGAGACCCTGGCGGTCGCCGACGCGGTGATCCTGGCCTGCGCCCTGGAGACGGCGCAGCTCGCGACGGGCCTGCCGCTCGCCCCCGTGCGCGGCCAGGCGAGCTTCACGGCGGTGGGCGAGGCGCCGCCCGCCGCGGCCTTCGGCGGCTACGCCATCCCGACGCGGGCCGGCGTGCTGTTCGGCGCCACCAACGACCGGGGCGAGGTGGCCCGAGACGTGCGCGCGGAAGACCATGCCCGCAACCTGCGCTTCCTGGCCGAAGGGATGCCCCGGCTCGCCGCGCGCCTGGCCGAAGCGCCGCTGGAGGGCCGCGCCTCAATCCGCGTGGCGAGCCCCGACCATCTGCCGGTCGCGGGCGCGGCGCCGGGCGCGCCGCAGGGCCTGTTCGTGCTGGCGGGGTTCGGGGCCCGGGGCTTCACGCTGGCGCCCCTGCTGGCCGAGCACGTGGCGGCGCTGATCTTCGGGGCGCCCTCGCCCCTGCCCGCGCCCATCGCCGCCGTCGTCGACCCCAGCCGCTTCCGAAAGCGCGCCGCGAAGCGTTCCTAGGCAACCCAGCGTGGCCGTTATAAGTTCAGTCAGGGGGACGGAACTTCGCGAGGATCCTGATCGATGAAGACCCCTCTTGCCATCGCCGCCTCGGCCGCGGTCCTGGCGCTGGGCGTCGCCGGCGCGCCGTTCGACAGCCACGCCGACAGCAAGCCCGCCAGCAAGGACGTCTGCTTCTGGGCGCGCAACGTCACCAGCTTCGCCGCGCCCGACGACCACACGGTCTATGTCCGGGTGAACCAGCGCGACGTCTACCGCCTGGACCTGATGATCTCCTGCCCGGACGTGAACTGGAACCAGGCCATCGCGCTGCAATCCAGCCACGGCGCGGGGGGAAGCATCTGCAACGCCCTGGACGCCGAGATCATCAGCCACGCCACCGGCCTCGGCCGCCAGCGCTGCCCGGTGAAGACGCTGACCAAGCTGACGCCCGAAGAGATCGCCACCCTGCCGAAGGGGGCGAAGCCGTAAGGACCGCAAGGCCTGGAAGGGCGGGTGGTGGACGCGGCTGGGATCGAACCAGCGACCCCCTCGATGTCAACGAGGTGCTCTCCCGCTGAGCTACGCGTCCGTCACCGTGGTCTCGGGAAGGCGGGGATATACCGATGCGGCCCTGAGCGCGCAAGCCGGCGCGCAAGCGGGCGGCGTTAGGCGGCCATCATCCGCTCCACCTCGGAGACGATCTCACGCAGGTGGATGGGCTTTGACAGCACCTTGGCGCCGGCCGGGGCCTGACTGCCGGCGGCGAGCGCCACGGCGGCAAAGCCGGTGATGAACATGATGCGCAGTTCGGGATGCAGGGCGGCGGCCTGGCGGGCCACCTCGATGCCGTCCAGCCCGGGCATGACGATGTCGGTGAGCAGCAGGTCCCAGTCCTGGTCGAGCACCGCGGCGGCCTCGTCGCCGTCGGCGCAGGCGGTGACGTCGTAGCCCGCCTTCTCCAGGGCGCGGGCCAGGAAGCCGCGGAGGCTGTCATCGTCTTCGGCGAGGAGGATGCGGGGCATGGGGCTCTGCAGGCTGAAACGCTTCGGGCCGTGATGAAACACCGACGATAGCTTCGGATCGGTAAACTTCCGACGGGTTAACGCGTGATGAACCTTTGACCACGCCCCAGGCTCAGCGTTCTATGGCCGCATGAACGCCTGGGAGCCGATCGCCGCCAAGGACACGCCCAAGCGTGAGGCCCGGCGCGCGCCGTTCGAGTTGCGCCGCGCCGCCGCCGACGGCCAGGCGCCGCCCACGCCCCTGGTGTTCGCCTCGCCCCACTCCGGGCGTGACTACCCCGACGACATGATGGCCGCCGCCGCGCTCGACGCCCAGACCATCCGCCGGTCCGAGGACGCCTTCGTCGACGACCTGATCTCAGAGGCCCCGAAGCTGGGGGCCGCGGTGATCGCCGCCCGCTACGCCCGCGCCTACATCGACCTGAACCGCGAAGCCTTCGAGCTGGACCCCGGCATGTTCGAGGACGAGCTGCCGGAATTCGCCCGCGCCCGCACGGCCCGGGTGGCGGCCGGGCTGGGGGCGATCGCCCGGGTGGTCTCCGAGGGCCAGGAGATCTACGCCCGCAAGCTCACCTTCCAGGAGGCGCGCAGCCGAATCGAGGGCGCACACCGGCCCTATCACGCCGCCCTGGAGCGGCTGATCGGCGAGGCGCACAAGGCGCACGGCTTCGCGATCCTGATCGACTGGCACTCCATGCCGGCCGCCGCCGCCCGGGCGGGCGGGCGCGACCGGCCCTGCGACATGGTGCTGGGCGACCGCTTCGGCGCCGCCTGCGCCAGCGGGCTCACCGCCCGGGTCGAGCGCGAGCTGGAGGCCCTGGGCTACCGGGTGGCGCGCAACACCCCCTACGCCGGCGGCTACACCACCGAACATTACGGCCGCCCGCAGCGGCGCACCCACGCCCTGCAGATCGAGATCAACCGCAGCCTCTATCTCGACGAGGCCCGGCTGACCCCCACCGCCGGCTTCGCGCGGCTGAAGGGCCATCTGGAACGGCTGACCTCGGCGCTGGCCGGAGCCGACTGGAACGCGCTGAAGACCTGAGCGCCGCGACCGTGAGCGAGCCCACCCAGAAGACCGCCCGCGCCTGGCTGGACGAAGGCGCCGACCTCTACGCCGCCGGCCGCTACGCCGAGGCCGAGGCCGCCACGCGCCAGGCCCTGAAGCTGGAGCCCGGAAACCTGGGCGCGCTCTCCAACCTGGGCGCCATGCTGCGCGTGCAACGCCGCGCCGCCGAGGCCCTGGCGACCTTCGAGCAGGGCCTGGCGATCGCCCCGGACTCCGCGGCGCTCCGGGTCAACCACGCCAACCTGCTGAACGACCTGCAGCGCTGGGGCGAGGCCCTGGCGAGCGCCGAGGCCGCCTGCGCCGCCGCCCCGGCCGACGGCGCCGCCCACGCCGCCCGCGGCCAGGCGCTGGCGGGCCTCGGTCGGCGCGAGGATGCGGTGGAGGCCTTCGTCCAGGCCATGAACCTGGCGCCGGGCCAGCCGGTGATCGGCTTCAACCTGGCCAAGACCCTGTTCGAGATGAACCGGCCGGACGACGCCATGGCGGTCTACGCCGAACTCGCCGCCCGGCTGCCGGGCGCGCCGCGGGTGCAGGCCGAGCGGGGCCACGCCTTCGCCATGCTGGGCCGCTGGGCCGAAGCCGCCGAGGCCTACGGCAAGGCCTACGCCCTGGCGCCCGACCTGCCGCACCTGCTGGGCCAGCTGTTGATGAGCCGCCAGCGGATCTGCGACTGGACCGACTTCGAGGCGCTCTCAACCGACCTCGCCCGGCGGATCGAGGCCGGCCAACCGGCCGCCACGCCGCTGCCCACCGCCGCCCTGCCGATCACGCGCCGCCAGCAGCTGCTCTGCGCGCGCACCTACAGCGCCCAGACCTTCGCGCTGGCGCCGCGGGACCTCGCGCCGCCGCCCGGGCCGCGCCTGCGGGTGGGCTACTTCTCCGCCGACTTCCACGCCCACGCCACCGCCTTCCTGATGGCCGAGATGCTGGAGCTGCACGACCGCGACACCTTCGAGGTGACCCTGTTTTCCTTCGGGCCGGATGACGAAAGCCCGATGCGCGGGCGGATCCAGGCCGCCGCGGAGCGCTTCTATGACGTGCGCCGCCTGGGCGCCCACGCCATCGCCGAGATGGCGCGCGGCCTGCCGCTGGACATCGCCGTCGACCTGAAGGGCTTCACCGCCGGCTCGCGACCCGAGATCTTCGCCGGCCGGGCCGCGCCGGTGCAGGTGAGCTTCCTGGGCTTTCCGATGACCAGCGGCGCGCCGTTCCTGGACTATCTGGTCGCCGACCCGGTGCTGATCGCACCCCCCAAACGCGGCGAAATGGGTGAGACCGCCGACTATTCAGAGAAGATCGCCTGGCTGCCGGATTGCTACCAGCCCAACGACCGCAAGCGGGAGATCTCGGACCGGGTCACCACCCGCGCCGACCACGGCCTGCCGGACGACAGCTTCGTGTTCGCGAGCTTCAACGGCTCCTTCAAGATCGCGCCGGGCGTGTTCAGCCTCTGGATGGAGATGCTGCGAGAGGTCCCGGGCGCGGTGCTGTGGCTGCTGGGCGACGAGCCGGTGGCGGCGGCGAACCTCAAGGCGGCGGCCAAAGGCGCGGGCGTCGATCCGGCGCGGCTGGTGTTCGCCCCGCCGGTGGTGCTGGCGCGCCACCTGGAGCGGCTGCGCCACGCCGACCTGTTCCTCGACAGCCTGCCCTACGGCGCCCACACCACTGCCAGCGACGCGCTGTGGGCCGGCCTGCCGCTGGTCACCCGCAAGGGCGAGACCTTCGCCGGACGGGTGGCGGCCAGCCTGCTCACCGCCGCGGGCCTGCCGGAGCTGATCGTAGAGACTTGGGACGCCTACAAAGGCCTCGCGCTCGGCCTGGCGCGCGATCCGGACCGCGTGGCGAGCGTCCGCGCGCGGGTCGCCGCGGCGCGCGCGGCCTCGCCGCTGTTCGACACGCCGCGCTACGTCGCGAACCTGGAGGCGCTCTACCGGCGCATGCACGAGCGCCGGCTGGCGGGCCTGGCCCCCGACCATCTGCCGCCCCAGCCGGCCTGAGGCCTATATTGGGCGTACATGACAGGGCGGCGCAGGCCTAACATGCGCAACCCGGCCGACCGCGGCGCTGGGCGCCCACCGACAAGCGAAATCCGGCGCCCGCGGTTGCGGGCGAGCGATTGGGAGGCTGATCCCGCATGATGCCGGTCAGATCATGGAAGAGCTTGGAGCCTGGATGCCGGACGGCGCGATGATCGAAACCCCCCGCCTGCTTCTGCGTCGATGGCGCGATACGGACTGGCCGGCGTTTGCTGCAATGAACGCCGATCCTGAAGTGATGCACGACCTCGGCGGCCCCATCACGCGGGCCGAGAGCGACGGCAAGCTGGATCGGTATGCTGCGGCCTTCGACCGCGACGGCCTGAGCCGCTGGGTGATCGAGGACCGCGGGAGCGCAGAGTTCCTCGGGTACGCCGGCCTCCTGCATCGCGCCAGCCATCCGCTCGGCGCTCATTTCGACCTGGCCTGGCGGTTGGAGCGAACGGCCTGGGGCCGGGGCTACGCGACCGAAGCGGCTTCCGCAGCGCTGAATGACGCCTTCATGCGCGTCGGTCTCGTCGAGGCGTTCGCCTATACGTCGCGCGAGAACCTCCGGTCCCAAGCCGTCATGGCGCGGCTGGGTCTGCGTCGGGACCCGTCGCGGGACTTCACGGCCACCTACGACGGTTTCGGGGAATGGTCTGGCCTGGTCTGGGTGGCGCGACCGGTCCGCGCCCGGCCTTGATCCCGAATTTCCATTCTGAAGGCCGCCATGCCGCGAAGGCGCGCCAACCGCCTCTGAGAGACGTGTCCAGCCGACGGCGGGCGTCCTTGTTCGCGGCCTGCCGGGGCGGCATATTCGACGAGCCAGCGCATCGCCATCAATTGCCCGCACAACGCTTGCTTCGGTGTCAGGATGAAAGACGAGCTGAAAGCGACGCTGCAAGCCCACATTCACGCCGGCTGGCAGTCAAACCCAGCGATGCTTCAGATCATCGATGGCTACGCCCGCTATCACGCCGTCCTTGCCATCACCGGCGCAGCTTTCCTGATCATTTTTCTAGGCCTGGCGTTCCGGTCCTTCTCAGCGTTCCGGAAAATCCCCGGGCCGCGGGGTTTCAGCTGGCCGTTTGAAAAGGCCGTACCCTTCCTCTTCGGATTGTTGTTCACCGCCACCGCCCTGCTCCTGGCGCTGGTGATCACGGCAAACGTCACCAACGCCTCCAACCCCCTTCCAGGTTTTTCGGGCAGCATCCCCTCCATTGCTGTTTCGCAGCGCACCGCCGGGCTGCACCGGGCCTTCGACGATTGGATACTGTCCGAGAACGCTGAAACGCCAGAGGTCGTCCGGCAAAGCCTTCATCATCGGCGTGTATTTCACGCGACGCGGTTGTCCATCGGACTGCTGTTCCTTTTCTCTCTGGCGCCGCTGAGCGCCTACCTATGGAAATCGCTGCTTATCAAGCGGAGCGTGCGCACCCACGGCTGGACGCTCCCGGAATTGACACAGCTGGCCTTGGGACTGGCTTCGGTCCCATGCATCTACTTCATGATCTTGGTGGTCATGGCCAACACGCAGAGCGCCATCGTCCCGCTCGCCAATACCTTGCAGTTCGGGTGAGCGCCGGGTTCATCCCGGCGCCCGCGCCTTCGCCATGCCGCCCTATCGCCTCGCGCCGCGGACCAGCGTCTCGAAGGCCGCGGCGACGACCTCCTGCGTGACCTCGTCCGGCGTCCGCTCCCACTGCATGGTGAAGCCCAGCAGCAGCGCCTGGACCGCCAGCCCCAAAACCCGGGACGGAACCGCCATCTCGGCGCCGAACCCGGCTTCGATCCGCCTGGCGATTTCGTCGAACTGCGCCTTCTGCTGCGCCGCCTGCTGCGCCCGCATCTCCGGGTCGGTGCGGATATAGGCCTGCAGCTCGGCGTAGAAGGCGGCCTCCGCCTCGGCTTGCGGGAACTGCGCCATGAGCGCGCGGGCGACGTCGCGCGCCGTGGTCCGGGCATCGCCCGGCGTGATCGCGACGTCCAGGTGCAGGCGGCGGCGGTCGACGGCCTCCCACAGCAGTTCGGCCTTGGTCCGGAAGTTCGAATAGATCGCGCCCTTGGTCACCCCCGCGCGCGCAGCGATATCGTCGAGGCTGACGGCGCCGAGGCCCCGCTCGGCGACCAGGGCCGCCGTGGCTTCGACCAAGGCGGCGCGGGTGCGCTGGCGCTTCGGGCTGAACTGCGGCTTGACCACGCCCAAGGATTATACCACGGTATAAAAAACTCCAGTATATTCTGATCGGGGGAGCTCAGATCATGCGCAAGCTGCGGTCTCGTCTGGCGCGCGTCGGCGTGGCGCTGGGGATCATCGTTTCGGCCTCCCTGGCGGTTGCGGCCCCGACGTCTCCTCCCCTGCCCCTCCCGCCGGATCAGGACATCCCGCCTGTGGCGCTGGCGGCGCTGGTGGACGCCACCGTCCGCCAGGCGATGGAGCGCGACCATATCGCCGGCGTCACGGTCGCCGTCGTCCAGGACGGCCAGGTGGTGCTGAAGAAGGGCTATGGCTTCGCCGACGTCGCGCACCAGCGCCCGGTCGACCCGGACCGCACGCTCTTCCGGGTGGGGTCGATCAGCAAGACCTTCACCTGGCTGATGGTCCTGAAGGCCGTCGACCAGGGCCGCATGAGCCTGGACGCCCCGCTCAACAGCTACTTGCCGCCCAAGGTGCGCATTCCCGACCATCCCGGCTACCGCCAGGTGCGGGTGCGCGACGCCATGACCCACACGCCGGGATTCGAGGACACGCCGCTGGAGCACCTCATGGTGCGCGACCCGGCGCAACTGCTGCCGATCGACGACGACCTGGCGACCTGGCGTCCGGACCGCGTCTATCCGCCCGGCGAGGTCGGCGCCTATTCCAACTATGCCGCGGCGCTGACCGGCGACGCCCTGGCCCATGCGCAAGGCGCGCCCTGGCCGGACCTGCTGGAAGCCGAGATCCTCAGGCCCGCCGGCATGGCTCACACCACGGGCCGCGAGATCTATCCGCCGCACGCAGGCTTGCCCGCGCCCATGCCCGCGAGCCTCGCCGCCGACATGTCCACGGCCTATCGCTGGAACGGCGCCGGTTTTACTGCCGATCCCTTCGAGCTGGTCGGCGGCAATGCGCCGGCCGGGGCGATCTCCAGCACGGCGGGCGATATGGCCCGCTACATGACCCTGCTGCTGGGCGGCGGCGCGATCGACGGCCACACGATCTATGGCCCGGCCACGGCGTCGGCGATCCGCACGCCCATGCGGCTGTATCCCGGCGGCGGCGGGGTCGATGGGGGATTCTTCCAGGGTCCGCTGGGCGGCGGGCTGATGGGTTACGGCCACAATGGCGCGACCATCGATTTCCATTCCAACCTTCTGATCGTGCCGGCCCTGCGACTCGGCGTCTTCGTGTCGACGAACACCGAGAACGAGCACTCGCTGACCGGCGCGCTTCCGGCGCTGATCGCCCAGACCTTCTACGTCGCGCCACAGCCGCCGCTTGCTCCCACGCCGGGCCTGCTACGCGACGCCAGCCGCTATGCCGGCGAGTACCAGTCCTCGCGCCGGCCTTTCCATGGGCTGGAAGCCTTCGCCATGAGCTTCCTGTCCACGCCGGTTTCGGTCGCGGCGCCCGGCTACCTGATCCTGGGTGGCGAGCGGTTCGTCGCGACGGGCCAGCCCGGCCTGTTCCAGGACGCCGATCACCCGTGGGTCCGCTTCCAGGCCAAGACGGGGCCCGGGGGGACCGTGACCCTTGACCTCGGCGGCGGCGAACTCCAGCGGGCCGACTGGGGCCACCAGACCCGCACCCTGGGACTCCTGGTCGTGCTGACCCTCCTGGCGTCGCTCGCCATCCTCTTCGGCCTGGGCGCGTCCGCACGCTGGCGGCTGCCCCAGACCCGCGTCCAGCGGATCGCCGGCGCGCTCCGCGGACCCGCCGCGGCGCTGTGGCTGTTCGCCGTCCCGGCCTTCGCGCTGAAACTGCAGGCCGCCGTCGCCGATCAGAGCACGGTGGTCTTCGGCTGGCCGCAGCCCATCGTGATCGCTACCGCGACCGCCGGCCTCGCCGCAGCGGCGCTGAGCTGGGCCGCCGCCGCCCTGACCCCCTTCGCCTGGGCGGGTCGGGACGGGTGGAGCGGATGGCGCAAGCTCCGGTTCACGGCCACGATCCTGGTGTTCTCCGCCCTCGGCCTTCTGCTGGCGACCCGCGGCGCGTTGCAGCCCTGGAACCCCTGACCCCCGACCCCTGACCCCTGACCCCGGCCGGGAAGGCTTCGCATGGTCACGGCGGACAGACCCGCACGCCGCCCCGACCGGCGGCGTCAGGCCTCGAACGCGTGCCTGTCCGGTTCGACGGCCAGCGTCCGCAGGAAATGGCGCACGGCCGCCGCCATCGCGGCTTCCGCCGCGGCGTCCTCGATGCCGAAGTCCCCGAGCTGGCGATCCACGTACATGCGCGCCAGGCCGTAGATCATGGTGCGGGCGTTGAGCGTGGTGTTGAAGAGGTCGTCCGACCGCAGGAGTCCCTGAGCGCTGGCGGCGGCGAGGAGGTCCACGACCAGGGCCTGCGCCTCCGCCAGATCCCGCTCAAGGGTCTTGGAGGCGCTCAGGTCCAACAACCGCCGGTCCCCGAGGATTTCAAAGAAGGTGGGATGGCGCACCGCCCAGCGCAGGTAGGCTCGGGCGAGCGCGCCCAGCCGGACGAGCGGATCGCCGCTGTCGCTGCCGGCCATCGCCGCATCGATTTCCGCCCTGAACCGGCGCATGGCCTCTTCCGCCGCCGCCGTCATCAGCGCAGCCCGGGTCGGGAAATGCCGAAAGGGCGCGCCCGAGGAGACGCCGGCGCGTCGGGCCGCCTCACGCACGGTCACCCGCCCTGGGCCGCGTTCCTGGATCAGGGCGACGGCAGCCTCCACCATGGCCTCGCGCACGGCGCCGTAGGGATAGCTCGACCGCCGTTCAGGCGGCGGGTCTGTGGGGGCTGTCGGCTTGGCCATCCCTCTCTTTGAGCCGACAGCGCCGCGCGAGTAAACGCCCCCGTCGGCGAGTCCTCTTGACGAGGGGTCCGCCTTGAACGTAAGCACTGCTCACGTTTCGTGGCGCGACGCCATCGCAGGGAGAAGACCGTGAGGAGCCTCATCGTGGGAACAGGACTGGCTTTGACCCTTGCCGGCGCCGCCGGAGCCGCCGACGGACTGGACGGCCGCTGGGTCCCGCCGACCGGCAATGTCGAAATCGTCTTCGCGCCCTGCGGCCCGGCGATGTGCGGCTCGGTCGCGCGGGTGATGGCGAACCGGTCGATGGCCGGCGCGGGCGCCAGCGCCGCGGCCCCCGCCCAGATCGGGATGAAGATCATCACCGCGCTCCATCCCGCAGGCGCCGGGAAGTGGAAGGGCAAGCTCTTCGATCGCGAGCGGGGCAAGACCTATGATTGTCTGGTCGAGCCGATGGGCGCCACGATGAGCGTGCGCCCCTATGTGGTGCTGCCGGTCTTCGGCAAGACCCTGACCTGGACGCGGACGGCCTCCTAGCCGACGGCGAGGGCGGGAGCGGGAGCGGGAGCGGGGCGAGGCCGCCAGTTTCCGGCGCCGCGCTCCACCCGTGCCGACTTCCGTCCCGTCCGCACTCCACGCGCATTGGGCCAAAAAAAAGCCGCGCCCGAAGGCGCGGCAGTTCATAGGGAGGAAACGCCCAGGAAGGGCAGAGGCGTCAGCGACGCCTCATCTGCACAATCTACGGTGCAATGCACAACGACGCAAGCGTCTGCGACAAAAAACCTGCGTTTTCATTGTGCTGACATGTGAAAAGCGAGATTTTTCCGAGCCTTGCGCGACGCCGCGTAAACCCCATTTAGGTTGCAGCGCACAACAGCGGCGCCATTCGTCGTAACTCAAGGCTGGCGGCCAGGCGCGCTCTCGCCTAAAAGCGCGCGGCCCTGCCCGCCCGCAAGCTCCCGAAAAGACGTCTCGATTCCCATGTCCCTGCGCAACATCGCCATCATCGCCCACGTCGACCACGGCAAGACGACGCTCGTGGACCAGCTGCTCGCCCAGTCCGGGGTGTTCCGCGCCAACGAGGCGCACGCCGAGCGCGCCATGGATTCCAACGACCAGGAGCGCGAGCGCGGCATCACCATCCTGGCCAAGTGCACCAGCGTGCTGTGGCACGGGGCGGCGGGCGAGACGCGGATCAACATCATCGACACCCCCGGCCACGCCGACTTCGGCGGCGAGGTGGAGCGGATCCTGGGCATGGTGGACGGCTGCGTGCTCTTGGTGGACGCCGAGGAAGGCGTCATGCCGCAGACCAAGTTCGTGCTGGGCAAGGCGCTGAAGATGGGCCTGCGGCCCATCGTCTGCCTGAACAAGGTGGACCGCGCCCACGCCGACCCGGACCGGGTGCTGAACGACGCCTTCGACCTGTTCGACGCCATGGGCGCCACCAACGAGCAGCTCGACTTCCCGCACATCTACGCCTCGGGCAAAAATGGCTGGGCGACCATGGACCTGGCCCAGCCGTCGCAGACGCTGGCCCCGCTGTTCGACCTGATCGTCAGCCACGTGCCGGAGCCCAAGGCGATCGCGCGCAAGGACGAGCCCTTCCAGATGCTCTCGGTGCTGATCGAGAACGACCCCTTCCTGGGCCGCCTGCTGACCGGGCGCATCGAGAGCGGCAAGGCCACGCCCGGCCTGTCGATCCACGCCCTGCACATCGACGGCAAGGAGATCGAGCGCGGCCGGATCACCAAGGTGCTGGCCTTCCGCGGCCTGAAGCGCCAGCCGATCGAGGAGGCCGAAGCCGGCGACATCGTCGCCATCGCCGGCCTGTCGAAGGCGACCGTGGCCGACACGCTGTGCGCCATGGAGGTCACCGAGGCCCTGCCGGCCCAGCCCATCGACCCGCCGACCATCTCGATGACCGTCAGCGTCAACGACAGTCCGCTGGCCGGGCGCGAGGGCGACAAGGTGCAGAGCCGGGTGATCGCCGCGCGCCTGCTGAAGGAGGCGGAGGCCAACGTCGCCATCCGCGTCGCCGAGACGTCGGAGAAGGACGCCTATGAGGTGGCGGGCCGCGGCGAGTTGCAGCTCGGCGTGCTGATCGAGAGCATGCGCCGCGAGGGCTTCGAACTGTCCATCAGCCGCCCGCGGGTGGTGTTCCAGGCCGACCCGGACACCGGCGAGCGGCTGGAGCCCATCGAGGACGTGATGATCGACGTGGACGAGGAGTTCACCGGCATCGTCATCGAGAAGCTGTCGGCCCGGAAGGCCGAGCTGAAGGACATGGGCCCGTCGGGCGCGGGCAAGACCCGCATCAGCCTGATGAGCCCCTCGCGCTCGCTGATCGGCTACCAGGGCGAGTTCCTGACCGACACCCGCGGCTCCGGCGTGCTGAACCGGGTGTTCAGCCACTACGAGCCCTACAAGGGGCCCATCGACGCCGGGCGAAAGGGTGTGCTGGTCTCCAACTCCGACGGCGAGACGGCGGCCTATGCGCTGTGGAACCTCGAAGAGCGCGGCTTCATGTTCGTCGGCGCCGGCGAGAAGACCTACCAGGGCATGATCATCGGCGAGAATTCCCGGTCCGACGACCTGGACGTCAACCCGATGAAGGCCAAGCAGCTGACCAACGTGCGCGCCTCGGGCAAGGACGAGGCGGTGCGCCTGACCCCGCCCAGGCGGCCGACCCTCGAGCAGGCCATCGCCTACATCGAGGAGGACGAGCTGGTGGAGGTGACCCCCAAGTCCATCCGCCTGCGCAAGAAGGTGCTGAACCCCAGCTTCCGCAAGAAGCGGGTGAAGGAAGACTAGGCCAAGGTTCAAGCTGTCCAAGCCGTAACTGGACGCCGCGCCGCCGGAGTGAGACCGATAGGCGGACCGGAGCACCACCGAGATGACCCTTTCCCAGCTTCCCGCCCTGCCGACCAAGCCGCCCCGGCACTATCCGACCTCGGCGGCCAAGTGCGCCGACCTGGTGGTGCACATCGTGGGCCTGACTCTGGCCCTGGTGGGCGGGATCATCCTGCTGCTGCTGGCGGTGCGCGCCGGCTCGATCAGCGCGGTGGTCGGCGTCTCGATCTACGGGGCAGGTCTGCTGGCCATGCTGGCCTTCTCCACCGCCTACAACTTCGCCAAGGCGCGCTATCGCCCGACGCTGCGCAACCTCGACCACGCCGGCATCTTCCTGATGATCGCCGGCTCCTACACCCCCTTCACCATCCACAACCTGACCGGCGCCTGGGCCTGGGGCATGACCATCGCGGTCTGGACGATCGCGGGCCTGGGCGTGGTGATGAAGCTGGCGCTGCCCAAGGTGGACCGCAAGCTTTCCCTGGCGCTCTACCTGGCGCTCGGCTGGCTGGTGATCGTGGCGCTGAAGCCGATGATCGCCAGCGTGGCCTGGTACGCCCTGCTGCTGCTGCTGATCGGCGGGGTGCTCTATTCGACCGGCGTGATCTTCTATGTGAACAAGCGCCTGAAGTTCGCCCGCGCCATCTGGCATGGCCACGTGGTCGCCGCCGCCGCCGCCCACTGGACCGCGGTGCTGCTGGGCGTGGTGCTGGCGACCCGCTGAGCTAGTAGCGCCGCTCCATGAAGACGTCGGCGCGGACGTAGGCCGTCTCCGCCGGCGCCAGGTCGCAGAAGCCCATGGCGCGGTAGAGGCCGAGCGCCGGGCCGAGGCTGGAGTTGGTCTCCAGGTAGAGCCGGGGCGCGCCGAGCTCGGCGCCGGCGTCGATGCAGCGCTGCATCAGGCGGCGCCCGAGGCCTGATCCGCGCAGGTCTTCCGACACCGTCATCTTGGCGACCTCATAGCCGCCGTCGGGCATCTTCAGCAGGGCCGCGCAGCCCACCGCGCGGCCGTCCTGCAGGGCCATGAAGATGCGCCCGCCCTTGGCGATGATCTTGCCCTGCGGGTCCTCCAGCACCTCGCGGTCCTTGGCCTCCAGCACGAAGTATTTGGCGATCCAGGCGACGTTCAGGTCGTGGAAGGCGGCGGCGTGCCCCGGCTCGAACTCGACGATCTCCATGGACACATCCGCCTCCCGCCGGTCATGAAGGCGAAGTCGCCCCCCAAGCTGATGATCTAATGGCCAATCCGATCTTCTCAAGCCTGCCGATGACCGTCTTCGAGGAGATGTCGGGGCTGGCCCGCACGCTGGGCGCGGTAAACCTGGGTCAGGGCTTCCCCGACGACCCGGGGCCGGAGGCGATCCGCGCCAAGGCCGCCGACGCGGTGCTGAACGGCTACAACCAGTATCCGCCCATGACCGGCCTGCCGGAGCTGCGCGCCGCGGTGGCCGGCCACTACGCCCGCTGTCAGGGCCTGGACCTGGACCCGATGAGCGAGGTCACCATCACCTCCGGCGCCACCGAGGCGCTGGCGGCGGCCTTCCTGGGCCTGATCGAGCCCGGCGACGAGGTGGTCGTCTTCCAGCCGCTCTACGACGCCTACCTGCCGCTGATCCGCCGCGCCGGCGGGACCGCCAGGCTGGTCACGCTCAGGCCGCCGCACTGGCGCTTCGACCGCGCCATGCTGGAGGCGGCGATCGGGCCGAAGACCCGATACCTGGTGCTCAACAACCCGAACAATCCCGCCGGGACCGTGCTGTCGGACGAGGACCTGGCGTTTCTGGCCGAGGTCTGCGTGGCCCACGACCTGATCGCCATCTGCGACGAGGTCTGGGAGCAGGTGGTGTTCGGCAACGCATGCCATCGGCCGCTGATCGCGCTGCCCGGCATGCGCGAGCGGACGGTGAAGATCGGCTCGGCCGGCAAGATGTTCGGCCTGACCGGCTGGAAGGTGGGCTTCCTCTGCGCCGCGCCGCCGCTCACCCATGCGCTGGCCCGCGCCCACCAGTTCCTGACCTTCACGACGCCGCCCAACCTGCAGGCCGCCGTGGCCTTCGGCCTGGACAATCCCGGCGACTGGTTCGAGGCCATGCCGCGCGACCTGGAGCGCTCCCGCGACCGGCTGGGGGCCGGCCTGAAGCGCGAGGGCTTCGCGGTGCTCTCGGCCCAGGGGACCTATTTCCTCAACCTCGACCTGACCGCCTCGGGGATCGCGCTCGGCGACCGCGATTTCTGCCTGCGCGCGGTGAAGGAGGCCGGCGTGGCGGCCATTCCCATCTCGGCGCTCTACGAGGAAGAGCCGGTGACCCACATCGTGCGCCTGTGCCTGGCCAAGCGCGACGCGACCCTGGACGCCGGAATCGAGCGGCTGGCCCGGGCGCGCGACATCGTCCGGGCGGGCTGAACCCGCTCCACAGGAGACCAGACCATGACCGGCGTGCTCACCGATCCCAAGCTGCAGGCCCTGGCCGACCGGTTGCAGGCGCAGAGCCAGGCCCAGGAGGCCGAGACCGGCGCCTGGTTCGCCGAGCGCGGCAAGCGGGGCGAGCTCTCCTGGGACGGGTTCGACGAGACCTCCCACCGCTACATGGCCGACAAGCTGGTGGCGCTGGAGCCGCCCAAGGCGGCGTTCTGCCACCTGATCTGCCGCGCGCTGCGGGCTGCCCGCGTGGTCGAAGTCGGCACCTCGCACGGCGTCTCGACCCTCTACCTGGCCGACGCGGTGCGCGCGAACGGCGGCGGCGTGGTGATCGGCACGGAGCACGAGCCGGCCAAGGCGGCCATCGCCCGGGCCAATTTCGCCGAAGCCGGCCTGGCCGACCTCATCGACCTGCGCGAGGGCGACCTGCGCCAGACCCTGAAGACGATCGAAGGGCCGGTGGACTTCGTGCTGATGGACATCTGGACCGAGATGGCCCGGCCGGCCATCGAGCTGATCGGCCCGCACCTGCGGCCGGGCGCGGTGATCGTCGCCGACAACACCACGCGCGTGCGCCACGCCTATGCGAAGTTCCTGGACTACGTCGAAGACCCGGCCAACGGCCTCAGCGCCATGACCCTGCCGTTCGAGGGTGGGCTGGAGATGATCGTCAAAAGCTGAACGCAGACCGTTCGACGCAAATCGAAACGAACGGCCGCCGGGCCTGCGCTAGGGTCGGGCCATGCAGAAGCGACGCTTGTTCATCCTCGCCGCGGCCCTGGCGTTGATCGCGGCGCCGGCGGCCGCCAAACCTGCCGCCAGACCTGTCGCCCGACCGGCGGCGGTGATCCCGCTGGAGCCCTATGTCGACAACGACCACCTGGCCTTTCGCGGGCGCATCGGCGGCGTCCAGGGCCTGTTCCAGTTCGACACCGGCGGCGGGATCACCGTCATCACCCCGCCGGCGGCCGAGGCGGCGCGCTGCCGGCCCTGGGGCCGGCTGACCGGCTTCCGCATGCGCGGCGACCGCATCGACGCGCCGCGCTGCGACGGGATCGCGATCACCGCGGCCGGCGCCAGGCTCGCGCCCGCCACCACCCTGGTGGTCGACTTCTCCAAGTTCCTGCCCAAGGACGCGCCGCCGCTCTTGGGCTCGGTGGGCCTGGACGCGTTCGGCAAGCGGCCCGTCACCCTGGACATCTCCGGCCGCCGGCTGATCGTCGAGACGCCCGCCAGCCTGAAGGCCCGCATCGCCCACGCGACCGAGGTCCCGGTGCAGGTGGTCTGGGAAGCCGAGGGCTACGCCCCGTCGGTGATGGCCGGGCTGGACACGCCGTCGGGCCGCGTCTGGTTCACCATCGACAGCGGCAGCGACGGGGCGGTGATCGTGGGCAAGCACGTGGCCGCCCTGTTCGGCCTCGATCCGGATAAGAAGGGCGCCCAGCCCTTCGACGGCAAGCTGGCGGGCGGCGTGCCGCTGAAGGCGACGAGCCACGTCGCCGACCTGATCCTCGACGGCAATATCGGCGCGCCGGTGCTGCGGCGCTGGGTGGTCACCTTCGACGTGGCGCACGGCCGGATGTGGCTGGCGCCGGTTCACTAGCCGTCTCCCTTCGCGGGAGATCGGGGCCTCAGCGCGAGTCGGCGAACACCGTGGTCGTCGGAACCTCGGCGGTGCGCCAGCCGTCGGCCGCGCGGACCGCGAAGGCGACCGTGCCGCGCAGGGCCAGGGCGCGCTGCATGGGCTCCTCGCGCAGCCTCACGCCCCGCGCCGCCAGCGCCGCGCGGAACGCCGCGTCATAGGCGCCGGCCGGAACCCCGATGGCGTCCCGCTCCGCCGCGCTCAGGGCCAGCAGCAGGGGCGGCGCGGCGGCCCAAGCCTGCGGTTCGCCGCCGCCCAGCAGGCCGGCGGTCATCCGGGTGGTCTCCTGCGCCAGCGAGCTGCCGACGCTGGCCACGGCCAGCACGGGCTTTCCGCCGCGCAGCGCCAGGACCGGCGCCATGTCGGACGGCACATGGGCCCGGGGCGCGAGCCCGGCCATCATCGGCTTGTAGAGGCCGCCCGCGCCGGAGATCGGCACGCCGCCGACCACGATGCCGGTCTCGCCCCACATGGTCGCGTTGATCGTATGCACCAGCGCCGCGACATTGCCCCAGCGGTCGACGACCACCACCGCGTCGCTGTGGTGGCCCGCCTGGGTCGCCGCCGGCTGCAATGCGCGAGCGTAGGCGGCGAAGGTGTCGGGATCGGTCCAATAGGGCCCGGTCGCCTTGTCGCGATCGAGGCTCGCCAGGGCGGCATAGATCGCCGCCGGGCCGCGCGCCGCCCGGCTGGGGCCCATCACCGCCGCGTCGCCGAAGGCCACGGAATCCGGGGTTTCCCAGACCGGCCGGTAGGCGGCGAGATCTTCCAGGGTCACCGCGCCGCCCTCGCGCCGCACGATGTCGACGTACTGCCGGGCCCAGGCGCCGCGATACATCTCGTCCGCGCCCTTGTCGGCGACCGCGTGTAGCAGGGCCGCGAGCTGCGGCTGCACGAAGCGGTCGCCGGCCCGGGGCAGGCTGCGGCCGGACTGGCCGAGGAAGCGGCGGCCTTCCTCCGTGCGCGCCAGCTGGCCGCCGGTCATGCCGAAATAGGCGCCCAGCAGGGGCGAGACCGTCACCCCGTTCTCGGCGCACCAGATCGCCGGCTGGAAGAGGTTCGCCCAGGGCAGGCGCCCGAACCGGGCGTGCGCCGCCGCCATGCCGGCCATGAACCCGGGGACCAGCGTCTTGCGCCCCTGCGGGCCCGCCGACGCCGTCGAGGGTCCGCCGGTGACCTCGCTCAGGTCCTCCGCCGGGATGGTCAGCGGCGCGCGCTCGTCGGCATAGGTTCCCCAGTTCGCCTCGAGCACATAGGTCCGCCGGGTCTTGGCCTCGTAGTAGACCAGCTCGGCGACGCCCGCATAGGACACCACCGCGCCGAGGTCGGTGGCGACCTGGGTCAGGGCCACGGTGACGGCCGCGTCGGCCGCCGTCCCGCCCTGGTCCAGCGCCTCCATCCCGGCGTGCACGGCGAAGGGCGACAGCGTCGCCGACACCATCTGCGTCCGCCCCTGCAGGGTGCGCGTCGCGGCCGGGAAGAACCGCTGCTCCATCTGCTCCAGCCGGGCGCGCTCCGCCGCCGGCCACCGCGCCGGTGACAGGTCCGCCGCCGGCGCCGCCGTGCCGGTCAGGGCCAGCGCCACGCCGATCCACCGCCCTCGCATCGCCACGCCCTCCGGGTCATCAGGCACTCTGCAACCTGGACCTTAGGTCCAGGTCAAGGGCGTTGACAGGGCGCCGACGGCTCAGGCGCGGACGAGCGCGCCCCTGCGCCGCCGCAGCGCCACCCCGGCCAGGCCGAAGCCCGTGATCATCAGCGCCCAGGTCGCCGGCTCCGGCACCGAGACGCGGACGTTGTCGAGGATGGTGTCGGTGCTGTCGGCCGGGCCGTCGAACACTTCGAAGGAAACCGTCGCGACATTCCCATCGCCGACGAAGCTCAGCACGTCGTGCATGTAGGAGGTGTCGATGTCCGTGGAGCCAGCGCCCTGGAAGTTGTGGGTGACCCCGCCGGCCGAGACGTCCAGGAAGTTCAGCGCGCCGCCGCCAATGAAGGCGAAGTCGTAGTTGATGGTGTAGGTGACGCCGAGCTCGGTGGCGAAATCCTGGCTCAGCACCTCGTCGCCGCTTCCGACGCCGCCGCCGAACACCGCCACCTCGTTGTCCGGATGGCTGGTCGTGAAGCCGCAGCAACTGGGGCCGGCGTAGACGCCCTCGGGGTCCGCCCCGACCACGCCGGACGCCGTCCAGCCGGTCAGGTCGCCGGTTTCGAAGTCGCCGTTCTGGATCACCGGCGCGGCCAACGCCGCCCCGGCAGACAGCGATGCGGCGCAGGCGCCCGCGATCGCGGCGAGCATCGTCCAACGGATCTTGCAGCGCATTTCCCATCCCTCCCAGGATCAAGCTGACCTGAGGGTAGGGCGCGCGTCGCGCCGCCGCTATTGGACGAAAGTCCTAAGACCAGATTCGCCCGTGAGGGGTATTCGGAGCGACTGGCGGGCGGGAAAGGAACAAGGCCCATCGAATGTCATCCCGGAAAGCGCGCAGCGCTTGTCCGGGCCCCCCAGACGCCGCGCCGCAGGATGGATCGCGGTAGTGATGTGTCACCTCTTCGGGAGACACGGTATCCCTGGGTCCCGGTCTTCGCTGACGCGAAACCGGGATGACACCCAAGAAGACCTGCCCGTCCTCAGCACACCGTCCCGCCGTCCACCACGATGGTCTGGCCCGTGGTCCAGGCCCCGGCGCGGCTGGCCAGGTAGACCGCGGCGCCGGCGATGTCGTCGGGCTCGCCCAGGCGGCGCAGCGGGGTGCCGGAGCTGGCGCGCTCCTCGCCGGCCGGGGTGTCCCAGAGCGCCTTGGCGAAGTCGGTCTTCACCAGGCCCGGCGCGACGCAGTTCACCCGGATGTTCGACGGCCCCAGCTCCTTGGCGAGGTTGCGGGCGAGCTGCATATCGGCGGCCTTGGAGATGCAGTAGGCGCCGATCACCTCGCTTCCGCGCAGGCCGCCGATGGAGGAGACGATGATGATCGCCCCGTCCTTGCGCGCGCGCATCTCCGGCGTGACCATCTGGATCATCCAGTTGTTGGCCACGATGTTGTTGGTGAGGATCTTGCCGAAGGCGTCGTCGGAAATGTCGAGCTGGCTGCCGTAGTAGGGGTTGGACGCGGCGTTGCAGACCAGGATGTCGATCTGGCCGAACGCCTTGCGGGTCTCGTCCATCAGCCGCTGCAGGTCGTCCTTCGACGAGATGTTGGCCGGGATCGCGATGGCGTGGCCGGCGCTGCGGGCGTTGATCGCCGCGGCGACCTCCTCGCAGGGGCCGGCCTTGCGCGAGGAGATCACCACCTTGGCGCCGTGGGCCGCCATCTGCTCGGCGATGGCCTTGCCGATGCCGCGCGAGGAGCCGGTGATCACCGCCACCTTGCCCGTCAGGTCGAACAGCTTGCCGGTGAGGGCGTTGGGTTTTTCCATCACGTCGCTCATCTTAAGCGCTCCCTTAAACGCGCGTTTGATTTGCCGGCCATTTGCGATGTGGGCCACCTGTGCGTCAAGGTAAGCTGGCTGAAGTTTCGAGGTGGGGCCGAATGCGTGTGCTGAGCCGGATCGCGCTGATTGTCTTCCTGGGCGTGATCGCGGTGATCGCCATCGCGCTGGTGCGCACCCTCACCTACCGGCTGCCCGGGGAGGTCTCGACCGCCGACATCCGCGTGGTCCCGGCCGGCGAGATCGACGTGGCGTCGGCCGCCCAGCACCTGTCGCAGGCGGTGCAGATCCAGACCGTGAGCCACCAGGACCTGAAGGACGACCAGCCGGCGGAATGGGCCAGGCTGCACGACTTCCTGGTCGCGACCTATCCGGCGGCGCACGCGGCCATGACCCGCGAGATCGTCGGCAAGAACACCCTGGTCTACACGTGGAAGGGCTCCGACCCCTCGCTCGCCCCCATCGTGCTGATGGCCCATCAGGACGTGGTGCCGGTGACGCCGGGCACCGAGGCCGAGTGGAAGCATCCGCCCTTCGCCGGCGCGGTGGCCGACGGCGCGGTCTGGGGCCGCGGCTCGGTCGACGACAAGGGCTCGCTGATCACCCTGTTCGAAGGCGCCGAGAGCCTGGCCAAGCAGGGTTTCAGGCCGAAGCGCACGATCATCATCGTCTCCGGCGAGGACGAGGAGACCCACGGGACCGGCGCACGCGCCGCCGCCGCCCTGCTGAAGTCGCGCGGGATCAAGGCCGAGTTCGTGCTCGACGAGGGCCTGGCCGAGATCACCGACAATCCGATCACCCACGGCAAGCTGTCGATGATCGGCACGGCCGAGAAGGGCTATGCGACGCTGAAGGTCACCGCCAGGGCCGAGGGCGGCCACTCCTCGGCGCCGCCCAGCGACGGCGGCGGGGTTGTGACCCTGTCGAAGGCCGTGGAGGCGATCTCGAGCCACGGCTTCCCCATGGACTTCCGCGGCCCCGGCGCGGCGATGCTGCAGGCCGTGGCGCTGAAGGCGCCGTTCGCGGTCCGGATGGCGGTGGCCAACCCCTGGCTGTTCAAGCCGATGCTGGTGAAGCAGATGGGCGCCACGCCCTCCGGCGCGGCCCTGCTGCACACCACAATCGCGCCCACCATGCTGCAGGGAAGCCCCAAGGAGAACGTCCTGCCGCAGGAGGCCGCGGCCTGGATCAACTACCGGATCGAACCCGGCGACAGCTCCGCCACGGTGATGGCGCGGGCCAAGGCGGCGGTGCGCGGCCTGCCGGTGGCGCTCTCCTGGGTGGACCCGCCGTCGGAGCCCTCGCCGGTCTCCTCGACGCGCTCGGGCGGCTGGAAGGTGCTGGCCGCGGTGGCCGGCCAGGTCACCGGCGCGCCGGTCGCCCCCAGCCTGGTCACCGCCGGCACCGACAGCCGCTACATGGCCGGCGTGGCCGCCGACGTCTACCGCTTCCAGCCCATGGCCTTCGGTCTCAACGACATTGAAATGATCCACGGTACAAACGAGCACCTGACGCTCGCGAACCTGGAACAGTGCGTGCGCTTCTACGCGCGCCTGATCGCCACAGCGGCGGGATAAAAGACCGGCCAACCCTTGCAGTCGGGGCTGCGGCGACGCACGTTCCGCCTGAGCGTTTCCCCTCTGAGGACCCTATGCGCGACATCTACCGGAACTACCTCGACGACGAAGACGGCGACGAAGAGGACAAGGGCCGCCAGCCCGACATGCCGCTGACCTCCGGCCCGGTGCAGAACGCGCTGTTCAAGTCGCGCACCGTGCTGGTGTTCGGCGAGATCGACATGCGCCTGGCCGAGCGGGTCACCGCCCAGATCACCGCCTACGCCGCCGAGAACGACAAGCCGATCCGGATCATCATCAATTCGCCGGGCGGTCACGTGGAGAGCGGCGACACCATCCACGACATGATCCGCTTCTGCGGCGTCGAGGTGAAGGCGATCGGCACCGGCTGGGTGGCCAGCGCCGGCGCGCACATCTTCCTGGGCGCCAAGAAGGAAAACCGCCTCTGCCTGCCCAACACCCGCTTCCTGCTGCACCAGCCGGCGGGCGGCATGCGCGGCCAGGCCAGCGACATCCAGATCGAGGCCGAGCAGATCATCAAGATGCGCGACCGGGTGAACCGGATGATCTCGGCGGAGACCGGCCAGCCGCTCGAGAAGATCCTCAAGGACACCCAGCGGAACTTCTGGATGAACGCCGAGGAGGCCAAGGCCTATGGCCTGGTCTCGCGGATCATCAACGACACGTCTGAGGTCTAGTCCCGGTGGGGAGGCCGTGGTGGCAGGGCGCGGTCCTCTACCACGTCTATGTCCGCAGCTTCTTCGACTCGAACGGCGACGGCCAGGGCGACCTGCCGGGCGTCGAGGCCAAGCTGGACTATATCGCGGCCTTGGGCGTCGACGGGGTCTGGCTGTCGCCGATCCATCCCTCGCCCAACCGCGACTGGGGTTATGACGTCGCCGACTACCAGGGCGTGCAGGGCGACTATGGGACGCCCGACGACCTCGCCCGCCTGCTGAGCGCCGCCCACGCCCGCGGCCTGAAGGTGGTGCTGGACGAGGTGCTGGCCCACACCTCCGACGAACACCCCTGGTTCGTGGAAAGCCTGACCGGCGGCAAGGATGGGCCGAAGGCGGACTGGTACGTCTGGGCCGACCCGCAGGAGGACGGGACCGCGCCCAACAACTGGCTGTCGGTGTTCGGCGGCCCGGCCTGGGCCTACCAGCCGGCGCGCCGCCAGCACTACCACCACAAGTTCCTGCGCCAGCAGCCGAAGCTGAACTGGCGCAATCCCCAGGCGCGCGAGGCGGCGCTTTCGGTGCTGGACCACTGGCTCGCCCAAGGCGTCGACGGCTTCCGCCTGGATGTGGCCGGGGCCTTCCTGCACGACCCAGGCCTGACGCCCAACCCGCCCGTGCCGATGGCCGAGCGCACCCGCCACGACTGGAGCCACGCCGGCAACCTGCAGAAGCACCTGTTCGATTCCAACCTGCCGGAGAACAAGCCGCTGCTGGACCTGGTCCGCCGGCGCGTGGAAGCGCACGACGGGAAAGATGGGGGCGACAAGTTCGTCTTCGGCGAGGTCTCCGAGGAGGAGGAACGCTGCGGCGCCTACCTCACGCCGCAGGACGGCCTGCACTCGGCCTACACCTTCGTCCTGCTGCTGGCGCGGAAGATGGATCCGCAGGTCTTCAAGGACCACTACGCCACCCTGGACCGCTTCCCGGGCCACTGGCCGACCATCAGCTTCTCCAATCACGACGTGCCGCGCACGGTGAGCCGGTTCGGCGGCGAGGACGCAGGGCCGGAAGTGGCCAAGCTGATGTTCGCCCTGCTGCTCGCGCTCAAGGGCACGACCCTGATCTACCAGGGCGAGGAGCTCGGCCTGCCGCAGGCGTCGTTGCGGCGTGACCAGCTGCGCGACCCGGTGGGCGACCTCTACTGGCCCTACGCCGGCGGCCGTGACGGCTGCCGCACGCCGATGCCGTGGACGATGGGGGCGAACCTCGGTTTTTCCACCGGGACGCCCTGGCTGCCGGCCGCCGCCGAGCACGCCGGCCTGACCGTCGAGGCGCAGGAGGCCGATCCGGAATCGGCGCTCCGCTTCGCCCGGGCGATGATCGACTTCCGCCGCGGCTCGCAGGCCCTGACGGCCGGCGACCTCGAGATCCTCGACCTGCCGGACCCGGTGCTGGGCTTCGTCCGGCGCGGCGAGGGCGAGGCGATCCTCTGCCTGTTCAACCTGAGCGGGGCGCCGCGGTTCGTGGAGGCGGCGGCGCTTTCCGGCGCGACCCTGCTGGACCTGCGGGCCGGCGACGCCGACCTGCGCGGCGGCTCCATCGGCCTTTCGCCCTATGCCGCGGTGTTCCTGCGGCTATGAGCGGTCGCGCCCGGCGGTCAGTTTGAACAGCACGGCGTTGCCGGTCACCGGGTCCGCGTCGCGCCACATGTCGCCCGCGTGCTTGCCCAGGATGGCGTTGCAATAGGTCGCGGCGCGGTCTTCGCTTTGCACCGGCCGCTGGGCGGTGGTGCAGACCTTGCCGTCGCGCACCGCCCAGGTCCCGCGCACCGTCCCATCGGACCCCACCTCGCGATAGGTATGGTCCGGCGCGAGATAGCGCTTGGCGCTCCAGTCGCCGGCCGGGACGTCGATCTCCAGCGTGCCGGTGAAGAAGTCGCCAAGCGTGGCCGCCTCGTCCTGCGCCCTGGCGATGGGTGCGGCGAGCAGCGACAGCGACAGGGCGCAGAGCAGGATGCGGAACATGGCGGTCTCCCTGGCTGGCGCAGCCTAGCGCCGCCGTGGGCCGGCGCGGAATGAATTCGCGGCGAGGCCGATTTGACCTTCGCCAAAGTGGCGCGCGGGCGCGACCCGCCTTAGAACCGGACCATGGCCGAGGGCGACACCAGGGCGGCGCGCAGCGAGACCAGGTTCGGCCAGGGGTTCCTGACCGACATCTGGTACTTCGCCGCGCTGGCCAAGGACCTGCCGCGCGGGAAGATGACCCGCTACGAACTCCTGGGCGAGCCGGTGCTGCTCGGCCGCTCCCCCAAGGGCGAGCTCTTCGCGCTGCGCGACATCTGCCCGCATCGCGCCGCGCCGCTTTCGGCCGGGCGTTTCCATCAGGAGCCCGGGGGTTCCACGACGGTGGAATGCCCCTACCACGGCTGGCGGTTCGGCAAGGACGGCGCCTGCGCGGCCATCCCCTCGCTGGTGGCCGACCAGGCGATGGACGTCGCCCGCATCCGCGTGCGGCGCTATCCGGTGGCCGAGAGCCAGGGCCTGGTCTTCGTCTGGATCGCCGGCGACGCCCGCGGCCTGGGCGAGCCCACCGAGCCGCCGCCGGTGTTCGAGGGCGTGGTCGGCGGCGGGCCCAAGATCGTCGACCGCATGGAGTTCGCCGCCCACATCGACCACGCGGTGGTGGGCCTGATGGACCCGGCGCACGGCCCCTACGTCCACCAGCAGTGGTGGTGGCGCTCCAGGGCCAGCCAGCACGAGAAGGCCAAGCGGTTCGAGCCGCGCGAGGCGGGCTTCGCCATGGTGCGCCACGAGCCGTCGAAGAATTCCCGCGCCTACGCCATCCTGGGCGGCGAGCCGCTGACCGAGATCACCTTCCGCATCCCGGGCCTGCGCTGGGAGCACGTCACCGTGGGCGCCCGCCAGGTGCTGAGCCTCACCTGCCTGACGCCGGTGAACGAGACGACCACGCGGATCACCCAGATCGTCTGGTCCGACCACCCGGCCTTCGTCTTCCTGCGGCCGTTCATCGCGGCCGGCGCGCGCGCCTTCCTGCGCCAGGACGGCGACATGGTGAACCTGCAGAACCAGGGCCTGAAGTACGACCCTTCGCTGCTGTGGATCGACGACGCCGACCGCCAGGCCAAGTGGTACCAGCAGCTGAAGCGCGAATGGGCCGCGAGCCGCCGGGAGGGCCGGGCGTTCGCCAACCCCGTCGAGCCCGCAACACTTCGCTGGCGCAGCTGAGCCATAGTTCGAACACCCTGGTTTCCGAGCGTGACCGTGGGACGGTCTTGGGGAGGGCCTCGATCGGGGGATTGAGGCTTGCGCATTCGGCGTCGTTCGGCGGCGGTCATCGCCGCGTCCCTGGCCGCGCACGCCCTGCTGTTCACCGCCTACCTGGCGACGCACCCGTTCGTGCAATGGGCCGAGCCGCCGGCGATCCAGGTGGAGCTGTTGCGGCCGGAGCGGCCCGAGCGCCCGAAGCCGACGCCGCCGTCGGTGACGTCCAATTCCGCGCCCGCCGCCGCCGCGACCCCTGCGCCGCCGATCCTGTCGCGCCCGGCATCACCCTCCGCGCCGGCCCTCGCCGCGACGCCAAAGCCGCTCGATCCGCGCCAGCTCACCGACCAGGAGCTGCTGGAGCGCGCCGGGCCCCGGCGCGACCTGCACAAATACTATGAGGAGGAGGCCAAGCGCCCGCTCTACTCGCGCCGCCTGCCGCCCGGGCCCGGCGACTGCAAACCGGCCGACGAGCATTCCAACCGCATCGCCCCGCCCTGCCCGGTCTTCGCCGGCGGCGGCCTGCCCGCGTTCCCGCGGCTGCCCAATCGGCCCGACGTGGCCGGCGAGGTGAGGACCAAGGATGCGTTCAAGGCCTATGGCGACCGCTACGGCCCGCACGGCCAGGCCAGCTCGAACGACTTTCCCGGCATGCGCTGCAAAGTCCTGCACCAGTGCGGGCCCTCGGACGAACCCGACGTCCTCAACGGGCAGCCGCCACGCTGATTTCGCGCTCCCCTTTTGGATTTGCGGCGCGCCGAACCCCTGCGGGTTCAGACTCTTGACGTCTCGAGCACGATTCAGCGGTAGGCGATTCCGCCTGGCCCCATCCTGCTCTAGGGTGGCGACATGGCCAGCTTCACCTCCGACGGCGTCACCATCGCCTATGACGACATCGCTCCCGCCGGTCCGGCCCAGGGGACGATCGTCCTGATCCACGGCTTCGCCTCGAACCGCAACGAAGGCTGGAAGCGCACCGGCTGGTACACGGCCTTCGAGCGGCGGGGCTATCGGGTGATCGCGCTGGACCAGCGCGGCCATGGCGAGAGCGGAAAGCCCCATGACCTGCACGCCTATGAGCGCGAGCGGCTGGCCGCCGACGTGCTGAACCTGATGGACGCCCTGGGCGTCGAGCGCGCCGACGTCTTCGGCTACTCCATGGGCACACGCACGGCGCTGGAGCTGGCCGTGGCCCAGCCCGGCCGCATTGACCACCTGGTCCTGGGCGGGATCGGGGGCAAGTTCCTGGAGCCGCGCGAGGAAGGCTCATCGGAGAAGATGGCGCAGGCCATGCTGGCCGACGATCCGGCCACCATCACCGAGCCCATGCTGCGCTCGTTCCGCCAGTTCGCCGACGAGCAGGGCGAGGACCGGAAGGCGCTGGCGGCCATGACCCAGACCCGCAACATGCCCTTCGACCACGACGCCCTGGCCACCCTGCCGATGCCGGTGCTGGTGGTGGCCGGCGCGGGCGATGCGGGCGCGGGCGACCCGGAGGCGCTGGCGGCGATCTTCCCGCACGGCCATGGCAAGGTGATCCCCGGCTGCGACCACTTCTCGGCCATCCCCCACGCGCTCACCAAGGCAGCGGTCTTCGACTTCCTGGACGGGGTGATGGACGAAGACGACTTCCCGCCGTTCGAATAGGGCGCCGTTCGCTTGAGCCCAGCGCCGACCCGCTTCCCCGACGCCCCGGCGCGGATCGCCCGGCTGCCGGCCGATGTGCGCGGCTTCCCCGTGCCGTGGTTCGTCTCCTGGCGCGACGGGACCCCGCAGTTCCCGGTGGTGGACGCGGAGAAGCTGGGCCTCGCCTGGCGCGACGAGC
Organism: Phenylobacterium sp.; assembly: GCF_036501465.1. Classification (GTDB taxonomy): domain Bacteria; phylum Pseudomonadota; class Alphaproteobacteria; order Caulobacterales; family Caulobacteraceae; genus Phenylobacterium. The sequence goes on from NZ_DASYAF010000039.1 coordinate 35,683, forward strand.
GCTGCTGGGTCTGCGGCGAGCGGCTGGGCGCGTGGCGCGGCTGGGTGGTCGGGCCGATGTCGGTGATCGAGGGCGCGACGCCGGAGCCGCCGTCGCACTGCGACTGCGCGGCCTTTTCCGTGGCGAGTTGCCCCCATCTCAGCTCGGCGGCGGCGAAGCCCAGCACGCAGCACGGCCCGGCGGCCGGCTACGCCGTCCAGGCCAATGTCAGCAAGACGCCATCCGCCGCCACGGCCATCTGGGTCACCAAGGGCCGTGGCGCCACGCCGTTCCAGGCGAACGGCGGCGTGCTCTTCAGGCTGGAGGAGCCGGCCCGGGTCGACTGGTACGCCGAGCGCCGCCCCGCCACCGCCGCCGAGGTGCGCTCGGCCATCGCGGCCGGCCTGCCGATCCTGCGCCAGGCCGCTGAGGCGGAGCGCCGCTTGGAGGCCTTCGAGGCCCGGCTGAAGTGGCTGGAGCGCTGGGCGCCGGGCGACTAGTTCCTGCCCATTCCCGCAGGATCGTATGGACGGACAAAATTGGTCAGTCCTTGCGCGGCGCGTTTGCGCCTACCCTCGCACCTTCGATGACATCGAGGGCGTCATGAGGGGGAGATCTGCCGCGAGCGCGGCGCTTTGCGCCGTTTGGCTGTCGGGCGCGATAGCCGCACGCGCCGCGCCACCGCAGGCCAGGGCCTCCATCGAGGGGACCTGGGTCTCCAACTTCGTCCTCGTCATGGAAGCGCCGAAGGGCACGCCGCAACTGGTGGTCTCGGGCGCTGAGGCCAAGGCGATCGGCGCCGCGGAGGCGAAGGCCCTTTCCGACGAGTTCGCCAAACTGCTCGATCCCGAGGTGCCTGACGATATGACCCGCATCGACGGCCTGCCGATCGTGAAGGGGCAGCGACGCACACGCCTTCTTATCGACCCCGCCGACGGCAAGCTGCCCTACACGGCCCAGGCCAGGAAGGACCTGGACGCGCCGGCGCCGCCCGAAAAGTCCGACAACCCGGAAGACCGCTACAACGGCGAGCGTTGCCTGGTGGGCGAGGGCCAGCCGCCGCTCTCGAGCTTCGCCTTCGAGCAGGGCCTGCAGATCCTGCGCGCGCCCGGCGCGGTGGTGATCCATACCGAGTACGGCGACGACCTGCGTATCGTCCCGCTCACCGACAAGCACCGGCCGAAGGTGCTGTGGGGCCTGCTGGGCGACTCCATCGGCCACTGGGAGGGCAAGACCCTGGTGGTGGAGACGGTGGGCCAGCCCGAGGCCGACAACTACCGGCTGGCGCCGACCTTCATCGTCTCTGGCGAGGCGACCGTGATCGAACGCTTCACCGCGGTCTCTAACCGTGAGCTGCTCTACAAGTTCACGGTGATCGACCCGAAGACCTATACGCGGCCCTGGACTGCCGAATTCTCCTGGTACCGGACGGACAAGCCGATGCGCGAACACGCCTGTCACGAGGGCAACTATTCGCTGGCCAACATCCTCTCCGGCGCCCGGCATGAGGAAGCGGAGAAGGCTGCGGCTGCGGGGAAATAGGAAACCCAAGACCCCTCATCCCTGCGGAGACGGGGATCCAAACCGAGTCAGGGATTCAATCTGAAGGGAGCCTCCAGACGCCACATGGATTCCCGCCTTCGCGGGAATGAGCGGGGTGGTGAAAACGCCCTCCCAGGACGCTCGCCGCCTTAAATCTCACGGTGGATGCGGGCCTTCCGGAGGATGTCGGCCAACAATCTCAAGGTGTCATCCCGGTTTCGCCTCTGGCGAAGACCGGGACCCATCGACTCCGCGCAGCCGGAAAACGCTCGGCGTCGCCGCCGTGAGCATTCCCAGCGCCACGTGCTCATGGGTCCCGGATATGCCGCTGCGCGTCATTCCGGGATGACAGATGGAGGTTGGACGAGCGTAGGGGGCCTATCGCGTCGGAACCGGCACGTCCCCGCGGTAGTCGTAGAAGCCGCGCCCGGCCTTGCGGCCTAGCCAGCCGGCCTCGACATATTTCACCAGGAGCGGGCACGGGCGGTACTTGGAGTCCGCCAGGCCCTCGTAGAGCACGTTCATGATCGACAGCACCGTATCCAGGCCGATGAAGTCGCCCAGCTCCAGCGGGCCCATCGGATGGTTGGCGCCCAGCTTCATGGCCGTGTCGATGGCTTCGACAGTGCCGACGCCTTCGTACAGGGTGTAGATCGCCTCGTTGATCATCGGCACCAGCACGCGGTTGACGATGAAGGCCGGGAAGTCCTCGGCGTTGGCGGTGGTCTTGCCCAGGCTCTGGGCGAAGTTCACGGCGGTCTCGTAGGTGTCCGGCCCGGTGGCGATGCCGCGGATGATCTCCACCAGCTTCATCAGCGGCGCCGGGTTCATGAAGTGCAGGCCGATGAACCGGTCCGGCCGGTCGGTGGCCGCGGCCAGGCGGGTGATCGAGATCGAGGAGGTGTTGGAGGCCAGAAGCGTGGTGTCCGACAGGTGCGGGCCCAGCGCCTTGAAGATGGTCTTCTTGGTCTCTTCGTCCTCGGTGGCCGCCTCGATGGCCAGGTCGGTCTGGCCGATGGCCTGCAACTCGCCCGCCGGCTTGATCAGCTTCAGGGCCGCGTCCATCGCGTCCTGCTTGATGATCCCGCGCACAACCTGGCGCGACATGTTCTTCTCGATCAGGCCCAGGCCGGCGTCCAGCCGCTCCGCGCTGACGTCGTGCAGCAGCACGTCGTAGCCGCCCAGGGCCACCACATGGGCGATGCCCGTGCCCATCTGCCCCGCGCCAATGACGCCGACCGACTTGATCTGAACCATTCAGCAACGCCTCGAGATACAGCCGTGACGAAACGGCGAAAATTGCACGACAGGTTTCTAGCACGGCGGCGCCGTGCTGCCGCAAGCTTTTGCTGCGGCGCAGCGTGGATCATGGGGGTTCTTGAAACGTAAAGGCTGCGGCGTGCGTCGACGGCCCGCTATCGGACCCACTTGCGGTTGAGCCTTGGAATTATTTACCGGCCGCCGTGAGCCAGTCGCACAGCAGCCGGATGCGGCGCTGCTTGCGGTTGTCCGGGCGCCAGACGGCGAAGTAGCCATAGGGCGCGGGCAGCGTCTCCGGGTCGGCGACCGGGCGGACCAGCTGGCCGGGGCGCACATAGTCGAGCGGCAGCGGCAGGCTGTCGGAGTTCGGGCGCATCAGGCGGCCGCTGGCCAGGTCGTCGTCCACCATGCTGCTGCGCACGATCGCCGCGCCGACCCCGCGGGCGACGGCCTCCAGCACCAGGAGCGAGTCATTGGACACCGGACCGTTCACCGGCGGCGTCGGCAATTGCAGGCGATCGAACAGCATCGACCAGGGCCGGTCGGCGGAATGGATCAGCGGCGCCTCCAGCAGGTCGCGGGCCGTCGCAATCCGGTGCTCGGCCGCGAACTGCGGGGTGCAGACCACATAGAACCGATCGGTGGTCAGGCGTTCGGCGGCCAGCAGCGGCCAGTCGCCGCGGCCGAAGCGGACGCCCAGGTCGATGCCGTCGGCGGTGAAGTTGGCGACGCGATCCTCGACGCGGATGTCCAGGTTCGCGCCCGCCGGATGGGCCAGCAGGCGCGGCAGCTTGGGCGCCAGCCAGCGGGCCGCGAACCGGCCGTCGACGCTCAGCACCAGGGGCTCGCGCTCCGCCGCGGCGGCGAAGCCCTCGACCGCGCCCTGCAGCCCGGCCACCGCGGTGGCGATCTCGCCGGCGAGGCGCGCGGCCTCGGGCGTCGGGACCATCTCGTTGCCGCGGCGATGGAAGAGACTGGCGCCAAGCTCGGCCTCCAGCTTGCGGATCTGCTGGCTCACCGCACCCTGGGTCACCGAAAGCTCGCGCGCGGCGGCGCTGTAGCCGCCATGGCGGACCGCGGCCTCGAGCGCGCGCAGGGCGAAGAGAGACGGCAGCCGCATGGGGCAAAGCCATTAGCGATGCTCATAACCAGCGGCAAACACTATCGTTCGCGTCCCAGCCGGGGCGCGGGCTACCCAGCGGCCTTGTCCAGGGCTTTGCGGGGTCGGTGATGCGTGGGTTGGGTCTTGTGTTGGCGGCGGCGTGGCTCGTCATGGCCGGTGTGGCGACAGCCGCGCCTGCGCCCGGCCCGTCGGTGGTCAAGGCCGCCCGGCTGATCGACCCGAAGACCGGTGCGGTCACCGCTCCGGCCGCAGTGCTGATCGAGGCCGGCAAGATCAAGGCGGTCGGGGCGCCCGCCCGGATCCAGGCGGAAGCGCCGAAGGACGCCAAGATCATCGACCTGGGCTCGGCCACCCTGCTGCCCGGCCTGATCGACAGCCACACCCACCTGCTGATCGACATCGTCCCGCCGCGCCCGATCGAGACCGCCCGGCGCCGCAACGGCGACTTCGGGCCCGGCCTGCTCCTGGCCATCGTCGAGTCCCCCGGCAAGCGCATCCTGATGGGCGCCCAGATGGCCCGGGAGGACCTGGAGAGCGGCTTCACCACCGTGCGCAACCTCGGCCACTCCGGCGTGGACGGCGACGCGGCGCTGCGCGATGCGATCAACGCCGGGCGCTTGCCGGGCCCACGCATCCTGGCCGCCGGGCGCAAGATCACCCAGCGCGGCAACTACCTGCAGGACCTCAACCCCGCCCTGGCCGACGCGATCCTGAACGAGGAGCTGCTGCAGGCCGAAGGGCCGGAGGGCGCGCGCCAGGCGGTGCTGAAGAACGCCTTCTACAACGTCGACGTGATCAAGATGACCATGGGCGACGATGTGACCCCGGCCGAGATGGCGGCGCTGGTCGACGAGGCTCACCGCCACCAGATGAAGGTCGCCGTCCACGCCACCAGCGTTGGCGACATCCAGACGGCGATCGACGCCGGCGTCGACAGCGTCGAGCACGGCAACGACGTCACCGACGCCCAGCTGAAGACGATGCGCGACAAGGGCATCTACCTCGACATCACCCCGGCCTTCGCCGGCGACCTCTGGACCGCGATCCATCCGACCGACGATCCCGCCCAGCGCGCCGCGCTCGCCACCAGCAAGGCGCGTAACCGCGAGCGGATGACGGCGCTGGTCAAGCGGGCGCTGGCCTCCGGCGCGCCCTTCGCCGTGGGCTCCGACATGTGCTGGAACTGGCCGGGCAAGACCCGCGGCGAGGCGACGGCCACTATCTTCACGACCCTGCGAGACGTCGGCATGCCGCCTGCCGACATCCTGCGCGCGGTCACCACCAACGCTGCGGCCATGCTGGGCTGGCAGGACAAGGTGGGCGCCGTGGAGCCCGGAAAGTTCGCCGATCTGGTCGCGGTGGCCGGCGACCCGATGGCCGACGTCGGCCAGCTGGAGCACGTGCGCTTCGTCATGAAGGGCGGCGAAGTCATCCGCAACGACCTGACGAGGCCTTGAGCCTCCCACCAACCAGGATCGGAGCTGGAATGCGGAACCCGGGACTTATCTTGGCGGTCGCTTCAATGTTTCTGACCGGCGCTGCGGCGGCGGCTTCCGCGCTTGTGGCCATCAAGCCGCCAGCCGCGGCGTCCTACAGGGCGCCGGCGCCCAGGCCGTTCTGGGCCTGGGGTTGCTGCCATTCGCGACGCCCACTGCCGCCGGCCAGGCGATGCCCGAGAGCCTCAGCGAAGGGGGCCTGAACCAAAAAGGGCGGCCCCGCGCGGCAGCCGCCCCTCGTCTCCTGTCCGGATCGGACGCTACTTGCCGGCGGCGGTAAGCGCGCTCATCAGCTCCGGCACGGCGGTCTTGTAGTCGGCGACCAGGCCATAGTCGGCGACCTGGAAGATCGGCGCGTCGGCGTCCTTGTTGATCGCCACGATCACCTTGGAATCCTTCATGCCGGCCAGATGCTGGATGGCGCCGGAGATGCCGATGGCGATGTAGAGCTCAGGCGCGACCACCTTGCCGGTCTGGCCGACCTGATAGTCGTTGGGCGCATAGCCGGCGTCCACGGCGGCCCGACTGGCCCCTACCGCAGCGCCCAGCTTGTCGGCCAGCGGCTCGATCACCTTCTGGAACTCCTCGGCCGAGCCCATGGCGCGGCCGCCGGAGACCACGATCTTGGCGCCGGTGAGTTCCGGGCGGGCCGATTTCACCAGCTTCTGGTCGACGAAGCGGACCTTGGCCGGGGCGGCGGGCGCGGCGATGGTCTCGACCTTGGCCGAACCGCCGTCGGCGGCGGCCTTGAACGAGGTGGCGCGGACCGTGATCACCTTCTTTGCGTCGGCCGACTGGATGGTCTCCAGCGCGTTGCCGGCATAGATCGGCCGCACGAAGGTCGAGCCGTCGACCACGTCGACGATCTCGGAGATCTGCGCCACGGCGAGCTTGGCGGCGATGCGGGGTGAGAAGTTCTTGCCCTGGCTGGTGGCCGGCGTCAGCACCGCGTCGTAGTTCGCCATCAGCGGCACGACGAGGGCTTCCATGGCCTCGGCCAGGCCCTGGCCCAGCTCGGCGCTCTCGGCCAGCAGCACCTTGCGCACGCCGGTGATCTTGGCCGCGGCGTCGGCCACGGCCTTGCAGCCCTTGCCGGCGACCAGCAGGTCCACGTCGCTCGAGAGTTTCAGGGCGGCGGTGACGGTCTTTTCGGTGTTGTCCTTCAACGACGCGTTGTCGTGGTCGGCGATGACGAGAACGGCCATCAGAGCACCCCCGCTTCGGTCTTGAGCTTGGAGACGAGGTCGGCGGCGGTCTCCACCTTGACGCCGGCGGTGCGCTTGGGCGGCTCGGTCACCTTGACCACCTTCAGCCGCGGCGCGGTGTCGACGCCGAGGCTGGCGAGTTCTTCGACGGCGAGCTCCTTCTTCTTGGCCTTCATGATGTTCGGCAGGCTGGCGTAGCGCGGCTCGTTCAAGCGCAGGTCGGCGGTGACCACCGCCGGCAGGTCCACCTCCAGGGTCTGCAGGCCGCCGTCGACCTCGCGGGTCACCTTGGCCTTCTTGCCCGAGACCTCGACGGCCGAGGCGAAGGTCGCCTGCGGCCAGTCGAGCAGGGTGGCCAGCATCTGGCCGGTGGCGTTGTTGTCGCCGTCGATCGCCTGCTTGCCCATGACCACCAGGTCCGGGCTTTCCTTGCCGACGATGGCGGCCAGCACCTTGGCGACGGCCAGCGGCTCCAGGTCCTCGCCGGTCTGCACCAGGATGGCGCGGTCGGCGCCCATGGCCAGCGCCGTGCGCAAGGTCTCCTGCGCCTGTTGCGGACCGATGGAGACCGCCACCACTTCCGTGGCCACGCCCTTTTCCTTCAGCCGCACGGCCTCTTCGACCGCGATCTCGCAGAAGGGGTTCATCGACATCTTCACATTGGCGAGGTCGACGCCCGTCTGGTCGGGCTTCACCCGGGCCTTGACGTTGTAGTCGATCACCCGCTTGACCGGGACCAACACCTTC
>NZ_DASYAF010000040.1:0-6260 GCF_036501465.1 Phenylobacterium sp.
GATCCGGCCACGCAGGCGCTCAGCGTCAGCACGACAAGCATGAGCCCGGCGATCCTGACGAGATTTCGCGATTTGTCGGACATCTGAGCGTCCCCCCCATCCGGCATCGCGTCGGCAATACGTCGCGGCCTTAAGCTTAACGCTAGACCTCCCGGCGCGTTCCGTCACGCCGGCCGGCCCTCCGCATATCGCGGCAGGTCGTCCTGGCCGTGGTCCCACTTCGCCTGATGGCTGACCCAGATGTGGCAGGCGGGTTCGGCCTCCAGTCCGGACTCGACGCTGGCGATGCGCAGGATCACCCACGGCTCGTGCGTCCATTCCGAGATGATCTGCGAGCCACAGGCGCGACAGAAGTGGCGCAGCTTGCCCGGCGACGAGGGGTAGGCGCCCATCCCGTCCGCGCCGCGAGTCCAGCGGAAATCCTCGCGCCGCACGCGTGCGGTGGTGGCGAAGGCGGCGCTGTGAGCCTTCTGACAGGTGCGGCAATGGCAGTGCACGACAGGCCCCGCAAGCGCCTCCGCCTCGTAAGCGACCGCGCCGCAAAGGCAGTTCCCGGTGATCATCGGTTATTCCCCTATTCAAGACCGCAGCAGATATAGCGCCGGCGCGCAGGGGGGCGAGTTTCGAAGCCAGGCGACACGCTTTGAGACCCTGTTCTATGCTCTCGACGGAAGGGGGCGACCATGACCACGGAAAGGCTGTTGCTCTGCCGCCCGCTGGGCGGGCTGAACGACATGCTTTGCCAGATCGAGCGCGCCTGCCTCTATGCCGAGCGCTTCGACCGGACCGTCGTCGTCGACACCGACTATTCCAAGACCTATTTCCGCGACCGCTTCTCGGCCTATTTCGTCAGCCGCCAGGCGCGTCTGGTGCTCGACGCCGATGCGGTGCTCGGGGGGCTGGACCAGCTCGAGGTCTTTCCGCACATCCTGGCCGGCCGCGTGACCCGCTACGCCGCCCGTTTCGACCGGGCTCTGCAACGGTTCGTCGAGGCCGAGACTGGCCTGGTGCCATCCTTCGATTTCGACCGCGACTATGCCGAGCCGCTGATCGTCCACCATGCCAGCGGCGGCGGGACCAACGCGATCGGCGCCCTGGCGCGGCTGCGCCTGCGCGAGCCGCTGGTCGAGGTCCTGCTGCAACGCCTTGGCGAGGTCGGGCCGCCCTATCTCGGCGTCCACGTCCGCAATACCGACTACAAGGCCAGGCTCGGCGCCGACACCCTGGCCGGCAAGATCGCGCCGGACCGCCCGATCTTCCTCGCCACCGACAACCGCGACACCGTCGCCCAGTTCCGGTCGCTGTTCGGCGCCGAACGCATCCACGCCTTCGCCAGCCTGCCGGCCGCGGCCGGCGTTCGGATTCACAATATCGACGATCCCGCCCAGGCTCCTGAGCGCAACCGCGACGCCATACTGGACCTGGTCATGCTGGCGCTGGCCAAGCAGCTCTACCTGTTCGAGCTCGAGCCCAACCCTTACGGCGCGCGCTATTCCGGCTTTTCCGTCGCCGCCGCCCACCTCCACGACACCAAGCCGGTGCTGCGCCGCCTGATCAGCGACGACCCCGCCGCGCTGGCGGCGGCTGGGCTGGGCGAGGCCTAGCGACGCCCTATTTCAGCGTCTTTTCCAGCGTGATCTCGGCGTTCAGCACCCGCGACACCGGGCAGGTCTTCTCCGCCGCCTCGGCCAGCTTGTCGAAGGTCGCCTGATCCAGCCCCGGCACGTCGGCGACCAGGGTCAAGGCCGAGCGGGTGATCTTGAACCCCGCCCCATCCGGCTCCAGCGACACCGCCGCCTGCGTGGAAAGCTCGCTCGGCGTATAGCCCGCTGTCTGCAGCTGAAAGGCCAGGGCCATGGTGAAGCACGCCGAATGCGCCGCAGCGATCAGCTCCTCCGGATTGGTCCCCTTCTCGTTCTCGAACCGGGTCTTGTAGGAATAGGGCGTCTCATCCAGCACCCCGGAATCGGTGCTGATATCGCCATCGCCATCCCGGCCGGTTCCACGCCAGACGGCGCGCGCTTTGCGGATCATTGGCAGTCTCCCTCGCGGATCAAGCGCCGACGCAGCGGCGCCGGCCACCCGAGAGATAGGGGTGGATGGCCTGCCACGGGAGGAGCCTTAACCGCCCAATTGCCGACCATCGCCTAAAGGCGGCCTTGACATCGTAGAACAAAACAAGAATAAGAACAAAACAAGTACGAAATCAGGAGGCGGAAATGGTGGTTCGGTTGGCGCGCGAGACGTTGGCGCTTGCGTCGGTGGCGGGGTTCGTCTGGATGGTATGCTCGGTGGCGCATCTGGTCGCCTGAGTCGCGGACCTTGAGAGGCTGAGGGCATGGCGGAGGTCGAGGCCGGGGGTTTGGGCGAGGGGTTTGTCCACCTGCGCGTCCACTCGGCCTATTCGCTGCTCGAAGGCGCGATCAAGGCCGACACGATCGGCAAGCTGGCGCGGGCCGCCGACATGCCGGCCGTGGCCCTGACCGACCGAGCCAACCTGTTCGGGGCGCTGGAGTTTTCCGTCGCCACCAGGGAGGCGGGGGTGCAACCGATCGTCGGCTGCGCGCTGCCGGTCACCGGCATCGGCGAGGGCCCGCCCGAGCGCTGGGCGCGGCCGCCGACCGTGGTGCTGCTGGCGCAGAACGAGGCCGGCTATCTCAACCTGATGGCGCTGTCGTCCGCCGCCTATCTCGACATCGAGCCGACCGCCGAGCCGGGGGTTCCCTGGGCCCGCGTCGCGAGCTGCGCCGAGGGCCTGATCCTGCTCTCCGGCGGGCCGGATGGGCCGGTCGATCCGCTATTCGCCGCCGGCCGCACGGCCGAGGCCAATGCGGCCCTGGCGCAGATGCAAGGCGTGTTCTCAGACCGCTTCTATGTCGAGCTGCAGCGCCATGGCCTGGCCGCCGAGGCCGCCGCCGAGCCGGGGCTGGTGGCCTATGCCTACGAGCACGACGCGCCCCTGGTCGCCACCAACGACGTCTATTTCGCCGCCCGGGCCATGCACCAGGCGCACGATGCGCTGCTCTGCATCGCCGACGGCGCCTTCATCGGCCAGGACGAGCGCCGGCGGGTGACCGCCGAGCACGGCTTCAAGACGTCCGCGGAGATGCGCCACCTGTTCGCCGACCTGCCCGAGGCCTGCGACAACACGATCGACATCGCCCGGCGCTGCGCCTTCATGGTGGTCAAGCGCGACCCGATCCTGCCGCGCTTCCCGACCGTCGACGGCCGCTCGGAGGCCGACGAACTGGCCGCCCAGGCCCGCGAGGGGCTGACCTTGCGCCTCGCCACCCACACCCCGGCCGCGCCGGTCGCCGAGTATCACGAGCGGCTGGAGCGCGAGATCGGCGTCATCCAGTCGATGGGTTTTTCCGGCTATTTCCTCATCGTCTCCGACTTCATGAAATGGTCGGTGGCCAAGGGCATCCCCGTCGGCCCCGGTCGGGGGTCGGGCGCGGGTTCGCTGGTCGCCTGGTCGCTGCTGATCACCGGGGTCGACCCGCTGCGCTTTGACCTGATCTTCGAGCGTTTCCTGAATCCCGAGCGGGTCTCCATGCCCGACTTCGACATCGACTTCTGCCAGGAGCGCCGGGAAGAGGTGATCGCCTATGTCCAGGCCAAGTACGGCCGCGACCGGGTGGCGCAGATCATCACCTTCGGCAGCTTGCAGGCCCGCGCGGTGCTGCGCGATGTCGGCCGGGTGATGCAGCTGCCGCTGGGCCTGGTCGACCGGCTGGCCAAGATGATCCCGAACAATCCGGCCGCCCCGACCACGCTGGCGCGCGCGGTCGAGATCGAGCCCAGGCTGCAGCAGGCCAGGGACGACGACCCGGAGGTGGCGCGCCTGCTGGAAGTGGCGCTGCAGTTGGAGGGCCTTTACCGCAACGCCTCGACCCACGCGGCCGGCATCGTCATCGCCGACCGGCCGCTGACGGAGCTCGTGCCGCTCTATCGCGATGCGCGCTCGGACATCCCCGCCACCCAGTTCAACATGAAGTGGGTGGAAAGCGCCGGGCTGGTGAAGTTCGACTTCCTGGGCCTGAAGACGCTGACCGTCATCGACCGCGCCGTGCATTTCCTCGAGCGTCGCGGCGCCGGCATCGATCTCGAACAGCTGCCACTGGAGGACGCGGCCACCTACGAGCTCATGGCCACGGGCCAGACCATCGGCCTCTTCCAGCTGGAAGGGCAGGGGATGCGCGACATCCTGCGCCAGCTTCGGCCGGGTAACCTCGACGAGGTCTCCGACCTGATCTCGCTCTACCGGCCGGGCCCGATGGCTTCGATTCCGGAGTACATCGAGCGCAAGGCCGGGCGGGCGCCGGTCGACGTGCTGCATCCGCTGCTCGAGCCGGTGCTCGCGGCGACCTTCGGCGTCATCGTCTATCAGGAGCAGGTGCTGCAGATCGCGCGCACGCTGGCCGGCTACAGCCTGGGCGAGGCCGACATGCTGCGCCGCGCCATGGGCAAGAAGATCCAGAAGGAGATGGACCAGCAGCGGGCCCGGTTCATGTCGGGCGCGACCGAGCGCGGCGTGCCGCCCGGGCTGGCCGAGATGATTTTCGAACTGATGGCGAAGTTCGCCGGCTACGGTTTCTCCAAGAGCCACGCCGCGCCCTACGCGCTGATCGCCTATCAGACGGCGTGGTTGAAGACCCACGCCCCGGTGGAGTTCTTCGCCGGCTCGATGAGCCTGGACATCTCCAATACCGACAAGCTGGCGCTGTTCTATCAGGACGCGCGGCGAAGCGGCGTCACCATCCTGCCGCCGGACGTCAACCGCTCGGCCGCCGACTTCACCGTCGAGGATGGGGCCGTGCTCTATGCGCTCGGCGCCATCCGCAATGTCGGCCTGGCCGCCATGGAACATCTGGTCGCCGTGCGCGAGGCCGGCGGGCGGTTCTCCGACCTGCACGACTTCGTCGAACGGGTCGATCCGCGCCAGGTCAACAAGCGCGCGCTGGAGAATCTGGCCCGGGCCGGGGCCTTCGACAGCCTGCATGCGAACCGCGCCGAGATCATCGCCGGCGCCGATGTGCTGAACGCCCAGGCGCAGAGCGCCGCGGCCGAGCGCGCCTCGCTGCAGGCCAATCTGTTCGGCGAACAGGTCGAGGCGGCGCGGCTGCGCCTGCCCAGGCGCGACCGCTGGAGCGAGACCGATCAGCTGGACGAGGAGCGGGCGGCGGTGGGCTTCTATCTGAGCGGCCACCCGCTGGAATCGATGATGGAGGTGCTGCGCCGCAAGCGCACCACGATGTTCACCGACGCGCTGGCCCAGGTCGAGGCGGGCATGGAGGCCTTCCGCATGGCCGGCGTCGTCCGCCGGCGCCAGGAACGCGCCTCGGCCAGGAGCGGCGACAAGTTCGCCTTCGTCACCCTGTCGGACCCCACCGGCGAGTATGAGGTGCTGTTTCCGCCGGAGGCGCTGCGCCGCTGCCGCGAGACCCTGGAGCCGGGCAGGGCGGTGGTGATCAAGGTGCGCGGCAAGGCCTCGGACGGCGACGTGCGCTTCTTCGGCGACGAGGCCGAGCCGCTGGAACGCGCCGTCGCCGGCGCCACGGCCGGCCTGCGCGTCCACCTCTCGCCGGCCACGGCCGACATGGAGGGCCTCCGCCGCCGCCTGCGCCCCGCCGATGGCGGCGCCGGCGGCGAGATCATTCTGGTCGCCGGCGTCGGCGACGGCCGCGAAGTCGAACTGAAACTCCCCGGCCGCTTCTCCCTGGACCCAGCCGTTCGCGGCGCGCTCAAGACCGCGCCAGGGGTGGCGTTTCTGGAGGAAGTTTAGGTAAGAAGCGGAGAGAAGGCATTGAACGGTCATATAAATCCGCTCATCCCCGCGAAAGCGGGGACCCAGGCGTTTTTGGCATCTACCGTGACAGTTCAAGGATTAAACCGCAAAGGACGCCAAGTTCGCCAAGCCAGGTGACACTTGGCGTCCTTGGCGTGCTTGGCGGTAAAAAGCCTGGGTCCCCGCCTTCGCGGGGATGAGCGGAGCTATATAGCCCAGCCCCACTTGCCCCTTCCTCCTTGCCTTTTGCGCCTTCCCGACCTATGTCGCGGCCATCACACACGCAGGGCGTTCGGCGATGCGCGGGTCAATCCTCGCGCTTTTCCGTTCCGGTCCCCTTCTCACGGAGGGGTAGGCCCCGCGGAGGCACGAACCGGAAGAAGGATCAAAGGTTCATGGCGCTACCCGACTTTTCCATGCGGCAGCTTCTCGAAGCTGGCGCCCACTTCGGCCACCAGACCCACCGGTGGAA
>NZ_DASYAF010000041.1:0-4689 GCF_036501465.1 Phenylobacterium sp.
GCGGACATAGACCCTGAGCTTGTGCTGGTCGGCGACGGTGAACAGGGCCGGGTCGTTCGGCGCGCCGGCGGCGATCAGCTGGCCGATGTCGGTGGAGCGCGTGGTGACCACGCCGGCGAAGGGCGCGGTGATCTTCTTGAACGATTCCAGCGCCAGCAGGCGGTTCAGGTTGGCGCGCGCGGCGTTGACCAGCGAGGTCTTGGCGGCCAGGTCGCCGGACTTCTCGTCGGCCTCCTGCTTGGAGACCGCGTCGGCGGCCACCAGGCCCTTCCAGCGCTCGGCGGTGGTGGCGGCCAGGCTCTGGTTGGCCTGGGCCGTGGCCAGGTCGGCGCGGGCCTGCAGCACCTGCTGGTCGAGGTCCGGCGTGTCGATGTCGGCCAGCAGCTGGCCGGCCTTCACCGGCGTGCCGATGTCCACGTACCACTTCTTGAGATAGCCCGAGACGCGGGCGTGGATCGGGGCGTTGTAGAAGGCCTGGATCTCGCCGGGCAGCGCCAGCTGGCGCGTGCCGCCGGCCTCGATCTTCGCCAGGTTGATCGTCGGGATCGCCTGCTCGCGGGTCCAGGTCTTCTGGCCCTGGTCGGCCTGGACGCGGGTGACCAGGCCGCCGACCACCACCACCACGGCGACCGCGGCGGCGACGCCGCCCAGCATCTTCAGCCGCCGGTCGGAGATGTGGGTCACCACCGGCGTCGAGGGGCCGTGGTCATGCCCCGACGGCTCATGTCCAGACGGCTCATGTCCAAACGGCTCGGGGACAGGCGTGGAGTCAGGCATAGGTCTCTCCGGGAACCGCGGTCGGGACCGGCGCGGGCGCATGAGCGCGGCGTCCGTGCACCAGGCTGAAGACCACGGGGACGAACATCAGGGTGGCGATGGTGGCGAAGATCAGCCCGCCGATCACGGCGCGGCCCAGCGGCGCGTTCTGCTCGCCGCCTTCGCCCAGGCCCAGCGCCATCGGCGTCATGCCGATGATCATCGCCAGCGCCGTCATCACGACGGGACGGAAGCGGGTGAAGCCGGCCTCCTTGGCCGCGCGGATCGCATCGCCCGTGGCCGCCAGGCGCTCACGCGCGAAGCTGATGACCAGGATGGAGTTGGCGGTCGCCACGCCCATGCACATGATCGCCCCGGTCAGCGCCGGCACCGACAGCGTGGTGCCGGTGGCGAACAGCATCCAGACGATGCCGGCCAGGGCCGCCGGCAGGGCGGTGATGATCACCCCCGGGTCCAGCCAGGATTGGAAGTTCACGACGATCAGCAGGTAGATCAGCACGATCGCCGCGGCGATCCCGAAGAACAGGCCCGAGAAGGCGTCGTCCATGGTCACCATCTGGCCGCGCAGGGCGACGGTGGCGCCCTTCGGCCGGTCCTTGGCCTCGGCCTTCAGGACCTTGTTGATGTCGGCGGTCACCGAGCCCAGGTCGCGGCCCTGGGTGGTGGCGTAGATGTCGATCACCGGCAGGGCGTTGTAGTGGGTGACCACCGCCGGCGTGGAGTCGCGGCTGATCGAACCCAGGCCGCCCAGCATCTGCGCCGGGCCGCCGCTGGAGCTGTTGATCGGCACGTCCTCCAGGCCCGCGATCGAGGGCACCCGGAACTCCGGCGTCTGGGCGACGATCGGATAGGAGACCCCGTTCTGCGGGTTCACCCAGTAGGTCGGCGCGACCTGGCCGCTGCCGGCCAGCGTGCCCAGCAGGCTGTTGGTCACGTCGCGCTCGGCCAGGCCCAGCTGCGCGGCGCGGACCCGGTCGATGTTGACGCGCAGCTCCGGGCCGCCCTCCGGCTGCTGCATGCGCACGTCGGCCAGGCCGCGGATGCCGTGGATCTTGCGCAGCAGCATGTTGGCGTAGTCGCGGTTGGCCTCGGCGTTGGGGCCGGCGACCTGCAGGTCGATCGGCGCGGGCGAGCCGAAGTTCAGGATCTGGCTGACGATGTCCGCCGGCAGGAAGGCGAAGGTGCTGCCCGGATAGTCACGCGGCAGCACCTCGCGCAGGGTCTTCACATAGTCGGCGGTGGGATGGTGGTGCGGCTTCAGGCTGACATAGAGGTCGCCGTCCTCGGGCCCGATCACCCCGGAGTTCGAATAGACCGTGTTGATGGAGCTGTTCGGCAGGCCGATGTTGTCCACCAGCGAGGCCAGCTCGTCCGGCGGGATCACCTTGCGCACGGTGGCCTCGATACGGCCGAACTCCAGCGAGGTGTCCTCCACCCGCGTGCCGATCGGCGCGCGGACGTGGATGGTCATCTGGCCGGCGTCCACCGAGGGGAAGAAGTTCGAGCCCAGGAATGGGGCCAGGGCGAAAGAGGCCAGGACGACGGTCAGGAAGCCCAGCAGGAACGGCCGGCGCGCGCCCATCGCGCGCTCCAGCAGGCCCGCATAGATCGAGCGCACCTGGGCGAAGCCCGCCTCGAACCGGCGCTGGAAGCGGGCGAACGGATTGCGCGTCCCCTGGCTGGCCGCCACCTCGTGGGCGTGCGGCCGCAGCAGGTACATGGCCATGGTCGGGACCAGGGTCCGCGACAGCACGAAGGAGGCGATCATGGCGTAGACCACCGCCATCGCCATGGGCACGAACAGGAAGCCCGCCACGCCCTTCAGCAGGAACATCGGCACGAAGACGATGCAGATGCACAGCAGCGAGACGAAGGCCGGGGTCACGATCTGATTGGCGCCGTCCAGGATCGCGGTCCTGACCTCCTTGCCCTGCTCCAGGTGCCAGTTGATGTTCTCGATGGTCACCGTGGCGTCGTCCACCAGGATGCCCACGGCCAGCGCCAGGCCGCCGAGCGTCATGATGTTGAAGGTCTGGCCGGTGGCCGAAAGCGCCGCGATCGCCGCCAGCACCGACAGCGGGATCGAGATGGCGATGATCACCGTCGAGCGCCAGCTTCCCAGGAACAGCAGGATCATCAGGCTGGTCAGCGCCGCGGCGATGGCGCCCTCGCGCACCACGCCGGAGATCGCGCCCTTCACGAACAGCGACTGGTCGTTGAGCGCGGTGATCTTGAAGGTCGACGGCAGCTGTTCGGCCAGCGCCGGCAGCTTGTCCTTCACCCCCTGCACCACCGCCAGCGTCGAGGCAGAGCCGATCTTCAGGATGGTCGACAGCACCGCGCGGCCGCCGTCCACGTGGACGATGTTGGTCTGCGGGCTCGCGCCGTCGCGCACCTGGGCCACGTCGCGGATGAAGATCGTCGCGCCGCCCGCCGTCTTGATCGGCAGGCTGTTGAGCTCGTCGATGCTCTCGGCCGCGTCATTGAGGCGGACGTTGTACTGGTAGGAGCCGATCTTCACGAAGCCGGCCGGCAGGATCTGGTTCTGGGCGGCCAGGGCGGCGTTGATGTCGTTGGCCGAAACGCCCTTGGACTGCATGGCCTGGGGGTCCAGGTCGATCTGGATCTGCCGGATCTGGCCGCCGTAGGGATAGGGCGTCGCCGCCCCGCGCACCGTGGTCACCGCCGGGCGGATCACCACCTGCGACAGGTCGAACAGCTTCTGCTCCGACAGCGTCTTGTCGCTGTCGGCCAGCTGCAGGATCGGCACCGTGGCGGCCGAATAGTTCAGGATCAGCGGCGGGTTCACGCCCTGCGGCATCTGCTTGATCGAGGTCTGGGCGGTGGCGGTGACCTGGGCGGTGGCCGTGCGGATGTCGGTGCCTGGCTGGAAGAAGATCTTCACCACCCCGATGCCGGGCAGCGACTGGCTCTCGGTGTGCTCCACGTCGTTGACCGTGGTGGTCAGGAAGCGTTCGAACTGGGTGACGATCCGGTTCGACATGTCCTGCGGCGACAGGCCCGAATAGTTGAACGCCACCCCGATCACCGGCACGCGGATGTCCGGGAAGATGTCGGTGGGCGTCTCCAGCGCCGCCATGATTCCGAAGATCATGATCAGCACGGCCATCACGATGAAGGTGTAGGGCCGTGACAGCGCAATGCGGACTAGGGCGTTCAAACTCGACTCCGGACCTTGCGGGCAGGCGCTGCGCCGCAGCCCCGACGCCGCGCCGCTTATCCGGAGGCTCCTTTGGACCCAACCGGGGGACCAGTTCCAATGAAGATGTTTTTAAGAAGGACGGTATGGGCAGGCCCGGGTCGCCCTGGCCCGCACCCCGCGCCGCCGCCTCGCGGCCGCCGGTCGGACCGCGACACGCGGCGCCTTGATCGCCTCAGTGCCTGGAGTCGTCCGGCGTGGCCCGTTCCAGCAGCGTGATCAAGGCGATCAGGTGCGACCGCTCCAGAGAGGTCGCGCCGCGGAGTTCTTCACGCAGGATCGATGTGGCGCGCGCCTTGGCGTCGGGGTCGCTGGCCAGCGCGTGAAGGGCGGCCATTACGTCGGGCTCGGCGGGCAGGATACGATCGGTCATCAACGCCACTCACTTGCTGAACGCCGATGGGCGCCCCCCAGCGCCAGACCCAAATTGACCGGTCCTGGCGCCCCAGGCCGCACCGGCCGCATGAACCGTGCCATCACGACCACGGGGCCTTGTCGCGGCGGCCTGCGCAGGCGGTGGTGCGAAAATCCTTGACTTTGGGCTCGATCTGTGTTCTTGTTTTGTTCTATGACACCGGACACCACCAAGCGCGAGAGAGCCGAGCAGATCCTGGGCGAGCTCGCAGAGCTCGGCCTGATGCTGGCCCGCGACCTGGCGGTGCAGGCCCGCGCGGCGGAGACGCCGGAAGAGC
>NZ_DASYAF010000042.1:0-12932 GCF_036501465.1 Phenylobacterium sp.
AGGCCCTACCGCTCCTCGGCCGAACGAACCCAGGCCGTCGCAGCCTGGACCGACGCCTACAACCTCGATCGCCCACACTCCGGCATCGCAGGCCTCACACCCTGGCAGCGTGTGAACAACCTTCTTGGAAACGACACCTAGGTCTGGATCGCCGACAGCTTCCAGTCGCCGCCCGTGTGGCGGGCGAAGGTCCACATCTCCACCGCCTGGGTCGGCGTGTTCGGGTCGCCCGACAGCACCGCGCCGGTCGAGCGGTCGCGCATGATGTCGATGCTTTCGAACTTCATCGAGGCGGTGGCGTAGTCGGTGTCGCCCTCGCGCCAGGCCTCGCCCACGTCGGCCTGCAGCAGGCGCGTGCCGGTGACGTCGTTCTTGCGGCCGTGGGTGGCGTTGTCGCTGAGCTCCTCTGCCAGATAGCCCATCACCTCGGGCGTGCAGCGCTCGCGCAGGCGCGCGTAGTCCTCATGCGCATAGGCGTCCTGGATTTCCATCAGCAGGCGCTCGAAGGCCTGCTGGTCCTGCGGCGAGATCGGAATGTCCCAGCCGGCGGTGGGCGGAACGGCCGTGCCGCCATATCCGCCGCCGTAACCCGGCCGCGGCCCGCCGCCGAACGAGGGCGCCCCGCCCAGGAAGGACGACGAGGAGGGTCCGGGGCCGGCGAACATCGGCTCCTCGTAACCCGCGCGGCGGCGGAACATCCGCATCACCAGGTTGATGACGAAGAACAGGACGACGAGCTGGATGATGATGGTCAGCAGGCCGCCGCCGCCGCCGCCCCAGCCATAGCCGCCCCAGCCGCCGCCCCAATGGTGGCCGCCGCTGAGCAGGCCGCCGATCAGGCCGCCGGCCACCAGGCCGCCAAGGAAACCGCCGAACGGGCTCCGGTTGTAGCCGAAGCCGGGCGCGTAGCCCGGCGCATAACCGGGCCGGTAGCCGGGCTGATAGGTCGTCCCGCCGGGCGCGGTCATCGAGCGCTGCACGGGGCCGGTATAGCCGGGCGCCGTGGCGGTGGGCGCGGGCTGGGAATAGGTGCGCGAGCCGCGGCTGCCGAAGCTGCCGCCCCGGCGCGCGTCGGCGGGCGACGCCGCCAGAAGCCCGACCGCCAGTGCGATGCCCAGCGCGGCGACGAACTTGGTCTTCAAACTCGAGCGGTCGATGGACCGGGTCTTGGTCATGAAAGTCTCCCCTGACGGGCCTGATGTAAGTCGCCGCCGAAGGCCGCGCCAGATGAACCCGCCCCGCTCATCACGCACACTTGACCGAGCCCCGTGCGCCGCCGACCTATCCATGGAGACAGGCTTCCATCGGCGAAAGCGCATGAACCCCTTCCCCGAAGACATCTTCTCCGAGCCGGAAAACGTCGATCCGGACACCCTGGCCAACCTCGGGCCGCTGACCCGCCTGGCCGGAATCTGGGAGGGCCGCAAGGGGATCGACCTCAATCCCAAGGCCGACGGGCCGGAGCGGCGCGCGTACATCGAACGCATCGAGATGCAGCCGATCGACCCGCAGCCCAACGGCCCGCAGCTGTTCTATGGCCTGCGCTACCACATCCACATCAACACCGAGGAGGAGGACACCACCTTCCACGACCAGGTGGGCTACTGGCTCTACGAGCCGGCCACCGGCCTGGTGCTGCAGACCCTGGCCATCCCGCGCGGCCAGACGGCGCTTGCGGCGGGGCGGGCCGTGGCGGACGGCTCGGGCCTTTCGGTGCGCGCCGAGCGCGGGGCGATGAACTATGGCATCGCCTCCACCGACTTCCTCGAACACGCCTTCCGCACCGACAGCTACGAGCTGAGCGTGAGTTTCAACGCCGATGGGACGTGGTCCTATGTGTCCGACACCATGCTGACGGTGCGCGGCCGGGCCGAACCCTTCCGCCATCGCGACCGCAACACCCTGGCGAAGGTGGGCGAGCCCACGCCCAATCCGCTCTATCTCATCCGCCAGAGAAAGCCTGTTGCGGGGGAGCCCGCCTAGGGCTTGGCGACGGGCGCGTCGGTGGGCGGTCCGAGGTCGCCGTGCCGGTCGGGCGAGACCTCGATCGGCATGTCCAGATTGTCGCGCAGGCCCGCGGCCTTGATGGCCTCGTGGACGTCCTTCGGCCCGTCGGCCTTGGTGGTGGTGAAGTTGAGCGTGGCGAGATCGGCCCGGTGCTCGGCGGTGTTCTCGAAACCGCCCTGGGGCTTGGCGTTGAAGCTCAGCGCGTAGCTCCTGGACGGCTCGGTGGTGCAGAGCAGGACGAAGGTCTTCTTGTCGTCCAGCAGGCGCGGGGTCCTCAGGCACGGCGGCTGCTCGCCCCCGGTGGCCGGCCCGAAGTCGAAGCCGGTGGCCAGCATCGGCTGGTCGAAGGTGACGGTCATCACCAGCACGCCGGCCGCCATCGCCTGGCCCGCCGCCGGATAGGACTTGGTGAGCTTGGGCGCGGCGGTGGCCGGGAAGACGGTGACCGGCGAGACGGTGTTGCCCTTGGGCGCAGGCTTGGGGGCGGCGGGCGCCTGCGGGGCGGCGTAGGTTCCAGGCGGCGCGCCCACCGGCGGGGCGACCGGCGGCGGATCGGCGGCCAGCGCCGGCGCGGCGAGGCCGAGGGCCGCGACGCCTATGGCAGGGAGAAGGGCTGGACGCATGGGCCGAGACTGCCCAGCAACCGCGACGGGAACAAGGCGGGCCTGTTTCACGATCGGTGCGACCCCAGACGCGCCGGCGACAGGGCCGCGGCCTCGACGCCCTGGGCGGCCACGTCGGCCGGGACGTCCGCGCCGCGCGCCAGGGCCGCGGCCGTGCGCGCCGCCGCCGCGGCGGTCTGGACGCCATAGCCGCCCTGCCCGGCCAGCCAGAAGAAGCCCGGCGCGTCGGGATCGAAGCCGATCACCGGGGAGCGGTCGGCCACGAAGCTGCGCAGGCCCGCCCAGGCGCGCGCGACGCGCCGCACCGGGATGTCGGCCGCCTGCTGCACCCGGTCGATGCAGATCGCCACGTCCAGCTCCTCGGGCGCGGCGTCGCAGGGTTCGCTCGGCGTCTCGTCGGCCGGCGAGGCCAGGATGCGGCCCGCGTCGGGCTTGAAGTAGAACAGCTCGTCCACGTCGATCACCGCCGGCCAGTCGCGGATCTCCACCCCCGGCGGCGGGTCCAGCATCATGGCAGTGCGCCGCATGGGCTGCAGGCCGACGCCGCGAACGCCCGCTAGGGCCGCCACCCGATCGGCCCAGGCGCCCGCGGCGTCGATCACCACCCTGGCCGCGAACGCCTCGCCCGAGGCCAGGCTCACGCGCCAGCCCGCGCCTTCGCGCGCGATCGCCGTCACCTCGCAGTCCGTGCGGATGTCCGCCCCGCGCGCCTTGGCGCCGGCCAGGAAACCCTGGTGGATCGCGGCGACGTCCATATCCATGGCGGAGGGCTCCAGCAGGCCCGCGGCCACATAGTCCGGCCGCAACACCGGCACGCGGGCCAGCACCGCCTCGCGGTCCAGGGGCGCCATCTCGCCGCCTTCGGCCTCGGTGGTCTGGCGCAGCGCATCGAGACCCGCCAGCTGGTCGGCGCGCGCGATATGCAGAACACCCCTCGGCGACAGCAGCGGGGCGGCGGCGAAGCCCGCCGGCGGCGCCTCGAAGAAGCCGCGACTGGCCCGCGTCAGGCCGCGGATCACCGCGTTGCCGTAGGTCTCGATATAGAGCGCCGCCGAGCGGCCCGTGGTGTGGTAGCCGTGGGCGTCCTCGCGCTCAAGCAGCGCCACCCCGGCGTCCTTGGCCAGCTCGTAGGCCACCCCCGCGCCGGCCACGCCGGAGCCGATGATCAGGAAATCGTAGGCGGGCACCGAAGATCTCCGGCTATGGATATGAGCCCGTCGATAACCCGTCCGCCGTCGGCGCGGTAGGCCCTTCGAGCGCCTGTGGAACCAGATTTCCACCTCAGGCGTTAACTAAGGTTCTGCCTCTTATATTATCTTTCCAAATCAAATACTTATAGCGAAGCCGCGCCTTCAAAGCGCCGCTTTCAGGCTCCGAAACCGCCCTCTTCAGCCTCAATCAATTGACGTGGCTGTGGGTGGCAATCAGGCGGCGACGGGCCGCCGGAACGGAGAGGCTGAATGAACCGGACCATATCGGGGGTCATGATCGCGGGGGCGACGGTAGTTGGCGCTGCGAGCCTGGGCGGCTGCGCGACGCACAAGTATGTCGACGAGCATGTCGCCACCGTGTCGGGCCAAGTGAACGACGTCTCCAACCGGGTGTCGGATGTCTCGGCGAAGGTGAACGAGCACGATTCCAAGCTGGCCACCCTGGACCAGACCTCCCGCGACGCCCTGCAACGGGCTGAAGCGGCGGGCAAGCTGGCCGAGGGCAAGTTCCTCTATTCCGAGGTGCTGACCGACGACTCCATGAAGTTCGGCGTCGCCAAGGCCGCGCTGTCGCCGGAGGCCCAGCAACGTCTGGACGCCTTCGTCGACAAGTTGAAGACCGACAACCGCAACGTCTACATCGAGGTCCAGGGCCACACCGACGCCACGGGCACGAAGGACGAAAACTACAAGCTCGGCGAAGAGCGGGCCGAGGCGGTGCGCCGCTATCTCAACGAGCACGGCGTGGCGCTCAATCGCATCAGCACCATCTCCTATGGCGCCGACCAGCCCGTGGCCGACAACAAGAGCCGGGCCGGCCGCTCGCAGAACCGGCGCGTGGTGCTGATCGTTCTGGCGTAACCGCATGGCGTCCCGCCGCGCGGAACGCCGGCGGCGGGCGCTCGGCGTCGGCGTGAGTCTGGCGGCGCATCTGGCGATCCTGGCGGTCCTGTTGACCGCCCGTCAGCCTGCGCCGCCGCCGGCCGCCTTGCCGCCGATCGAGGTCGCCCTGGTCGGCCCGACGCCTGAGCCGGACTCCGGCGCGCCGCCGGCCGCGGCCCCCGCCAAGGCCGAGCCCAAGCCGCCGCCGACGCCGGTGCGGCCCACGCCGCCGCGGCCCGATCTCAAGCCGATCCCGGCCGCGCCCCGGCCGGAGCCCGATCCCATGCCCCAGCTCACCGAGGCCCAGATCGCCTCGGCGGCGACGGCGGGCGCAGGCTCCGGCGAAGGCGAAGGCGCGGGCGCCGGATCGGGCGGGCGGCCCTGCGACATGGTCCGCCGCGTCCAGGCGGCGCTGCGCAAGGATCCGCGGGTCCGCGCCGCGGTGGCCGAGGCCGAAGCCGTCCGCGGCGCGCCCGGCAAGGCGCTCTATGTCTGGAACGGCGACTGGATCAGGAGCCGCGGGCAGGACGGCGCGGGCCTGGCCGCCGCGCGCGAGGCGATCATGTGGGAGGTGGCCTTCGCGCCGGAGACCTGCCGCGCCCAGCCGGTTCACGGCCTGGTGCTGTTCTCGATGGGCGACACCTCCGGCTCCGGCCTGGTGGTGGGCGGCGGGACCTGGCGCTGGTCGGACCTGTTGCGGCCCAGGGCCTCGGGCTAGGCTGGAGCCGCTGAGGCTGGTCTAGGCGACGTTCAGGCCCAGGCTCGGCGGCGGCCTCAGCCCGCCCCCGCGGCGGCCGGCTTCCAGCTCATAGGTGGCGATCGCCGCCAGATCCTTCAGGCTCTGCAGGGCGCGGGCGTCCAGGTCGCGCGGACGCCTGTCGAGGATGCACAGGGTGCCCAGGCAGGCGCCGTCCGAGGTGATCAGCGGGTGGCCGGCGTAGAAGCGCACCCGGGTCGGCCCCACCACCACGGGATTGTCGGCGAAGCGGTCGTCGCGCAGGGCGTCCGGCACGATCAGGACCTCACGGCTGGCCACCGCGTGGGCGCAGAAGCTCTCGTCGCGCGGCGTCTCCTTGGCGTCGAGCCCGCAGGTGGACTTGAACCACTGCCGGTTCTCGTCGATCAGCGAGATCATCGCCGTCGGCACGTCGAACAGCGCGGTCGCCAGGCGGGTGATGCGGTCGAACCGCTCCTCCGGCGGCGTGTCGAGGATCCGCAGTTCGCGCAGGCTGGCGAGGCGCGCCGCCTCGTCGGTCGCCGGTTCGGCCCGCACCCAGCGGCAGGCGTGGCGCAGCAGGGCGGCGCGGATGCGCGCGCGGGCGTAGCTGGAGGAGAAGGGCGCGGCGATCTCCTCCTCGGCGAACCGCTCGACGCCCGAGGGCCACCCGTCCGGCGGGACCAGGGCCATGATCGGGGTCTCGGCCGTGTGCGCGCGGATGTGCTCGGCCAGCGCCGGGGCGTCGGGCGTCGCCTCCAGCAGGATCAGGCCGGGATGTTCGCGCGCCAGGGCCGCATCGACGTCGCGAGCCTGGGCGATGGCGTAGGGCAGCTGTTCCTTGTCCAGCGCCTCGCGCAGCGGCTCGATCACCTCGGCGCTCGACGCCACCCCCAGGATCGTCGTCGCCGACAGCGCCGCGTCCAGGGCGGTGTCCGCGCGGAAGCCCTCCTCGTGGGTCTGCTTGGCCTTGCGCCGCAATTCGAGCGTCTGGCCCTCGGCGGCGGCGAACACCTCCAGCCCGCCGAAATCGGTCCGCGCGCGGACGTCGGCCAGCACGGCGTCGAGATCGGCGTCGGAGCGCGTCGGGTCGTGGTGGGTCAGCGCCAGCCGCTTGGCGCCCGCCTCGCGCGCCATGGCGATGGCGTAGTCCACCGTCGAATGGCCCCAGCCGACCTTCGTCTCGTACTCGGCCGCGGTGTACTGGGCGTCGTGGATCACCAGGTCGGCCCGGGACAGGAAGGCCACGTGGCGGGCGTCGGCGCCGGTGATCTCGCCCTCGCCGCCGGCCAGGGCCCGGTCGTGGGGTTCGTGGTCGCAGGAATAGACCACCGTGGCCCCGTCCGCCTGCAGCCGGTAGCCCAGGGTCAGGGCCGGGTGGTTCAGGTAGTGGGCGCTGACCCGGATGTCGCCCAGCTGCAGCTCGCCTTCCACCAGGTCGTGATAGGCGATGTTGGCCCCCAGCTGGTCGAGGTCCACGGGGAAGTAGTCGTGCTGCATCTGGGCGGCCAGGGTCTCGCGCACGGCCGCGCCCAGGCCGCGGGGCGCATAGATGTCCCACTGGGCGTCGGGGGTGAACAGCGGCGCGAAGAACGGCAGGCCCTGGATATGGTCCCAGTGGGTGTGGCTGATCAGGATATGGCCCTTGAGCGGCTCGCCCGAGGCCATCAGTTCGCGGCCCAGGGGTGCGGCGCCGGTGCCGACGTCGAGCAGCACCAGCGTCCCCGAATCCGAGCGCAGCGAGACGCATGAGGTATTGCCGCCGAATCGGACCGTCGCCGGTCCGGGCGCCGCCATTGAGCCCCTTACGCCGTGGAAGGTGACCCGCATCGGATCGCAGCTCCGCCTCTCCCCGGGCGCAGCCTCCGGTGATGGGTGACTCCCGTCAAGCCGTCTCGCATTTCAAGCGCTGATCGGGGGTGCGAACCGCTCCAGCCGCGCGACGTGGGCCTTAGGACGCCTGCCTGGCCCGTTCCTCGGCGACCTCGGGCGAGGTCCAGTGCTCCAGCGCCTGCAGCATCTGCGGCAGGTTGATCGGCTTGCCGAGGTGGTCGTCCATGCCGGCCTCCAGGCAGCGCGCCACCTGCTCGGGCAGGACGTTGGCGGTCATGGCGATGATCGGCGTGCGCGCGGCGTCCCGGTCGGCGAGCGCGCGGATGCGGCGCGTGGCGGTCAGCCCGTCCATCACCGGCATCTGCATGTCCATCAGGATCACGTCGTAGCGGCCGCGGCCCACGGCCTCGACGGCCTCGGCGCCGTCACAGGCGGTGTCGATCTCAACGCCGAAGGGACCGAGCAGGGTGGTGATCAGCTCGCGGTTCACCGCATTGTCCTCGACCACCAGCACGCGGACCGGCCGCTCCAGCACCGCGGCGGCGGCTTCCGGCTCGGCGCCGAGCGCATCGTCCGGCGCGATCGGCAGATCGATCTCGAGCCAGAACGTCGAGCCCTCGCCCACGGCGCTGTCCACGCCGATCTGTCCGCCCATCGCCTCGACGATCTGCCTGGAGATCGCCAGACCCAGGCCCGTGCCGCCGTACCGGCGCGAGACCGAGGCGTCGGCCTGGGTGAAACGGTTGAAGAGCGCGCCGACCTGCGCCTCGCCGATGCCGATGCCGGTGTCGGTCACGGCGATCCGCATGTGACAGCGCTCGGCCTCGAGACGGCCCGAGAGGTGCAAGGTCACGCTGCCCTCCCGGGTGAACTTGATGGCGTTGGAGAGGAAGTTGAGCAGCACCTGACGCAGGCGCGGCGCGTCGCCGATCAGCACCGGCGCGGGGTCGGGCGCCTCGATGCGGGTGATCAGCTTCAGCCCCTTGTCGGCCGCCTGTTGGGCGACGATCTCGGTGGCCGAGCGCACGGCCGCCGCTGGATCGAAGGGCGCGGGGTCGAGCTCGAAGGCGCCGGCCTCGATCTTGGAATAGTCCAGCACGTCGCCGATCACGCCCAGCAGGGTCTGGCTGGCGTCGTGGATCAGGCCGGCGTGGCGCGCGTCCTTTTCGGACAGCGCTTTGGAGGTCTTCAGCACGCCCGCGAAGCCCAGGATGGCGGTCAGCGGCGTGCGCAGCTCGTGGGTCATGTTGGCGAGGAAGTCGGTCTTGGCGCGGGCCGCGGCCTCGGCGCGGGCGAGCGCGTCCTTCAGCTCGCCTTCCAGGTCCTTGCGCTGGGTGATGTCGCGCGAGACCGCCAGCAGGCGCCCCGACCCGTCGTTCAGCCGCGTGAAGGTGGTCTCGGCCCAGACGGTCGAGCCGTCCTTGGCGAACACCCGGTAGTCCATGGTGCGCGACCCGGTCTCGACGGTCGTGCCGGTGATGAAGGCTTGCACCGCCTCGGAGTCTTCGGGATGCATGTAGGTGTAGTTGGGCGTCGAAAGCAGCTCGCCCGGCGAGAACTTCAGGATCCGCTCGATCGAGGGCGAGACATAGAGCCGCTCGTTTTCCGCCGAGGCCAGCGAGATCACGTCGGTGACGTTGTCTGCCAGCAGGCGGTAGCTCTGCTCGCTCTTGCGAAGGTCGTCCGTCGCCTGTTCGTAGCGGCGGCGCGCATCCATGGTCTGACGCGCGCTGGAGACCGAGAAGGCCACGCTCACCACCAGCAGCAGCCACACCGGCAGGCCGCCGTGCAGCCCGGCCTGCAGGGCGGCGTTGGGCGCCAGGACCGGGGTGAGCATGATCGCCGCCGAGGTCGGGACCACGGCCAGCAGGTATCCCGCCCGCGACTGGTAGGCGTAGACCTGCGCGAAGGCCATGACCGACAGCCACAGCATCACCCCGCAGATCGCGCCGGCCGCGGAGCCGGTGGCCCACATCATCACCCCCAGCGCCGTCCAGTTGGAGACGCCGACGATCAGGCAGATCACGTGCTGCAGCCGCTTGCCCCAGCCCACCGGCTTGCCGAGGTACTGATCGCGGGTCACGGCCCAGCTCACGGTGTCGGTGCCGATGGTGAGCGCGGCCCAGACGGCGCAGGCGGTCCAGGGCAGGAAGGCGAGCGAGATCAGGCCCACAGCGATGGTGGCGCCCAGACGCGGGAAGAAGCCGGCGCGCGCGCCGGCGGCCATCTCGTCGAGCCCGCGATCCAGGAAGCTGAGCAATGCGAAGTTCCCCCCGTTCGCGGGGATGATCGCAAAGAATTATTAACCGCTGATTTGTTTTCGCCCCCGCCGGCGAGCGAATCGGCCGCCCGGCCCGCGACCTAAGGCGCGATCTTCGCGGCCTTCCCATCCGGCGTCAGCGTCACGACGTTGACCACCGCCGGGTCGTCGTGCAGGCGCAGGTACAGCTTGCCGCCGGCCGGGCGCGGCGCGTCCAGGACCTGGTCGGTGTAGCCGGCCGGAACCTGGGTCTGGGTCTTGAAGGCGGCGCTGTTCGACAGGGAGTCGATCAGGAACAAGCTCGATCCGGAGAGCGCGCAGGGCTTCTTCGCGTCGGCCGGGCAGGTCACGCCCTCCAGCTTCGGCAGCCGAACCAGGGTCGCCAGCGGCGTCCAGTGCGAGGCCGCGCCGCCCCGCACCACCCGGAAGCTCAGAGGTCCCGCGACGGAGGCGTTGAACGCCTTGCCGGTGTCCAGGGTGGCGACGGCCACCTGGCTGTCGGCCAGCACCAGGCCCGAGGCGGTGGTCAGCGTCGCCAGCACCTTTTCGCCCGGTCCCGCGACCTCGACCTTCTCGTCGCCATGGAAGCCACCGGTCGAGCCCGCGCGCATTGAGAAGGTGAGCTGGGCGCCCAGCGGCGCCAGATCCTTGTCGCCAAGGGCGATCCGCACGCCGGGGCCCTGCGGCGCGGGCAGGCGGAACGATTTCTCGATGAGGCTGACGCTGGGCCTGGGCGGGCCGACGCTGACCTCCAGGCGGCTCGCGTGGCCGTCATCGAAGGTGATCGCGGCGTCGGCTTCCCCCGCCGTGGCCGGTCGGGCGTCCGCCGCGGCGATGAGCGTCAGGGTCTCGGCCTCGCCGTCGGCGGCCAGGGCGCCGGGCGTGAAGCGCACGCCCTCCAGGGTCACGCCGGTCACCGCCTTCAGCCGGCTGCCGCGCAGCATCGCTGAGGTCTCGCCCGCGTGGATGTCCAGGCCGTCGATCCGCGGCCCCAGGTCCACGGGCAGCAGCTTTACCTCGTCGGGCCGCAGCACGCCGTACTGCCGCACCGCCACCGTCAGGCTGCGCGGCCGCGGCTTGCCGAGCGGGGCCTTCAGGGTGAGTTCGTCGGCTTTCGAGGCGCTCCAGGTCACCGGATGGGCGGGCTGGGCGCCGGCCTGCATCTCGACGCCTTCCACGCAGGCCGCCGTGGGGCCGTGCAGATGGACGACCGCGTCGCCGCCGGCCATCAGGGCCCGCTGGTCCTCCGGCGCGGCCAGCCACCGCTGCGGGCGCGCCACCTCCAGGGTGAAGCTCGGGCCCTTGTAGGCCGAAAAGCCCCAGCGCCCTTCCAGGGTGGCGCGGACGGTCTCGCCGAAGCTGTCGGGGCTGAGCCCGCTGGCGTCCACCGCCAGGCCGCCGCGCTCCGGGTCGGGCCGTACCGGCAGGTCGACGCTCTTGCCGTCCTTCGCCGCCACCCGCAGCACCAGGTCGCGGCCATAGCGGGTGGAGAAGATCAGCGGCGCGCCCTCAACCGGCAGCACCAGGTCGGGCGCCTGGGCGCAATAGGCCTGCTTGTCGTCGACCGGATGCAGCGGCGGCGGGTCGGGCGGGGCGACCTGCGGCAGGGCCACCACCAGCACCGACTTGGGGTCCTGGAAGCTGGGCGGGGCGTTGAGCAGCAGCGCCAGGCGCTCGCCGCGCACCGTCGCCAGGGTCGGGATGTACTGGTAGTGCGCGGTGCGCACCGAATCCATGATGTGCGCCAGGTCGAGCACCGAGGAGACGTAGGGGCTGTAGTAGCCGGCCCCGGCGCGCGGCGTGTAGCTCAGCTGCTGGACCAGCTCGGCCGAATAGCCGGTGGTGAGCGCCTGGACCATCGAGGTGGCGTGGCCGTCGGCCATGACCATGGAATCGCGGCCCTGGACCAGGCAGGGCGCCTGCAGCTCGACGGTCTTCTGCAGGCAGTCGGCGTCGAGCTTGATCGACAGGCTGCGCGCCAGCAGCGGCGAGGCGGCCTTGAGCTTGCCGGGCTCGGTCTCGTTGATCTTGCGGATCGCGGCCGTGTAGGCGTCCAGCCGCGAGCGGTCGAGGGTGGCCTGGTGCAGGTCCTGGGCGGCGCGCACGAAGGCGCCCGGGCGGCTGCGCACCGCATTGACCAGGGTGGAGAAGTCGCCGCCGGTCTCCGGCGCCAGGAACAGCAGCACCTGCTGGGCGCCGGCCGGCACGGTGACGGTCATGCCGCCGGCCGCCTTCTTGTCCCAGGTCTGCGACTGGAAGAACCAGGCCTTCGGCGGCGGGTTGGTGGCGCCGCGCAGGAAAGCCGCCACCAGCAGGTAGTGGGCCGACTGGCCGGGCGGCAGGTCGGCCTTGATCCACAACTGGTCGCCGGCCGCCAGGGTGGGCGTGCGCGAGATCGGCAGGCTCTGGCCAGCGCGGCTGACGTTGATCTGCAGCTCGGGCCCGACCAGGTCGAACGGCGCGGCGTCCGCCCACGCCGCGGCCGGCGCCAGCAGCGCCGCGAGGCAAGCGAGCAGCAGTCTCGTAAGAGCCCTCATGGCCGGCGTGGCTAGCCCTGCTTTTGGACCGTTCCGCGGCAGGTCTGCCTATTCGCCGGCCGGCGCAAGTCCCGCGCCGTTCGTGCTTCAACGCATCAGCGACGGACGAGATCGACGCCGATCGTGCACGGCTGGTTGTCGCGGATGGTGGTGGCGGCGCTCCGCCGTTGACGCTCCATCATATTGTACGACTGTGTTAGTCTATTTGTACGACAATTTATGCGTAACTGTGCGCCCGGCCTCTTGCCCTCAACCGTGGGATTGGCGCAGCATCAGCTTGGCCGGTCCGCCGTCCCGCGGCCCGGCCGGCGCGTCACGTCGAGAGGTGAGGTCAGTCTTGGAGAACGCCGCACAGCCTGCCCGCCGGCCGGGCCGCGTCCGCAGCGACGGCCCCACCGCGGCGGAGGTGACGGAGCGTCTGCGCCATCAGATCCAGGAGGGTCTCTGGTCGCCCGGCGAATGGCTGCGCGAGGCGCGGCTGTGCGAAGAGTTCAAGGTCGGCCGCTCCATCGTCCGCCGCGCGTTGGGCGAGCTCGCCGACGACGGCCTGGTGATCCTGGAGCCCAACCGCGGGGCCAGCGTGACGGTCACCACCCTGCAGGAGGTGTTCGACCTCTATGAACTGCGCGCCAGCCTCTATGGCGTGGCCGCCCGTTTCGCCTGCATCCGCGCCTCGAACCCGCTGATGGCCGAGATCCTGAAGAAGTCCGACAAGCTGCTGGCCGACGCTGACGCCAGGGAGACGGCGGAAGAGCTGATCCATCAGAGCGAGGTGATCTTCAGCCTGATGGCCGGCTGCGCCAGCGCCGACGCCCAGAAGATGATCGCCGCGGTCCGCCGCAAGACCCGCTGGCACTGGTCCTA
>NZ_DASYAF010000043.1:0-12921 GCF_036501465.1 Phenylobacterium sp.
GCGATCATCGCCTGGATCAGCTGGAAGCCGGCCAGGGCCTGGCCGAACTGCTTGCGCTCGCTGGCATAGGCGACGCAGTCGACCAGCAGCCGCTCCGCGACCCCGACGCAGACGGCGGCGATGTGCAGCCGGCCGCGGTCCAGCACCTGCATGGCGACCTTGAAGCCCTCGCCCTCCTCGCCAAGCCGGTTCTCCACCGGCACGCGGACGCCCTCGAACACGACGTCGCAGATGTGGGCGCCCTGCTGGCCCATCTTCTTTTCCGGTTTGCCCACGGAGAGCCCCGGCAGCTCGCGCGGCACCAGGAAGGCGGTGACGCCGCCGGCGCCCTTCTTCTCCGGATCGGTGCGGGTCATGACGGTGAAGAGGCCCGCCTTGTTGGCGTTGGTGATGTAGCGCTTGGCCCCGTCCAGCACATAGACGTCGCCGTCGCGGCGGGCGCGGGTCTGCACCGCGGCGGAATCGGAGCCGGCTTCGGGCTCGGTCAGCGCGAACGAGGTGATCAGCTCGCCCGAGGCGATCTTCGGCAGCCATCTGGCCTTCTGCGCGGGCGTGCCGAACATGACCAGGCCCTGGCTGCCGATGCCGACATTGGTGCCGAAGGCCGAGCGGAAGGCCGGCGAGGTGCGGCCGAGTTCGATGGCCACGCCGCACTCGTCCTCCATCGAGAGATCCAGGCCGCCGTACTCCTCGGGGATCGACAGGCCGTAGAGGCCAAGGCTGCGCATCTCGGCGATGATGTCATCGGGGATGGCGTCGTCCTCGGCCACCTTGGCCTCCAGCGGCCGCAGGCGCTCGGAGACGAACCGGCGCACGGCCTCGATCAGCTGAATACGGGTATCGACGTCGAGGGCCATGGTGTTTTTCCCGTGTCTTGCGGCTATGCAAAGCCCGCGCAGTCTTAAGGCACGGAGTCCAGGGAGCAAACATGGCCGATGGCGACGACTCCAGCGCGATCTGGAAGGGCAAGCCGATCGCCGAGGGCGAATGGGCCGGCTGGAGCGCCTATAGCGGCGATCCGTTCGAGGACCTGACCGGACCCTTCTATTGCCGCACGGACGACAGCGGCCAAGTCGTCTGCGCCTTTCGCGCCGAGCGGCGGCACATGAACGGCAGCGGCGCCATGCACGGCGGCTGCCTGCTGACCTTCGTCGACTACGCCATCTTCATGATCGCCCGCGACGCCCTGATCGACTCCGGCTCAGTGACCGCCTCGATGAACGCCGAATTCATCGACGGCTCCCGGGAAGGCGAGCTGATCGAGGCGCGCGGCGAGGTGGTCAGGGCCGGCGGCTCCATGGTCTTCCTGCGCGGCCTGGTCACCACCGGCGAGCGGCCGCTGCTCAACTTCTCGGCCATCATCAAGAAGATCCGGCGGAAGTCCTGAGACGCCGATGACCGTCCCGCTCTCCGTCCTCGATCTGTCGCCGGTGTCCATGGACGGCGGCACCCAGGCCGAGGGCGTGCGCAACACCATCGAGGTGGCCAAGGCGGCCGAGCGGCTGGGCTACAAGCGTTTCTGGGTGGCCGAGCACCACTCCATCGAGCACCTGTCGAGCGCCTCGCCCGAGGTGCTGATCGCCGCCATGACCCAGGTCACCCACCGCATCCGGCTGGGCTCCGGCGGCGTCATGCTGCCCAACTACTCGCCGCTGAAGGTGGCCGAGGTGTTCATGCAGCTGGAGGCGCTGGCGCCGGGGCGGATCGATCTCGGCCTCGGCCGGGCGCTGGGCGCCGACGCCATGACCGGCCGGGCGCTGGGTTCGCGCTCTTCGGAGGTCTTCCCGCAGTTCTTCTCGCTGCTCAGCGCCTGGCTGCTGGATTCCAGCGGCGTCGAGCCCTTCCCGATCGAGAGCGCGTTTGCGGCGGTGAAAGCCAGTCCGCGCGGACCGTCGCATCCGGACCTCTTCCTGCTCTGCTCGTCGCTGGATTCGGCCCGCTTCGCCGGCATGGTCGGGGTCGGCATGGTGTTCGCCGAGTTCATCGCCCGCGCCGACGGGGCGCCCGCGGTGGCGGCCTATCGCGAGGCCTTCCAGCCGTCGGTCTATCGTTCGCAGCCGATGGCCGGGGTCGCCACCATCGCGCTGGCCGCCGACACGGTCGAGGAGGCCGAGCGGCTGGCGGCCATGGTTCCGCGCCGGCCGCCGGCGCCTGGCGGTGAGGCCGGCGAGCGCTTCGTGCGCCGCATCCGTGGCGACGGCCCGCTGGTCCGCGCCTATCTCGACGCCAAGATCAATCACACCGGGGCGGATGAACTCTTTGTCATGAGCGCCGGCCCCAGCCTCGAAACCCGCATCCGCTCGCTGGAGTTGATCGCCGAAAAACCCTGACCACGGCTAGGTTTTCGAGGTTTGGGACGTGCACGGAGCGGTCGAAAAGCCCGCCGCGCCTTACCGGGATTTAACTTGGTTTCCCTCACGGCAAAGATCAGACCCGGCTTGGCCTTGAGAAGCCGCGCCCGGGGAGGGCGAGCCCGTGTCGCTTGCACTCGCAACACTCATCTACGAATGGCGCCGCTATCTGGCGGCGGTGGTGGCGTTGGCTTTTTCAGGCCTGCTGGTGCTTGGCACCACCGGCCTCTTCACCGGCATCGTCCACTCGGTGCTGGCGACCACCGAGCGCAGCCGCGCCGACATCTTCATCCTGCCCTACAGCACACCCCAGCTGATCGACACCGGCGGCAACGGATTGCCGCAGCGCATCCGGCCGATGATCTACCTCAATCCGGATGTCGTCGACGTCGAGAGCATGCAGGGCAACGGCGCGCAGTGGGTGAACGTGCCTGGCCCCGGCCAGAAGCAGATCCAGACCTTCGTGCAGACCTGGGCCATCGACACCACGCCTGGCGCGCTGACGCTGCCCATCGACTACCCGGACGCCACGCGGCTGGCGCTCTCGGAGCCCGGCGCGGTGGCGGTGGATGAGACCGACATGAAACGCCTCGGCGTCAGGCTCGGCGACACCATCTCGCTGAACGGCCACACCGCCCGCCTGGGCGCGATCCTGCACAACTACCAGGGCGTGACCCAGCCCTCGGCGATCATGTCCAAGGACACCTATCGCCTGCTCGGCATGGACAAGGGCGACAACGGCAAGACCGGGCCGTTGATGGTCAAGATCCGCGACCCGAAGCGCGCCGACCAGGTGGCGGCGGCGCTGAACGCGGTCTCCAACAAGGCCTATGTGGCGCTGACCACGGCGCAGCTGAACAAGAACGACGAAGCGGCGCTGCTCTCGGAACAGATCATCGGCGTGCTGCTGGTCTTTTTCATCATCCTCGCCATCGGCATCGGCATCGGCATCACCTCGCAGACCCTGCGCGGCGCCATCCTCTCCAACATCCGCGAGTTCGCCAGCCTGCGCGCCCTCGGCATCTCCATGTGGTCGCTGCGGCTGATCGTGATGGAGCTGTCGTTCTGGGTCGGGGTCGGCGGGCTGCTGGCCACCGGCGCGCTGACCTGGCTGGCGGCGCAGGCGTCCGGCGCCATCGGCCTGCCGCTGGTCATCCGGGCCCAGCCGGCGGCCATGGTCTTCGGCCTGCTGATGGTGCTGGCGGTGATCTCCGGGGCCATGGCCATGGGCATACTGAAGAAGAGCCAGCCAGCGGACCTGCTGCGATGAACGCCTCGCTCCTCCCCCCCAGCGCGGTCTCGGCCAGGGGCCTGGTCAAGCGCTTCAGGTCCGGGCGCAACATCGTCGAGATTCTGCGCGGCGTCGACTTCGACGCGATGTACGGCGAGGTCACCATGGTCATGGGCCCGTCGGGCTCGGGCAAGTCGACCCTGATCGCGGCGCTTTCCGGCCTGCTGCGTCCGGACGGCGGCGAGGTGAGCGCCTTGGGCCAGGATCTCTGGAGCCGCCGCGCCGGGCGGATCGACCGCTTCCGGCTGGATCACTGCGGCTTCGTCTTCCAGGGCTTCAACCTCTTTCCGGCGCTCACCGCCCTGCAGCAGGTGACCACGGTGCTGAAATATAAGGGCGTTGGCAAACGGCAGGCGCGCGAAACGGCCATGGCCTCGCTCGCCGAAGTGGGGCTGGAGTCCCGCGCCCACCAGCGCCCCGCGGCGCTCTCCGGCGGCGAAAAACAGCGCGTCGCGATCGCCCGTGCGCTCGCCAAACGGCCGCAGCTGCTGTTCGCCGACGAGCCCACCTCGTCGCTGGACGGCGAGAACGGCCAGATCGTCACCCAACTCCTGCAACGCGCGGCCAAGGAGCACGGGGCGGCGGTGATCTGCGTCACCCACGACCCCAGGCTCGAAGCCTTCGCCGACCGCATCGTCCACCTCGAAGACGGCCGCATCCTCGACGACCGCCGCCACGCCGCGCCCGTGCAAAGTCCAGTTCTCGTCGGAGCCTGATCGCCATGCCCGCCCTTTTTCGCCGCCCGCTCTTCTGGCTCGCCGTGCTCGGCCTGATCACCGCCGCCGGCCTTGGCCTGGCGATGATGAAGTCCGCCAGCCTGCACGGCCTGGGCCTGAGTTCGGCCCAGGCCGCGGTCTCGGCCCCGTCGCCCTTCGTGGCGGTCGCCGAGGGCAAGGCCGACATCGAGGGCGGGGTGATTTCCGTCGCCGCCAGGACCTCTGGCATCATCAGCGCCGTCTATGTCCAGGAGGGCGACAGCGTGGTGAAGGGCCAGATCCTCGCCCGCCAGGAGGACGACGCGCCGAGGCTGGCCGCCCAGACCGCCGCGGCGGACCTGGCCCAGGCCCAGGCGCAGATCGGCCAGACCGAGGTGCAGCTGCAGACGGCGCAGCGCGAGTATGAGCGGGTCGCGCCGCTGGCCGCTTCCAGGATCATTTCCGGCCAGGAGGTCGACAAGGCCCATGACGCCATCCTGACCGCCAACGCCCTGCTCGGCGTCCAGCGCGCCGCCGTCGGCGAGGCCCAGGCCAAGCTCGCCCAGGCCCGCTATGGCCTGGAGCAGACCCTGATCCGCGCCCCGGCCGACGGCCGCATCGTGCGCCGCTACGCCAATCCCGGCTACGGCGCCTCGACCCTGAACGTCACCCCGATGTTCGACCTGGAACCCGCTGGCCAGCACATCGTCCGCGCCGAGGTCACCGAGGGCGCCATCGCCTCGGTCGGCGTCGGCCAGACGGTGCGGCTGGCCGCCGAGGGCGATCCCACGAAATACTATCTCGGCACGGTCTTACGCCGCGCAGCTGTCTTCGGCGCCCGCAAGCTGCAGTCGGACGACCCCTCCGAACGCGCCGACGACCGCGTCGTCGAGGTGGTGGTCAGCGCCGACCGCGCGCCCTTCCTGGTCGGCCAAAGGGTGCTGGCCAAATTCATGAAAGGCGCGTGAAGTCGGGGACGGAAATTGGGGACACGTACGACTTCCCACTCGCTATCGGTCAAGGGACGCGGACAGTGCAAGTCGTACGTGTCCCCGATTTCCCCCGCTCAGAAGTGCGGCAGGCCGAACGGCAGGGTCGGCAGCTTGGGCATGGAGGGGCCGGGCTCGGCCGTGGCGCTCTGGCCGGCGGCGAGTTCGCAGTCCTTGGTCAGGGCCGGGTTGCCGTAGGCCTGGCAGGAGCGCAGATAGTTCTGCACCTCGTCCTGACGACCCTCCTGCCGCGCCACCGCGATCATCAGCGCGATGAACGGCTTCTGATCGTTGTCGAAGCGCGCGACCCCCTGCCCGACGATCTGCATGGCCCGCTCGTTCTGCCCCGTGCGGTAGAGCATGCGCACGTGGTCGACATAGCCGTCCACCGTCTGGTCGGGGCTCTGGCTGGCCTGCTGGAACAGCCCGTCGGCGGCGGGCGCATCGCCCATGTCGTCGGCGAGCCGCGCGGCCTCGTTCAGCACCAGCGGCGCATCGGCGAACGCCGTCGCGTGCGCCCGCTCGAGCGCTGCTCTCGCCGCGGCGTAGTGGCCGTCGGCGCGGGCGCGCTTGGCCTCCCCGACGGCCGCGACCACCAGCCGGCCCTGGGCGAACTCGCCCGTCCCCCGCATGGCGGTGAGCCAGCCCTGCCGCACGTCGCGCAGTGGCGCGCCCTGTGGGTAGGCGTCGGTGGAATATTGCGCGATGCCGCGCTTGCGCTCCTCCGGCGGGCGGTGCTGCGGCTCGTCGCGGCCGGCGCTGCTGGAGGCCGCGACGCCCAGCGCGATGCGCGCGGCGCCCTCCAAGAGGCCGGTGCGCATGTCGCCGCTGCTGGAGTTCATGAACGACTGCAAGCTCGAAGGGCTGATCACCTGGCTGAGCTGGCGCTTCAGCTGATCATCCAGGGCGTTCACAGTCGTGTCGCGCTTCTGCTGGTCGGCCTGGATGATGTCGAAAACGTGGGCGGTGGCGGCGTCGGGCGAGTAGGACGCCGCCTGGGAGAGGTCGTAGCCGATACAGTCGGCCTCGTCTTCCTGATCGCGGGTGTGGGCCGGCTCGACCATGACGTTGGAGATGAAGTGGATGAGGTCGTTGGTCGCGCCGGCCTGGCTGACGACGTTGAGGGCCGCGCCGGCCGAGCCGCCGATCGGCACGGCCTGGGCGACGGCGAACAACTGGCCAAGCCGGCTCGCCATCTGCGCGCGGCGCTGCGCGGTGTCGGGTTGATGAGCGAAGTGGCCCAGCCGCACGTGGCCCAGCTCGTGGGCCAGCACGAAGGCCACCTCGTCGTCCGACTGGGCGTCGTCGAGCAGCCCGAAGGCGACCACGATCGAGCTGTCGGGGAGGGAATAGGCGTTGTAGTAGTCCACCCCCAGGATGTGCACCTGCAGCGGTGGGCCCTTGGCGTAGGGCCACTGGGCGTCGATGCCGGCGAGCAGCTCGGCGACCTTGGCCTCGGTCCGCGGCATGCGCAGCCGCGCCGTCTGGTAGCGGCCGAGGTTCACCGCATCCGCGGCGAGCGCCAGCGAACCGCCGCCGCCCGTGTCGAAGCGGCGCCCGGCCACCTGCTTGATGAACGGCCCCCTGGCGCCGGAGACCGAGAAGCCGCTGCCGCCCTGGGCCCGCGCCTCGCCCGGCCAGTCCAGCGTCGTCAGCGCGGTCGTGGCGAGCGCGCCGAAGGTAATGCCTCTGCGCGTCGCCCTCATGGGTGTTTGCAGTCGGCCGCGCCGCCCAGTCCCATATTGGTCGCCGCATAGGCGCTGCCTGAGTTGCGCGCGGCGGTTTGCACCGGGGTGCAGGCCGCGTTGACGCCGGTGGTCTGCACGTCGAGGCCGCGCAGGAAGATCACCTTGCCGCCCTGGCTGATGCCGACGCTGCCGCCGACGCCCATGGCCACGATCGGCGTCGGCGCCTTCAGGTCGCTGGCCTGGACCGTGCCGGTGGGCTGGCCCTTGTCATCGAAGGTGTGCAGCTGCGGGCGCAGATACTTCACCACCATGCCGCCGGCGTCGGCGAGGCCTGGGACCAGCATCAGGGCGATGATGACAAGACTAGCTTTGAACATGGGACGCCTCCTTGGCGGGGCCGGTATCGGTCGGCGGTTGGTCGGCGGGTTCGGCGGCGCGCTGCGACCGGGGTGAGAGGAGCCTGTCCTCCTCGAACTTGAGGAAGGCCCCGAAGCGGCGCAGGCGCGCCCGCAGCCAGCGCACCCAGGGCAGGTGCTCGATCGAGCCCAGGATGTCGGCGGGCAGGGTTTCGCGGGTGGCGTAGAAGAGAAAGCCGAGCACGCAGGCATAGATGCCGATCCAGTTGATCGGCGCGCGGTGCAGCAGGGAGACCCCGAGCCAGGTCGCCCCCGCCACCACCGCGATGGAGGCGCCGAAGATCACCAGATAGAGCGGCCCATAGATCACCGCGCGCAGGCGCGGCTCCATCCGCGTAGCGATCGCATGGTCGAGAAGGCTGTTGCGCGCCATGACGCCCATGATCCCAAAGAAGGCCAGTGCTGCGATGAGTATGCTTTTGAGAAGATCGGAATCAAACATCATGTTGGCGTTGCGCCGATAGTTGGCCCCGTCTTCGACAAGATTGTCCAGAGCCATGGCGTGATAGTGAACACCGGGCGCCTCGCCTTGCACGGGCGATTCCACCCAGTCGTTGGAGGCGCGAAACTGGCCGCCGACCATCACCAGGCGGCCGGCAAGCACCCGCGCGAGGTCGCCGCTCTGCAGGCCGAGGCCCGCCACCATGCGGTCGTAGCCGAGGGTCAGGGCATAGGGGCATTCCTGGCGGGCGCCGGTGGCCGGCCCCCTTAAGCCCGTCAGCTGCTCGCCCAGGCGCGTCAAGAAGCCGGATCCCGCGGCGCGGCAGGGCGCGGCCCGGCCGGTGACCGCCTGGGTCATGGCCAGATAGTCGGGGTCCGGCCGCGAGCCCCAGACCACGTCCAGCGGCGCGTTGAAGACGCCGGCGACATCCGCGGGCGCGAACACCTTGCCGGCGATGGCCTGGGGCGCGCGCGCCTTGAGCTGGGCGAAGGCGGCGACGCCGCAGGCGTCGGCCCGGCGCAGGCACCAGGCGGCGTACATCGCCAGCGCCGGCGAGACGTCGAAGGCGTGGATGTCCAGCCGCGCGGTCTTGGCGGGATCGAAGCCGTACCTGATCACCAGCGGGTAGGCCTGGTTGTTGACCAGGGCCGGCGCCAGCACCGCTACGGCGTCGAGACGCCGCTGCACGTCGGTGAAGATGTCGAGATCGCCCGGCGACGGCTTGGCGAAGATGAACGGCGTGCCGCCCGCGGCCTCGATGCAGGCGATCTTGATCAGCGGATCGGTCTGGCAGCCGGGAGCCCGCGACCAGACCTGGGCCTTGGTCGCGGCCGCCACGCCGGTCACGAACCCGTCCAGCCCCTCGTTGGGGCCGCCCTGGCCGGTGTAGACGAAGTCGGCGTAGATGGCCGCGGGCGGCGCGCCGCCGACCTGCATCAGGTCGTCGAACATCTGCCATTGCTGGTCGTAGGTGGGCGGGAAGCGGTTCCAGCCGTAGCCCTTCATCGCCTCCATCGAGCTTTCGTCGAGGTAGACGACGCTGATCTGCCGCTGGCCCTTGCGGTCGGCGCCGTAGTCGGCGGCGGTGATGCGCTGATAGACGCCGTCCGCCACCCGGTCCGACGCCGATTCGAGCCCGAAGAGATTGAGCTTGGCCACCGCATAGGCGGAGCCAGCCAGAAGCAGTGCGACCAGCAGCGCCTTGAATATCCGGGTCGCGACAGCCAATCGGTGAAGTCCCCCCAGACGCGGAGCTTTTCGTCGGGGGTGGGCGGAGTCAATGCCCAGACCGCCGCACGACCGAGGCGCGCTTCCGAGGGGCGTTAGCGCCCAGCCGAGCAGCCGCGGCGCGCGTCAGCCCGACATGCGGCGCTCTTCGCCGTGGTGCTTGACGACGTCGTCGGCCAGCCGGCCGGTGATCTCCGCGAGATGGTCGAAGCCGAACTCGAACGCGCCGAGCCCCTGGGACAGGGAGCGCAGCTCGCCGATCAGGTTGTACCGCTCGGCCTTGGGCAGGTAGGCCTCGACGGTGTCCCAGCCGGTCCAGCCCTCGCGCGGCTGGAAGCCCAGCACCTGTCCGCGCTTGGCCGAGAGCAGCGAGGTCACGCCCGAGGTGCAGGTGATCGGGACGTGGACCGTCAACCGCTCGATCGGCTCCAGCAGATGCGATGCGCAATGGCGCAGCCCCTCGTCCATCGCCGCCCGTCCGGCCAGGCGGAACGCCAGCTCCGAGCTGTCGACGCTGTGATAGCTGCCGTCGATCAGGGTCACGGCCACGTCGACCACCGGAAAGCCCAGCGGCCCCCTGGCCATCGCGTCGCGCACGCCCTGCTCGACCGCCGGGATCCACTGCCTGGGCACGACGCCGCCGGTGATGTGCTGGCTGAAGGCGAAGCCGGCGCCGCGTGGCTGGGCTGCGATCTCGATCGTCACGTCGCCGAACTGGCCATGGCCGCCGGTCTGCTTCCTGTGCCGCGCGTGCTGGGTGACCTGGCCGGAGATGGTCTCCAGATAGGGCGTCGCGGGTTGCGCGGCGGCCACGTCGAGGCCGAAGCGGCGCTTCAGCCGCTCCAGCGTCAGCTGCAGATGCGTCTCGCTTTGCCCGTTCAGCAGGGTCTGGTGCGTCTCCGCCTCCTGGCTGAGGCTCAGCGCCGGATCCTCCTCGATGATCCGGGCGAGTGCGCTCGACAACTTGACGTCGTCCTGGTGCAGCCTGGCGGCGATCGCAAAGCTGTAGGCCGGCGGCCGGGGCGTCATCCCGCAGTCGATGGTTTTCGGGACGCCGTCCAGGGACAGCACCTGCCCCGCCCGGGCCTGTTCGACCTTGGCGATGGCGATGACGTCGCCCGGCAGCGCGCGCGTGATCCGGTTCAGGGCTCCGCCTTGCACGGCGAACAGCCCGCCCGCGCGGCTCCTCGCCCCGTCCGGCAAGGTGAGTTCGGCGCCGTCGGCGATCCCGCCGCCGAACACCCGCGCATAGGTCAGCTTGCCGGCCTGTCCGGCGTAGCTGGTCTTGATCACATAGGCGCCCGCCCCATCGAGCTCGAGGCGCGCGGCGGCGAGATTGGGCGCGGCGGCGTCATGGCGGATCGCCTTCAGGAGGCGGCGCACGCCGTAGCCCTTCAAGGCGTCGCCGAAGAAGACCGGCGCGACGAGGCTCTCGTTCAACTCGCGCACGATGTCGCCGAAGATGACCGACGGATCCGGCGTCTCGTCCGACAGCAGCTGTTCCAGAAGCGTGTCGTCGAAGTCGGCGAGCATCTCCAGCATGTGAAAGCGGGCGTCGACGCCTTCGGCGGCTACGGCGGCGGCGGGGATCACGCGCTCCGACGGTCCGCCGTCGCGGTAGGTGAAGGCCCGATCGAGCGCGAGATCGAGGTATCCCGTCACATGCTCGCCGTCCCGGATCGGCAGCTGGCGGGCGACCAGCGGGACCGAACTCACCGCCGCCAGCGCCGCGAGCAGATCGCTCAGCGCGCCCCGCGCCTGTCGGATCTTGTTCACGAACAGCATGTGCGGCACGCCCAGCCGTTCGAGCGCCTTGAGCGTCGGCTGCAACAGGATCGCCTTGGCCGGCTCGGGATCGGCGACCACGATCGCCAGGTCGACGGCCGGCAGGGCGAAGTCGCCCTCGGCCGCGAAGTCGACCGCGCCCGGGCAGTCGATCACGGCATAGCGGTCGCCCAGGTACTCGAAACCGGCGAAGTTGAGCTCGACGGAATGCCCCCGAGCCCGCGCCTCGGCGCTCGCGTCGCCGATGCCGGCGCTGGTCCCTGTGCGCTTGGCGCCGACGCCGCCTCCGACCAGGGCCTCCAACAGGGTGGTCTTGCCGACGCCGGTCGGCCCAACCAAGGCCACGCTGCGCACAACGCCAGGGGTATGAGCGGTCATCGGCGGGCTCCCGTCCTGCTCGACTTGCGGGCTCCCGCCCGCCGGGCGTCCAGCCATGTTCCCCCCGCGCCAACGCTTTCGCAAGGAGACTTTGGCCAGGGCAACGCACCAGATCGATATCGGTTGCGGCCGTCGTTGGGCGACGCCTGGGCCTCGCTCGAGACCCCGCCGCCGGTCACCGGCAGGCCAGTCATAAGCGTTCTCCGGCGTCGATCTTGCGCTTGCGTGGGCGCACGCCAGCGCGGCAAGCTGAGCTTTGGGATCGGAAGGCTCGCGGAGAGATGCTGATGCTCAGGCTTGGCGGCACGGCGCTGGCGATAGGGGTCGTGCTGGTTGCTTCGGCCGCTTCAGCCGATGACGCCAACTTCGCGGCGTTCCATCGCATCTGCGTCGCGACCGGCGGCGAACGGGGCGCGGCGCTGGCCGCCGCCGAGGCCGAGGGGTTCGTCCAGCCGCCGAAGGTCATCCTCGATCAGGTCGCCCAGTCGGCGGTGCCCCTGGACAACGCCGAGGCGCGCGCGAAATTGATCAAGGACGGGATCGTGTGGGTGTCCGTCGGACGCATGGGCGGCGCGTTCGAGAACCGCTACACCTCAACCGACATGTGCGTCCTGGGCGTCAATCCGATGAGCCCAGAGAGCGAAAAAGCCGCGATCGCCTGGGGTGGCGTCACGCCCGCGGTCAGCGACCCGCAGTATAAGATGCTGCTCTTCACCGGCGGCGAGGGCGCGCACCGCGCTGTCCCCAAGGCGGACAAGGCGGACGACAAGACGCTGGGCGCGGTCGCCGCCGGGGCCAAGCTGCAACTGCTGGGGGCCGGCAACACCGAAGGCGTCACGCTCATGCTCTACGGCGTGGTGAAAGCCGCCCCGGCGCCCTGACGCCTGGCAGATCCGCATTCGGGCCGCGAGCGACTGTCCGCTTCGACCCATAGCGGACAGAGCCAAGGCCAAGCCATGCTTGCCGGCCTGTGACCGCTTCCGACCCAGCTCATCGAACCGTCTCCTTCTCCTTGGGCGCCGATACGCGGCGCGTCTTGGTCTCGGCCTTGGGCTTGGGCAGGAGTCGGAAGCGCGTCTGGCACCACCCGTAGTCAATTCCTACATCCAGCAGTGCGTCGGAACGCCCGCAGGGGCAGGCAAACTCCATGACCGAGACGACCCGGTAGGTCTCCCCGGCGCGCAGCGGCACCGGCCTTCCCGTGGCATGGTTCGGCGCGGCGTTGACGCACAAGACCAGATCGCCAGGGCCGACAGCGTCGCTCATCGCTTCCTTCCACAACCCGTGAGAGGAAGATTAGGCCTTGACCCCGGAGGAGCAAGGGCCGCTTTCCACCCTCGGCCGACATCCCGCGCCCGACGCGGGCAAGCTGCCGCGCCTTCGTCGTTGGACTTGGAGCCTTGCTCGGCGCTCCCGAGCGGTGGCTCCCGGCCGCCGCCTTCA
The DNA here is from genome assembly GCF_036501465.1 of Phenylobacterium sp. GTDB lineage: Bacteria > Pseudomonadota > Alphaproteobacteria > Caulobacterales > Caulobacteraceae > Phenylobacterium. The sequence goes on from NZ_DASYAF010000043.1 coordinate 12,706, forward strand.
TCCAAAGAACACCCGCCACATCAACCGCGCCGGCATGAAGGTGAGAACCCCCGCCAGCACCAGGCCGCCGAAATAGATGCCCATCATGCCGCGCGCGTGGGCGGCGACGTTGTGGCGATGCGCGGCGAGCGCGGCGAACGGCAGGCCGATCAGCACGATGAGGCTGAACAGCTGGATCGGGGTGACGCGCCAGGTCGGCCCGTCCTTGATGAACAG
>NZ_DASYAF010000044.1:0-9349 GCF_036501465.1 Phenylobacterium sp.
CTCGACGCCTACAACTTCGCCAAGCGGCTGAAGACCCTACAGGGCCTCACACCCTACGAAGCCATCTGCAAGGCCTGGGCGGATAAGCCGGATCGCTTCAGGATCGATCCCGTCCACTTGACCTCGGGACTGAACACCTAGCGCGGCGGCGAATACCAGATCGGCGAACTCCAGGCGCGTTCCTGGATGGTCGCCGGCGCGCCGGACGGCGGCGGCAAGCCTTCCTTGATGGCCAGCAGGGTGCTCCAGCGCGGGGTCGGCGCCTCGATCACGCGGACGTAGTAAGCGGCCGGGGCCGCCGGGTCGAAGGCTCTGTCGCGCCAGACCCCGCTGAGTTCCACCGCGCCCCGCGCGCCGGTCATCCGGCCCGTGCGGACATCCAGGGCCGAACGGATCGGCGGCGCGCGGCCGGTCTTCGGATCGGTGGCCCGGCCCTCCGACAGCGCGACGTCGAAGACGCGCTCTTTGTAGGCGCCGCCCGCCAGCCAGAGCTTGACCACCTGGACCCGGTCGAGGCCGGCGCCGTTGGGGTCCTTCAGTGCGGCGAAGGCGAAGCTGGGCGTGGCGCCGCGGCGCGGCGCGGCGCTGAGGTCGCCGCCCATCGGCGTTCCCCGGGCGTAGGCGCTCGCCACCCAGCCGCTGCGGCGGACAAGGTCCGCCGGCAGGTCCCAGCCGCCGAAGACCCGCACGCGGATTCGCGTGCCCGAGGTCGCCCAGGTCTCCTTGCGCTTGAGGGCCGCGAAGATCGAAGGCCGCGTGTTCTGTTCGGCCCAGACGCCGGTCACCCCGCCCGGGCGGAAATCCATCGCGTTGGGCAGGATCGGCAAGTGGTAACCCGACGGGCCCGCAGCAGGCGCGTCCGGCGCCGGCGGCTCGCCCAGGATACGCCGCGCTTGCGCCGGGCTGGGCCGCATGGTTGCGGGATCGGTCCCGAAGGGGCCGCCGGTAAAGCCGTCCTCCGAAGAGACGCTCAAGCCATCGTGGATGTCGGAGCCCGCCTCGAACCCGTATTTGAAGGGATTGGCGCCGGTCCGCGCCTGGATCTCCAGCCCCCGCCCCAGCGCCTCGCGCACATAGCTGCCGTGCGGCTGGCTGCGCTCGCCGGTGTTGGTGAGCAGGCGATCATAGACCTCGTAGTTGGCGAACTCGTCGTTGGGCGACAGGATCGGCAAGGTCTCCGACTGGCCCTTGTTCTGAATGATCTCGAACAGCGGCTCGTTGCGGGCGCGGCGGGTCGCATAGGCCGCGTCGATCGGGCGGCCGTCGCTGTCCACGTCATCGAACATCAGCCCGCCGGAGACGTTGCCGTTGTGCGGGATGGCGATCACGTCGATCCCGCTGCGGCGCGTCGCCTCCAGATAGGTCCACAGGTCCTCGGGACGGTCGGACTGGGCGGCGGTGAACGGCGGCGGCGCATGGTCGGCGTTGAAGATCACATTGCGATGCAGGTTGAACTTGCCCTGCTTCATCGAGGTCCATTCGTAGGCGATGAAGGTGGTGAAGCGGCCGGGGACATAGTTGGCGTTGGCGGCCTCGACCTCGGCGGTCCAGGCGCCGCGCATGGCGCCCGCCGTCTCCGGCCGGCCGGCCGCTTCCGCCGCCAGCCGCCCGGCGCCGCCCGGCCGGGCCAGCATCCGCTTCCCAAGCGCCGAGCTGGCCAGGGCGCCGGTGGGATCGTCGAGCTGGTTCAGGACGCCCATCCACTCGCCGTGATCGGTGACCGCCATGAAGTCCAACGGCCAGGCGCGGCGCACCTGCACGCCCATGGCCATGATCGGCTCGCCGCGCCCGAACCTGTAGGCCTGGTCCGGCGTGGTCTTCACGCCGATCGGCCAGGCATCGAACGAGAGGGCGGTGTGGAGGTGCGTCTCGCCGAAGAAGGCGCGGCGCTGGGCCGGGTCGGCCGAGGCGGCTTCCACCGGACGCGGCTCCGGGCCGGCCGCCGGCTCCGGGCGGGCGCAGCCGGCCAGGCCGGCGCTCGCGGCGGCCGCGACCAGGAGCGGTCGGAAGTCGGCCGCCATCAGCTCAGCGCCGTCAGCAGCCGGTCGATGTCGGCCGTGTCGTTGAACACCGACGGCGAGACGCGGATCCGGTTGGCCGCCGTCAGGATGCGCACCCTGGCGCGCGTCAGCTTCGGATCGAGGGTGCGCGCGTGCTTGCGGGCGAAGGCCACTAGCGGGGTGCGCGAGCCGGCCGGCGTCATCGGCTCGAAGCCCAGGCGCGGCAGTTCCGCCTGCAGGCGATCTAGCAGCGGCTGGCGGTGGGCCTGGATGGCGCCGACGCCGACCCCCAGCAGATAGTCCAGCGAGTAGTTCAGGTGCACCAGGCAGGCGTTGGCGATGGTGCCCATGGCGAAGTGGCCCACCGCGTCGGGGCGCACGCGGAAATCGGCGACCCCGTCGCCCGGCGGATCGAAGGGCATGTAGTGCGATTGCATGCCGCTGATCTGCTCGTAGCCCAGCCAGGGGCGCGGCAGCTCGGCGAGCCGGTCGGCGCGGGCGTAGACGAAGCCCAGCCCCATGTCCGACATCAGCCATTTGTATCCGGCGCAGGCGGCGAAATCGACGCCGCTCGCCTTGACGTCCACGGGGATCGACCCGGCCGCATGGATGATGTCGGCGTAGACCCGGGCGCCGCGGGCATGGGCGATCTCGCACACCGCCTTCAGGTCGTGTTGGAAGCCGTTGATGGTGGAGACCAGGGAGAGCGCCACGAGCCGCGTCCCGCGGGTGACGGCCGCGTCCAGCTGGCCCATGTCGATGCGGCCCTGCTTGGCGCGCAGGGTCACCACGTCGGCGCCGCGGCGGGCGAGCTGGTCGTAGGTGTAGAGCGAGCCCTGGAAGTGCAGGGTGTCGGTGACGATCCGTCCACCGCCGCCCATCAGGCCGAGCGCCGCCAGCACCAGGTTCTCGCCCGCCGTTGTGCTGGGGACGAAAGCGACCTCGCCGGGCTGGGCGTTGATCAGCTGGGCGAACTTGCCCAGCACCAGCCGCGAGGTCTCGTCGGTGCTGAAGCCGCCCCAGCCGGCCAGGCTCTTGCGGCCCTGGTATTCGGCCAGCGCGCGGCGCGCGCCGAGGCTGAACGGGTGCATGGTGCCGCTGTCCAGGTAGGTGAGGCCGGCCGCTCCGAACTCGGCCTTGTCGGGCAGGCGCGATCCCGCGGCGATGGCGCCCGTGGCGGCCGCCTGCAGCGGCGTGGCGGTCAGCCCGGCCAGCCAGGCGCGGCGGGTGACCTCCATCCTAGTCGATGTCCTCGCCGAAGCCGGACTGCAGCCCGGACGCGCCGGCGAGCTGGCTGGACATCACCTTCTGCGCGCCGGCGGCGGCCGGCCTGAGCGGCGGAGGCGCTGCGAACGGGCTGATCGCCATGGCCTGGTAAAGTTCGGACGGGAAATAGACGACGCCGCCCTTCATGGTCATCCGCACCTGGCGGATGTCGCGGATGTTGCGGGTCGGATCGCCGGCCACCAGGATCAGGTCGGCGGCCTTGCCGCGCGCGATGCTGCCGAAATCCTGGTCGCGGCCCAGGTAGCGGTCGCAGTCCAGGGTGGCCATCCGCAGCACCTTGCCCGGCGCCAGCCCAGCCTTGACGTAAAGCTCCAGCTCGCGGTGCAGGGTGAAGCCGCTCGGGTCGTCGGTGCCCGGCAGGATGCGCGTGCCCTGCTGGTCGAGGATGCGGATCAGTTCGAGGACCTTGTCGAAGCCCTTGCGGAACGCCGCGTCGGCGGCGGGGTTCGAGACGTCGACGAAGGAGCGGCGGCGGAAGCGCTGGTAGCCGATCGGCATGTGGTCGAGATAGGGCTGGTCGCCCTCCTGCACCTGGCCGGCGCGGCTGAGCATCAGCCGTTCCATGATCGCCGCGGTTGGGTCGAAGGCGGTGTTGTGCGCCCGCATCAGCGCCAGGGTCGCCTGCACCTTCGGGCTGGCGAAATCGAGCTTGGCCGCCCGCGACAGGGCGGTGATCCGCAACGACGTGCGGGTGTCCTCCTTGGTGGTGTCGAGGATCCAGCTCAACATCAGCAGGTTGGCGTGGGTGAGCTCGTCATAGCCGTCCTCCACCGCCTGGTCGGCGCTCATGAAGGCTGGGATGTGCCCGGCGACGCGCAGACCGAGCCGGTGGGCCTCGGCGGCGATCGGCTTCACCCAGGCGGGTGTCATCGAATTGTAGATTTTGATCTGCCAGTAACCGCGGTCGGCGTAGCGGTCGACGTCGGTGATCGCCTCGGCCAGTGTCGCCGGCAACAGGCCCATGGTCGTCGAATAGGGGCTGCGGCCCTCCAGCAAGCCCGAACGGACGATGTGCGGCCCGGGCGTCTCCCCGGCCCCGATCCGCTGGATCAGGTCGAGCAGGGCCAAGTTGTCGTTGCCCATGTCGCGCGTCGTCGTCACGCCGGCCGCCAGGTAGAGCGCGCCCGACTGGACGGTGGTGTGCGAGTGCATGTCGTGCAGGCCGGCGATCAGGGTCCCGCCCTGGCCGTCGATCACCGTCTCGTCCGGGCGGTCCGGCGCGGCGGGCCGATAGGGTTCCACCGCGGAGATGCGGCCGCGGAAGACGACAACTGACTTCGGCTCGGTCAGCGCCTCGGTCTGCGGATCGAAGACGCGCACGTTCTTGATGCGGATCGGCGTGTCGAAGCGGTGCGCGGCCTTGGCCTGCAGCGCGCGCGCCTGGTCGATGGCCAGGGCCTTGCCCAGCGCCTGGAGGGCGGTGAAGTCGGCCTCGCGCCCCTCCCGGATGACGATCTGCGGGGCGCTGCCCGGGTCCTGCCGATAGACCGCGAACAGCTTGCCGGCGCGATCTGTGATGAGGATGTCCGGCTGCAGGTTCACGCCGTCCAGGGCGTAGGCGGTGACGGTCAACTTGCCGATCGTGGTCCGGCGCAACTCGCTCAGCCGCAGCCGCCCCTTCGGCAGGACGTCGGCGGTGTGGTTCGGCCGCTTCAGCAGGACGTGGGCATAGACGGCCGTCGACCAGGGCGTGCCGTCGTTGACGACATAGAGCGGCGGCTGGGCGGCCTCGGCCGAGCCCTGGTCGGCCTGGCTGCGCCAGGTCGCGTGGCCCTGGGCCCAGCTGTAGGCCTCCTGCACGCCGCCGCCGAACGCCGTGGTCCCCTCGACAGTCCAACTGGTGGGGATCCCGGCCGGGCTGAGCGCAAGGCGCTCATGCAGCGTCGGCCCGCGCCCGTTGTTGCGATAGTCGAAGCGCACGTCCTGGGCCGCGGGCCGGTCGTCGACGACCATGTGCCCGACCGTCTTGCCTTCGGAGACCACCGAGAAGCGCTCAGTCGCCGCCAGGGCCGGCCCGCCGATCGCGCCAAGCGCCAGGCCGGCGAGAAGGGCTGCGGCGCGGCGATGGCCCATGCGGGATGCTCCGTTGCGGGGGTCGTTGCGGGACGCCCGAGACGTTATCGCGTTGTGAAATATCTGCAAGCGATCAGAGTAGATATTATTGCTCTCAACAAGCGTTGCCTGGAGCACCGCGACCGCAAGCCGGTCCCCTCGCACCCTGTCCGGATATGAAGCGACTTTTCACATTGACCGGTGATACTAGTCTGAAATATCACAGTGCGAATAAGTTCAACGAAAACGAACGATCTTAGGGGGTCTTATGGCGGCGCTTGGCGGGTTCAGGGTTGGATTGCTGGGCAGCGCGGGGGCTTCGCTGCTGGCGACGCTGCTCGCGGGGACGCCCTGCCGGGCGGCTGACGCCGACAGGCCGTCGACGGACGTCACCGAGGTGGTCGTGACCGCTGAGAAGCGAGCAGAGGCGATCATGGAGGTCCCGGCGGCGGTCACCGCCGTGACGGCCGCCCAGCTGCAGACGGAGAAGGCGAACGGGCTCGAGGACTATGTCCACGACATCCCGAGCCTGTCGCTGACACCGGGCAGCCAGGGCACCAACCAGCTCGCGATCCGCGGCGTCAACAGCTCGGTCTTCACCGGCCCGACGGTGGGCATCTATCTGGACGAGACGCCGATCGGCGGCACCGTCGCCGGCGACCATGCCAACGGGCTGGTGCCCGACCTCGATCCCAACGACCTGGAGCGCGTCGAGGTGCTGCGTGGGCCGCAGGGCACGCTCTATGGCGCGGCCAACATGGGCGGCCTGCTCAAGTTCGTCACCGCCGCGCCTAGCCTGACCACGGCCTCGGGTCGCCTGCAGGTCGACGGGACCAGCGTGGACCATGGCGACCTCGGCTATGTCGTCCGCGGCTCGTTCACTGGGCCGCTGGTCCAGGACAAGCTCGGGATCCGCATCAGCGCCTTCTCCCGGCGCGATCCTGGCTTCATCGACGACCCGGGCGTGATCGCCAACAGCGCGACCAACCAGAAGCTGTCCGACCCCGCGCGCAAGGACATCAACTCGGCGCGCGTCGAGGGCGGCCGCGCCGCGCTGCTGTGGCAGGTCAGCCCCGACGCCAAGGTCGAACTCTCCGCGCTCTATCAGGATCGTCACGGCGACGGCCAGACCGCCGAGGACGTCGACGGCCGCACCCTGCAGCCGCTGCACGGCGATCTGACGCAGATCGCCAGCCGCTTCACCGGCCAGAACGCGGAGAAGCTGCAGGTCTACAATGCGACCGCGAACTGGGACCTGCATGGCGCGACCCTGCTGTCGTCGACCAGCTATGCGATCAACAACTACAGCTCGGTGACCGACATCACCGGCCTGACGCCCCCCTCGCCGACGGCGGGGTTCCCGCCGGCGTCACCGCCGTTCTTCGTCAACGCGGGCGCGGCCTACTTCACCTTCCCGGCCGCCCCGACCAGCTACTTCACGCCGGTCGACCTCGCCTTCCGCACGGCGAAGGTCACCCAGGAGCTGCGGCTCACCAGCCCGTCGGACCAGCGGGTGGAATGGCAGCTGGGCCTCTTCTACACGCGCGAACAGACCACCAGCCTTCAGGAGATCGACCTCGACGATCCGGCCACCGGCGCCACCTTCGCGCCGACCGGCGTCTGCGCCCCGCCGGTGGTGGTGGGCGCGCCGTTCCCGCCGATCACCTGCTTCGCCATCCACAGCGTCGCGCCGGCGGGAACGCCGTTCCACAACTCCGGCGCGGACACCACCTATCGGGAGTATGCCGGCTACGGCGACGTGACCTTCCATGTGACCGACGCCTTCTCGCTCCAGGCGGGTCTGCGCCACGCCGAGTTCCGCGAGGTGTTCCACGAGCACTATTCCGGCGTGCTGGATTCGCTGTCGACCGGCGCGTTCAGCGGCGTCAACGACCCCGCGCCGAACAGCGGCTCGAAGAACCTCTACCTGCTGGGCGCCAAGTACCAGGTCGACAAGAACGTCATGGTCTACGGCCGCATCGCGACCGGCTACCGGCCCGGCGGCCCGAACCTCGACGCCGCCGGAGTCAGCCCGACCTTCGCCTCGGACTCCACGACCAACTACGAAGTCGGCGTGAAGGGCGTGTTCGCCGACGGGCGCCTGCAGCTCACCGCCGACACCTTCACGATCCACTGGGACGACATCCAGCTGCAGACCACGACGCCGATGAGCTTCTTCTACTTCGTGAACGGCAGCACGGCGCGGTCCCAGGGCTTCGAGGTCGAGGCCTTGCTGCAGCCGGTCACCGGCCTCACGCTGCGGGCCAACGGCGCCTACACCGAGGCCCAGCTCACTGCCGACATCCCGGCCGCCGCCAGCGTGTTCGGCTTCAAGGGCGACGCACTGCCCTATTCGCCGAAGTGGACCGCCAACCTGTCGGCCGACTACGCCTTCCCCGTGGCCGGCGGCTGGGAAGGCCACGCGGGCGCGGACTACCAGTTCGTCGGCAGCGTCTTCGACAATTTCTACCCCTGCAACACCGGCAGCGGCTGCGCCACCGCCGCGTCCCGGCCGCCGCCCCGCGAGCAGCTGCCATCCTACGAGGTGGTCAACTTCCGGCTCGCGTTCGCTCGGGATGCGTGGAACCTCGGGGTCTATCTGAAGAACGCCTTCGACGGCCGTGGGCTGACCGCGCTCAGCGTGCAGCACGCGACCTTCGGCCTGGCGGCGACCAATGGGAAGCTGATCCGCGACAGCGCCACGATGATCACGCCGCGCACCATCGGCGTGTCGGTTGTCAGGACATTCTAGCCCGGCTCCTGGCGCGCTACCGCTGCTTCAAGGTTTCGCGCGACGCAGGTGTATTGACCACTCCGTCACGCCCGCGAGCAACGGCGTCGGATGAAGGGTCAGGTCGTCGCCCCGGAGTTCGAAGCGGCGTTCCCGGGTCATGCCAACGCCCTTGGCGGATCGAGCGACGTCTATGTGAAGGGCGCTGGCTCGCCTTCCGCCTTCAGATGACAGACCTGAGGAGCTTCCCGCAGCCGCAACTTTTCGGGCGAGGCCGAACGGCGAACCCCGTCGGCCCCCAACCAGGACTGGCGGCCGTCGCGAATGTTTTCGAATATTTGGTGCGGGCGGTCGGGGTCGAACCGACACTCCTCTCGGAACCGGATTTTGAGTCCGGCGCGTCTGCCAATTCCGCCACGCCCGCGTTGATTTTGCTTGTGTAATCGGCGTCTAAGAACGCGTCTACGATGACTTACACAGCCCTTGCACATAAAAGTCCATTTGCGCGGAGCGAGGCTGAATTTATTGAAGAAAAATCTTCAATATTGGAGCTTAAAACCGGTTCTTGAATCACACATGTCAGATCTTAAGTACTGGATTATATAGAGAAATTTATAAACGTCAAACTAACTGTGTAAGGAACTGTGTAAGCCATTTTGCTTTCCTGGCCGCCGCGCAGAAGATCAAGGTCTGCACCTTGCTGGGCTACAATCCCGCGACGGCCGGCGGGCTGATGGGGACCGACGACCTGGCCCTGCCCGAGATCGCAGCATCGCTGACGCCCTCGACCAGCTCCCGACGCTCACGACCTTGCAGGCGGAGGCGCTGTGACGATCCACACCTGCGCGCGGACGGCGGCCTGGGCGGCGAGATCAGCCTGGTGCGCGCTGCAGCTGAAGCCGGCCACCCTGCTGCGCAGCGCCGTCGATGCGAGCCCGGTCGTGGCGTCGCCGGACGACGACATCATCGCCGTGACGACCCGGATGGCGGACTTCAACCACTCGACGCTACCGGTTGTCGACGGGGATGGGAATCTGCTGGGCGCGGTGACCGTGGACGACGCCCTCGAAGCGCCCATCCCGCGTGACTGGTCGCGCCCCGAGGCCGAGCGGGCCTCGACGCCGAGACGATTGGCGAGCTAGGTGTCGTTTCCAAGAAGGTTGTTCACACGCTGCCAGGGTGTGAGGCCTGCGATGCCGGAGTGTGGGCGATCGAGGTTGTAGGCGTCGGTCCAGGCTGCGACGGCCTGGGTTCGTTCGGCCGAGGAGCGGTAGGGCCT
>NZ_DASYAF010000045.1:0-76907 GCF_036501465.1 Phenylobacterium sp.
GCGCAGCTTACTCCCGCGCCCGTTCATGTCGAGGTCACGTCCTGGAGGTCGAAAATCGCGCGTGCGACAGGCGCGCTCGAGTGTTCTCTTTGACCCTCCTCTGCCGATGGGGGCGTGGGCCTATGCGTCTGACCCGCGCCAGAAGGGGACGTTAGCCCAGGTGCTGGGAGCGGACCTTCAGGAACCTATCGCCAAAGCGCTGCGGGAGGCGCCACAGGAGCGTCATCAATCGGCGAACCAACCGCTGACCCAAGGCACGAGCGAAAGTTCCGCGCCCGGAATTGTGGGCCAATTCCCATTTGGGGCGGTTGCTATCACTCTGCTGTTGGAACGTCTGACCTCGAACACGAAACTCGTGTAGTGGACGGGGCCGTCGTCCAGCGCCTCTTGATAGCAGAGGACGCCGCTCAGTGTGAGGAGGAGGACGCGACCGTCAGCCGTCTCTGGGCCGGGATGGGACACATCGTCGTGGGCGTGGGTGATGCCCCAATGCGTCTCTTGATCGGGGAAGACGCACTTAAAGATGCCGGCCTGTCCAACGCGCGGAGCCAACCGACGGGCTTCGACCTCGGCTGCTACGTGCTGGGTAGGTGATCCAATGCTCAGCTTGGAGTCGATCCAGACCTTCTGAGCGGGCGTTCGACCGTAGTTCCGCATGGCGAACATGAAGCCCAAGGCAAGCTTCCCATCCGTCATGGTGAGGTCAGTATTGATGGCTGCGTCCACTGACAGCCAAGGCCGATGTTCAGCCAAATAAGCCTTACGCGCGATCTCAACGGTGTCGGCCGCTGCAGTTGCGCTCCTTGCCGACTGGATTGCTGAAGATCTGGCCGCCTTCACGGCCTCGCTTGCCGCCCGCGTTGCCTTCGCGGTGAACACGATGGTCACCACTACCGCTCCGGCACCGATTGCCCCCACGACCAGTTGCCAGAACGCCCACCTCGCTTGGTCACGTGCCGCGCTCGCGGCAAGCGCTTGCGCGCATTCATTGGCCTCGTCACGACTTTGCGGATGATCGCAGGATGGCTCCCGGTAAGGTGCGGGAGCGGTCGCCTGAAGCTGCGCAGCGGGGGACGCTGTAGATCGGGTGGTGGGAAGTCCGTTGGCGGCCGACGCCACCAACAATGCTCCGAGCGTAGCGGCGGCAATGACCTTCACAACTCCCATCTCCGAAAAGCTCCCAAGGCCCCGAGGAGCCTTATGGTGCAGCTTGATAGCTAAGTCTCAGATGTCCAAGGCACCGTCTGACACAATGCCGTTTCGATTTCACATCTTGACTATCGTGAAATCGAAACGTAAGATGCTCCATCATACGGTGGAGCGCCGAATGCCCGAGAACGTGGTCTATTTGCATCCCCAGCCGGAGCCGATTGCGCACTATCTCCGCCTCGGCGCCTTCCATCGTCAGGCCGAGAAGCTCCTCGCTGCTGGTCGGCTGCCTGTGGAACGCGTCATGGTCGAGGCATCAGCGTTCGCGCATCAGAAGGATGTGGCCGGGCAACTCGTCGATGCCGGACGCGAACTGATTCTCGACACTAACGTGGCTGAGCTGTCGGCTGTCGGCCGCTATGGCGGAGCAGCAAAATCGGCACCCTGGGCTCACCCGGAAGGGCCACTTCAGCCGGAGCATTTTGCTCGTGGTAGCAACCACGATGTGATCGGCATGATCGCCCGGTTCGCTGTCGAACATAAGTTTCATGCGGTACAGGCCCCGGCACATCTTCTGGAAAGCTCGGCCGACGCTTGGTTCGGTATCGATCGACAGGCTTGCGACGACCTGCGGAGCGCTCTTGATGCGGCCGGCGGCAACGCGATCGCGATCGACTATTCCCTGACGCTGAAGTACGGCTCGCTTCGTGATCCGGCGCAGCGACGCGTGCTCATCGCGGGTCTGAAAGATCTGCCGTTCGACAACTTGTGGCTCCGCGTTTCCGGTTTCGGCGCTGATGCGGAAGCGCCGATGCTACGGCGCTTCATCGCCGCTGCTGTCGATTTCCAGCAGCTTGACCGGCCGATCGTGGCCGACGGAGTAGGCGGCTTAGCGGCCGTCGCCGTTGCGGCCTTCGGCGCCGCCGGCGGTATCAGCCACGGTCTTGGGGAAAAGGAGCGGTTCGCGGCAGGTGACTGGAACAAGCCTCCGGTGCCCCGCGCCGGCGGCGGCGGTCGCGAGAAGCGCTTGCTGATGCCGGGGCTCGACCGGTTGCTGAGCGTAAAGCAGGTGGAATTGCTGATGGCGGCTGACGGAGGTCGACGGTTGTTGGGCTGCCAAGATCGCACGTGCTGCCCGAACGGGCACAACGACACGCTCAAGGACCCCAAAGGGCACTACCTGCGCCAGCGCGCGAAGCCACTTGAGCGCCTGTCGCGCGTCCCTGAGGCCCGTCGTATCGACGATTTTCTGAGGCATGACCTCGATCCAGCAGCGAGAATCGCCGAGACAGCCACCAAGCTCAATTTGGCGGACGCAGAGACAACCGAGATGCTGCGGCGGACCAACGAGCGACTGGGTCGGTTGGGACCGGTGTTGAGAGATTTGCACGTGACGATGGGTGATAGGCCGCATGCTCATTCACCGAAGCGCCGGGTGAACCTGATGGCCGACGCCCGCACCGCGAGGCGCTAATGGCAACTGCTGTCGCCCGCATTCTGGATGATCTTCGCGAGCGCGGGGGTCTACAAGGCAAGGACATCGCCAACATCGTGGGGGCGTCGCCGCCAACCGTATCGCGCTGGTCGCGTGGTAGCGGAGTTCCGTCGCTGCGCACACAGACGGTGATTGCTGAGCTCCGCTACGTCGTGGAGCGCTTGTCGGACTTCTACACTCCTGATGAGACGCGCCTGTGGTTGCACGCCCGCCATCCGTTGTTGAAGGGTGAGCGTGCTATCGACCTAATCAACGACGGGCGAACCGAGGAAATACTGGCCGTGATCGAGCGCCTCGACTCAGGCGCTTACATATAGTCTCCCATGGCAGACCGACGCGCTCGCGACCTCGAACTACTGGACAAGGTCGATGCGTTGCCGCGGACGCTCTATGAAGGCGTCGGGTGGCGAATTGCACGCGAGGGCCGAGATCCGTTGCAGGGATATCCCGCGGGCGCACGTTGGGATCCAGGTACGTTCGACGTGATCTACACCTCGCTCGCGCGCGACGGTGCCCTGGCAGAGATACACTTCCACTTGAGCCGCCAGCCGGTCTTTCCATCCAAGTTGGTGTCGGTGCTTCACCGGATCACGGTCCGTGCGCGGCGCGCATTGCAGCTCGTCGATCTATCAGCGGTCGAGTCCCTTGGCGTTAGCGGCGATCGCTACGGCGAACTCGACTATGAACGCACCCAGGCGATTGGTGACGCAGCATATTTCCTTGGGTTCGACGGCCTCATGGTTCCCAGCGCCCGCTGGAATTGCCAGAACCTGGTTGTCTTCACGGACCAACTTGCACCGGAGGACATGGCAGTCGAGGAGTCGACGGTTGTCGATTGGCCAGCTTGGCGCAAAGAGGCCGAAGCCCTTCGTCGGCAACGCTAGCTGAAGGTTGGAACGGAGCCAGACAGCGGACGCTCCGAACTTCTCTGTTGAGTCAGGAGCAGACCGCCGGGCCGTAAGGCCGCACGTCCTAGCCCACGGCGGGCGCTCCTTTGTTCCTTGACGCCGGCGCCTGCATGTTCTACATTTGTTCCAAATGGCCGCCGCCGATCCCCTGAGCGACATGCTAACCGAGTTGAGCGCGTGCGCTTACCGGCTGGGCATGGCGTTTGGCGGGGAGGCGGAGCGGGCGGAGGCGGCGGCGGTCAAGCTGGAGTATTTCCGGCTGTTCGACCGGTGCTTCTTCGCCGTCCGGGTGGCCACGGCGCTGGAGCTGCGCCTGCGGCGCGCGCCGGTGGCGGGCGGGGCGGCGGCCGGGAAGGCGGCCGGGCCGGGCGATGAGCGGCTCGAGCGCGCCGAAGCCGAGCGGGCTGAGAGCGAAGACGCCGAGCCCGAGACGGCTCCGGCTGAGGGCCGCTATGCCGAAGAGGGTGACCGGGATCGGGAGCGCGAGGCGGAGCCGGCGAGCCTGCCGGTCCTGTTGCGCACCCTGGGCGAGGTCGCGGCGGACGCCGCGGCGCTGCCGGGGCCGCCACCCGCGGACCTGCCGACCCTGCGCGAACTCCTGACCCATGTGGGAAGCGGCGGCGGGCCGGCGTCCGCGCGCTCGCCTGAGCGCTCATCGGCGGCAGGATTGCGCGCCCGGCTCGCCGGGTCGGCGACAGCCGTCGCCCTCGCGCCCCGGCCTCCGGTTCAGCCGGGCGGGACCGCCGGCAAGCTGGCGACCCGCCGGGCCACGGGGCCGCCTGGGCGCTGAGGCCTACCCCTCATCCCGTCTTCCCCGCGAATGCGCGGACCCTGGTGTCTTTAGCGGCGATTCAAGCCCGCCGTGGGGTTGAGGCTGCCCGAAACCAGGAGGCCCGGGCCCCCGCATTCGCGGGGAACGCGGGTGTTGGGTGTAGGTGCCGGCCTCGGCAGGGCGCGGCGGTGGCTGTGCGTCCCCACGCCCAGCGAAGAACGCTGCTCGGCGTTTGCCTGCCGCGCTGGGTTATGCTTGTTCACTTGAGACGCGCGGCCCCCGTCGAGAGCCGCCACCTCAGGGAGCCAGCTCGATGTCAGACCCCGCCCTTCCGCCCGGCTGGCCCGCCATGTCCATCGATCAGGCGTATGCGATCCTGACCGGCCCCGGCATGCCCACCGAGATGGGCGAGGAGACGATCGGCGGCATCCGCACGAAAGTCTGGAAGAACATCCCGCCGGCCCTGCGCGACGTGGTGACCTTCGCCCGCGCCCACGGCGAAAAGATCTTCATGGTCTATGAGGACGAGCGGGTCAGCTTCGAGGCCTTCCACCGCGCCGTGGCCGCGCTCGCCGCCGACCTGCAGGCCGAGGGCGTCGGCAAGGGCGACCGGGTCGCCATCATCATGCGCAACATCCCCGAGTGGGTGGCAGCCTTCTACGCCGCCGCCGCCGTGGGCGCGGTGGTCACCCCGCTGAACGCCTGGTGGACCGGGCCGGAGCTGGAATACGGCCTGACCGATTCCGGGACCAAGGTCCTGCTCATGGACCGCGAGCGCTATGAGCGGATGACCGAGCATCTGCCCAACTGCCCGGACCTGGTGCGGGTCTACGTCACCCGCGAGCGCGACGAGATCGCCCATCCGCTGGTCAAGAAGCTGGAAGCGGTGCTGGGCAAGCCGGAGACCTGGAAGGACCTGCCGGACCGGCCGCTGCCGGCCGTCGATATCGGCCCCGAGGACGACGCCACCATCTTCTACACCTCCGGCACCACGGGGAAGCCGAAGGGCGCGCTGGCCACCCAGCGCGGGGTCAATTCCAACATCATGGCCGCGGTCTGCGGCGGGGCGCGCTCGTTCCTGCGGCGCGGCGAGCAGCCGCCGGCGCCGGACCCGAACGTGCAGCGCGCGGCCCTGATCTCGGTGCCCTATTTCCACGTCACCGGCTGTTTCGCCGTCCTGAACCCCAGCCTGTTCGGGGGCGCCAAGCTGGTGATGATGCGCAAGTGGGAGGCGATCCGCGCCTTCGAGCTGATCGAGCGCGAGCGGGTCAACCTGGCCGGCGGCGTGCCGACCATCGCCTGGCAGCTCATCGAGCATCCGGCGCGGGCCAACTATGACCTCTCGTCCCTGGAATCCGTCGCCTACGGCGGCGCGCCCTCGGCGCCGGAGCTGGTGCGCAAGCTGAAGGAGGTCTTCCCCAACTCCGTGCCCGGCCAGGGCTGGGGCATGACCGAGACCTGCGCCACGGTCACCGGCAACGGGGCGGAGGACTACATCAACCGCCCGGAAAGCTGCGGCGTGGCCGTGCCGGTCTCCAGGCTGGAGATCCGCGATCCCGTCGACGGCAAGACGGTGCTGGCGGTGGGCGAGGTCGGCGAACTCTGGTGCAATGGGCCGCAGATGATGAAGGGCTATTGGAACAAGCCCGAGGCCACCGCCCAGACCCTGGTGGACGGCTGGGTGCGCACCGGCGACCTGGCGAAGCTCGACGAGGAGGGCTTCTGCTACATCATCGACCGGGCCAAGGACATGCTGATCCGCGGCGGCGAGAACATCTACTGCATCGAGGTCGAGAACGTCCTCTACGACCACCCGGCGGTAATGGACGCGGCGCTGGTGGGCATCCCGCACCGGACGCTCGGCGAGGAGCCGGCCGCGGTGGTGACCCTGAAGCCCGGCGCCCACGCTACCGAGGACGAACTGCGCGCTCATGTGGCCGAGCGGCTGGCGGCCTTCAAGGTGCCGGTGGCGGTGAAGTTCTGGCCCGAGGTGCTGCCCCGCAACCCGAACGGCAAGATCCTGAAGAACGAGCTCAAGAAGCTGTTCGAGGACCAGCCGGCGGGCGCCTGACGGGCATGCGGACCCGCGCCGACCGCCTGCTGGTGGCGCGCGGCCTGTTCGACAGCCGGGCCAAGGCGCGCGCGGCCATCGAGGCCGGCGGCGTCACGGCGGACGGCCGGCCGGTGGCCAGGGCCTCCGACCCGATCGCCGACGACGCTGTGATCGAGGCTGCCCCGGCGCATCCCTGGGTCGGGCGCGGCGCGCTGAAGCTGGCGCATGCGCTTTCGTTGTGGCCGATCTCCGTCGAGGGCCGCGTGGTGCTGGACGTCGGCGCCTCGACGGGCGGCTTCACCGAGGTCTGCCTGGCGGCCGGCGCGCGGCGGGTCTACGCGGTCGACGTGGGCCGCGGCCAATTGCACGCCAGCCTGGCGGGCGATCGGCGGGTGGTGGCGCTGGAAGGCCGCGACGCCCGCGCCCTGACCGTGGCCGAGGTTCCCGAGCCGCCCGGCCTGGTCGTCTGCGACGTGAGCTTCATCGGCCTGGCCAAGGCGTTGCCGGCGGCGCTGGCCCTGGCGGCGGACGGCGCGAACCTCGTCGCCCTGGTCAAGCCGCAGTTCGAGGTCGGGCCGCGACGGGTGGGGAAGGGCGGCCTGGTGAAGGACGAAGCGGCGCGGGCGGACGCGCTCTCGGGCGCTGCGACCTTCCTGGCGGCCAGCGGCTGGAGCGTGCGCGCGACCGCCGACAGTCCCATCGCGGGCGGTGACGGCAACCGCGAAATGCTGCTCTGGGCCACCAAAGAAAAAGGGCCGCCCTGATCAGGGCGGCCCGAAGTGACCAGCCGTAGGGCCGGCGACAGAACTAGTAGACGACGCGGAAGCGGCCCCGGTAGTCCGGGCAGACCCGGACCCAGCTCGGCGCCATGCGGCCGTCGGGCGTGTAGACCGGCGGGCCTTCGGCCATGGCGCAGCCGTCCGGGCCGACCCGGTCCATCACCACGCGATAGCGCACGCCGTGGCGGCCGTAGGCCCACACCGCCGGCTGCTCATAGACCGCCGGCGGCGGCGCGGCGTAGTAGCCCTGGGCATAGCCCGGGGGTGGCGGCGGAGGCGGGCCGTCATAGGCCGGCGGCGGCGGGGGCGCCTCGGCGACCGGGCCAGGCGGCGGAGGCGGCGGGGCGTTGTTGCAGGACGCGGTCTTGTTGCCGATCACGCCGCCGGCGATCGCGCCGAGCGCGCCGCCCAGCAGCGAGCCGTCCGTGCGGTGATGGTTGGCCGCGGCCTGGCTGCCGACCACGGCGCCAAGCGCGCCGCCCACCAGGGCGCCGGCCACGCCGCGGTTGCCCGCGTCACGGTCGCAGGCGTTGTAGTTGTTGTAGGCCGGCTGGGCGCTGGCCGACGCCGCGACGGCGAGCGCGACCAGGCCGGCGGTCGCCGCCAGCGCACTCTTGGCGTAGGTGGAAACCTTGGTCATGGGATATCCCTCTTTCGAATCGGACCGGCCTCTCGCCGGTTTCGAGGACCTATTTGACGGAACCAAGCTGAACAAAAATTGAGTGGGTCGTTCATCTTCGTTCATTTTCGTCGCAGCCCCTTTTTCGACTCCTGGCGAGGCCGGTTTGCGCAAGCCCCATCGTCATCGTCCGCCGCAGCGATCCGCGCCGGTTTCCGGGCCGCCGGCGGAACTCTCGATCACCGAGATGGGCGGGGAGGGCGACGGCTGCGCGCCCGATACCAGCTCCGGCCCGGTCTTCGTGCCCTTCACCCTGCCGGGAGAGCGCGTGCTGGCGGCGGGCGCGGGCGAACGGCGCGAACTGGTCGAGGTGCTGGCGGCCAGTGCGGACCGCATCGCGCCGGCCTGCCCGCATTTCGGGACCTGTGGCGGCTGCGCCCTGCAGCACTGGGCGCATGCGCCCTACCTGGCCTGGAAGGTGGAGCGGTTGGCCGGCACACTCGCCCGCCAGCGGATCGAGACCGAGATCCTTGCCCCCTTCGCCGCCCAGCCGGGCACGCGCCGCCGCGTGGCGCTGCATGCGCGGCGCGGGACGCGCGAGGCGGCGCGGTTGGGCTACAAGGCGCGCAAGTCCTGGGACCTGGTGGACATCGAGGCCTGCCCCATCGCCGACCCGGCGATCCAGGCGGCGATCCCGGCGCTGAAGCGCCTGGCGGCGCCGTTGTTCGAGCATCCGAAGTCCGCGCCCACCCTGCACGTGACCCTGACGCCCGCCGGCCTGGACATCGACATCTCCGGCGTCGAACGGCGCTCGGGCGGGCTTTCCGCCGACGCGCGGGTGCTGCTCGCCGAGCGCGCCGCGGCGGCTGGCTTCGCCCGGGTGACCCTGGACGGCGAGGTGGCCTACCAGGCGCTGAGCCCGCAGGTGCGGCTGGGGCCGGCGACGGTCACCCTGCCGCCCGGCGCCTTCCTGCAGGCGACGCCGGGGGCCGAAGCCGCCATGGCTGGGTTCGTGACCCAGGCGGCGGCCGGCGCGAGCCGCATCGCCGACCTCTATTGCGGGGTCGGGACCTTCACCTTCCGCCTGGCTGAGATCGCCCCGGTCCACGCCGCCGACTTTGCCCCCGACGCCATCCGCGCGCTCACCGCCGCCCTGGGCGCGGCGCCGCGCCTGAAGGGGGTCGTCGCCGAGGCCCGCGACCTGGTCCGCCGCCCGGTGCTGGCCGAGGAGCTGAAGAAGACCGACCTCGCGGTCTTCGATCCGCCCCGCGCCGGCGCCGCCGAACAGACCGCGGAGCTCGCCCGCTCGTCCGTCGCCCGCGTCGTCGGCGTCTCGTGCAATCCTGCCACCTTCGCCCGGGACGCTCGCGCCCTGATCGACGCCGGCTTCACCCTCGAGCGCGTCCTGCCCGTCGACCAGTTCCTCTGGTCGCCGCACATCGAGCTGGTGGGGGTGTTCGGTCGCTGACGCCTCAAAAACCTCCCCCATTCATGGGGGAGGGGGACCGCGAAGCGGTGGAGGGGGCGCTGGTCTCGCATGCGAATTGGATCAGGCCCATGCCCACGCCGTGGGCGTCCGATATCACCTCGGAGGCCACGCATCTTACCGTCCTGATGCCAAGGGATCGAAGGAAAGCATCTCTCCGAGCGTCGGCCTGAGGCCGGTCGCCGAATCCATGCGAGCCGCCATCGACTTCGATACAGAGCGCCGCGCTCGCACAGAAGAAGTCCAACACGTAGGGGCCGATAGGATGCTGCCTTCGGAAGACGGGCTTTCCGGGCTCCCGCCCTCGCAGGACCTTCCAGAGCATCACCTCGGGAAGTGACATGTTCTTACGAAGCTGACGCGCACGTTTGAGGGTGTTGCTTTGGACCCTCATGACGTGGCAGCGCCCTCTCCACCACTTCGTGATCCCCCTCTCCCGCGAGCGGGAGAGGTTTTTGCGATCCGCATTTCCGTCTCCTCCTACTACTTAAACAAATCCATCTGCCCGCCGGCCTTGGGCGGCACGCGGAACAGGCCGATATCCAGCGGCGGGAGCGGGCGGTCCAGGCCGTAGCGGGCCTTGGCCGTGCGGAAGCGCTTGGCGTTGAGGGCGGCCAGCGGGCCTTCGCCCTTCATCCGCTTGCCCCACTGGCTGTCATAGGTCCTGCCGCCGCGCATCTGGCGCAGCAGGGACATGACCTTCGTGGCGCGGTCCGGCTGGTCGGTGTTCAGCCATTCCTGGAACAGGTCGGCGATCTCCAGCGGCAGGCGCAGGGTGACATAGCCCGCGCCGACAGCCCCAGCCTGGGCGCAGCGCTCCAGCACCGCCTCCATCTCATGGTCGTTGAGGCCCGGGATGCAGGGGGCGAACATGACGACGGTCGGCACCCCGGCGTCGGCCAGGCGGCGGATGGTCTCGATGCGCTTTTCCGGCGTGGCGGCGCGCGGCTCCATGGAGCGCGCCAGCTTGCGGTCGAGCGTGGTCACCGAGATCGCGACCCGCACCAGGTTCTTCGCCGCCATCGGCGCCATCAGGTCGATGTCGCGCTGCACCAGCGCCGATTTGCTGATGATCGAGAAGGGGTGGTCGAAGCGGCTCAGCACCTCGATCACGCCGCGGGTGATGCGCAGGGATCGCTCCTGCGGCTGGTAGGGGTCGGTGTTGCCGCCGATGTGGATCACCTCGGGGACGTAACGCGGCTTCGAAAGCTCGGCCTCCAGCAGCCGCGCGGCGTCCGGCTTGGCGAACAGCTTGGTCTCGAAGTCGAGGCCCGGCGACAGGCCCATGTAGGCGTGGGCGGGACGGGCGTAGCAATAGATGCAGCCGTGCTCGCAGCCGCGGTATGGATTGATCGAGGCGGAGAAGCCGATGTCCGGGCTGTCGTTCCGTGAGATAATGAGTTTGGCCTTCTCTGCCGTCACCGTCGTGGTGATCTGCCGGGGCTCGTCGTCCTCGGCCGTCCAGCCGTCTTCGAACGCTTCGCGCGTCTCGCGCTCGTAGCGGCCGGAGGCGTTGCTGCGGGCGCCGCGGCCCCGGACGACCTGGATCTGACTGGTGAACCCATCCATCCCGGCGTTCTAGCGCCAGGATGAGAACAAAACAAGAACTATGCGCTATAGGCCGGCTTCAGCCCGGGGTAGGGCCAGCGGACCTTCCGCAGCATGCCGCGACCGGAGGAGGTGACCCAGACGTCGCGCATGTCCGCGCCGCCGAACGCCAGGTTGGTGGTCATCGGGTCGTCGAACTGGATGAACTCGGTGTTCCCGGCCTTGTCGAAGATGCTGATGCCGCCGGCGATCAGGGTGCAGACGCAGACCTTGTTGTCGGCCAGCACCTTCAGGCTGTCGGCCACGGAGCGATCGCGGAGGGCGCCGTGGACCGCATCGGGATAGGAGGTGCTGGCGGCCAGCTCGCCCGGGCCCTTGATGTCGAAGGTGAGCAGTTGGCGGCCGGTCGAGACGTGCAGCTGCTTGCCGTCGGGCGACAGGCCGATGCCGTTCGGCGCGTTCATGGCGCCCTTGACCAGCTTGATCCCCTTGCCGTCGGACCGCGCGTAGTAGATGGCGCCGTCGCCGCGCGCCTTGCCGTACTCGCTGATCCACATGCCGCCCTGATGGTCGAACACCAGGTCGTCGGGGGCGATCAGCGGCTTGCCCTCGCAGGTGTCGTAGAGGGTGGTGGCCTTGCCGGTCTTCAGGTCCAGCCGCTGGATCGCGCCGCCCTTGAAGTCGGCGGGCAGCGCGCCCGGGAAGTTGAACTCGCCGCGCTTGATGAAGGAGAAACGGCCGCCGTCGTTGGCGATGTAGAGCGCCTTGTCCGGGCCGATGGCCAGGCCGTTCGGGCCGCCCTCCAGCTGGGCCACCAGTTCGACCTTGCCGGCGGGCGTCAGCCGGCTGATCTGCTTGGCCTCGATCTGCACGAAAAGGACAGAACCGTCCTTCATGACGACCGGCGCTTCCGGGATATGCAGACCCTCGGCCACCGTGGTCATGGCGAGCGTCGGCGGCGGAAAGCTGATCGGCGCGGGCGCCGGGCGCGGGCCTCCGAGCGACGGGGGAGTCGCGGCCGGCTGACCGAAGGCGAGCGACGGCAGCGCGAGCAGCGGCGCTGCGGCGAGAAGTTGGCGGCGATCCATGTTTCCCCCTCAGGCCGATCTCGGCGGCTCTTGCTCCCAGAACCTGCGGAAGGCGGCTCTCGGGTCGTCCTCCACGCGGGTCACATGATCGAACACCATCGTCGCGCGCTGGGGAAGCTTGTAGGCCGGCCAGCGGGGCAGGCGGGCGTTGTTGGGATCGCCCGTGGCCGCGAAGCTGACCCACATCGAGGCCATCTGGTCGGCGAGCCGGATGGCGTCCGGCCCGGTCTCGTTCAGCCCGCCGCGCACGTCGTGCAGGCTGGGGCCGACGTCGGAGCCATGCGGCGTGCCATAGCGGCCGGAATAGGCCGGGCTGGGTTCCTTGTAGAGATAGCTCCAGACGGGCGCGGCGCCTTGCGTCGCCTTACGCTCCGTCTCGATCAGCGAGGGCTTGCGGAACACCTCGTCGGTGTCGAACCGCGCCTGCAGGACGAAGGGCTTCGCGGCCGGGTCGTCGTTCCGGTACATGGCCAGCACCTGGTCGGCGCGGGCTTCGCCGACGCGCTTGGCGATGAAGGCGCGCAGGCCCTTTTCGTCGAGGTCGAAGTTGGCCATCCGGTAGGCGCGCTCGTCGATCACGTTGGAGACGATCATCGGCACCTGCGCCGAGACCGCCGGCGCGTCCGGGTCGAACGGGTGGCGCGGGATGGCCACCCCGTCCAGCGAGGGCGAGAAGGAGCGCGGCGCCTCGCCCTTTGCGCGGTCGGCGGCCTCCATATTGGCCTGGGCGGTCAGCAGGGTCTCGTAGGACAGGGCCTGCAACCTGGCGGTCTCGGACGGCTTCAGGCCGAGGGCCGTCAGGAACGCCGCCGTGCCCTTCTGCGCCTGCTCGGCGGTCGAGACCCTGACCGTGCCACCGCTCATCACCCCGGCCCGATGGAACAGGCCCTTGGCGGCCGGCATGCACATCAGGATCGAGGTCTTGGCCCCGCCGCCCGACTGTCCGAAGGCCAGCACGCGGGATGGGTCGCCGCCGAAACCCGCGATGTTTTCCCTGATCCAGCCGAGCGCGGCGACGATATCCATCATGCCCACCGCGCCGGAGCGGGCGAAGCCTTCGCCGGAGCCCGCCAGGTTCAGATAGCCGAAGGCGCCCAGCCGGTGGTTGAGCGTCACCACCACGCAGTCGCCGAAGCGCGCCAGTTCCTCGCCATCGTAGCCGGGGGAGTTGCCGGAGCCGCCATAGAAGCCGCCGCCGTGGATGTGCAGCAGCACCGGCTTCGCGGCGTTGCGGTCGACGGTGGGCGTCCAGACGTTCAGCACCAGGCAGTCCTCGCCCATGCCGCCCGGCTGAATGTCGAACATGATCAGGCCGGAGTAGGCGTTGGCCCGGCTGTTGGGCATCTGCGGCGCAACATTGCCGTACTCGAAGGCGTCCTTGACCCCGGCCCATTTCGGCGGTGGCTGGGGCGGCATGAAGCGGTTCCTGCCGGCGGTGTTCGCCCCATAGCGCAGGCCCTTGAACATCTTCACCCCGCCCGCGGCCATGCCGCGCACCTTGCCCTGCGCGGTCTCCACAACCGGGAAGATGTCGGTCTCGGTGAGCGCGTGGCCGGCGCCGGCGGCGAGCAGCGCGCCGGTCCCCAGGGTTGCGCCCAGCATGGCGCGGCGGCTGACGTTCATGGCGGCCTCCCCAAAATCCGGCTTTCGTCGCAAGCCCGGTATTCTGTGGTCAGTTGTGTCCACAAATCCAGGGTCGATCAACCACCGATCGGCGCGCCGGTTGACGGCGTGCGCGACACACGGCTTGTGGCGGCATGCTCAGCGTCATCGTCGAAACCGCAGAGGCCGGAGACCGGCTGCCGGCCCTGCTGGCGGCGCTGACCTCGCTGGCGGTGGAAGGGCTGGTGCGCGAGGTGCGCATCGCCGGCGGCGGCCCGCCGGAGCTGCTGGCGGTGCTGCGCGAGGAGACCGGCGCGGAGCTGTCGGCGGACCTGGCGGCCGGCCTCGTTGAGGCGCGATCGGATCGGGTGCTGGTGTTGCCGGCGAAGATCCGCCTGCGGGCCGGCTGGCTGGAGGGCCTGGCGCGCCACCTCAAGGGCGGTGGCGGCGACGCCCTGATCCTGGGCGAGCCCGCGGGCTTCCTGCGCGAGCGGCCGTTCGGGGTTCTGCTGCCGCGCGCGACGGCGGCGAGCCTAGCGCATCCCGACCTGAAGCGCCTCCGCGGCAAGCTGGGTCGGGGCGCGGTCCGGCTGGGGTTGGACTAGGTCGATCCGTTCGTCGATGGTCCGCCGCCCGCCGGCCAGGGCGTCGAGGCTGGCGTTGGGCTCGCCCCACATCTTCCGATAGGTCCAGTAGCCGGCCATCACCCGCTGGACATAGCTGCGCGTCTCCTGGGCGGGCAGGCATTCCATGATCAAGAGCGGGTCGGCGTCCTCGCCCAGCATCTGCACGGTCTTCAGGATCGGGCCGGGGCCGGCGTTGTAGGCCGCCACGGCGCGCAACAGGTTGTGGCCGACGCCGCGGTCCAGCAGCCAGGCGAAATAGTCCTGGCCGACGCGCAGGTTATAGGCCGGCTCGAGCAGCGGGGAGGGATCGCGCTGCAGGTTCTTGTCGCCGGTCGCCAGCGCGGCCGAGCCCGGCATCACCTGCATCAATCCCGTGGCGCCTGGCCGCGAGATCGCCTGCGGATTGAAGCGGCTCTCCTGGCGCACGATCGCGTAGACCAGGGCCTTGTCGAGCGTGAAGCCATAGGCCGGCTGCAGGTCGGGGGCCGGATAGTCGAGGTCGCTGGCGCGCGGCGGGGCGTAGCGGTCGGCAAGCGAAGTCCCCATGGCCAGGGTCAGCGCCTGCCAGTTGGCCCGCTCGGCCGGCGTGTGGGCCACGGCCAGGCCCGCGCGCAGTTCCTGGATGGCGTCGGCCCCGCGGCCGATCTGCGCCAGGGCGGCGGCGCGGTGGGCGCGTGGATTGGTCGCCACGAAGTCGGTGAGATCGGCCGATGCGCCAGGCGCTGGCGCGGCATAGGCGGCGAGGATCAGCCGCGCGACCGGGTCGTTCGCCGCCGAGGCGCTGGCGTCGCGCGCCAGCTTGAGCTGGCGGCCGGCGACCATGCCATAGAAGGTCTCCGAGTTGCGGGCCGCGGCGTGCAGGTATTTCGCGGCGCCCTCAGCGTCGCCCTGGGCCTCGGCGGAGCGGCTGGCCCAGAAGGCGGCGGCCGACTGCAGCCAGGCGTCGCACTCGCCGTCGCGGGCCAGGTCGGCGAAGGCGTCGCGGGCCTTGTCGTAGGCGGCCAGTCGATAGGAGGCCAGGCCGATGATCCAGCGGTCGCCGGAGGCGGTGGCGTACTTCAGCGCCTTGTTCACGTCGCCGGAGAAGAAGGCCTCGCGCCCGCGCCGGGCCTTATCCGAAAGCACCGGGTTGGCGATCCGCGGGCCGTCGCCCAGATCCATGGGCCTGGGGCCGGCGTCGGCCAGCGGGTCGGTCTTGCGCTTGGCGGCGAGCGCGAAAATGCGGTCGGCCACCGGCAGGTCACGGAACTTCGACAGCCAGTTCGACAGCTCATCGAAGGCGGCGACGTGCGCCGTCGGGTGCATCAGGGCATGGAAGGAGAGATAGCCTTCAAGCGAGCGGTCCTTGACCGCGGCGCCCTGGATCTGGGCGCCGATGAAGTCGCCGCGGTCGGTCGCCTCGAAGGCGGCCGAATAGGCCTTGGCGTCATCGTTCGACAGCGCCGGCGGCGCTTCGGCCGCGGCGGCTCCGGCGATCGAGGCGGTACAGGCGAAAGCCAAGGCTCCCGCCCGCAGGCGCTTCTTCAGCGTCATGCCGTCTCTCTTCGCGCGGCCCCCCTCTGCGTGCGAGCCGGACGCGATCCTCTTTGAAGTCCCCGGCCCTAGGGTTAGGCGGGACGGTCCGGCCGATCAAGCCTTTCTGTGAGCGTCAAAAGGTCCGCCCAGGCCTGTTTCTTGGCCGGCGGCTGGCGCAGCAGGAAGGCCGGATGCAGCGTCGGCAGGGCCGGAAGCTCTGCCGTACCGTCCGCCGAACGCCACTCGTGCCAGCGGCCGCGCATGGACAAAATCCCCTGATCTTTCTTGAGCATGGACTTGGCCGAGGCGCCGCCGACCAGCAGCAGAATCTTCGGTTTCACGAGCGAGATGGCGCGCTCGACGAAGGGCGCGCAGACCGCCTGTTCGGTCGGGGTCGGCGTGCGGTTGCCGGGTGGCCGCCAGAAGACGGTGTTGGTGATCATCACCCGCCCGGTCAGGCCCGCGGCGCCCAGCATCTTGTCCAGCAGTTGACCCGCGCGGCCGACAAAGGGCTGGCCCAGGCGGTCCTCGTCGCCGCCGGGGCCTTCGCCGATCACCATCAGCGGCGCGTCAGGTTCGCCGCGCCAGACGACGGCCTTGGTGGCCGCGCCTTCGAACTTCAGCGGGCAGCCGTCGAAGCCGGCGATGACCTCTGCCAGGGCGTCCAGGCTGTCGGCGGCCGCGGCCAGCGCCCGGGCCTCGGCGACCGCGGCCGAGACGTCCGGCTGGGTGGGGCGCGATGGGGCTGGAGCGGCGGCCTGGGCCGGCGCCGCGGCGGCGCGCGTGGCGGGCGGCTTCGGCGGGGTGATCCGGCCCGCCGCGATCCGGTCGACGGGCTCCTCAAGCAGCATCGTGTCCACGCCGCCCTCGGCCCAGAAGGCGAGCAGGGACTCGGCGGTGGGATCGGGGGGCGGGGTCACGCCGACACTCTTGGCCTCCCCGGCCGGCCTTGTCAGCCGGGGATTGCGCGTGGGCTCGGCGCGGCGCTCAATGGCGGCGAGAGACGCCAAGGAGGTCGCCATGCACGACGGAATGGTCGATTTCAAAGCCGAGACGCGGGCGCAGATCATGGGCCTGCCGATCGCCGAGGTCGATCCGGCCCAGCCCCGGCTGTTCGCCGCCGACGCCTTCTGGCCGATCTTCGAGCGCCTGCGCGCCGAGGACCCGGTTCATTTCACCGACTCGGCGACCTACGGCCCGTTCTGGTCGATCGCCCTGTGGGACGACATCATGGCGGTGGACAGCAACCACCAGGTGTTCTCCTCGGCCGACGGCATCGCGCTTTCCACCTTGGAGGCCAAGGCGGAGAACGAGAAGCGCGGCACGCGCCCCAGTTTCATCTCCATGGACCCGCCGCGCCACGACGAGCAGCGCAAGACGGTGAGCCCGGTGGTCGCGCCCTCGAACCTGCAGGTGATGGGGCCGCTGATCCGCGAGCGGGCCGGCAAGATCCTGGACAGCCTGCCGATCGGCGTCGAGTTCGACTGGGTCGAACATGTGTCGAAGGACCTCACGGCCATGACGCTGGCCACCCTGTTCGACTTCCCGCAGGAAGACCGCGGGCTCTTGCCCTACTGGTCCGACGTCATGACCAATTCGCCCGGCCACGGTCCGGTGGAGAGCTGGGAGCAGAAGCGCGAGGTGCTGGACCAGATGGTCGGGCGCTTCGTGGGTCTCTGGAACGAGCGGGTGAACGCCCCGCCCGGCGGCGACCTGATCTCCATGCTGGCGCACGGGCAATCCACCCGGAACATGGAGCGCGCCGAGTACGCCGGGAACCTGGGCCTGCTGATCATCGGCGGCAACGACACGACGCGGAACACCATCTCCGGCTCGGTCTATGCGCTGAACAAGCATCCTGGCGAGTACGCCAAGCTGAAGGCCGATCCGTCGCTGATCCCGTCGATGGTCTCGGAGACCATCCGCTGGCAGACGCCGCTCACCCACATGATGCGCACCGCGACCCAGGATTTCGAGCTGCGCGGCAAGACCATCAGGAAGGGCGACCGCGTGGTGATGTGGTACGTCAGCGGCAACCGCGACGCCTCCGCCGTCCACGACCCGGAGACCTATTGCATCGACCGCGAGCGGCCGCGGCATCACATGAGCTTCGGCTTCGGCATCCACCGCTGCGTGGGCAACCGCCTGGCCGAACTGCAGCTGACCATCATCTGGGAAGAGATCATGAAACGCTTCCCGACGATCGAACTGGCCGGCGAGCCGACCCGCACCCACTCGATCTTCATCAAGGGCTACGAGACCCTGCCGGTGGTGATCCCGACACGGACCTAGACCACCCGCAGCCAGAAGCTTGCGCCATAGAGGCTGAGTTCGGCCATCGGGCCCTTGCGGAACAGCGCCTCGGCCTGGGCGGAAAGCGCGGAATCGCGCACCACGAACCAGCTCGGGAACAGGATATCGAACCGCCGGGCCCCGAACAGCAGGGCGGTCGCCAGCAGATATTGCTCGTTCCACAGCCGGTGCAGGTGGCCGGCGATGTAGTCGTAGGGCAGGTAGATGTCGTGGACCTGGACGATCACCCCAGGCTTCAGCCGCGGCAGGATCTCCAGGAAGAAGACCGTGACGTCCGAGCCCTGGAACGTGCGGTGGGAGCTGTCGAGGAAGAAGACGTCGCCCGGCTCCAGGGCCTCGAACAGGGCGATGTCGCAGCGCTCCAGCGGCTGGCGGATCACCTCGTCGCACAGCTTGTCGACTTCGTTGCGCGGTTGCGGGTCGACGGAGGTGATGCGGGTCTTCAGGCCATAGCGTTGGATGGCGCGCCGCGCATACTTGGTTGAGACGCCTGAGCCGATCTCCACCAGCCGCGCCGGATTGTGCGCCTTCAGCATGGCGGTGAGCGCGATGGCGTCGAGCGGCGGGAACCAGGAATTCAGCCAGAACGGCTGGGTCTGGTCGTAGGTCCCACCCATCTCGAGGTCGGCGAAATCGGGTTGCAAGCCGCCGGCCTCGGCCAGGAATGCGGCGTATCGGCCGCGGCCGGCCTCGATCAGGGCGGCGAGCTCCGGGTGCGCCGGGCGCGTGCCGCCGTAGCGGATCTCCGCCCGATAGTCGTAGTCGACGATCTTGAAGTCGTGGCGGCCGAGCTCGGTGCAGAACACCTGGGTCGCCAAGGGCGGGACGCTGGCGGTGGACGGCTGGGCCGCGACGCCGCGGGCATAGGCGGCGGCGGCTTCCTCGTCCCGGCCGGCGTCGCGCAGCGCCACGGCCAGGTCGCCCCAGGCCCTGGGGCTCGCGCCCGGCGCGGCGCAGGCCCGGGCGATCTCGGCGATGCCCTCGTCGCGGCGGCCCAGCTGGAAGAGGGCGATGCCGTGCAGACGTAGCGCCCCCATGTTGCCGGGCGCCTCGGCCAGCGCCTTGCGCAGGGTGAGTTCGGCGTGGTTCAGCAGATGGCTCTGCAGCCAGCCGAAGCCCTGGACCACCAAGGCCTCGATGGGATCCTCTTGATCGGCCACGCCTGCGCCCCGCGCCGTCAGAGGCCCTTCTGCGGGTTGACCAGGTACTTCTCGCCGGTGGTCTTGGCGTTGTAACGGGCCAGGACCTCGGGCCGCAGGGCTTCGGCCAGGCCGATCTCAGCGGTGTAGTGGCTGGCGAAGGTGGTCTTGATTTCGGCCGCCACCCGCGCGCGCAGCTTCCCGGCCTCGGCGGGGCCGATCTTCATGATGAAATAGGTGAGCAGCCAGCCGCCGATGCCCCAGGCCATGCCATAGCTGCGCACCAGCTCGGTCGGGCCGGTGTCGAGGCCGCCGTAGATGTAGACCTGCTTATGGGTCATCGAGCCGTAGCGGCTGAAGGCGGTGGCCTTTCGGTTCAGCGCCGCCTCCATGGCTCCAAGGATCTGGCTGGCCAGCCGGCCGCCGCCGGTGGCGTCGAAAGCGATCGTGGCCCCGGTCTCGGCGAGCGCATCGGTCAGCTGGGCGACGAAATCCGGGCTAGTGGAGTCCAGCACGTGCTTGGCGCCGATGTCAGTCAGGATCTTCGCTTGGGCGGCGCTCCTCACGATGTTCACCAGCTGGACGCCGTCGGCCAGGCAGATCTTCTGCAGCATCTGGCCGAGGTTGGAGGCCGCCGCCGTGTGGACCAGCGCCGTATGGCCCTCGCGGCGCATGGTCTCGACCATCCCCAGCGCCGTCAGCGGGTTGACGAAGCAGGACGCGCCCTCAGCCGGCGTGGTTCCCTGGGGCAGGGGCAGGACGTCGGCGGCTTTGGCGATGCGGTACTGGGCGTACATGGCGCCGCCGAGCACGGCGACCGTCCTGCCCTTCAGCGCCTGGGCGGCGGGGTCGGAGCCGGCGGCCACGACGACGCCCGCGCCCTCGTTGCCGACCGGCATGTCCTGGTCGAGACGGGCGGCCAGGGCCGGCAGGAAGCGCTCGGGCACCTTGGCAGAGAGCTTGCCGCCCTGGGATTCCAGGGTCGAAAGGTCCGCCGGCCCCAGCAGCATCCCCAGGTCCGACGGATTGATCGGGCTGGCCTCGACGCGCACCAGCACCTCGTCCGGTCCGGGATCGGGCGCCTCGACGGTGGCCAGCGACAGCTCCAGCTGTCCGGCCTTGGTGATAAGCGAGCGCAGTTGCAGGCCCTTGCCCGGATTGCCGTCGGCCATGATCTTCAGTCTCCTTGGTTGGCCGGCACAGAACCCCGCCACATGCGCGCGGGCAAGCCAGAAGCGGTGAGGGCGCGATCAGCGGCGCTGGTCGCCGATCCAGGTTAGGGTCGGCCCATGACCGACCAAGCTCCCGCCGGCGCGCGGACATCGCCGTCCACCGCACGCAACCGCCAGCCGATTCTCGAGGTGCTCGGCCCGCGCCTGGCGCCCGGCGCGCGGGTGCTGGAGGTGGCGAGCGGGGCCGGGGAGCATGCGGCCTTCCTGGCGGCAAACCTGCCGGTCGCGACCTGGCAGCCGACCGATCCGGACCCAGAGGCGCTCGCCAGCATCGCCGCCTGGCGCGGCCACTCGGGGCCGCCCGGCCTCGCCGCGCCGCTGCGGCTGGACGCCGCCGATCCGGTGACCTGGCCGCCGGGGCCGTTCGAGGCCGTCGTCTGCATCAACATGGTCCACATCTCGCCGTGGGCTGCGACGCTGGGGCTGATGGCGGGCGCGGGGCGTGTGCTGACGCCTGGCGGCCGGCTCTTCCTCTACGGTCCCTATATCGAGGCTGAGACCCCGACCGCGCCCTCCAACCTCGCCTTCGACGAGAGCCTGAAGGCCCGCAACCCGGCCTGGGGAATTCGCGACCTCGCCGCGGTCAAGGCCGTCGCCGCCGCCCATGGCCTGGCCTTCGCCGAGCGCGTCGCCATGCCGGCCAACAACCTCATGGTGGTGTTCGAGAAGCCCTAGGACTTCAGGTCGGGGCGCGACGCCAGGAACGCGGCGCGCTCGGCGGCGGTCAGCACCTTGGCCTTTTTCTGGCGTGAGACCTTCGGCGTCGGCGGCGCATAGACCCCGGCCGGCGCGGGCGCAGGCTTCAGGTCGGCGAAGCGTTTGATCGGCGGCTTGTCGGAGGAGCTCATCGGACGTCTCGACCTCATCGGGAGGCTGTTCCCTAGCCGTGTTCGCGGACCCCGGGTTGGAAAAACCCGGCGGCCGTGTCGGAATGGCGCGATCGGCTTCGTCCTAGGAGCGGAAACCCAAGGAGGGCCGCATGCCCAAGATCCATCCGTTCCTGTGGTTCGACAACCAGGCGCGGCCCGCGGCCGAGTTCTACGTCTCGGTCTTCCCGAATTCGAAGATCCTGACCGACCTCAGCAACACCGAGTCCGCGCCGGGCCCGACGGGCGACGTGATGGTGGTGGACTTCGAGATCGACGGCCAGCGGGTGACCGCGCTGAACGGCGGGCCGGTCTACAAGCTGTCGGCGGCCTTCTCCTTCGTCATCGACTGCGAGGACCAGGCGGAGGTCGACTATTACTGGGACAAGCTGCTGGAGGGCGGCCAGCCCAGCCAGTGCGGCTGGCTCACCGACCGCTTCGGCCTCTCCTGGCAGGTGGTGCCGAAGGCCCTGTTCGAGTGCATCGGCGGGCCGGACCCGGCCGGCCGCGAGCGGGCCATGGCGGCGATGATGCAGATGGTGAAGCTGGACGTCGCCAAGCTGAAAGCCGCCTACGCGGGCCGCGAGGCCGCCTAGCGGACGATCGCGCCCAGCACGCCTCGGGCCACGATGTCGTCGCGCCAGCGGAGCCAGACGCCGCCCTGGCCGTAGTTGCCGCCGGTGATGACCACCGCCACGTCGACGGCGGGGACCACGATCAGCAACTGGCCGCCGTTGCCGGTGGCCTCATAGTCGTCGAAGGTCCGATCTCCGACCTTCAGGCGGTTGAGGTGCCAGGCGTAGCCGTCCCGCGCCCGAATATAGACGTTGGAGAAGTCCTCCGCCGAGAGCCCGGTGGTCTGCGGCGTGATCTCGACCCTGGGCGCGGTCGAAGCCTTCACCCAGGCGGCGGAGACGATGCGGCGGCCGTGCCAGACCCCGCCGTCCAGATAGGCCTGGCCAATCTTCAGGAGGTCGCGCGGGCGCACATAGACCCCGCCGCCGCCATAGCCGTCGCCCGTGGGCGTCAGGTCCCAGGCATAGGGGCCGAACTGCAGCGGCCGGGCGACCGTGCGGTCGAACAGGGCCGGCAGCCAGGTTCCGGTGCGTGCGGAAAGCGCGCCGGCCACCAGGTTGGCATTGGCAGAGCAATAGGCGTAGCGGGCGCCGGGATCGTGCGCCTGGGGAAGGTCGAGCGTGTACTTCAGCCAGTCCGGCTGGCCCGTCTGACGCTGCAGCGTCTCTTCGTTACCCGGCGAAGCATCGTCATTGTCGTCGCAGGCCAGGCCCGAGGTGTGGGTCATCAGGTTGGCGAGCGTGATCTGCGCCTTGCGCGGATCGGGATGGGCGAAGGGGCCACGTCCGGCCAGCACGTCGTAGATGCGGCTCTGCGGCCCGAAGGCGGGGTCGCCGCGCATCACCGCGCCCAGCATCACCGAGTTGAAGGTCTTGGCGGCCGAGCGGGTGTCGTGGAGCGTCTTGGCGTCGAAGCCGAAGAAGTATTCGTCCAGCACCAGCTTGCCGTGCCGGGCGACCAGCAGCGCGTGGATCAGCTGCGGCCGGGCGGCCGCCGGATCGGCGGCGGCTTGCGCCCGGATCAGCGTCGCCAGCCCGGCCTCGTCCAGCCCGACGCTGGCGGCGCGCGCGGTCGTCCAGCCGTCCTTGAGCGCGACCGGCGGCCGATAGGCGTAGGGCGCGCCGCCGGGCGGGCGCGGATCGAAGGCGGCCGCTTCGGCCGGCGTGGGGCGAGCCAGGGCGATCTCGCCCGGCAGCGGCGGATAGGCCATCCGCAGGCGGCCATCGTCCAGCATCGCCTTGAGGACGACGGCCTTGCGGCCCGGTTGCGGGCGGCTCTCGAAGGTCACGGCCTCGCCCGCGTGGCTCGCCACGAACTGGACCCGGCCGGCGTTGGCGTTGAACTCCGGATTGCGGAATGCGGCGATCAGGGTCCCGTCGGCGTCGCGGGTGACCTTCAGCCAGAGAGTGAAGCTGCGGGGCAGGGGCGTCACCTCACCGCGCCAGGCGCCGGGCGCCAGCCGCCGCAGGGTGACCGGGGTCGCATAGGCCTGGGCGGGACCTGCGGCGGGCGTGGCGGGCTGGACCCAGAAGCCGTGGAGCTCGCCGTCCTGGTGGGGCGCGGGGATACGCAGCTCGCCCTGGTTCCCCGGGAAGGTGACGCGCAATTCGCCCCTGACCGGCACGCCGCCGGCTATCCGCCCACCCATCGAAGCCAGCCACTTTTCGCCCCTGAGGGTCAGGGTCAGCGGGCCGTGCGCCGCCGGGTCGGCCCGGGTCTCGTAGCGCCAGAGGCCGACCAGCGGATCGACGTCCGGCTGGGCCGCGGCGGGCAGGGCGAGGGCGGCGGCCAGGGTGGCCCAGAGCAGGCGGCGCATCAGGCGACTCCCGTCTCATCGCGGGTGGAGAGCCACGCCAGGATCGGCGTCTTGCCGCTCTGCATGTTGGTTTTCAGCGCCGCGCAGGCCTGCGCCAGGTCGCCCCTCTCCAGGGCCGCCAGCACGCGGTCGTGGTCCTGCGTCGAGCGCTCGAGGTTTGGCCGCTCGCGCAGCAGCGCCAGCTCGTAGCGGCGGGTGCGGAGCATGAAACCCTGGATCAGCTCGACCAGAACCAGGTTGGGGCAGTCCTCGATGAGGGCCAGGTGCCATTCGTCGTCCAGGGCGATGGCCGTCTCCCCATCCCGCGCGGCGGCGAAGCGGCGGTTGAGCGCCTGCAGCCGCGCCAGGCGGGCCGGCGAGGGCAGGCCGGAGAGCCGCAACGCCTCGGGGTCGAGCAAGGGGCGAATGTCGTAGAGCTGGTCGACCTCGGCCACGGAGAGCGGGCGCACCGAATAGCCGATCGCCGGGGCCTGCGAGAGCGCGCCCTCCGACGCCAGCCGGTTCAGCGCCTCGCGCAGCGGCGTGCGGCTGACGCCCAGGGCTTCGGAGAGCCGCACCTCGTTGATCCGCTCGCCCGGCGAGAGCCGCCCGTCGACGATCATCTCGCGCACGGCGGCGGCCACCGTCTCGCTGGTGTTCTGGCGGCGCAGGGGTTCGATATTTCGCATACTGTATACAATAAAGGGATGCAGGCGTCCGCGTCAACCGGCGAAGTCCTCGGGCTCAGCGGAACAGGGCTAGGTTCACCGCGTCACCCATCACCCGGTAGCCGGCGTCGTTGGGGTGCAGCCAGTCGCCGGACTGCAGATCGGCCTTCATATGATCGGGCTTGGCCGGATCGCGGATCGCCGCGTCGAAGTCGATGACCCCGTCGAACTCGTGGCCGGTGCGGATCCAGGCGTTGATCTTCTGCCGCTGGGCCTCGCCCGCCGCGGAGAAGTAGGACGCGCCGCCATAGGGCAGGATGGTCGCGCCGATGATCTTCAGCCCGTGCTCGTGGGCGCGGGCGATCAGCTGGCGGTAGCCGGCGATCAGCTGTTCGGCGGCCGGCGTCGGCTTGGTCATCCCGAGGTCATTGACGCCTTCCAGCACCGTCACGTGGGTGACGCCGGGCACGGCGAGCACGTCGCGGTCGAAGCGGCTGAGCGCGTTCTGGCCGAAGATCGGCAGCTGCTCGGCCAGCACCCGGTTGCCGCTGATCGCCGTGTTGACCACGGCATATGGCTTCTTCGCCGCGTCGAGGCGCTCAGCCAGCCGGTCGGGCCAGCGGTGGTTCGCGCCATCGGTCGAACGGTAGCCGTCGGTGATGGAGTCGCCGAAGGTCGCGATCACCGGTCGGACCGGAGCGGCGCTCTCCACATCGACCTCGGTCAGGAAGGCGCGGTAGTCGCCAACGCCCTTGGACGGCGGCGGCGGGGCCTGGGTGGCGTCGCCGCTGGCGATCGAGATCAGCTCCTGGCCGGTCATGTGGCAGGTGCAGCCGTTGCTGTCGGCCGGCAGGTAGAGGCTGACGCGCAGGCGGGCGAGTGGCTTGGTGGGCAGGGCGACGGGGTCGCTCAGCATGGGCGCGCCGGCCGCGATCGTCGCCTTGGCGTCGCCCGAGAAGGTCACCGCACGCTCGCTGCCCGGTACGACCGCCCCATCGGCGGTCACCAGCGCCACGCGGGCGGCGCCGATCTGCAGCGGCTTGGGCCCGTATTCGTTGGAAAGCCGGATGCGCAACCGCGCGCCGCCGGCCGACAGCCGCACGACCTGGGTGATCGTCTGGTTGTTGAAGCTGGCCGTGCCGCGGGCCGGATTGTTGGCCGGCGCCGCCATGGGCATGGCCGGCGAGGCCCCCCAGCTGCCGATCCAGTGTCCCGCAGCCTGAGCCTGCGACGCCGCAAGTCCCATGGCGCAAACGAGAGCCAAAAGGCGCATGATTTCTCCCCCGACCCGGCCTTCGGCACCATGTCCGGCGCATGGTTCTTGCTTGACCGCGGTCATGTGACATTCCGATAAGTCGGGCGAGGGATCAACGGAGCTGCGGGGCTGATGAGCGAAGCGATCGAACGCGAGGCGATGGAGTATGACGTCGTCATCGTGGGCGCGGGGCCGTCGGGCCTGTCGGCCGCGATCCGCCTGAAGCAGTTGGCTGCGGCCGCCGGAACCGAAATCTCCGTGGCGGTGCTGGAGAAGGGCTCCGAGGTCGGCGCCCACATCCTGTCCGGCGCGGTGATCGACCCGAAGGGGCTTTCCGAGCTGTTCCCCGACTGGAAATCCATGGGCGCGCCCCTGGAGACGCCGGTCACCGTCGATAGGTGGCTGATGCTGGGGCCGCAGGGCTCGCTGCAGCTGCCGACCTTCCTGATGCCGCCGCTGACCCACAACCACGGGACCTATATCGCCTCGCTGGGCAACGTCTGCCGCTGGCTGGCCGAGCAGGCCGAGGGCCTGGGCGTCGAGGTCTATCCGGGGATGGCCGCCTCCGAGGCGGTTTTCGACGAGGCCGGCGCGCTGAAGGGCGTGGTGGCCGGCGTTTTCGGCGTCCAGAAGGACGGTTCCCACGGGCCCGACTACCAGCCGGGCATCGAGCTGCATGGCAAGTACGTCTTCATCGGCGAAGGCGTGCGCGGCTCGCTGTCCAAGCAGCTGCGGGCGAAGTTCAGCCTGGGCGAGGGCGCCGATCCCGAGAAGTACGGGATTGGGCTGAAGGAGCTCTGGCAGGTGCCGGACGAGGTCTTCCAGCCGGGCCTGGTGCAGCACGCCGCCGGCTGGCCGCTGGACGACAAGACCGGCGGCGGCGGGTTCCTCTACCACTTCGGCGACCACTACGTGGCCGTGGGCTATGTGGTGCACCTGAACTACCGGAACCCCTGGCTGTCGCCGTTCGACGAGTTCCAGCGCTACAAGACCCACCCCGAGATCGCGAAATACCTGAAGGGCGGCAAGCGCATCGCCTATGGCGCGCGCGCCATTTCAGAGGGCGGACTGCAGTCGGTGCCGCGGCTCTATTTCCCCGGCGGGGTGCTGCTGGGCGACAGCGCCGGCTTCGTCAACGTGCCGCGCCTCAAGGGCAGCCACAACGCCATGAAGAGCGGCATGATGGCCGCCGAGGCCGCCTATGCCGCGATCCAGGCAGGCCGCCAACGTGACGACCTGGTGGAATACGAAGCGGCCTACCAGAAGTCCTGGGTGCGCAAGGACCTGCACCTGGCGCGCAACGCCAAGCCGATCCTGACGACGTTCGGCACCGGCCTGGGCGGGGTGCTGAGCATGATCGACATGTGGTGCACCAGCCTGTTGGGCGGGTTCTCGCCCTTCGGCACCATGCATCATCAGAAGAACGACGCCGACAGCACGGGCCTTGCCAAGGACTACAAGCCGATCGTCTATCCGAAACCGGACGGGGTGACCTCGTTCGACAAGCTTTCCAGCGTCTTTTTGTCCTCCACTAACCACGACGAGAACCAGCCGGCGCACCTGAAGCTGCGCGACCCGGCGGTGCCGGTTTCCATCAACCTGCCGAAGTATGGCGAGCCTGCCCGGCTCTACTGCCCGGCGGGCGTTTATGAAGTGCTGTATGACGATAAGGGCGAAAACCCGAAGTTCCAGATCAACTTCCAGAACTGCGTCCACTGCAAGACCTGCGATATCAAGGACCCGTCGCAGAACATCGACTGGACGACGCCTCAGGGCGGCGACGGCCCGAACTACCCCAACATGTGACGCCAATCCTTCAGGTGTCTGGCGGCCGCCTTGTAGCGGCCATCCTTAGGACGGAAGGTCCGCCGATGCGCTTGTCCCTCCTTGCCGCCGCCGCTCCGATGATCCTGCTCTGCGCCTGCGCCACGGGGCCTGGCGGCTCCGTCGCCTCGGCGGGGAGCGGCGTCAACGCTTCCACCTCGCCCTACGGCGTGTTCCTGGCTGGGGAATCGGCGTTGAACGCCGGCAAGAGCCAGGAGGCCGCGAAGTTCTTCGACCAGGCGCGGCTGGAGACCGGCAACCCGATGATCGCCGAGCGCGCCTTCACCTCGGCGCTGCTGGCCGGCGAGATCACCAAGGCCGCGGCGCTCGCGCCCACCAACGCCGACGCCACCGAGGTCTCCAAGCGCTTGGGCAAGCTGGTGGTCGCCGTCGAGGCGATGGCCCAGGGCCGAGGCAAGGACGCCAAGGCCATCCTCACTGACCAGAATATCGCCTTCCCGCACAAGCCGGTGGCCGCCTTGCTCGCCCCTTGGGCGGCGGCGGAGTCGGGCGACGTCGAGGGCTCGCTGGTGCGCCCATCGGTGCGCGGCGACCGGCTGGTGGATTATTTCGGCGAGCTCGGTCAGGGCGAACTGTTCGAGCGCGCCAAACGCTTCGACGAGGCGGAGACCGACTTCAAGGCGGCGACTTCGGTCGCCACGCCCACGGAAATGGCGGTCCTCGACGACGGCGCCTTCCTCGAGCGGCGCGGCCGCAAGCTCGACGCCCAGGCGCTCTATGACAGCTACCTGACCAAGGAGCCCGACGACGCGCCCGTGAAGGCCGCCCAGGCCCGCGTCCAGGCCGGCAAGCCCGCTCCGCCAATGCTGTCGATCCGCGAGGGCGCCGCCCAGGTCATGCTTGCGCCCGCGGCCACCATGATCGAGGCCAAGCAGACCGAGCTGGCCCTGGCCTATCTGCGCCTGGCGCTGCGGCTCGATCCCAGCCGCGACGACGCCTGGGTGATGGTCGGCGACATGATGCAGGCCAGCGGCGACGTCGACGCCGCCCGCACGGCCTATCAGAAGCCGAAGCCGGGCTCGGCGGAGTACTCCACCGCCCAGGCCAAGCTCGCCTGGACCTACCAGACCGCCGACGACAAGGAGACGGCGCTGAAGCTGGCGCGCGCGGCGGCGAGCAGCGGCGATCTCGACGCCCGCATCACGCTCTCCGACCTG
This sequence comes from Phenylobacterium sp., assembly GCF_036501465.1. GTDB lineage: Bacteria > Pseudomonadota > Alphaproteobacteria > Caulobacterales > Caulobacteraceae > Phenylobacterium. Next base: position 28,487 of record NZ_DASYAF010000045.1, read on the forward strand.
CTGCGCGTGGATGAGAAGTATCCCGAGGCGGTGAAGGTGATGGACGGCGTCATCGCCGACCAGAAGACGCCGGACTGGCGGCTGCTCTACTCGCGCGGGGTGGCCCTGGAGCGCATGGGCCGCTGGCCCGACGCCCAGGCCGACCTGCAGAAGGCCCTGAAGATCCGTCCCGACGAGCCGGAGCTGCTCAACTATCTCGGCTATTCCTGGATCGATCGCGGCGAGAACCTCAAGGAAGCCCTGGGGATGGTGGAGAAGGCCGTGGCCGCCGATCCGCGCTCCGGAGCCATGGTCGACAGCCTGGGCTGGGCCTACTACCGCCTGGGCGACTACAAGACCGCCGTCGACAAGCTGGAGCAGGCCGTCGAGCTGGAGGCCGGCGATCCCGAGATCAACGGCCATCTGGGCGACGCCTACTGGAAGGTGGGCCGCAAGGACGAGGCGCAGTTCCAATGGCGCCGGGTGCTGACCCTGAAGCCCGACGACAAGGTCAAGGTCGCCACCGAAGCCAAGCTCGCCTCCGGCCTGGGCCCTGACGGTCCGGCGCCCAAGCTCGCCGCCGGCGGCCCGACCAAGCCCTAGCGCTCTGCCAGGAGGGGTTCGCCATGGGCCGGACGGCCTTCGCGCCCGCCAAGCTCAACCTGTTCCTGCACGTGGCCGGGCCGGACGCGGACGGCTATCACCCGATCTGCAGCCTGATGGCCTTCGCCGACCTCGGCGACGAGGTCGCGACCTTCGAGGCCGAGGCGCTGTCGCTGCGCGTTACCGGGCCCTTCACGCGCGATCTCGCCGGAGACGGCGACAACCTCGTCCTGCGCGCCGCCCGCGCCCTGATCGCCGCGGCCCGGCGGCCCACGCCGCCCGTTGGCCTGAGCCTCGAAAAACGCCTGCCGGTCGCCTCGGGCCTGGGCGGCGGCTCGAGCGACGCGGGCGCGGCGCTGCGCCTGTTGCGCGAGACCTTCGGGCTCGGCCTCGACAATGACGCCCTGGAGGCGGTGGCGGCCTCGCTGGGCGCGGACGGAGCCGCCTGCCTGTGGGGCGCGCCCGCGATCGCCCAGGGGCGGGGCGAGCGGCTGTCGTCCGCGCCCGGCCTGCCGCCGCTGGACGCGGTGCTGGTCAATCCGCGCGTCCCGGTCTCCACCGCCGAGGTCTACCGGCGTTTCGACGCCCTGGGCCGGTTCGGCGACGTCGCCGTCCCCGCCATGCCGGACGCCTTCGAGGACGCTGCTGAGTTGGCCGCGTGGCTCACCGCCCAGCGCAATGACCTGCAGACCGCCGCCATCGCGGTGGCGCCCGAGGTCGGGCTGGCGCGCGACGCCCTGGCCGGCGAGCCGGAAACTTTGCTGGCCCGGGTGTCGGGCTCCGGCGGGACCTGCTTTGCCCTATGCGCCTCCGACATCGAGGCCGAGGGCTTGGCCGAGCGGCTGGAGGCGCTGTGCCCGGACTGGTGGATCGCCCGCTGCCGCCTCGGCGGACCCTGGCCGGACCCACAATAGAAACGGGGGCCCCGAAGGACCCCCGTCCCGCTGGCTTCGGCCGCTAGGCCTAGCCGTGCACGACCTCGCCGTGCAGGTTGATGTCCAGGCCCTCGACCTCGACCTCTTCGGAGACCCGCAGGCCGATCGTGTACTTGATCGCCAGCAGGATCACGAAGGTGACCGCCCCGCAGTAGAGGAAGGTCGCGCCGACGTCGTAGACCTGCAGCAGCATCTGGTGGGCGTTGCCCTCCAGCAGGCCGCCCTTGGGCGCCGACCCCGGGTTGATCAGCTTGCTGGCGAACACGCCGGTCAGCAGCGCGCCGAGGGCCCCGCCGACCCCGTGCACGCCCCAGGCGTCGAGCGCGTCGTCGTAGCCGAAGATCTTCTTCACGTGGACCGCCGAGATGTAGCAGACGACGCCGGCGGCCAGGCCGATGATCAGCGCGCCCATCGGGTTGACGAAGCCCGAGGCCGGGGTGATCGCCACCAGGCCGGCCACGGCGCCGGACACCATGCCCAGCACCGACGGCTTCTTGGAGATGATCCATTCCGCGGCCATCCAGGCCAGCACCGCGGCGGCGGTGGCGATCTGGGTCGCCGCGGCGGCCATGCCGGCGTTGACGTTGGAGGTGACGGCCGAACCGGCGTTGAAGCCGAACCAGCCGACCCACAGCAGCGAGGCGCCGATCACCGAATAGGCCAGGTTGTGCGGCGCCATGTTCTCGACGCCCAGGCCCTTGCGCTTGCCGAGCATCAGGGCTGCGACCAGGCCCGCGGTGCCGGCGTTCAGGTGCACGACGGTGCCGCCCGCATAGTCCAGCGCGCCCATGGTTCCCAGCCAGCCGCCGCCCCAGACCCAGTGGGCGATCGGGCAGTAGACCAGGAGCAGCCAGGCGCCCATGAAGGTCAGGAAGGCTGAGAACTTCATCCGGTCGGCCAGGGCGCCGGCGATCAGCGCAGGCGTGATGATCGCGAAGGTCATCTGGAAGAACATGTAGACGGACTCGGGGATCGTCGCCGCCAGGCTGCTGGTGGCGTTGAGGCCCATCGGTCCGAGCAACAGGTACTTCACGCCCCCGATGAAGGCGTTGTTCTTGCCGCCGTCGGTGAAGGCGATGGAATAGCCGATGATCATCCAGAGCACGGTGATCAGCGCCGTGGCGCCGAAGCTCTGGGCCAGGGTGGCCAGGATGTTCTTCTTGCGCACCATACCGGCGTAGAACAGCGCCAGGCCCGGGATGGTCATCATCAGCACCAGCACCGAGGAGGTCAGCATCCAGGCGGTGTCGCCCGTGTCGATCTTCGGCGCGGCGGGCGCGGCGGCCGGCGCGGGCGTCGCCGCTGCGGCCGGAGTTGCGGCCGCCGGAGCGGCCGCGGCGGGCGCCGCCGCAACTGGCGCGGCCGGCGCCGGGGCGGTCTGGGCGAGGGCGGCGCCGCCGAGCGGCCCCGCGAGCATGGCGGCGGCGAGCGCGAGCCCGGCCAGCCTTTTCGAACCCCCCGCCAATCTTTTCGTACCGATGAACTTCATGTTCTTGATCCCCTTGAATTTCTGACCGCTAGAGCGCCGCGGCGCCGGTCTCACCGGTCCGGATGCGCACGGCGTCCTCGACGTTGAGGACGAAGATCTTGCCGTCGCCGATCTTGCCCGTGGCCGCGGCGGCCTTGACCGCCTCGACCGCCTTGCCGACGGCGGCGTCGTCGACCACCGCCTCCAGCTTCACCTTCGGCAGGAAATTCACCTGGTACTCGGCGCCCCGGTAGATCTCGGTCTGCCCCTTTTGCCGGCCGTAGCCTTTGACTTCCGAAACCGTCAGCCCCTCGACGCCGGCGCCCACGAGCGCTTCGCGCACGTCGTCCAGCTTGAAGGGTTTGACGATCGCCATGATCAGTTTCATCCGCTCGCTCCCGCGCGGTCCTCGAGGTTGGACCGGCCGCCAGTGTTGAGTTGGCCAGTGTTGAGTTGGCGCCGCCGCGACTGTCCCCATCCCCGTTCCGCGGCGGTCCTGGGAGGCTATGGCGGGCCGCAGGCGAGCGCCCGGCTGGGGCCGGGAAGCTGCGCAAGAAGGGCTCGTGAGCCGTAAATCCGGGCGCCTGCGGGCCTGGGCGCCCGATATTTGGGCGATTGCGCCGTCGAGGGGCTTGGTTTCGCGCCGCCGCCCTCGTATTCACGAAGCCGTGAACTTCGGCCCTAGGCTTGGCTGACCGTAGACATCGCGAACCCCGCTGGTGCAAACGCGTTTGCCGTTAGCCTTAATCCTGACGGGCTGTTGCTCCACGACGGACTGTTGTTCCAACCAGAGGACCTGATGCCGATCCATCGCTTGCTGACCGCGGCCGCGGCCGTCTCCCTGATCTCCAGCGCCGCTCTTGCCCAGACGCCTGCGGCCCCTGCGGCGCCAACCGCGCCCGCCGCTGCGGCGCCCGGCGCGAAGCTGGTCCCGAACGGCGGCTTGGACATCACGCTGCAAAGCAACGCCGACTTCAGCAACTTCGTGAAGGCGCTGACCTCGGTGAACCTGATGGCCCTGCTGAAGTCGAGCCCGGGCCTGACGGTGTTCGCCCCGACCAACGAGGCGCTCACCGCCGACAAGCTCGCGGCCATCTCGGGGGACAAGAACGCCCTGCAGAAGACGCTGCTGCACTACATCATCAACGCCAAGATCGACTCCTCGAAGATCAAGGGCGCGCACGGCGGCATCCCCACCGGCGCCGGCGACAAGATCGTGGTGGACGGCACCGCCCCCGACGGGACGCTGAAGGCGGACAACGCCACCATCATCCAGCCCGACGTGATGGTCTCGAACGGCATCATCCAGGTGATCAACGCCGTGCTGATCCCCGGCTCGGTGCCCGAGACCCTGCCGCAGGAGCAGCCGCAGCCGGAAGCCGCGCCCGCCCCGGCCCCGACTCCGGAACCGGAGCCCGCCCCCGCCAAGGCATCGCCCAAGAAGAAGAAATGAACCTTCACCGGCGTGGGGCGCTTTAGCTGCCGAACAAGGCAGTTGGAGACCCCAGCCATGAAGATCGCGATCCTATCAGCCGTCGCCGCGACCGCCCTGATCGGCGGCGCGGCCTTCGCCCAAGGCCAGTCGACCACGACCACCACCACGGCGGCCCCGCCGGCGGCGTCCACCGGCACGCAAACCTCGACCTCGGTGACCACCACCGACCCGTCGAGCGGCGCGACCGCCACCGTCACCACCACGACCAACGGCCCGGTGCCGGACACCGCGGCCAATCGCGCGAAGTACGGCGGCCCGATGTCGAACGCCGGCAAGCGCACCCCGGCCAAGGGCAACTAGCGCCCGCGAGCGAGTTCCGCCCTTTTGGGGCGGGTTGAAGCAGAGGTCGGCGGGCCCTATGGTCCGCCGACTTTTTTTGCGCCTGCGAACAGCCCCGAAGACCCCTAGGCCGATGCCCGAAAAACCGCTTTCGTTTCAGGACTTGATCCTGAGACTGCACGACTATTGGAGCCGACAGGGCTGCGTGATCCTGCAGCCGCACGACATCGAGGTCGGCGCGGGCACCCTGCATCCCGCGACCGTGCTGCGGGCGCTGGGTCCCAAGCCCTGGCGCGCGGCCTATGTGCAGCCCTCGCGCCGCCCGGCCGACGGCCGCTATGGCGAGAACCCCAACCGGCTGCAGCACTACTATCAGTACCAGGTGATCCTGAAGCCGAACCCGGACAACCTGCAGGACCTCTACCTGGGCAGCCTCAGCGCCATCGGCCTGGACACCCGCCTGCACGACATCCGCTTCGTCGAGGACGACTGGGAAAACCCCACCGTCGGCGCCTGGGGCCTGGGCTGGGAGGTCTGGTGCGATGGGATGGAGGTCACCCAGTACACCTACTTCCAGCAGGTGGGCGGCCTGGACGTCTGGCCGGTGGCCGGCGAATTGACCTATGGGCTGGAACGCCTGGCCATGTACCTGCAAGGCGTCGAGCATTTCACGCAGCTGGCCTTCAACGATCCCGACGGCCCGGCGCCGATGACCTATGGCGACGTCTTCCTGGAGAACGAGCGTCAGCAGTCGGAGGCCAACTTCCACGGCTATGACGTCGACATGCTGAAGCGCGAGTTCGAAGATATGGAGGCCGAGGTGCCGCGCCTGCTGGCGATCAAGGGACCGCAGGGCCAGGCGATCGTGCTGCCGGCCTACGACCACGTGCTGAAGGCCAGCCACCTGTTCAACAAGATGGACAGCCGCGGCGCGATCGCCGTCGCCGAACGCCAGAGCTACATCGGCCGCATCCGCGACCTGACCAAGATGTGCGCCGAAGCCTGGGTCGCCAACGAAGGCGGGAATACAGCGGGCGGGTCCCACTAGGCATGCCTCAGCTTCTTCTGGAACTTTTTAGCGAAGAGATCCCCGCGCGCATGCAGGCCAACGCCGCGCGCGACCTGGAGCGCATGGCGCGCGAGAAGCTGGCGGCCGAGGGGCTGTTGCCGGAGGCGCTGAAGACCTTCGCTGGGCCGCGCCGTCTGACCCTGGTCGCAGAGGGCCTGCCGGCCGCCCAGGCCGACCGCCACGAGGAGCGCAAGGGCCCGCGCGTGGGCTCGCCGGATCAGGCCATCGAGGGCTTCCTGCGCTCCACCGGTCTGACCCGCGACCAGCTCACCGAACGCGACGGGGTCTATTTCGCCCACCTGCACAAGGCCGGCCGCCCGACGGCGGCGATCGTGGCCGAGATGGTCGATGCCATCGTGCGGTCCTTCCCCTGGCCCAAGTCGATGACCTGGGGACGCGGGACGCTGAAATGGGTGCGGCCGCTGAAGCGCATCCTCTGCGTCTTCGACGACGAGGTCGTGCCCTTCTGGATTGACGAGACGCAGAGCGGCGACACCTCCGAGGGCCACCGGTTCATGGGCTCGGCCCAGCCGTTCCAGGCCCGCGACTTCGACGCCTATGCCGACGGTCTGGCCCGCCACTTCGTGGTGCTCGACGCCGAGGAGCGGAAAGAGCGGATCATGGACGCCGCGCGCACCCTCTGCTTCGCGCGCAACTTCGAACTGGTGGAGGACGAGGGCCTGCTGGACGAGGTGTCGGGCCTGGCCGAATGGCCGACGCCGATCCTGGGCGACATGGACCCCGCCTTCCTGGACCTGCCGGCCGAGGTGATCCGCACCTCCATGCGCACCCACCAGAAGTATTTCGCGGTGCGTGACCCGAAGTCCGGCTTCCTGGTCCCGCACTTTCTGGTGGTGTCCAACATCGAGGCGCCGGACGGCGGCGCGGCCATCGCCGCCGGCAACGCCAAGGTGCTGTCGGCGCGCCTGGCGGACGCGCGGTTCTTCTGGGACGAGGACCGCAAGGTCCGGCTGGAAGAGCGGCTGGAGAAGCTGCAGGGCGTCACCTTCCACGCCAAGCTCGGGACCATGGCCGAGCGGGTGGAGCGGATCACCGCGCTCGCCAGGGAACTGGCCCCGATCCTCGGCGCCGACCCGGCCCAGGCGGGACAGGCCGCGCGCCTCTGCAAGGCCGACCTGGTCAGCGGCATGGTCGGCGAGTTCCCCGAGCTGCAAGGGATCATGTGCGGCTACTACGCCGAGAAGGAGGGCCTGGCCCCCGAGGTCGCCGGCGCCATCCGCAGCCACTACCGCCCGCAAGGCCCCAGCGACGAGGTGCCGACCGAGCCGGTCGCCGCGACCGTCGCGCTCGCCGACAAGCTCGACACCCTGGTCAGCTTCTTCGCCATCGACGAGAAGCCCACCGGCAGCCGCGACCCGTTTGCGCTTCGCCGTGCCGCGCTGGGCGTGATCCGCATCATCCTGTCGACGCGGGCGCGCCTGCCGCTGCGCAACATCGCTTCCGCCGATCTTCTCGCCTTCTTCGCCGATCGCCTGAAGGTCCTGCTGCGCGAGCAGGGCGAGCGGCACGATCTCGTCGACGCGGTCTTCGCGCTCGGCGACGACGACCTGGTGCGGATCGTCTCGAAGGTGAATGCGTTGTCCGGCTTCCTGGGGACCGAGGACGGCAAGAACCTGCTGGCCGGCTACAAGCGCGCGGTGAACATCCTCAAGGCCGAGGAGAAGAAGGGGCCGCTGCCCGCCGGCGAACCGAACGCCGACGTCAGCGGCGAGGAGGGCGGCCTGGCCGCCGCCGTGGGCCATATGGAGATCGAGGTCGGCAAGGCGCTGGCCAAGGAAGACTACGCCGCCGCCATGCGCGAACTCGCCGCCCTGCGCGCGCCGGTGGACGCGTTCTTTGAGAAGGTTTTAGTGAACTCCGATGTACCTGCCGAGCGTGAGAACCGCTTGAGGCTGCTGATCAAGGTCCGCGACGCCATGGGACGCGTGGCGGATTTCGGCCAGATCACGGGCTAGACGATCACGGGCTAGACGATCACGGGCTGAAGCGAGACGGGAGACGAGGGACTCAAGATGGCCGCCGAGACCATGACCAAGACGAAGTGGGTCTACGCCTTCGGCGGCGGCGGCGCGGATGGCGACGCGGCGATGAAGAACCTGTTGGGCGGCAAGGGCGCCAACCTGGCGGAGATGTCGTCGCTGGGCCTGCCGGTGCCGCCCGGCTTCACCATCACCACTGAGGCCTGCACCCACTTCTACGCCAACGAACGCAACTATCCGGCCGAACTGGAGGCCCAGGTGGCCGCCGGGCTGAAGACGGTCGAGACCCTGACCGGCAAGGCGTTCGGCGACGCGGCCAATCCACTCCTGGTCTCGGTCCGCTCCGGCGCGCGGGCGTCGATGCCCGGGATGATGGACACGGTGCTGAACCTCGGCCTCAACGACGCGACCGTCGAGGGCCTGGCCAAGCTGGCCGGCGACCGCCGCTTCGCTTTCGACAGCTACCGCCGCTTCATCCAGATGTACTCCAATGTCGTCTTGAACCTCGATCATCACATGTTCGAGGAAATCCTTGACGAACATAAGGAACGTCTGGACGTCACCGTCGATACCGCACTGTCGGCCGAGGATTGGGAGGCGGTGGTCAGCGACTACAAGCGCGCCGTCGAGGACGAGCGTGGCGCGGAGTTCCCGCAGGACCCCCAGGCCCAACTCTGGGGCGCCATCGGCGCGGTGTTCGCCAGCTGGATGAACGACCGGGCGAAGTTCTACCGCCGCATGCACGACATCCCCGAAAGCTGGGGCACGGCGGTCAATGTCCAGTCGATGGTGTTCGGCAACATGGGCGACACCTCGGCCACAGGCGTGGCCTTCACGCGCAACCCGTCCACCGGCGAGAACCGGCTCTACGGCGAGTTCCTGATCAACGCCCAGGGCGAGGACGTGGTGGCCGGCATCCGCACGCCCCAGGCGCTGACCAAGGTCTCACGCGAGGAGATGGGGGAGAAGGCGCCGTCCATGGAGGAGGCGCTGCCCGACGTCTTCGCCCAATTCAAGGACGTCGTCTCCAGGCTCGAGACCCACTACCGCGACATGCAGGACATCGAGTTCACGGTCGAAAAAGGCCGGCTCTACATGCTGCAGACGCGCAACGGCAAGCGCACCGCCAAGGCCGCGCTGAAGGTGGCCGTGGACCTCGCCTCCGAGGGGCTGATCTCCAAGGAAGAGGCGGTGATGCGCGTCGAGCCGGCCTCGCTCGACCAGTTGCTGCACCCGACCATCGACCCGGCCTCCACCCGCGAGGTGATCGCCACCGGCCTGCCGGCCTCGCCCGGCGCGGCCACCGGCAAGATCGTCTTCACCGCCGCCGACGCCGAACAGCAGGGCGGCTCGGTGGGCGCGGTGATTCTGGTGCGCGAGGAGACCAGCCCGGAAGACATCCGCGGCATGGACGCCGCGCGCGGCGTGGTCACCGCCCGCGGCGGCATGACCAGCCACGCCGCGGTGGTGGCCCGCGGCATGGGCCGGCCTTGCGTCTCCGGCGCCGGCGAGATCCACATCGACACGCGGGCCGGCGAACTGCGCGCGCGCGGCCGGGTGTTCCGCGCCGGCGATGTCATCACCATCGACGGTTCGACCGGCGAGGTGCTGGCGGGCGCGGTGAAGATGATCGAGCCGGAGCTTTCCGGCGACTTCGCCACCCTGATGGGCTGGGCCGACGCGGTGCGCCGCCTGAAGGTGCGCGCCAACGCCGAGACCGCCGTCGACGCCCGCGCCGCGCGCCAGTTCGGCGCCGAGGGGATCGGGCTCTGCCGCACCGAGCACATGTTCTTCGACCCGGCGCGGATCGCCGCGGTGCGCGAGATGATCCTGGCTGACGACGAGGCCGGTCGCCGCGCGGCGCTGGCAAAGATCCTGCCCATGCAGCGGGCCGACTTCGTCGAGCTGTTCGGGATCATGGAGGGCCTGCCTGTCACCATCCGCCTGCTGGACCCGCCGCTGCACGAATTCCTTCCGCATACGGCCGAAGACGTCGAAGCCGTCGCCGAGGCCACCGGCCTGGATCCCGTCAAGCTGCTGCGCCGCGCCGAAGAGCTGAAGGAAGTCAACCCGATGCTCGGCCTTCGCGGTTGCCGCCTCGGCGTCTCCTTCCCAGAGATCTATGAGATGCAGGTGCGCGCCATCATCGAGGCGGCCTGCGAAGTCGCCGCCTCCGGCCGCCCGGCGCCGATCCCGGAGATCATGCACCCGCTGGTCGCCAAGGGCGAGGAGATGAAGTTCCTCCGTGAGCTGACGGATCGCACAGCCAAGGCGGTGATGGCCGAGCGTGGGCAGACGATCGACTATATGGTGGGCACCATGGTCGAGCTGCCGCGCGCCGCGATCCGCGCCGCCGACCTTGCCGAGCACGCCGAGTTCTTCTCCTTCGGCACCAACGACCTGACCCAGACCACCTTCGGCATCAGCCGCGACGACTCCGGCCGGTTCCTGAACGCCTATATCGACAAGGGCATCTTCGAAAAGGACCCCTTCGTCACCATCGACCAGGACGGCGTGGGCGACCTGATCCGGCTGGCCGCCGAGCGTGGCCGCGCCGCCCGCCCGGGCGTCAAGCTCGGCATCTGCGGCGAGCACGGGGGCGACCCGGCCTCCATCGCCTTCTGCGAGAGCGTGGGCCTGGACTACGTCTCCTGCTCGGCCTACCGCGTGCCGATCGCCCGCCTCGCCGCCGCCCAGGCCGCCGTCGGCGAGCGCGAGAAGGACCGCTAGGTCAGGCTCCCTCCTCCCCTTGTGGGAGGAGGTGTCAGCCGGATGGCTGACGGAGGTGGGGTCGTGCTTCCCTATCCGCGCGAGGCGAAGCTTCGTTCGAAGCTGAGAGACTGAGAGACCCCTCCTCCGACCTGCGCCGCAGGGATGGTCTCCTCCCACAAGGGGAGGAGGGATAGCTGAGGCTATTCCGCGGTCTTCTGCTTGGCCTGCACCTGCGCCGTGACCGGATGGGCGGTGATCCAGCCGTCGATCTGCGGCAGGCGGCGCACCTGGATGTCGGCGTTGTTGCGGATCCGCGCCAGCGCCACCAGGGCCTCACCGCGGGAGTCGGCGGGCATGGTCTTGGCGTAGGCGGTCAGTTCGCCGGCGAGCTTCGGATCGTTGGAGCCCTCGACCACGCGCGGCACGAAGGTCGAACGGCCCAGGGTGTCCAGGGTCCGGGTGATCGCCGGCAGGTTGGCCAGGGTGAAGCGCCAGGCGAGCTGCGGGTGGACGGCGGCTACCTCCTCCACCAGGGTCGGCGCCAGGTTGGACGGCGCCTCGTCGGTGATCGACAGCGCCAGCACCTGGGCGGCCAGGGCCTCGTCGTCCACCGCCGCCAGATCGACGTAGAGGTCGTTGCGCTCCAGCGGATCCTTGGCGGCCTTGGCGAGCGCCCGGATCGTCTGGAAGGTCTGCGGATCGGCGGAGCGCGCGGCGCCCACCAGCACCCAGCGGCGTTCGTCGGCGGAGAGCCTACCGAGGTCGTCCTTCGTGGCCTTGAACCGCCGCGTCGCCTCGGCCGCGACCTTCGGGTCGCCGAGTTGGGAGAGGCCGAGCAGCAGGGTCTCGCGCAGCAGGGCTTCGGAGGCAGTGTCGCCGGGCTTGGCGTCGAAGCCGACGCGCGCCAGGGCCGGCGCCAGCATCGCCGAGGCCCAGGCGCGATAGGCGGCGCGGCGCGGTCCCGCGGCGTAGTAGCCGTCGAGCCCGGCCAGGGTGCGGGCCTGCACGCGCCAAACCACCGGGTCGGCGTCGCGGGGCAGGGCCGTGGTGAGGCGCAGATAGTTGCCCACCGGCGCCTGGCCCGCCATGCCCAGCGCCAGGCTGTCCTGCAACAGGCCCAGCTGATCGGCGGACGCCAGCTTTGCGTAGCTGTCCGCCAGCGGCGCGAACGACGCGTTGTCGTATTCCACCCGGTAGTAGCCGAGCTGGCCGGCGTTCACGATGTCGCCGACTTCGCCGGCCTGCGGCGAGGTGCGTGAGATCACCCGCTCCTTCACGGGCCCTCCGGACACCGGCTTCAACTCGATCGGCGCGCGCCAGGACAGCACGCGTGCGTCCCGCGCCGCCACTTCCATCCGGTCGGTGGCGATGTTCACGGTCTGGATCACCACGTCGTCGTCGAGCCGGCTTTCGAGCAGGTTGATCCCCGCGGAGCTGGAGGCCACGCGGACCAGCGGCACGCCCGGCTGGGTGGTGAAGTCGCGCGCCACCGCCGAGACCGGCTTGCCCGCCGCATGGTCGATGGCCCGCCACAGGTCGTCGCTGGTGGCGTTGCCGTAGGCGTGCTCGGCCATATAGGCGCGCACCCCGGCCTGCCAGGCGTCCGGGCCGGCGTAGGCCTCCAGCATCCGGATGACGGCCTCGCCCTTCTTGTAGGTGATGGCGTCGAACGCCTGCTCGGCCTGGGCGACGGTCGCCACCCGCTGGACGATGGGGTGCGCCGAGGGTCGCGCGTCGAGCAGCATGGCCTCGTCCTTGTCGCCAAGGGCGGTCAGCATCGAGCGCCATTCGGGATGGAAGTGCTCGCTGGCCTTGGTCGACATCCAGGAGGCGAAGCCCTCGTTCAGCCACAGGTCGTCCCACCAGGCCATGGTGACGAGGTCGCCGGACCAAAGGTGGGCCATCTCGTGGGCGATCACCTTGAAGATCACCTCGCGGTCGCCGGCGCTGGAGAGCTTGGGGTCGTAGACGACGTTGGTCTGGGAGAACAGGATCGCGCCCCAGTTCTCCATCGAGCCGGAGACGTCGCCGGGCGCGGCCACCAGGTCCAGCTTGGGCAGCGGGTACTTCTGGCCGAAGTAGTTGTTGTAATAGGGCAGGAGCTCCGCCGCCGCGTCGAGGGCGAACTGCGCCTTGGCCGCCTGGCCGCGCCGGATCACGACGCTAACGGGAATGCCCTCCACCTGGCGGGTGACGCGCTCCAGGTCGCCGACCCCGAAGAACAGCAGATAGCTGCTCATCCTGGGCGTGGGGGCGAAGCGCACGCGCTTCAGCCCGTCGCCGGCGGGTTCGCTCGCGGCTTCCGGCATGTTGGAGACCGCGAGCAGGTCCTTGGGGACCACCGCGCTCAGGGTGAAGACCGCTTTCTTCGACGGCTCGTCGAACACCGGCAGGAAACGGCGCGCGTCGGCCGGCTCGAACTGGGTCGTGACCATCCGCCCGCCGGCGTAGTCCACGTGGAAGAAGCCGGTGGCGCTGTCGGCGATCTTGCCGGTGTAATCGAGGGTGAGCGTATGGCGTCCGGCGCCCAGGCCACGGCCGGTGGAGAAGCTCGCGGTCTGGGTCCGCGCATCGACGCTGGCCTTGGCCGCGGCGCCGTCGATCGAGGCCGAACCGAAGTCCAGGTTCAGCGCATTGAGCACGATACGGTCGACGCCGCGGCTCGCCACCACCACCACCGTCTCGTGGCCGGCGAAGGTCAGTTTCTGCAGGTCCGGAGTGACGGTGAGGTCGTAGGACACCGGCTCGACGCCGCTCGGCAATTGGGTCGGAACGGCAGGGGCCGCCGCCGCGCCACCGGCGGCCAGCAGTCCGAACAGGGCAGGGAGCAGGCGCAGAGGAAGTCGCATCACCAGCTCCAGTCCTTGGCGGAGGCGCGACAGCCGCCGTCCTTCCAGCCGGTCCATCCGCGGCCGCGCACCACCCGCCCTGCGGGCGCGCCGGTGGGCTCGCCGGCCTTCAGCACCGCCACGCCGTTGACCAGCACGTCGGAGACGCCGGTGGCGTACTGCTGCGGCTTCACGAAGGTCGCGTGGTCGGCGACCGTCGCCGGATCGAACACCACCACATCGGCGAAATAGCCGGCCTTCAGCATGCCCCGATCGTGCAGCCCCAGGTTATGCGCCGGCAAGGCGGCCAGCCGCCGCACCGCCTCGGGCAGGCTGAGCGCATGCTCGTCGCGGGCGTACTTGCCCAGCACGCGCACAAAGTTGCCGTAGGCCCGCGGATGGGTGGACGACAGCAGGAACACGCCTTTCGGCTCCTGCGCCGAGGCGTCGGAGCCGAAGCTGACCCAGGGCAGGGTCATCTGCTTGGCCACGTTCTCGTCGCTCATCAGGAAGTACACGACCTGGACCCGGCTGCCGTCGGCGATGACCAGGTCGATGACCGTGTCCTCCGGGCTGGTCCCCCGCGCCTTGGCGACCTCGGCCAGGGTCTTGCCGGTCAGCGGCTTCAGCGCCGGGTTCTTGAAGCCCACCAGGATCGTGCCTTCCGGCCCGGCCTGGGCGAACAGGTTCTCCCAGGTCTTGGGATGGGCGTCGTGCATCTCCGCCAGCACCTTGGCGCGCGTCGCGGGGTCCTTCAGGCGCGAGATCCAGGTCTCCACGCCGCCGGCCTGCACCCAGGTCGGCATGGCGGCGTCGAAGCCGGTGGACCCGGCGGGATAGGTGTACATGTCGGCGGTGATCCGCTGGCCGCGGGCCCGCGCGGCCTCGACACGGGCGATCAGTGTCGCCTCCTTGCTCCAGTTGTCCCGGCCGCTGGCCTTCATGTGGAAAATCTCGGCCGGCGCGCCGGAACGCCGCGAGATGTCGATGAGCTCGTCGGTGGCCTCGATCAGCCGGTCGCCTTCGGAGCGCATGTGGCTGATGTAGATGCCGCCGCATTTGCCGGCCTCGGTGGCCGGGGCGGCGATCTCGTCGGTGTGGGCATAGGTCGCCGGCGCATAGATCAGGGCCGATCCCACGCCCATGGCGCCCTGCTGCATGGCCTGGCGCACCAGGGCGCGCATCCGGTCGAGCTGGGCCTGGGTGGGCTGCACGTCGTCCTCGCCCAGCACATTGACGCGGACGGTGGTGGCGCCCACGAAAGAGGCGACGTTGAGCGCGATTCCGCGCTTGGCCAGGGCCTCCAGGCCGCCGTCGAGCGTGGTCCAGGTGACGGGGTATTTGATGTCGTGCTCGCGCTGCACTTCCAGCGCCTGCATCTTCGGCGTCAACGGGCCGAGGGAGCCGCCTTCGCCCATCACCTCCAGGGTCACGCCCTGGCGCAGCTCCGATTGGCCGCGGCCGTCGGCGATCAGACTGTCCTCGGAATGGGAGAGCATGTTGATGAAGCCGGGCGCGACCGCCTTGCCTTTGGCGTCGATCTCGGCCTTGCCGCGCCCCGGCGCGTGGCCGCCAACATAGGCGATGCGATCGCCCTTCACCGCCACGTCGCCGATCATGCCCGGCTTGCCCGAGCCGTCGAGAATCTCGCCACCGCGGATCACCAGGTCGTAGGCTGCCGGCTTTGCGGCCCCCAGGCATGCCGCGGTGGCCAGCACCGCGAGCGGAACGGCGGCGTAGCGCGTGATCCTCACCCCGGGTGACTCCCCACCTTCGACTCCCCCACCTTTTGTTTCAGCCCAGACTAAGACGGCTTTCCGTCTCGACAAGCACGGCAATTTCCGTCCACGTCAGGTCAAGGACAATTCGGGAAGCCCAAAAAGGGGGGGAAGCGACGAATGGCCCAAGGATTCGATCCAGCGGCGGCTACGGCCGCCTATCTCGCCACCTTGCCGCCGGAGGTGCACGCCAAGGCGACGGCCTATACCCAAGGCGGCCATTGGGTTCTCCTGTGGACCGCCGTGGTCTCGGTGCTGGTCTCCTGGATCGTGCTGAAGACCGGCGTGCTGGTCCGCATCCGCGCCGGGATCGAGAAGTCCAAGCCCCGGCCGTGGCTGGCGGTCCTTGCGGTCCTGCTGGTCGACGGGATCATCGAGGGGCTGCTGTCGCTGCCTTGGGACGCCTATGCGCGCTGGTGGCGCGAGAAGGACTATGGCTTCACCGACCAACCGTTCCCCGGCTGGCTCACCGAGCACTTCATGCAGATGGCGATCGGGATCGTCACCGCGCTGATCGTCTTCTCGCTGCTCTACTGGCTGATCCGCCGGACGCCGAGGACCTGGTGGCTGTGGGCGGGGATCGCCAGCACCGCCTTCAGCATCATCTTCTTTATCGTCGGTCTCTTCCTGATCGAGCCGCTGTTCAACACCTACAAGCCGGCGCCGCCCGGGCCGGTACGCGACGAGGTGGTGGCCATGGCCAAGCAGGTCGGCATGCCGTCGAACAAGATCCTGATCTACAACGGCTCCAAGCAGTCCAACCGCTACACGGCCAACGCCGGCGGCATCTTCGGCTATGGCCGCGTGGCCATGAGCGACGTGATGTTCAAGAAGGACGCCGACCTCGCCGAGGTGAAGGGCGTCGTGGGCCACGAGATGGGCCACTATGTCCGCAAGCACATCCTGATCGGGGCCGTGTTCCAGGGCCTGGTCGCCATCGTCGGCCTGTTCCTGGTCAGCCGGCTGTTCGGCTGGGCGGCGGGCGTCCTGGGCGCCAAGGGCGTGACCGGCATCGCCGACCCGGCCGGTTTCCCCGTGATCTCGATTATCATCACCGTCCTCAGCCTGCTGGCGACGCCGATCACCAACACCTTCAGCCGTTGGGTCGAGGCTGACGCCGACCACTTCTCGGTGGTCCATTTCAACGAGCCCGACGGCTTGGCCAAGGCGTTGGTGAAGACCCTCGAATACCGCGCGGACAGCCCTTCCAAGCTCGAAGAGTTCATCTTCTACGACCACCCATCGGTGCGCAGCCGGGTGCGGGCGATGATGGACTGGAAGGCCACGCATCCGAAGTCGGAGGCTCCGCCACCGGCCGCCACGCCGGCTCCAGCCGCGCCGGAGGCCGCATCGCCGTCGAAATAGGAAGCGTCATGATCACCCTCTACGACCACCCGCTCTCGCCCTATGCCCAGAAGGTCAAGATCGCGCTCAGGGAAAAGGGCCTCGCCTTCGAGGCGCGGCAGCCCGGCGGCCTGGGCGCCGGCGGCGCGGCGGGAGACTTCGTGGAGGCCAGCCCTCGCGCCGAGGTGCCGGCGCTGATCGACGGCGAGGTCCGCGTCTTCGATTCCACCGTGATCCTGGAATACCTGGACGACGCCTATCCGCAGCCGCCCATGCGCCCGGCTTCCGCCGCCGAGCGCGCCCGCGTGCGGATGCTGGAGGAGGTGATGGACACCCACTACGAGGCGATCAACTGGGGCCTGTCGGAGATTCGCTGGTTCCGCCGCGCCGAGGGCCAGGCCGCCGAGGCGCTGTTCGCCAAGGCCAAGGCGCAGATCGAGGGCTTCCACGCCTGGCTCGGGAAACAGCTCGGCGATCGCGAGTGGTTCAATGGCGCGGCCTTCGGCTGGGGCGACCTGTCGGTGGTTCCCTACCTCAACGGCTCGGCCGGCCATGGCTATCCACCGGCGGCAGGCCGGCTGGCCGATTGGCTGGCGCGCGCCAACGCCAGGCCCTCGGTCGCCGCCACCATGGCCGAGGCCGCCGGCTCGGCGCGGGCGTCGGCCATGCCCAACGTCGCCGAGTTGGTGGAGAAGGGCCTCTTTAAGCGGGAATACCGCGACCACCGTCTGGAGTGGATGATCAAGTCCGGCGGGGTCGATGTGGTGCTGAAGGGCCTGGAGCGCGACAACATCCGCTTCGCGCCCGGCTTCGGCTGAGGCCTACCTACCGCTTCCTGACGAACACCGTCCCGGCCGAGTAGCCGGCGCCGAACGAGCAGATCAGGCCGGTCTCGCCGGGCGCGAAGTCGTCGTTGGCGCGATGGAAGGCGATGATCGAGCCGGCGGAAGAGGTGTTGGCGAACTCGTCGAGGATGATCACGTTCTCGCCCGACGCCGGCTCGCGGCCCAGCACCCGTTTGCCGATCAGCTCGTTCATGTTGATGTTGGCCTGGTGCAGCCACAGGCGTTTCAGGCCGGTTGGGTCGAGGCCGATGTCTTGGGCGTGCTCGACGATCATGTCGCTGACCAGCGGCACGACTTCGCGGAAAACCTTGCGGCCCTCCTGAACGAACAGCTTGTCGACCGCGCCGATCCCCTCCGGCGCGGCGCGGTTCAGGAAGCCGAAGTTGTTGCGGATGTTGTTACTGAACTGGGTCCGGAGCCGCGTGCCGAGGATTTCCCAGCCGGCCTCAGGTCCGTTTTTTGGGGCCAGCGCCGCGTCCTCGACGATCACCGCTGTCGCCACGTCGCCGAAGATGAAATGGCTGTCGCGGTCGCGGAAATTCAGGTGGCCGGAGCAGATCTCCGGATTGACCATCAGCACCGCGCGCGCCGAGCCGCTAGTCACGAAGTCCGCCGCCGTCTTGATCCCGAAGGTGGCCGAGGAACAGGCGACGTTCATATCGAAGGCGAAGCCCCCAATGCCCAGGGCCTGCTGCACCTCGATGGCCATGGCGGGGTAGGCGCGCTGCATGTTCGAGGCGGCGCAGATCACCGCGTCGATCTGGTCGGCGGGCTTTCCCCAGCGCGCGATCGCCTGCCTGGCCGCCGCCACGGCCATCTCGGCCAGCACCGACAGCTCCTCGTTGCCCCGCTCCGGGATGATCGGGCGCATCAGGTCCGGGTCGACCAGGCCGGTCTTGTCGACGACGTAGCGGGCCTTGATGCCCGAGGCCTTCTCGATGAACTCGACGGACGAGGGCGTCAGCGCGGTGACCTCGCCGGCTTCGATCGCCGCGGCGTTGGCCGCGTTGAAGCGTTCCACATAGGCGTTGAAGGTCTCCACCAGCTCCGCGTTCGAGAGGCTGTGGGGCGGTGTGTAGAGGCCGGTGGCGGCGATCACGGCTTGCGGCAAGGGGTTCAGGGCTCCGGCGGCGCGAAAGGCCACTGATAGCACGGCGTGGCGGCCACACAGCTAGACCCTGTCCCGATTGGCTCGCCAATCGGGATGAACAGGGTCGTCGCCTTTTTGACCTTCGAGCCCTTCTCGTCCGCTCACGATGAGCATCGTGAGCGGGAAGGGCTCGCGTGGCGACCAAGCCACACACGCCGTTCGCCATATTGCTAAGGCCGAACTGACAACGACAGGCCGCGTTTGAAGCCGAACCCGAAAGGGTCGGGCTGTTCGCGTACTGAAGTTGAGGACCCTCCCCAATGAAGACCCTGTTGATTACCGCCGTTTCCGCCGCCGCCCTGGCGGCGCTGGCGCCGGCCGCAGCTTCGGCCCAGACCACCGCCGCGCCGTCCTTCACCTCGCCCAGCCTCTACGGCACCCTGGGCTACGACGACGTCGACATGAGCCATCAGAACCTGGGCGCGCTCCAGGGCCGCCTGGGCGCACGCTTCAGCCAGTACTTCGGCGTCGAGGGCGAATATTCCTACGGCGTGAAGGGCGACAAGATCGGCGTCGCCGGCGCGCCGGATGTGAAGGTGCAGCAGAACAGCCAGGAAGCGATCTATGGCGTCGGCTTCCTGCCCATCAACCCGAACTTCGATCTGCTGGCCCGGGTCGGCTACGGCCACACCGCCGGCACCGGCTCCGTGCCTGGGGTGACGCCGGGGGTGCGCGGCGATTCCTGGAACTACGGCGTCGGCGGCCAGTACATGTTCGACGGTAAGAACGGCGTGCGCCTGGACTACACGCGCGAGTCCTTCCAGCCGCGCGGGTCCGATGACGCCAACGTCTGGGCGGTGTCCTACGTTCGCAAGTTCTAGGCCTGCCACGACGCAGATGCGTCAGGAAGCCCCGTCGGTCTCGGCGGGGCTTTTCCTTGACCGGAGGGTTCCGGATCGCCAGCTTCCGGCCTCGTGAACACCGCAGCCCTGATCCAGCTCGCCGTTTCGGCGCTCGCCGTTGCGATGATGATCGGCCTCGCCGCCTGGGCCACGCGCGGCCGCGGCGCGCCGGCGCTGGATGAGCCCGCCGCGCGGCGCCTGCTCGCCGAGGAATTCCCCGACCGGACGGTCGAAGCCCTCTGGCTCGCCGCCGATGGAAAAGGCGCGGTGGCGAAGTCCGTCGACCTGGCCCTGGTGCTGGCGCGGATGGGCGATGGATACATGGCCCGCAAGCTGGCCTGGAGCGAGGCGGCCGCGACCCCGGTCCGCGACGGCAGGCTGCGTCTGGCGCTCAGAGAGCCGGGCGCGCCGCGCGCGATCCTGACCTTCGCCGCCTGGCCGCCAAAGGATCTGCCGGCATGAAGCTTCCGACCGATCCCGTCACGCTTGCGACGCCGTTCTTCATCCTGAGCGTGATCCTCGAGGTCGTGCTGGCGCGCTTCGGCAAGCTGAAGGCGCACTATGAGACGAAGGACACCGCCGTCTCGCTCGTCATGGGCCTGTTCTCGACGCTCTCCAGCCTGCCGATCGCGGGCCTCAGCTTCGCCGCGGCGATCTGGTGCTACCACCACCGCGCCTTCACGATCCCGATGACCGCCGTCTGGGCCTGGGTGGCCGTCTTCCTGCTGGAGGACCTGACCTACTACGTTTTCCATCGGCTCAGCCACGAGCGGCGCGTCTGGTGGGCGGCGCACGTCAACCACCACTCCTCGCAGCACTACAACCTGTCGACGGCGCTGCGGCAGACCTGGACCGGCGGCGTGGCCTTCACCTGGGCGCTGTGGCTGCCACTGTCGCTGCTGGGGTTTCCGCCGGCCATGGTGGCCATCGAAAAGGGGATCAGCCTCGTCTACCAGTACTGGATCCACACCGAGGCCATCGGGCGCATGCCGGGCTGGTTCGAGGCGGTGTTCAACACGCCGTCGCATCACCGGGTGCACCATGCCAGGAACCCGCGCTACCTCGACAGGAACTACGCCGGCATCCTGATCGTCTGGGACCGCCTGTTCGGCACCTTCCAGCCGGAGCTGGACGAGGAGGCGCCGCGCTACGGCCTGGTGCACAACCTCGGGACCTTCAACGTCCTGCGCGTGGCCTTCCACGAATGGATCGGCATCGGCCAGGACCTCCTGCGCCAGCCGCGCCACGCGCTAGGCTGGTTGTTCGGCCCGCCTGGCTGGAGCCCGGACGGCAGCCGTGACACCTCCACGTCGCTGAAGGCGCAATGGACCGCGCGGCAGGCCCAGGCGGAGCTGAAGGCCAAGCAGGACGCGGTCTGACCGCAAGACCGCAGTTTTGGAGAAGCGGCGGCAGGAGGCCCAGACTAGAACCGGCCCCAGCAAATGGAGGTCACCTTGAGCACCCTGATCCGGAAAACCCATCGCTGGCTGTCCCTTCTCTTTACAGCCGGCGTCGTCATCAACCTGGTGACCTATTCAATCGTCGGCAAGGATCACCCGCCGCCGTTCTGGGTGAACCTGCTGGCGCTGGTTCCGGTGTTCCTGCTTCTGCTGAGCGGCCTGTACCTGTTCTTCCTGCCCTATGTTCTGCGGCGGCCGAAAGCGGTCAGTCGCGCAGCAGCGGCAGGCTGAGGCCCGAGACCGGCCGCGCACCCAGGATCTCGCGGCGGAAGCGGTAGAGCTCGGCCGGGCGGCCGCCGGTCTCCACGTCCATGCGGCCGAGGCCCTCCACCAGCTCGGCGCGTTCCAGGGCGCGGCGGAAGTTCTGCTTGTGCAGGGGCACGCCGGCGATCGCCTCGACCGCGCGCTGCAGGGCCGAAAGCGTGAAGGCTTCCGGCATCAGCTCGAAGACCACCGGCCGGTACTTCAGCTTGCCGCGCAGGCGGGAAACCGCGGTGGCCAGGATGCGGCGGTGGTCGCTCAGCATCGGCTCGCCCAGGGCGGCGCTGAGCGGGGCGGGCAGGGCGGCGGCGGCCTCGCCGCGGTCGCGGGCCGCCTCGCGCGCCAGCCCGGCCTCATAGAGCAGCTCATAGCGCTCCAGCACCCGCTCCTCGTTCCAGGGCGCGCCGTCGAAGGCGAACAGCAGGCGCGCGCGGCTGAGGCGCTGGGCGTCGGGTCCGGCCCAGCGGCGCAGCGCCTCCTCGATCAGCGGCATGGCCTCGGGGCGCCCCTCGCGCCAGTCCTCATAGGGGAAGAACCGCGTCCAGGGCCGCCAGTCGGAACCGGGCGCGTGGGTTTCCACCGCCGCCGTCGCCAGCCCCAGATAGCCCACCGAGATCACGCGGGCGTGCTGGCCGTCGCCGTCCTGGGGCGCCTCGCCGCCGGCCGCCGCCATGTCCGCCAGGGGCGCGTCGCGGCCCTTGTCGCCGAAGGTGTAGAGCTGCTCCACATAGCCCAGGGAAAACCGCGTCTGGGCGGCCACGAAGGCGCGCAGCGCCAGCTCGAAGGTGCGGTGGCCCTTGGGGTCGAACGGGCCGAACGGCAGGCCCTCGAGCGGCGCGCCGGGCGGGCGCACCGCCAGCACCAGGGCGTCGTCGCCCTGCACGGCCACCACCACGGCCGACAGGCCGATGACCACCAAGCTGTCGGGCGTCCCGCTCATTCGGTGTCGAAGGCCCCGGCGCCGGGCGTGTAGCCGGCCGCGTCGGACAGCACGTGGAACCGCTCAAGGTAGCGCGCCTGGGCGGCGGCCGGCGGCAGCGGGTCGATGGTCAGGCTGTAGCCGCGGGGCGGGGCGTCGAAGAAGGCGAGCGACTCCGCATGGGTGAAGCCGGCCAGTTGGGTCGCCTCGAAGAAAGCGCAGGCGCGGTCGGCCTGCTTGATCAGCCGTTTGACCTCGGCAGGAACCTTCGCCGGCAGGCCGAAGCGCACGTGGATGGCGTGTTCCAGCCGCTCCTCGAAGTCCTTGTAGTTGACGCCCAGCGCCGCCTTGAACGGCGAGATCATATCGCCGATCACATATTCCGAGGCGTCGTGCAGCAGCGCGGCCAGCCGCCAGCGCGGAACGATGTCGGGCTGGATGTGGGCCATGATCTCCTCCACCACCACCGAGTGCTGGGCGACGGAAAAGGCGTGTTCACCCACGGTCTGGCCGTTCCAGCGCGCCACCCGGGCCAGGCCGTGGGCGATGTCCTCGATCTCGATGTCCATGGGCGAGGGGTCGAGCAGGTCGAGGCGGCGGCCCGACAGCATCCGCTGCCAGGCGCGTGGTCCGGCCTTGGCCGCAACCTTCCTCATCCACGCATCCCCTTGCTCACGAAAGCGTTCCCTCCACAGCCAAGCTCATTGGCGCCAGTGTCACAGCCCGGTCTGACGTGACCTAGGGGATGACAAAGATCAATGCGAGCATAAGGCTTCAGGCGCTGAAGTTCACGCTGAGGAGGAACCCGCATCGATGAGTTGGGCTCGTATCATGGCGCCGCTGTCCGGCGGGGCCGGCGACGCTGCGGCCGTGGCCGCGGCGGTCATGCTGGCCGAACCGTTCCAGGCCGAGATGGCGGGTGTCTACACGCCGGCCGACGTGGCCGACGTCATGCCCTGGATGGGCGAGGGGTTCCTGGGCGGCGTGCAGACCACGGCCCTGGAGTCGCTCAAGGAAGCTGCGCAGGCCGGTGAGAAGGCCGCGCGGTCGGCCATGGAGAGCGTCACCTACGCCAAGAGCCGCTTCGTCGCCTTGCAGACGCCGGTCTGGGCGGGGCTCTCGGCCGAGAGCCGGCTGTCCGACGTGGTGGTCTTCACTTCCGATCCGCCGCGCGGTCGCGGGCCCCTGGCTGAGGCTTTCCAGCAGATGATGGCCGACGAACAGCGCCCCGTTCTGATCGCCAGGCCGGGCCTGACGACGGTGGGCGGCACGATCGCCGTGGCCTGGGACGGCGGCAAGGAGGCAAGCCGCGCGGCGCGCCTGGCGCTGCCGCTCCTGGAAAAGGCCGGCAAGGCGGTGATCCTGGCCGCGCCGAAGGCCAGTTCGCGCAGTTTCGACCCGAAACGGCTGCAATCCTACTACGCCGCGCGCGGGGTCCAGGCCGAGGTCGACACCCTGCCCGACAGCGGCGACGCCGCGCCGCTCCTGCTTTATGCCTCGAAAAAGGCCGGGGCGGAGATCCTGGTGGCCGGCGCCTTCGGCCATCCCCGGCTGCAGGAGTTCATCTTCGGGGGCACCACCCGCACCCTTTTGAACTCTGACGAGCCTTCGCTGTTCTTGTCTCACTAGTCGGGCTCCCCAACTGTCATAAGGGCTCCCAGAAGGAATTCCGGAATGAACCTGTCGCGCATCGTCATGCGGCTTGCCCGCAATCCTGGCACCGAATTCGCCGGTGGCGACGATCACCGCGGCTATGCGCTCACCGCGCCGCTCACCGACGACGGCCACCTCGACGAGACCGCCTACGCCAAGGCGCGCGACGCCTGCGTGGTGCGCCGTTTCTCGCCGGACGAGGATCCCAGCGACGGCCGCCTGGCGCGCAAGGGCCAGCGCTGGTTCTTCGACTATGACGAAGGCGAGACAGCCGAAGACGAGCCCGTCCACCGCCTGGGCCAGCACCGCTTCGCGGTGGGCGAATACGTCACCATCACCGATGAGGATGGCCGGCCGCTGACCTACAAGGTGGTCGAGGTGCAGCCCACCGCCTGATTTCCGGTGCGCCGCGTGGCGGAGGGGGCAGGGCTAGGCCGGCTCCCTAGATGCCGCCGTTGTGGCGCACCAGGCGCTTCACGTCGTCGGAAACGCTGTGGTGGCGCCCGCGCGCCTTGAAGACCGCCACGGTGACCGGCCCGATCTTCGGCCCCGCCGCCTCGTAGCCGACCGCCTTCCAGCCGTCCTTCAGGTTGTCCTTGGCGAGGATGTAGGTGGCGCGGAAGCCGTGCCGCGCGCGGGTGAAGGCTTCGCCGCGCAGACGCACCTCGCGGCTCACCCGCACGGTGGCCCCGTCCTCCCCGGCGTCCACATGCACGGCGCCCATGTTGACGTTGGCCTTGTCGTCGTCGGCGCTGATGTGGATTCCGGGCAGGTTGATGTCGGCGTGGTCGCCGTGGCCCTCGCCATCCTGCACGGTGACGCCGTTGGTCCCGATGGAAAGCTGGCCGCCGTTCCGCTCCGCGTCCTCGTGCGCATCGTGCAGGGCGTCGAAGGCGGCCTGTTTCTGGGCGGCGGCCGCGGCGCTGGCGCCGTCGCTGCCGGCCTTGGCGATCGCCGAGGCATTGGCGCCCTTGGCGTCAGCGCTTTCGGCGCCGGCCTTGGCGTCCGCCGCCGTCGTCGCCTGATCGGTCTGCTCGCTCTGCAATTCCTGCTCGACCGGCTGCAGCGCCGCCTCATAGGTCGTGGTGACCGGGATCAGCCGCAGCTGCACCTGGTCGCCGTCTTCCGAAAGGTAGTCGCAGGTCTTCTTGTCGGGCGCGGCGCTCTTCAGCTTCAGGTCGCCCTCTTCCGACGGACAATCGAGCGCCACCCGCGCGGTGGGCGGAGTCGACGGGCCGCAGGCCGAAAGCGCGGCCAGCGCCAGGCCGCAGGCGGAGACGAAGAAGATCGGCCTCATGCAAAGGGCTCCAGTCGGTTCTTGCGTGAAGCCTGACCGGAGCCCCTTCAAAAGGCGAGTGAATTCGATGTAACCGCGGTTACAAATCCGACATCTGGCGGGCTATTGGCCGGGCCGCGACCCCGCGCCCTCGCGCCGCGCCAGGAACGCCAGGCGCTCGAACAGGTGCACGTCCTGCTCGTTCTTCAACAGCGCGCCATGCAGCGGCGGGATCAGCTTGGTGGGATCCTTCTCCTTCAGGGCGTCGGCGTCGATGTCCTCGACCATCAGCAGCTTCAGCCAGTCCAGCAGCTCGGAGGTGGAGGGCTTCTTCTTCAGGCCAGGCACCTTGCGCATGTCGTAGAAGATGCGCAGCGCCTCGGCGACCAGCTTCTGCTTGATGCCCGGATAGTGCACCTCGATGATCTCGTTCATCGTCTCGGCTTCGGGGAAGCGGATGTAGTGGAAGAAGCAGCGGCGCAGGAAGGCGTCGGGCAGCTCCTTCTCGTTGTTCGAGGTGATGATCACGATCGGGCGGACCTTGGCCTTGATCGTCTCGTCGGTCTCGTAGACGTAGAACTCCATGCGATCGAGCTCCTGCAGGAGGTCGTTCGGGAATTCGATGTCGGCCTTGTCGATCTCGTCGATCAGCAGCACCGGGCGCTTGGCGGCGGTGAAGGCCTCCCAGAGCTTGCCCTTCTTGATGTAGTTGCGGACGTCCTTCACCCGCTCGTCGCCGAGCTGGCTGTCGCG
Organism: Phenylobacterium sp.; assembly: GCF_036501465.1. Classification (GTDB taxonomy): domain Bacteria; phylum Pseudomonadota; class Alphaproteobacteria; order Caulobacterales; family Caulobacteraceae; genus Phenylobacterium. Next base: position 54,136 of record NZ_DASYAF010000045.1, read on the forward strand.
CAGGCGGGTGACCGCATCGTATTCGTAGAGGCCTTGCAGGGCCTTGGTGGTCGACTTGATGTGCCAGGTGATCAGGTCTGCGCCCAGCGCCTCGGCGATCTCATAGGCCAGGACGGTCTTGCCGGTGCCGGGCTCGCCCTTGATGAGCAGCGGCCGCTCGAGCGCCACGGCGGCGTTGACGGCCACCTTCAGGTCCTCGGTGGCGATGTATCGGTCAGTACCTTCGAAACGCTCGCTCATGGGCTCCCCGCCGGCGGGACGGACCCGCATTCGAACAGTTGTTTGTCTTGCGGCCAGCCTAAAGACGCACGCGCAGCTTGCAAGCGGCTTTGGGGAGCCGGCCCTGCGACGGAAGGCGTCACATTGTGGCGCGGGCGGATTCGGCGCTAGTTGAAGCGCAAGGGAGGTCCAACGCCTTGAATCTCGCCATCCTTCAGGCCCGCATGACCTCCTCGCGCCTGCCCGGAAAGGTCATGGCGCCGGTGCTGGGCGAGCCGATGATCGGCCGCCAGGTGGAGCGGCTGCGCCGCTCCAAACGCATCGACCGGCTGATGGTCGCCACCAGCGCCGGCGAGAGCGACGACCCGCTGGCGGCCTATTGCGAGGGCCTTGAGCTCACCGTCTACCGCGGCGCCCTGGACGATGTGCTGGAACGCTATGCGACCGCGGCGCGGCTGTTCCCGAAGGCCACGGCGGTGGTGCGGCTGACCGCCGACTGCCCGCTCACCGACCCCGAGCTGATCGACAAGGTCATCGACCATCATCACGAGGCGAACGCCGACTACACCTCCAACACCTTGGGGACGCGCACCTATCCACACGGCCTGGACGCCGAAGTGATCCGCCCGGAGGTGCTGCAGGAGGCGGCCGAGCGCGCCGCCGATCCCTACGAGCGCGAGCATGTGACGCCCTACGTCTACCGCCGCCCCGAGACCTACCGCCTGGCGGGCGTGGCGCGGCACGATTCCCTGGCGCGCCTGCGCTGGACGGTGGACCTGCCGAGCGACCTGGCTTTCGTGCGTGAGGTCTACGCCAAGCTCTATCCCTACGATCCGGAGTTCGGCTCCGACGCCGTCGTGGCCCTGGACGTGAACAGCGCCGAGGTTCCCGCATGAGCGCGCCGCCAAAGACCGCGCCGCATGTCGTCCTGCGCGAGCTGGCGGCCAGCGACCGCGACAGGCTCCTGGCCTGGCGCAACCAGCCGGAGGTGGCGCGCTGGATGTATAGCGATCATGCCATCTCGCCGGAAGAACACGCCCGATGGTTCGAAGCCGCCATGGCCGATCGCCGTCGCCGCTACTGGGTGATCGAGGCCGGCGGCAAGCCGGTAGGCCTTGCCAATCTCTACGACCTGGCCCCCGAACATCGCCGGACGAGCTGGGCCTACTACCTGGCCGATCCGTCGACGCGTGGCCAGGGGATCGGCGCCTTCGTGGAATATTGGGTGATCGAGCACGTGTTCGCTGACCTGGGTCTCCACAAGCTCTGGTGCGAGGTGCTGATCGGCAACGAAGGGGTGTGGAAGCTGCATGAGGGCTTCGGCTTCCGCCGCGAGGCGCTGTTCCGCGACCATGTGATGAAGGACGGCGCGCCCGCCGACGTGGTGGGCCTGGGGCTCCTGAAGTCGGACTGGGTGGTGCAACGGCCCGCCAGCCGCGAGCGGCTGGTCAGCCGCGGCTTCGAGCTGCCCTAGCGCCAACCGGCCGAGCTCGGAGCAGTGGCGGTTCCTCGATCGGGCGGCGGGCGCGTCCTGACGATCGGGTCCGCTAGTCCTTGGCGCGGGTCACGCCGCCGCGGTTCTCCGCATAGCCCATGGCCTGCAGGTCGGCGTCGGAAACACCGGTCCTCTGGAAGTCCGAGACGTCGTCCTCGCCGCCCTCGACGCTGTCGGCGTCGCCGACCTCGTCCAGACCCTCGATGCTGCGCGCGGACACCCGATCTTCGTTGAAGCCGTCCTCCGGTCCCTGGCCGTCCAGGTCGTCCTCCCGCTCCGCCGTCGCGGCGTGCAGGTCGGTTTCGTCGTCCTCTTCAGTGTCGGCGTCGCCGAACGCGTCCTCCTGGAATTCGTCGGCGTCGAGCGCCAGGGCCTCGTCGTCGTCGCGGTCGCCATCGGCCTGGGTGACGTCGAGCACGTCGTCCAGTTCTTCGAATGTGCGCATCTCGCCGCGCAGTTCGTTGGCGTCGAGGTTGTCCTCGTCAAAGGCTTCTGCGCCGTCCTGGGGCTCGGCGTCGCCGAAGGCGTCGTTGGGGTCGGGCATGGCGGGTCTCCTCGAACGGGCGTCGAAGGATCAACCCGGAGGAAGCCTCAGCGTTCCTTGACGAATCCGCCCACGGCGTCGGCGACCTCGGCCATCACCGGCTCCCACTGGCCGAAGGCCGGGGGCAGGAAAACCTCCGTCCTCGGGTACCAGGGATAGCGCTTCGTCTGGCCCATCCGCGGCCACGCGCCGGGCGTCGAGATCAGGAAGGCCGGCGTTCCGCAGGCCGCAGCGATGTTGAGCGTGGCGTTGGAGAAGCCCACCACCAGGTCGAGCGCCGAGGACAGGGCGGCGACGTCGTCCAGATCCTGCTTGAGGTCGATGCCCGGCGGCGACCAGATCTCGACCCCGAAATCGCGCCTGGCCTGTTCAAGTTCGGCGGCGCAGTCACCGTACTGCAGGTTGACGAAGGTGACGCCGGCCTGCGCCAGCACCGGCGCCCAGGTCTCGAAGGGTGAGAAGAAGCGATGGCGGTTGTCCTTGCCGACCGCGCTCTTCCAGAGCAGGCCGACTTTCAGCCCTTTCGGGGCCGCCTTGAGCTCTTTGCGCCAATGGGCGACCCGCTTTGGATCGGCGGTGAGGAAGCTCTCGCGGGTGGGGAAGGCGTCCAGCGAGCGGCGGAATTCGCGCAGCAGGCTGCCCATCGGCGTCCAGAGTTCAGCCACGTCGGGAGTCTCAAGGACCGGGGCGGCGCGCAGGAAGCGGGTTCCGGCCATGTAGGTCGCGTGCGCGCTGACCGCCGCATCCGGGAACGAGCGCTGGAACAGTGGGACCAGCCGGGTCTCCACGGCCAGCGACAGCTTGCCGTCGGGGCCCAGGGCCTCCAGCAGCTCGGGCAGGACATTGCCGAACAGCACCTCGTCGCCCAGGCCCTGTTCGCCCACCGCCAGCAGGCGCTTGCCGGCCAGGGGCTCGCCCGGGTTCCAGCGCGGCAGGTCGACGGCGAAGGCGACCCGGTCGCTGAACTGCGGGTGCAGCCGCGCCTCGTACTCGTCCCAGCCTTCGCCGATGCGCCCGACATTGAGCAGGATCGTGGAGCGCGACAGGCGCATCATCTGCCGCTCGTCTTCCGGCAGGACATTGTCCAGCGCCGCCTCGCAGTCTTCCAGCGCGCCGGCCGGATCGTTCAGCATCAGCTTGGCGTTGCCGCGGTTGTAGCGGGCCTTGGGAAACGCGGGGTCCAGCCGCACCGCCTCGCCCACGAATTGCAGAGCGTTGACGAAGTCCCCCTGTTCGGAGACCACCGTGCCCAGGGTGTTCCAGAGCATCGCGAACTCCGGCGCCTTCATGATCGCCGAGCGCAGGATTTCGATGGCCTCGCCGTGGCGGCCCTGGTCGCGCACGGCGCAGGCCAGGTTGTTCGCGCCCTCGGGGTGGTCGGGATAGCGCTCCAGGAACAGCCGGAAGAAGGCCTCGGCCTGCGGCGTCATGCCCATGCGGAAGGCCAGGCGGCCGAGGTCGTTGGCCACCTCGGCGTGGTCCGGCAGCAGCTTCAGGGCGGATTCGTAGGCGCGGATGGAGTTGGCGAAGTCGCCGCAGCGCTCCAGCGCGATGCCCAGCAGGTACCAGCCCAGGCCGCTGCGCTCGTCCTGCTCCAGGGCCTTCAGCGCCCATTCGCAGGCGCCCTGCGAATCCGCGGCGTGGATGCAGTCGATCGCCCGCTGCAGCATGGGCGCGGACGAGATCGCCTTCAGCTCGGCGACGGCGCTGTTGAGCTTGGCGAGCGCGCTGCTGGAGCCGGCCGTTCCCAGGGCGTCGGCGGTGATCCGCTGCGGCGTCGGGGCCGCGGTCTGCAGCGCCGGGGTCGCGGCGGCGGTGGCCGGGGCGTTGAGGGCGGGAATAAAATCGCTGTCGGGGGCCTGACGCGGCATGAACCTGGAGTCTCCGGCGGATACGGACTCCTCTGCGAACATGGCTAACGAGCCCTTAAGCCCGGCGCCGATTTCCGCCCTGGCCTGCGTCAGGCCGCCGCGCCTCGCCAGCTGAGCAATGGGCCGTTAACCCGCTCAGCCTAACTCTTCGTGCGCGCGGTCCGGCAGAAGGCGACAATGGACCATTCGAATCGTAGGGTCGGTTCGTCACGCGTGGCTACGGGAGGCGGACTTTGCCGCTGAAATTGTCGCTGAAGCCGGGGGAGAAGTTCGTTCTCAACGGCGCCGTCGTGCAGAACGGGGATCGCCGCGGCGTCCTGGTCCTGCAGAACAAGGCCTCTGTCCTTCGCGAGAAGGACATCATGCAGGAGGATGAGGTCAACACGCCCGCGCGGCACATCTACTTCCCCGTGATGATGATGTACCTCGATGAGGCGAACGCCGAGCGCTACTACGACGAGTTCGTCCGCCGGCTCACGGAATTCATGAATGTCATCAGCAATCCGGACGTCTTGGCCGAATGCGTCGAGATCTCCCGCAACTGCATGACGCGCGAGTATTACAAGGCGCTGATGAGGTGCCGGAAGCTAATGGACTACGAAGAAGAGAGGCTGGGGAATGTCCCTAAGAGCGTATCAACAGGCGGCGACGCGGGTTGAGAACCCGCGCGAGACCGAATATCGCCTGTTCGCCCAGGTCACCCTGGCGCTGATCGAAGCCGGAAAGGCTGACATCAGCGATATTCCGGCTCGCATCGACGCGCTGGACTGGAACCGGCGCGTGTGGACCACGCTGAGCGACGATTGCTCCAGCCCGGGCAATCGCCTGCCGCCCCAGTTGCGCGCCTCGATCATCTCGCTCGCGATCTTCGTGGGCCGTCACACCTCCAAGGTGATCCGCGGCCAGGAGCCGATCGACCTGCTGGTCGACATCAATCGCACGGTCATGCAGGGCCTGATGCCCGCGCCGCTCCCCTCCAGCGCCGCCGCCTGATCGGCCCGGCCGGCGGCTGCTGGCCTCCGTCCAAGATTGCGTTCCCGACGCCCGCGCCGCCCTGGCGCGGGCGCTTCGCGGCTGGGCGCCTTCTGCCCGGGGGCCCGGCAGCTTTTGCCTATCACGCCCGCGGCTCGGCAGATTTTGCCGGTCCGAAACGTGCTTAATCGACCTATAACGCTGTAAAATAAAAATCTTATGGGGTGATGAGAGGGCGCCCGAAATGGCCCGATGCTTGCTGCCATGGGGACCGAGCAAAACGCTCACGGCTGCCAAAAGGCGGCTGAAGACCTGAGAAAAGGAACTACCTATGTCGTTCTCCGTGAACACCAATGTCGGCGCGATGGTTGCGCTGCAGAACCTGTCTTCGACGCAAGCGGACCTGATGACCACGGAAAACCGGGTCAACACGGGCCTGGCGGTTTCTTCGGCCAAGGACAACGCCGCGGTCTGGGCTATCGCTCAGAACCAACGCGCCACCTCGGACTCGCTGAACTCCGTGATCTCGTCGCTGCAACGCGGTCAATCGACCGTCGACGTCGCGCTGTCGGCCGGCACCTCGGTGGCCGACCTTCTCAACCAGATGAAGGAGAAGGCTCTCGCCGCGGCGGACACCACCCTCGACACCAACAGCCGCAACGCCCTGAACACCGAATTCCAATCGCTGCGTGACCAGATCACCAAGGTGGTCGGTAACGCCGTGTTCAACGGCGGCAACATGCTGCAGTCGGGCGGTACGACGGTGAAGGCCCTGGCCAACGCCGACGCGACCTCCGTGATCACCGTGCAAGCTCAAAACCTGTCGCTGGGCGGCACCGTCCTCACGACGGCGCTGAGCGCGACGGCGACGATCGGTACGGTCACCACCGCGACGAACATGATCGGCACCCTGAACACCGCGATCGCGAACGTTTCCAGCGCCCTCGGCAAGCTGGGTACGGGCGACAAGGCTCTGGCGTCGCACCTGACGTTCATCCAGAACCTGCAGAACACGATCGACGCGGGTGTCGGCAACCTCGTGGACGCCGACCTGGCGAAGGAAAGCGCGAACCTCCAGGCGCTGCAGACCAAGCAGCAACTGGGCATTCAGGCGCTCTCGATCGCCAACCAGTCGTCCTCGATCCTCCTCGGCCTGTTCCGATAGGCCGGTCAGCGGCGGTGGGGAGCTCGTCTCCCCACCGTCCGCTCTTTCCTTCATTGGAGCGTAGGCGCGAAGAGCGCCTTCGACAGATGAGATGGACAGCAAGGTTGCGACCTTCGCAGCCACGCCAGATCCCACCTACGGCCAAAGGACTCCGCAGAAAGCGCGCCCCGACAGTACCGGGACCAGCCCTGCGGCGCCCCCCAGCCAGGATCCGGCCGACATGCGATTGGTCATCGAAGAGGACAAAGCCAGCAATTCCTACGTCTACAAAACGGTCGATCGGCTGACGGGCAAGGTCATTCAGCAATTGCCCAGGGAGCAGGTCCTGCAGTTGCGGGAACAGCTCGAGTACGAAGCCGGCTCGGTCGTCAAGACCAAGGCCTGATCCTCTAGCCGCCCCTTCTGGACCGGGGCGAAAATTAAGACCTGTTACCGCCCCGGTTAAGCCGGAGGCGGCAATCGTCGTTGGCGTTAACCATCTGCCAACCACGATTCCATAGCTTCTCGCTCGAAAGCCCCCACGACTCGCAACTAAGGCGAGTAGGGCGGCCCCGAGGAGACCGCCGATGGCGTTGAGCGTACATACCAACGATGCCGCGCTGATCGCGCTGCAGAACCTGAACAACACCACAGGCCAACTGCAGGATGTTCAGAACCGGATCAGCACCGGCCTGGCGATCAATTCCGCCAAGGATAACGCCTCGGTCTGGGCCATCGCCCAGGGGCAGAGGGCCGACATCGGCTCGCTCGGCGCGGTGAAATCCAGTCTGGATCGCGCGACCTCGATCGCTGACGTGGCGTCTACGGCCGGTCAGACGATCTCGGACCTGCTGGTGCAGATGAAGACCAAGGTGGTGGCCGCGATGGACCCGTCCATCGACACCGCCTCGCGAACCGCCCTGGACAGCGACTTCAAGTCGATCCTGCGGCAGATCACCCAGGTCATCCAGAACGCGAACTTCGACGGCGCGAACATGCTCAACGGCTCGGTGAGCCAGATCAAGTTCATCGCCAACGCCGATGCGACTGGATTCATTACGCTTTCCAGCCAAAATCTGAGCCTGGGCGGCAGCATCATCACGGTGCCGTCGACGGCGTCGCTGAGCACGATCACCTTTGCGACCAATGTGCTGGCGCAGCTCACCACCTCGATCAGCCAGACCAACCAGGCGCTGGGCAACCTTGGTTCCCAGTCCAAGGAAATCACCAACCACAACACCTTCGTCCAGCAGCTTTCCGACCAGCTGACGACGGGCGTGGGCAATCTGGTCGACGCCGACCTGGCCAAGGAAAGCGCCCGCCTGCAGGCCCTGCAGGTGCAGCAGCAACTCGGCACCCAGGCGCTGTCGATCGCCAACCAGGCGCCGCAAGTCATCCTGTCGCTGTTCAAGTAGCGACCACCCCTTTCCGTTGGGGCTTAAGGAAGAGCCCGGGCCGCCCGCCCGGGCTTTTTCTTCGCCTCGGATCCGGCGCGCGCCGTTAACGCGTTTTCCGAGGCGAAGGCTGGCGTTTCTTAACGATCGGGCAGGGCTTCCGAGAGCATGGTGCACGCGCGGACAGTTGCGTCCGCGCTAGGCGTGTCATGGTCACTTCGGCGAACCAGAGTTATGTGCTCGGCCTGTTCAACACGTCGAACACCAACAGCTTCGGCATCATCAGCCTGGACCTGTCCTCGCTGGCGACGACGCCTATAAGCACCGCCAGCCTCGCCGGAATCTCGTCGTCGGGCGCGGGCGCCGCATCGCAATCCACCCCGCCGGCGCCGCCCTGGAACACCCAGGAGACCGCGGCCCAGTCGAACACCAATGTCCAGAGCGCGCTCGCCGGCCAGCCGATCATGGGGGGCTCGAACACCCCGCAGCTCAGCACGCCGGACCCGACGGGCGACTACACCAAGCTGTTCTCGCTCTACCAGGGGCTGACCTCGCTGGAGGACATCGCCACCGCTGCCAACACCAACAAGGATCCGGAGCAGGCGATCCAGCTGGAGAACGCCTTCCAGAACGGCCTCTCGCAGGTCTCCAGCTTCGTCGACGGCACGACCTTCAAGGGCCTGCGGCTGGCCGACGGCACCAACCAGACCAGCGCCCAGGCGACCCTGGCGATCAACAAGCCGGCGACCACCTACACCACCGCGCCGCTGACCAACTCGATGACCGCCGACGTGCCGGCCTTCGACGGCAACGTGCAGTTCAACATCAATGTGACGCTGAACAAGAAGACCACGGCGATCCCGATCGATCTGTCGAACCTGGGATCTCAGCCGCGCAGTATCTCGAATGTTGTCATCTATATAAACCAGCAGCTTAAGGCGGCCGGCGTCGAGACGCGCGTCGCCCTCGACCGCATTCCCGGGCAGCCGCAGACCATCACGGCGGCCGGGACCACCGTGACCTTGCCGGCCGGCCCCGACCAGTTCGCCATGCAGGTGAATATCGGCACCAGCGAGACGGTGAGCTTCGACGCGCCGCAGACCGCCAACGCGGTCTATGTCGGCGAGACCGTCGGCAATCCGGACCCCGACAGCGACCCGACAACCAACGATTCCGACACCAACGCCCAGCTGGTGAAGATCCAGACCGACACCAGCAGCGTCCCCGCGGCGCCGCAGAACGGCCAGGCGAACTACGTCCCCGGCCAGGTCTTCACCCAGAACCTCGGCCCCAACATCGGCACGGTCCACGCCACCCAGGTCGGCCCGGACGGTTCGGTCTACGTGCTGGCCGACGTCAGCGGCACGGTGAACAACCAGACGATCAACGGGACCCAGGACGTGGCCCTGCTGAAGTACGATTCCGCCGGCAACCTCATCTATACGCGCACCCTGGGCGACGCGAGCACCGCCAGCGGCCTCAGCCTGGCGGTCTCCTCCACCGGCCAGGTGGCGGTGGCGGGCCAGGTGACCGGCGAACTCGACGGCTCGACCGACGGGGCGCTGAACTCAGGCGCCACAGGCTCGTTCAGCGACAACACCGACAGCTTCGTCACCCTCTACGACAACCAGGGCAACGAGCTCTGGACCTCCCGCCGCGGTTCGCGCCTGCAGGACCAGGCGAGTTCGGTGGCCTTCAGCGCCGACGGCTCGACCGTCTATGTGGCCGGCCAGGCGCAGGGCGTCATGCCGGGCGGATCGACCGCCATCGGCGGCTACGACGGCTATGTCGAGGGCCTGACCACCGATCCTAAGACGGGCGCGCCCAAGGCGGCCTTCACCCAGACCTTCGGAACCACCAGCCAGGACCAGGTCAAGGGCATGGTGGTCGACGGCAACACCATGATCACGGCCAGCGTCGAGAACGGCCACGCGATCCTGCGCAACTTCGACCTGTCGTCGGGAACACCGGTGCAGCAGTCGACCCGCGACCTCGGCGACCTACAGGGCGGGACTATCGCCGGTCTGTCGCTGAACGGCTCCGGCCAGGTGGTGGTGGCCGGCACGACGACCAACGGCGCGCTCAACGCCGGCACGGTGACCAGCGCGGCCTCCGGCGGCACGGACGCCTTCGCCGCCCAGATCGACGAGAACCTGGCCGACAGCCCGAACAACGACATCGCCTACTACGGCGGCAGCGGCGACGACCGCGCCACGGGGCTGGCGGTGTCCAACGGCCAGGTCTGGATCACGGGCACGGCGGGGACCGATCTGCCGAACCTGCCCAAGGTGGGCAAGCGGGACGGCTTCGTCGCCAACATCAACATCGCCACCGGCGCGGTCGGCTACTCGACCCGCTTCAGCGGCAAGGACGGCATGACCGCGCCGACCTCCATCGCGGTCGACAGCTCCGGCGCCAGCGTGCTGGACAAGCTGGGCCTGCCCAAGGGCGTCATCGGCGGCGACCAGTCGCAGCAGCTCACCTCGCAAAGCTCCCTGCGGGCGGGCGATTCGTTCACCGTCGGCGTCGGCAACAGCCCGCCCACGAAGATCACCATCGATCCGGGCGAGACGCTCAGCACCCTGGCGACCAAGATCCAGCGGGCCACCGGCTTCGAGGCCACCGCCACGGTCACCACCAGCCTCACCGGCCAGCAGCAGCTTTCCGTCAAACCCGCTTATCCCCAGGCCGAGATCGTGTTCGGCGCCGGGCCGGCGAGCAGCAATGCGCTTGCGATGCTGGGCTTGCCGGAAGGCGTGCTGGACCAGACCACCTTCAGCAACAACCAGACCCTGCCCGCGGACGGCGGGGCCAAGATCTACGGCCTGGGCCTGTCAAGCACGCTGAACCTCAATTCGGCGCCGCAGATCGCCCACGCCCAGGCGGTGATCGCCGCGGCCCAGGGCGTGGTGCGCCAGGCCTACAAGGACCTGGTGGCCGCCGCGAACCCGCCGAGTCCGGCCCAGCAGGCCGCGGCCAACAACGCCAGCGCCAACAATCCGGTGCCGACCTACCTGACCAATGAGCTCGCCAACCTGCAGGCGGGCCTGGCGCGCCTGACCGGCGGCAGCGGCAGCGCCTCGATCTCCTCCCTGCTCTGAGCCGCCCCGCGCTTGAAACGCGCGGCCCTGGGGGCTAGCCAGGATCATGGATTTCCTGAAGGACGGCAGGACCCGGCTGGCGCTCGGCGGCGCGATCGTGGCGCTTCTCGCCGGCCTCGCCATCGCCTGGGCGCTCGTTTCTCAGCACCGCGGCGAGAAAACGCCGCCGCCGCCGGCCTCCCAGGGCGGCTTGGTCATCGAGTCCAGGGGCGCGCCGCCGTCGAAGGTCGACGCCGCCAGGACCCTGCGCTGTTTCGTGGCCGGCCAGTACGTCGGCGACCTGGCCCTGGCGGACTGTGCGAAGCGGAACGGCGTCGCCACCGACGCCCTGGACGTGGGCCTCGACCAGACCGGCGCGCTGGCGGCCGCCAACCAGGCCGGCGCGATGATCACACCCCTGCCGCCACAGGCCGCCGCGTCGCCTTCGCCGGCGTCCGAGGCGCCTGAACCCGTCCAGACTCCGGGCGCAATCCCGCAGACGGCGGCCGGTCCGGCGGATGTCTGCTGGCGCTACGCCGCAGGCCAATGGCGGCGGATCACGCCGGACATGCCGCTCACCGCCTGCGCCCAGGCGTTGTTCGCCGGTCGCTGCGAGCGGGCAGGGGACGCCGCCTACGGCCGCTGGGCCCAGCAGACCCTGCGCCTGACCCCCGGCCATATCGACATCTCGTCCGACAACCGCAGCTTCCGCCCGCTCATGGACCACCCCGCCTGCCAGCCGCTGGGCTGATCAAGAGGTCGACCAGCCGGCTCGCGCATCGCTGTTTACTTGTGTAGATTCCGCGCATGATCCGCTTCACGCCCCTCGCCGCCGCCATCCTCGCCGCCGCCATCCTCGCCGCGACTGGCCTTTCGGCCTGCCAGAAGCAGACCGAGCCGCCGGGAACCACAGGGGTCTGCTACCACGTGGTCCCGCTGAAGGGCGGCCAGCTGAAGTACAACAAGCTGGTCATGGCGCCGAACCTTGAGACCTGCGCCGCCAACCTCGAGGCCATGCGCATCAAGTTCCTGAAGATGGGCGGATCGCAGCAGAATATCTATGGCGCCTATCAATCGAATTTCCTGTTTCTTCAAGCGGAAGGCGTCCTGACTTCAACCAGTCTGGAAGGTCCGCGTTACGTGGCCCTGGTGCGCACCGGCGACGGCCGGCTGGCGATTCCGGGCGCCATGCCCATGCCGCAGCAATAGGCGCAAGAAGTCTGTGGACGGTTGGTCGCCGTCGTGAACAAAGACGGAACAAAGTTCTTGCTGTCGCGATGATCGGCGGCTAGCTTGCCGGCGGGCAGGAGCCCGCAACCACGGAAGCTTAGGACATCAACATGGCGGGCAGCGTCAACAAGGTCATCCTGATCGGCAACCTCGGGGCCGATCCCGAAATCCGGTCCCTCAACTCCGGCGACCGCGTCGCCAACCTGCGCATCGCCACCTCGGAAAACTGGCGCGACAAGGGCAGCGGCGAGCGGCGGGAAAAGACCGAGTGGCACCGCGTCGTGGTGTTCAACGAGAACATCGTGCGCGTCTGTGAGCAGTATCTGCGCAAGGGCGCCAAAGTCTATGTCGAGGGCGCGCTGCAGACCCGCAAATACCAGGACCAGTCGGGCGCCGAGCGCTTTTCCACCGAGATCGTGCTGCAGAAGTTCCGCGGCGAACTCACCATGCTCGACGGCCGCGGCGAGGGCGCCGAGGCGGGCGAGGGCGGCGGCTACAGCAACGGCGGCGGCTTCTCCTCCGGCCCGCGGACGCAGAGCGCGGCGCCGCGTGAGGACTTCTCCGCCGACCTGGACGACGAGATCCCCTTCTAGGCGGGACTATTTTCCGGTTCCCGCGGCCGGATCGGGGCAGGTGTCGCCCAGGCGCTTGGCGTCGGTGGTCGCGTGGACCGGGATGTTCAGGCCTCCCAGGCTGGCCACCACGCGGGCTTCCACGTGCATGCTATCGGCGGTGTAGACACCTTCGCCGCTGATGGGCACCGGCGGGCCGTCCTTGGTGGCGCAGGTGCCTTGCAGCTTGATCTTGCCGGCCCCGATCTCCTTGGTCGGATAGGTGCATTTGTAGATGTGATTGATCCGGCCCTCCATGAACTTGACGACGTCGGAGGGCTGGATGCAGCGTCGATCGGTCTTCGGGCCCACCAGGGGTATGCCGGTGACCTTGCTGGTGGTCTCCCAGTAGCCGGGGTTGATGGCCTTCTGGGCGACGGCCGGCCCGGCGGCGGCCAGCGCCAGGACGGCGGGGGCCAGCACGGCCAGGAGCGGGGCGGCGGTAGGCTGTCGGGTCATGACGCGGACCTAGGCGGAAGAATGCGGCGGAGTTGGGGAGCCGGCGTGCGCGGCGCAAGCGCCAATGTCATCCGGGCGAAATGTCGAGCTTGCCCGTGTTGGCCTCCCGGACCACCTGGCCGGCCTCATCGTAGAGGAACGGCAGGAAGGCGTAGCGGCGCCCGCGGGTGACCGGCGTGGCCTCGTGCTGCAGGCCGCAGGCGAAGACCACCGCCCCGCCGGTGGGCGGCCGGTAGGTGCGCGTGCCGAACTCAGGGAACCGCAGGTCACCGCCCTCGAAGTCCTCGGCGTTCAGGTTGATCGAGACCGCGAACTTGCGGTGCCGGGTGCCGAAGGTCTCGTTGTCGCGGTGGGGGCGGAAATAGCCACCCTCCTCGGCGTCGTAGCGGGCGACCAGATAGCGCTCGAGCCGGGTGGTCTTGAACTGGTAGGCCTTCTCGATCTCCGGTGCGATCCGCCGGGCGATGCGCCCGAGCAACCGGTCGCGCAGGTCGCGATCCTCGATGAAGACGTCCCGGCGCTTCTTGAAGTCGTCCAGCACGCCAACGGTGCGGCCATCCACGTCGCGCATGACGCCGGAGGGCGTCCCGCCCTGGGCGTCGTAAAGCGCGATCAACTCGCGGCAGATATTGGGCTCGATGACCCGCGGAATGATCAGCACCGGGGCGTACAGCGCCACGCCGGCATAGTCGTCGAGCGGCGGCAGCCGGTCCAGTTCGGCGGTCAGCGCGTCCGCCTGCTCCGCGGCGCCGGCCCAGAGCACCCGATGCGAGGGGTCCAGCAGCAGCCAGAACGGATGCTCCGTCCCGTCGGCGTCCAGGGCCCCATAGAGCCGGCTCACCTGGCCCTCGGCGTCGAGGAACCAGCGCAGTCCCGGGAGCTGGTTGCGGACGCTGGCGATCGAGGCCGCATCATGGACCACCAGGAAGGCTGTGAGCTTGTTGTCGTCGAACAGGCGGCGGCGCGACTGGAACGCGGCGATCGCGGCGTCGCGCGCCGAGCCGGGCGGCGGCAGGAAGCCCAGGAGCAGGTAGTGACCCACCGTCGTGCTGAAATGGAAGTTGTCGGTCGCCGGGCTCGGCAGGGTGAACCAGGGCGCGGGATCGCCAGGCGCGAAGGGCGGCGTCCAGGCGGCGAGGTCGGGGCGGGCGTCCACTACAGCGCCGCCTCGGTCTCGCCCGCCCGGGCGTGATAGGCCGCGCGGATCGCCGCGCCCGCTTCGTCGTAGAAGAACGGCAGGAAGGCGTAGCGGCGGCCCCGGGTCACCCGCGTCGCCTCGTGCAGCAGGCTACAAGAGAACACCACCGCCCCGCCCACCGGCGGCCGGTAGGTCTTGTGGCCGAACTCTGGAAAGCGCAGGTCGCCGCCTTCGAAGTCGCCGTTGAGGTTGATCGAACAGGCGAACCGGCGGTGGGCGGTGCCCTGGGTCGTGGAATCCCGATGAGCGTGGAACACCGCCTCGTCGGCGGCGTCGTAGCAGGCCAGGACATAGCGCTCGATCCGGGTGACCTCGAAGCCCAGGCCGCGCTCGATCATCGGGAAAAGCCGCCGCTGCATCCGCTCGCGCAGCAGCGCCTGCAGGTCCTCGTCGCCGATCAGGACGTCGCGGCGCTTCTTCAGCTCGTCCATCACCGCCACAGTGCGCTCGCCCACGTCGCGCATGACGCCGGTGAAACGCCCGCCGTCCGCCTGGTGCAGGGCGATCAGCCGCGCGCAGAGCTCCGGCTCGAAGATCCGGGGCACGGTCAGCACAGGCGCATGCAGGGGCACGCCGGCATGGTCCGATGGCGGTTTCAGCCGGGACAGGGCGGCGAAGATCATCTCGGTGTTACCGATGCCCACATGGCCCAGCACCCGCAGGCTCGGGTCAAGCAGCAGCCAGTGCGGATGCTCCGCGCCGTCCGGGCCCAGCGCGCGGTACTGGCGGCTGATGGCGCCATCGAGGTCGAGGAACCAGCGCAGGCCGGGCATGTCCCTGGCGGTCGCCGCCGTCTCGGGATCGCGGGTCACCACGAACGCGCTCAGCTTCTCGTCGTCGAACAGCTCGCGATGGCCGGCCAGGGCCTTCACCGCCACGGTCGCCGTGGCGTTGTCGCCCGCCGGCAGGAAGGCCAGCAGGACGTAGCGCCCGGCCACCGTGTCGAACAGGAACTCAGGATTGGTGGGCGTCGGCGCTTTGAACCAGGGCGCGGGCTCGCCGATGATGAGCGACATGGAGGGCGGGGGTCCGGTGGCGGGCGTGATCGCGCTGTGTTTTAGGACGCCGCCGCGGCGCGGTCACCGCCTCTTGAGCCGCCGGCCATGTGCCGCCAATGCGTCGCTTTTGCGGCTCCGGCGTTGCGGCGCGAATTCCGGCTGACCGCAAATCTTCGCGTACGCGTACGCGCGCGCACGAAAGTTGGCGCTGGGGCCTTCCGGGTGCTAACCATGGACCCCACATAAGCGTCCGATTCTCACGGCTAAATCCCTCCCTTGACCGACGAAAACACCAACCCGCCGGCCGATCGGCCCGCGGGCGCGCCCGGAAATCCGATTGGCGGGGGCATCGCCCCGATCGCCATCGAGGACGAGCTGAAGCGCTCGTACCTCGACTACGCCATGAGCGTGATCGTCAGCCGCGCCCTGCCGGACGTGCGCGACGGCCTGAAGCCGGTGCACCGGCGCATCCTGTTCTCGATGAACGAGCAGGGGCACACGCCCGAGCGCTCCTACGTCAAATCCGCCCGCGTGGTCGGTGACGTGATGGGCAAATACCACCCGCACGGGGACCTGGCGATCTACGACACCCTGGTGCGAATGGCCCAGCCGTTCTCCATGGGGCTGCTGCTGATCGACGGCCAGGGCAACTTCGGCTCAGTGGATAACGATCCGCCGGCCGCCATGCGCTACACCGAGTGCCGGCTGACCAAGGCCGCCATGTCGATCCTGGCCGACCTCGACAAGGAAACCGTCGACTTCAAGGACAACTACGACGGCTCCGAGCACGAGCCGGTGGTGATGCCCAGCCGGGTGCCGAACCTGCTGGTCAATGGCGCGGGCGGCATCGCCGTCGGCATGGCCACCAACATCCCACCGCACAATCTGGGCGAGGTGGTGGACGCCTGCCTGGCCTATGTCGACGACCCGGACGTCAGCCTCGAGACCCTGCTGGACATCGTCCCTGGCCCGGATTTCCCGACCGGCGGCCAGATCATCGGCCGAACGGCCGCCCGCACCGCGCTGATGACCGGCCGCGGCTCGGTGATCATGCGCGGCGTGGCCTCGGTCGAGGAGATCCGCAAGGAGCGGGAGGCGATCGTCATCCACTCCATCCCCTACCAGGTGAACAAGGCCGCGCTGGTGGAGCGCATCGCCGAGCTGGTGCGGGAGAAGCGGGTCGAGGGCGTCGCCGACCTGCGCGACGAGAGCGACCGCCAAGGCATGCGCATCGTCATCGAGATGAAGCGCGACGCCCCGGCCGACGTGATCCTGAACCAACTCTACCGCTTCACGCCGCTACAGACCTCCTTCGGGGTCAACATGCTGGCGCTGAACCGCGGGCGGCCCGAGCAGATGGGCCTGCGCGAGATGGTCACCGCCTTCGTGGACTTCCGCGAAGAGGTCGTCGTCCGGCGCACCAAGTTTGAACTCAGCAAGTCGCGCGACCGCGGCCACGTGCTGGTTGGCCTGGCCATCGCCGTCGCCAACATCGATGAGTTCATCCACATCATCCGCTCGTCCAAGGACCCGGCCGAGGCGCGCGAACGGCTGATCGCCAGGGACTGGCCCGCCGCCGACATGCTGCCGCTCGTCGAGCTGATCGCCGACCCGCGCACCCTGGTGATCGACGGAAACAAGATCCGCCTTTCCGACGAGCAGGCCCGCGCCATCCTGGCGCTCACCCTGTCGCGCCTGACCGGCCTCGGCCGCGACGAGATCTTCGGCGAGGCGCGCGAGCTGGCCACCGCCATCCAGGGCTATCTCGATATCCTGTCCTCCCGCGAACGGGTCATGGCCATCGTGCGCGAAGAGCTGGTGGAGGTGAGGGAAGCCTTCGCCGTGCCGCGCCGCACCGAGATTGTCGAAGGCGACGCCGACGTCGAGGACGAGGACCTGATCGCGCGTGAGGACATGGTCATCACCGTGACCCACGGCGGCTATGTGAAGCGCACCCCGCTCAGCATCTACCGGACCCAACACCGGGGCGGCAAAGGCCGCTCGGGCATGTCCACCAAGGATGAGGATGCGGTGACCCGCGTCTTCTCGGCCAACACCCACACCCCGGTGCTGTTCTTCTCGTCCGGTGGCAAGGCCTACAAGCTGAAGGTCTGGCGCCTGCCGATCGGCACGCCGACCTCGCGCGGCAAGGCCTGGGTGAACCTGCTGCCGATCGAACCCGGCGAAAGCATCACCTCGATCCTGCCGCTGCCGGAGGACGAGGCGAGCTGGGACCAGTACGACGTGATGTTCGCCACCAAGTCCGGTGGCGTCCGCCGCAACAAGCTCTCCGATTTCGTCGACGTGCGCCGCAACGGCAAGATCGCCATGAAGCTGGACGAGGGCGACCAGATCATCGGCGTGGGCGTCTGCAATGCCGGCGTCAACGACATCCTGCTGACCACCGCGCTCGGCCGCTGCATTCGCTTCGCCACAGAAGAGGTGCGGGTGTTCGCCGGGCGCGATTCCACCGGCGTGCGCGGCGTGCGCCTGGCCGATGGCGACAGCGTGATCTCCATGGCCATCCTGCGCTCGGTGCAGGCCACGCCGGCCGAACGGGCCGCCTATATGAAGCACGCCACCGCCATGCGCGCGGCGGCGAGCGGCGAGGCGGGCGAGGGCGATGAGGCGCCGGCCCCCGAGGAGGAGGATCTCGACGCCGACGGCGAGGCCGTGACCCTTTCCGTCGAGCGGATCGCCGAGCTGGGCGCCGCCGAGGAATTTATCCTCACGGTCTCCACCGAAGGCTACGGCAAGCGCTCGTCCGCCTACGACTTCCGGCGCACCGGCCGGGGCGGCCAGGGCCTGCTGGCCCAGGATCTGAGCAAGCGCGGCGGCCGCCTGGCGGCTTCGTTCCCGGTGGAGGACCCCGATCAGATCCTGCTGGTCACCGACCAGGGCCAGTTGATCCGCACGCCGGTCAGCCAGGTCCGTATCGCCAGCCGCAACACCCAGGGGGTGATTATCTTCCGCACCTCCGAAGAGGAGCATGTGGTCTCGGTCGAACGCTTGGCCGACACCGGCGAGGACGAGGCGCAGGACGAAGGCGAGGGCCAGCCCGAAGGCGGGGCGGAGGGCGGCGACGACGCTCCGGACACGCCCGAAACCTGATCGCGGCTAAGTTTCCCCTTGCCAGAAACCCGCGCGGCGGCGAAAGGCGAAGGTCAGGTTGTTGGGGGACAAGCCGCATGACCCGCATCGGGCTGTATCCGGGCACGTTCGATCCCATCCACAACGGCCACATGGACCTGATCGGCCGCGCCGTGAAGCTGGTCGACAAGCTGATCCTGGGCATCGCCATCAACGCCGGCAAGGGCCCCATGTTCTCGCTCGATGAGCGGGTGGCCATGGCCGAAGAGGCGGTCGAGCCCCTGCGCAATCGCGCCGAGATCGTCGTCCAGCCCTTCGAGGGCCTGACCATGCACTTCGCCCGCGAGGTCGGCGCCCAGGTGATCGTGCGCGGTCTGCGCGCCGTGGCCGACTTCGAGTTCGAATTCCAGATGACCGCCATGAACCAGCAGCTCGACCGCGAGATCGAGACCGTGTTCCTGATGGCCGATCCGCGCCACCAGGCGATCGCGTCCAAGCTGATCAAGGAGATCGCCCAGCTTGGCGGCGACGTGACCAAGTTCGTCAGCGCCCCAGTCAAGGATCGCCTGCTGGCCAAGGTCGGCCGCGGCTGAGCCCGCCGGCTGGCGTCCGCAACCCGAGCCCGCTACGAGTGAATCCATGAAACGCATCCTCATCACGGCCGCCTGCGCCGTTGCTCTCGCGGCCGGGGCGCTCGCCGCCGGCGCTTCCGCCGCCTCGAAGAAGGCCGCCGCTCCGGTGGTCCCGCCCAAGCCCGCGGCGCCGGCCGCGCCCGGTCCGTCCGACTGGCGCACGCCCGACCCGAATGACATCCTGGTGATCGACACCAACAAGGGCCGCATCATCGTCGAGCTGACCCCGGCAATCGCGCCTCAGAACGCCGCCCAGATCCGCGCCCTGGCGCATGAAGGCTTCTATGACGGCCTGCGGTTCTTCCGGGTGATCGACAAGTTCATGGCCCAGACGGGCGATCCGCAGAACAACGGTCAGGGCGGCTCGTCCAAGCCCAACACGCCTGCCGAATTCACTTTCCGCCGTGGCGCCGACCTGCCGTTCGTCATGGCCGCCGACCAGACCGTGGCCGAGGTGGGTTTCATCAAGTCCATGCCGGTGACCAGCCAGTCCATGGCGCTGTCGGCCATGACCAAGGACCAGAAGGTCACCGCCTGGGGCCTCTATTGCCCCGGCGTGGTCGGCATCGCGCGAGACGAAAACCCCGACAGCGGCAACAGCCAGTTCTTCCTGATGCGCCAGGCCTATCCGTCACTGGAGAAGCGCTACACCGCCATCGGCCGGGTGATCGCCGGTGAGGACGTGGTCAGGGCCATCAAGACCGGGGAACCGGTCGAGCAGCCGCAGGACTATATGGAACACGTCCACGTCCTGGCCGACATGCCCGAGGCCACCCGCCCCAAGATCCGGGTGATCGACGACAAGAGCCCCTGGTTCAAGGCCGAGATCGAGTACGTGCGCGCCGCCAAGGGCGCCGATTTCACAGCCTGCGATATCGACATTCCTGTTGAGGTGAAGTGATGGACCCGGAAAATACCCTCCTGCTGGAGCTCTCCACCGGACCGGTGACGATCAAACTGCGGCCCGACCTCGCGCCCCAGCACGTCGCCAGGATCAAGGAGCTGGCCCGCGAGGGCTTCTACGACGGCGTGGTCTTCCACCGGGTGATCCCGGGCTTCATGGCCCAGGGCGGCGATCCGACCGGCACCGGCATGGGCGGCTCGGACAAGCCGAACCTGCCCTCCGAGTTCAACGCCGAGCCGCACGTGCGCGGCGCCTGTTCCATGGCGCGCTCATCCAATCCAAACTCGGCCAACAGCCAGTTCTTCATCTGCTTCGATGACGCGACCTTCCTCGACCGCCAGTACACGGTCTGGGGCGAGGTGACCGAAGGCATGGAGAACGTCGACGCCCTGCCCAAGGGCGAGCCCCCGCGCGAGCCGGGCAAGATCGTCTCGGCCAAGGTCGCCGCCGACGCCTGACCCGGCGGCGCCTAGCGGGCGTTCGGCCAGAGCTTGGGATCGCCGCCCACCGGGCCGGTCCAGGCCAGGGTCGCGATCAGCGGATAGTGGTCGGAGCCAAGCCGCGGGCCGCGTTCCACCTTCACCGTGCGCCAGAGCGATCCCGCGTAAATGTGGTCGATCGGTATGAACGGCGGCCCCGGGAACGCCTGGCCGTGCAGCTGGGGGATCAGCGCCGGCCAGGTGGGCTGCAGGCGGTCGCGCCGCTCCAGGCCGAGCGCCCCATCGACGCCCTGCTGGCGAAACGACCATTGGGCGGAGTTGAAGTCGCCGGCCAGGATCGCGCGGTCATGGTCCTCCTGGTCGAGGATCAGGGTCAGGTGAAGGTCCTCGGCGCGCCGCTTGCGCGCCGGGATCGGCCAGTCGATATGCACGCCCAGCAGGTCGAAGGGCTTGCCGTCGAACCCATAGATCGACGGCCAGTTCAGGAAAAAGATCCGCCCAGCCAGCTCGTGGGCGTCCCAGGCGACGCGCTGGCGGATCGGCTTGTGGCGCAGGCCGATGATCGAGTTATTGGCCATGAAGGTGTGCAGGTTCGTGGTCGCGTCGATGGCCGTCTTGAGTGGCTCGCTGGGCTCGATCACCACGACGATGTCGGGGTCCTGCGCCGCGATCCAGCGCGCCACCGCCTGCGGGCTGCGGTTCCGCTCCCAGGCGTTGAACTCGATGAGCTTGATCTGGGGTTGGGGCCCGGAAGCGGTTGGCGGCGGAGAAGGGCGCCTCAGGTCAGGGGCGAGCAGCCCCAAGGCGGCGGCCAGCGCCACCAGCGACAGCGCCCGGATCGTCCAGCCACGCCACAGGCTGGGCGAGAACCAGGACAGGACAAAGGCCGCGGCCCCGCCCGCCAGCCAGGCCAGGGCGGGATGGGTCAGCAGGTCCAGCTTGGCGTTCCAGCGTCCCCCGTGGGCCCCCACCGCCGCGGCGGCGGCGATCAGAGCCAGCGCCCACGCCAAGGCCTCCAGGATCCAGCAAAGGACTCGCCACAGGCTGCGCATCGGGCCCGCTCCTAGCATCGGTCCAGCTTGACCGCGAGCGGAACCCATGCGCTTGACCCGCGGTCCATGCAGCTCGCCGACTTCGACTTCGAACTTCCCGATTCCGCGATCGCGCTGCGGCCCGCCAGCCCGCGGGACTCGGCGCGCCTGCTGGTGGTGGCGCCGGGCGCGCGCTGCGATGACGCCGACATGCGCGACCTGACCGTCCGTGACCTTCCGAATGAACTCAAGGCGGGCGACCTCCTGCTGCTGAACGATACGAAGGTGATCCCGGCGCGGTTGAAGGGCGTGCGCTATCGCGGCGACAGCCAGGTGGCCGTCGAAGCCACCCTGCACCGCAGGCTCGCCCCGCATCGCTGGACGGCCTTCATGCGCCCCGGCAAGCGGTTGGCCGAGGGCGACCGCATCGTCTTCGGCGAGACCCATGACCGCGCCTGCCTGCTGGGCGCGCTCGACGCCACCGTCACTGCCAAGGGCGAAGGCGGCGAGGTGACGCTCAGTTTCGACCTCTCCGGCCTGGACCTCGACGCCGCCATCGCCGAGCGGGGAGCCATGCCGCTGCCGCCCTACATCGCCGCCCGGCGCGCCGAGGACGAGCGGGACCGGGCCGACTACCAGACCGTCTATGCCGCCGAGGACGGCTCGGTGGCCGCGCCCACGGCGGGCCTGCACTTCACGCCGCAGCTGTTCGCGGCCTTGGAGGCGAGGGGCGTCACGACCGCCTTCGTGACCCTGCACGTCGGCGCCGGCACCTTCCTGCCGGTGAAGACCGAGGATGTCGCCCAGCACCGCATGCATCCCGAGTGGGGCGAGCTCGACGCGGCTACGGCCGAGCGCCTGAACGCGGTGCGCCGCGCCGGCGGGCGGATCGTCTGTGTCGGCACCACCTCGCTGCGCCTGCTGGAATCGGCGAGCGGCGAAGACGGCGTCGTGCGCCCGTTCATGGCCGAGACCGCGATCTTCATCACGCCGGGCTACCGCTTCCGCGCCGCCGACGGGTTGATGACCAACTTCCACCTGCCGCGCTCGACCCTGTTCATGCTGGTGAGCGCGTTTGCGGGCTTGGAGACCATGCGCGCCGCCTACGCCCACGCCATCGCCACCGGCTACCGCTTTTATTCCTACGGCGACGCCAGCCTGCTCTGGAGGGCGGCCTTATGGCGGCCTTCCCCTTCACGATCGCCGCCATCGACGGCAGGGCGCGCACCGGGATGCTGTCCACCCCGCGCGGCGAGATCCGCACACCGGCCTTCATGCCGGTGGGTACGGCCGGCACGGTGAAGGCGCTGACCGTAGAGCAGGTCGCCCGGAGCGACGCCGACATCCTGCTGGGCAACACCTACCACCTGATGCTGCGGCCCACGGCCGAGCGCGTCGCGCGGCTGGGCGGGCTGCACCGGTTCATGCGCTGGGAAAAGCCGATCCTGACCGATAGTGGC
>NZ_DASYAF010000046.1:0-59764 GCF_036501465.1 Phenylobacterium sp.
GATCGAGACGCTGGCCCAGAAGGCCGAAGCCGGCGCGGCCGAGCGCCAGCGCCTGGCGGCCATCTCCAATCGCGTGCGCCATCCCGTCGATGTGCAGAAGGACCGGGTGTGCGCGCTCCTGAAGCGCCTGCTGTGGACCGAGTCCGAAGGCGACAGCGAAGAGTTCGACGTCCTCTACGATGACCTTAGCGCGCGCCTCGACGAGGCCGCCCGCGACCCCGCCTTCCTCGACATCCCCATCGAGGCCCTCGCCGGCCGCATGATCGCCGACATGGGCCTCTCCGGAACCTTCACCCTCAGCGTGGGCGAGGCCCCGGCGGCGCAAGCCACGCCCCAGCCCACACCCCAGCCTGCAGACACCGGCTAACCCCCCCCCCTCCCCGCTCATCCCGGCGAAAGCCGGGACCCAAGCTGAGTTTCAGAACGACACCCCACCTCGACGACAGCCTTGAGGCCGCATGGATCCCCGCCTTCGCGGGGATGAGCGGAGGCATGGGAGGGCGGAGGGCGCCAAGTGGCGTTCAAACCCCGGAACCCACACGACCGCCCCCTTTCCGTGTGGTCCGTGTGTTCCGGGGTTCAAATCCTTCCTTTTCCGGCCGCCAAAAAGTCACCGCCCGCCGTGCGTTCCGTGATCCAATGGGCCCGGCGCCCCGCCGTCGCGGGGGCTGAGTGGAACAGGGGTCGACGCGTTGGGCGCAGGATCGGACATCCGGCTGCTGCTGGCCGACGTGGACGGCACCCTGATCACCAACGACAAGGTGCTGACCGAGGCGGCGCAGGCCGCGGTGCGCGACCTGGACCGCGCGGGCATCGCCTTCGCCATCACCAGCGGGCGGCCGCCGCGCGGCATGCGCATGCTGGTCGAGCCGCTCGCACTGCGCACCGCCATCGCCGGGTTCAACGGCGGGGTGCTGGTCCACCCCGACCTGTCGGTCATCGAGAGCCATCCGCTGGGCGGCGCCGTCGCGCGCCAGGCGCTGGACCTGATCCTGGGCCAGAGGCTGGACGCCTGGGTCTATACCGAGGCCCAGTGGCTGATCCGCGACCGCGACGCGGGCCACGTGGCGCGCGAAGCCTGGACGGTGAAGTTCGAGCCCAAGGTGGTGGCGACCTTCGCCGAGGCCGACCTGGCGGCGGCGGTGAAGATCGTCGGCGTCAGCGACGACCTCGACCGGGTCGCGGCCTGCGAGAGCGCGGCCGGCAAGGCGCTGGGCGATCGCGCCAGCGCCGCCCGCTCCCAGCCCTACTACCTCGATGTCACCCACCCGCGCGCCAACAAGGGCGCCGTCGTCGAGACCCTGTCGCGGCTGATGGGCGTCGCGCCGGCCCAGATCGCCACCATCGGCGACATGCCCAACGACGTCCTGATGTTCGCCAAGAGCGGGCTCTCCATCGCCATGGGCAACGCCAGCGAGGCGGTGAAGGCCCGGGCGGGCGCGGTGACCGACAGCAACGAGAACGAAGGCTTCGCCAAAGCCGTTGAGAGGTTTGTGCTGCCGGCCGGCCGATGATCCCGCCGCCTCGGCGGCCGGGCTCAAAGGAGGCTTCGATGACGCCGCGGGTACGCGAGATCCTGAGCTGGTACGGCGCCGATAACATAGGTTCGCTGACCAACCTGGCCCGGCTGTTGAACCACGGCCGGCTGGGCGGCACGGGCAAGCTGGTGATCCTGCCGGTCGACCAGGGCTTCGAGCACGGGCCGGCGCGCTCGTTCGCGCCCAATCCGCCGGCCTACGATCCGCGCTACCACTTCGAGCTGGCGATCGCGGCGGGCTGCAACGCCTATGCCGCGCCGCTGGGGTTCCTGGAGGCCGGCGCGCGGGAGTTCGCCGCGGAGATCCCGCTGATCCTGAAGGCCAACGACGCCGACGTGCTGCGCGACGACCCCGACCCCGACCAGGCGCTGACCGCCAGCGTCGACGACGCGCTGCGGCTGGGCTGCTGCGCGGTGGGCCTGACCATCTATCCGGGCTCGGCGCACCAGATTTCGATGTTCGAGCGGCTGCGCGCCTATGCCGAGGAGGCCAAGGCGCGGGGGCTGGCGGTGGTGGTCTGGTCCTATCCGCGCGGCTCGAGCCTGAGCAAGGCCGGCGAGACCGCGGTCGACGTGATCGGCTACGCGGTGCAGATCGCCGCCCAGCTCGGCGCGCACATCATCAAGGTCAAGCTGCCGAGCGACCACATCGAGCAGGACGCCGCGCGCAAGGTCTATGAGGCCCAGGCCATCCCCATCGCCACGGCGGCCGAGCGCGTGCGCCACATCGTCCAGTGCGCCTTCGCCGGCCGGCGCATCGTGATCTTCTCCGGCGGCGCCAAGATCGACGACGACGAGGCCCTGCTGGACGAGATCCGCGCGATCCACGCCGGCGGCGGGTTCGGCTCGATCATCGGCCGCAACTCCTTCCAGCGCCCCAGGGACGAGGCCCTGAAGATGCTGGGCGCGGTGATGGACATCCACGCCGGACGTGCGCCGGCGCGCGCGGGTGTATAGCGGTGACCGGTCGGGGCGAGGGAGAGCGGCATGGCGCGGCAGGCCAAGGTGCTGGCGGGCGGGATCAGCTTCGGCGAGGGGCCGCGCTGGCGTGACGGGCGGCTGTGGTTCAGCGACTTCTTCGACCATGCGGTGAAGACGGTGAGCGCCGAAGGCGAGGTCGCCGTGGCCTTCACCCTGGACGACCAGCCCTCCGGCCTGGGCTGGCTGCCGGACGGCGACCTGCTGGTGGTCTCGATGACCAGGCGCCGGGTGCTGCGTCGCGGCGCCGACGGCCAGCTCTCGCTGCACGCCGACCTCTCGGGCCTGGCGACCTGGCACTGCAACGACATGACCGTGGACGCGCAGGGCCGCGCCTACGTCGGCAACTTCGGTTTCGACTACGAGGCGGCCATGGCCGAGCGCGGGCTGGAGGGCGTGGTGGCCGACTGCCCGACCGCGCGCCTGGCGCTGGTCGAGCCGGACGGGACGGTCCGCGCCGTCGCCGACGACCTGAAGTTCCCGAACGGCGCCATGATCACCCCGGACGGCAAGACCCTGATCATCGGCGAGACCTTCGCAGGAAGGATGAGCGCCTTCGACATCGCCGCCGACGGCGGGCTGTCCAATCGCCGCGTCTGGGCCGAGATCTTCCCGCGGCTTCCGGACGGCGCCTGCCTGGACGCCGAAGGCTGCGTCTGGATCGCCAATCCCGCCGCCCCGGAATGCGTGCGGGTCGCCGAGGGCGGCGCGGTGCTGGACATTATCGAGACCGGCCTGCCCTGCTACGCCTGCATGCTGGGCGGCGAGGACGGGCGCACCCTCTTCATGATGACCTCGCAGCCGGACCCGGCGGGCGGCAAGCCGCGCGGCCAGATCGAGACGGCGCGCGTGGACGCAGGCCACGCCGGGCGGCCCTGAGGCGGTCTAGTCCCTCGCCGGAACGGAGTGGTGCTCGTGGACGATCCGCCACTCGCCCGCCGTCTTGCGAAGCCCGACGGTCAGCCGGAACAGGAAGCCGTCGGCGTCGGCCGGGGTGGCTGAGGAGTCCGGCCCGCACCACAGGATCGCCGCGGCGAAGGCGACGTCTGCGCCCGCGGTCACCGACAGCTCGCGGAAGTCGAAGGCCGTGCCGGGCTGGTGGTAGCGGAACAGCAGGCCCCAGGTCTCGGCGTAGGCCTCGATCCCGCGGCATTGCAGCGGCGGCGGCAGGTCGAACATCAGCATGTCCGGCTCGTGGTGCGCCAGGATGGCGGGCAGGTCGTGGCGGCGCACAGCGTCCGCCCAGGCCTCGAGCAGGGCCCTGATCCGGGTTTCGTCGAGGCTGGCGGGTTCGGACATGGCTCTCGGGCTCCCTTGCGCCATCCCAGGACGAACGCGGGCCGGCAAAGCCGACAGGCGTTCGTGACTTTCGTCCAGCGATGTCCCCAGCCTGGCCGAAAGCGGGGCTGCTTCGCGCGCCTAGCGGCCCTTGCCGTCGCCGCTCGAGGCGGTCTCGGCGGGGGCTGCGGATCGGAACACCGGGCCGCCATCGTAGCTGAAGTAGAGTTTCTTCTGGCTGTTGGCGACATAGACGTGGTGGGCCAGGAAGAAATCCGCGCCGATCAGCACGTCGAAGTCCTCGGCGTTGGATTCGCCGATGGCGAGCTTGGCGTTCTTGATCTCCTCGTCGCCGATCTTGACGCTGGCGAAGGTGGCGACCCAGGTCTTCACCGCGCCGTCGAGGCCGTGGCTGTCGCCGGCCCGCTTCACTCCCGTATCGGTGGTGTGGACGCCGACCTTGGCGGCGGCGTGGGCGGTGATGAAGGAGGTGTCGGCGCCGGTGTCGAACCAGGCGCGCAGCTTCTCGCCGTTGACGGTGATCTCGGCGATGGTGTGGCCGTTGTAATGCCCCTCGGTCTCCAGCGGGACCATGGAATAGGTCATGCCGGGCTTGACCCAGTAGGCCAGTTCGGTGGTCTCGCAGCCCTGCGGCTGGACCAGGCGCAGGACGCCGTTCTTGAAGTCGTATTCGTCGTCGGCGGTGTGCAGCAGGTTCTGGCCGATCAGGCCGACGGCGTCGGCGCCGACATTGGCGCCGGTGGTCAGGAATTTCACGTTCGGGAAGGTCGAGCCGCCCACCTCGAAGGTGGGCGCGATGACGATGCCGGTGAGCTCCTGGTCGCCGCGCACGCCGGAGGTGACCGTGTTGGCGGCGCTGGGCACCAGGGAGCCCATCTTGGGCGCCGTATAGGGCTGAAGCTTCGCCTGGGCGGCGAACCCGCCGGTGAGGAAGCTGGCGAAGGCCCCGGAATCCAGGACCAGCTTCACCGGCTTGCCGCTGATCTTCACCGACACCAGCGGGCGCAGGCCCTGCATGGTCACCGGCACCTCGGCGGTGGCCAGCTTGCAGGCGGCCTGGGCCTGCAACGGGGCGAGAAGCGCGGCCGTCGCCAGCGCCGCAATCGAAACAGTCTTCATGAGATTTCCGGAAAACCGCGTGGCCAGGGCCCGCGAACGATCATGTCCCTGCCTCACAATAGGATCGGACGGCGAGGCTTTCGAGGCCCCGGGACGAGATGTCTCAGCTCTGCCTTGCGGCGGAGCCCCCGCCTTCAGCCGCGCCCGATCAACTGGTGGCCCAGACGCGCCCGATCTCCTTCAGCGGCACGCAGCCGCGATAGGCCCCGGGCACCGGATCGTAGCGCGCGGCCTTGGTGGCCCCGGCCTGCGAGGTGAAATAGGCCGTCGTGGTCAGGCCCTTCAGCGTGTTCCAGTAGTGCGGAACCGGCGGGCGGGCGCGGTCGGCGGCGCGCTGGTCGGCCTCGACCTCCGACAGCAGGGCGACCTTCTGGTCCTGGGTGAGGGCGGAGAAGTTGGCCGCGCCGCGCGTCCGCGCCCGTTCGTCGAGCTGGTCGATCCCGGCCCTCAGCCGCGCGGCGGCCGGCGGATCCAGCCATTCGGCGGTCCAGCGGTCGATGGCCTGCGGCGCGCCGGCGGCGATGGCGCCGGGCGTGTCGGTCTCCGGCACGATGGCCTCGCAGACGGCGCAAAGCGTGCGCGCCTGGTCGAGGCTGAGCGCCCTGGGCGCCCAGTTCAGCGGGGCCGGCGCGCCCTGCGCCCGGGCGATGACCGGCAGGCCCCAGGCCGCGATGGCGAGGCCCGCGAACACATCGCGGCGCGAAGCTTGAAGGGTCATCACAGCTCTCCCTTCTTGCCGGCGGTGACCGCGAAGTCCACGGCCCGGGCGGTCAGCGCCATATAGGTGAGCGAGGGGTTCACGCAGGCGGCCGAGGCCATCGCCGCGCCGTCGGTGATGAAGACGTTCTTGCACTCCCACATCTGGTTGTGGGCGTTGAGCACGCTGGTCTTGGGGTCGCGGCCCATGCGCGCGGTGCCCATCTCGTGGATGCCGAGGCCGGGGCCGTAGTCGCCGTCCACCGCGCGCACGTTCTTGAAGCCGGCGGCCTCCAGCATCTCGGCTGCGGCCGTGGCCATATCCTTGCGCATGGCCTTTTCATTGTCGCGGATCGAGACGTCGAAGGTCAGGGTGGGCAGGCCGTGCTTGTCCTTCACCGCCTTGTTGAGGGTGATGCGGTTGTCGGCATAGGGCAGGATCTCGCCGAAGCCGCCCAGGCGGATGCCCCAGGGACCGGGCTCGGTCAGCGCCGCCTTGCGGGCCGCGCCGACGCCTTCGACATTGCGGTCCCAGCCCGCGCGTCCGGCGCCGCCCTGGTAGCCGAAGCCGCGCATGTAGTCCTTCCGCGCGGTGGCCGCGTCGCCGAGGTTGCGGAAGCGCGGGACGTAGATGCCGTTCGGCCTTCGCCCCGAATAGTACATGTCCTCGAAGCCCTCGACACTGGCGCCGGCGCCCACGCCCAGGTGGTGGTCCATGACGTTGCGGCCCACCTGGTCGCTTTCGTTGCCGAAGCCGTTGGGATGGCGGCGGCTGGTGGAGTTGAGCAGGATCCAGGCGGTGTTGATCGCAGACGCGCACACGAAGATCACCGGGGCGTGGAATTCCTCGACCTGGCCGGTGGTGGCGTCCTGCACCCGCACGCCCTCGGCGCGCGGCTTCTTCGGGTCCTGGATCAGTTCGGTGACGATGGAGTTGGGCCGGATGGTCAGGTTGCCGGTCCTCTCCGCCGCCACCAGGGTCGCGGCGTTGGAGCTGAAATAGGCGCCGAACGGGCAACCGCGGACGCAGAGGTTGCGGTATTGGCACTTGCCGCGGCCGAGCGCGGTCTGTTCGGCGGTCGGCGCGGTCAGGTGGGCGGCGCGGCCGATGGTGATCCGCCGTTCGGGGAAGCGCGCTTCGGACTTCGCCTTGAAGGCGCGCTCGACGCAATTCATCTCCATCGGCGGCTGGAACCTGCCGTCCGGCAGCTGGGCCAGGCCCTCGGTCTGGCCGCTGACCCCGATGAAGGTCTCCACCCGGTCGTACCAGGGAGCGATGTCGGCGTAGCGGATCGGCCAGTCGGTCCCCACGCCCTGCTTGCCGTTGGCTTCGAAGTCCAGGTCCGAGTGGCGGTAGGTCTGCCGTCCCCAGGTCAGCGAGCGGCCGCCCACATGGTAGCCGCGGATCCAGTCGAACCGCTGGGTCTCTGTGTAGGGGTCCTCGTGGTCCTTGACGAAGAAGTGCTTGGAATATTCGGTGACCGCATAGCCGGTGCGCTTCTGCACCGGATAGACCGCGTCCATCTCGGCGGTGGGCAGCTGGCCGCGCGGGTACTCCGCGCCCCAGGGCGGGGTGTTGGCGGTGGGGTAGTCGGCGATGTGGCGCACCATCGGGCCGCGCTCGAGCACCAGGGTCTTCAGCCCCTTGCGGGTCAGTTCCATGGCCGCATAGCCGCCGACGATGCCGCTGCCCACGACGATGGCGTCGTAGCTCCGCTCGTCGTGCGCGCGGTTGTTCACATTGGCCATGGCTCGACCCCCAAAGACGTCAGGCGACGCTATCCGGCATCGCGCGGGCCGACAATCGCGCGTGGCTTGACCGGCCCCCACCTTGACCGGAAAGGGCGGCGTGCCGCCTAGATGCGACGATGAGCGCCTCCGCCGCCAAGCCGCGTAGCCCGGCGCCCCTGCTGGGGCCGCGCCTGAAGGCGATCCGCCGCTCGCGCAACCTGTCGCTGGACGATCTGGCGGCGCTGTCGGGCGTGTCGAAGTCGATGCTGAGCCAGGTGGAGCGCGGCCAGGCCAACCCGACCTTCGCCACGCTTTGGAGCCTGACGACGGCCCTGGAGTTGGACCTTCCGGAGCTGATCGGCCTGCAGTCCTCGGTCAGCCATCCCGGAATCGAGGTGACGGCCGGCGGCTTCACGCCGGAGATCCGCACCGACGACGGGCTCTGCACGCTGCGCATCCTGAGCCCCACCCAGTCGGCCGGCCAGATCGAGTGGTACGACCTCAGCCTGCAGCCGGGCGGGGCGCTGGTCTCCGCGCCGCACGCCCGCGGCGCGCGCGAGCACCTGACGGTGCGCGAGGGCGTGCTGCAGGTGGCCTCCGGCGGCGACAGCGTTGAGGTGATCCAGGACGCCACGGCCCGCTACGCCGCCGACGTGCCGCACGCGATCCGCAACCTGGGCCGCAAGGCGGCCCGCGCCCTGCTGGTGGTGGCGCACGGGCGATAGGCCGGCCTTCGTCCCGGCACGCGCGCGCCGATGGACTCATGATCAAAGGTCACGTTGTCTGGCGGCGTAACTCAGGAGAGCACGATGGCGTCCGGACTCTCGCGTCGGCGTTTTCTGGAAGCTTCGGCGATCGTCCCCGCCGGCGCCGCGAGCGCCGCGGCCGCGCAGGACGCGCCGGCGGCCGGCCGGCTGAAGCAGTCGGTGTGCCGCTGGACGCTGCGGGGCGAGCTTGCCGACGTCTGCGGCCGGCTGAAGGCGCTGGGGTTCCAGGGCGTCGACCTGCTCTACCCGGACGAATGGGACGCGGCCCGCGCGGCGGGCCTCACCTGTTCCATGGGCTACGCCAGCCGACGCAAGAACTTCATCCCCGACGGGTTCAACGACCCCAGCCTGCACCCGATGCTGATCGAGGAGCTCAACGCCGCGATCCCGCGCGCGGCTCAGGCCGGCGTGCCCAACCTTATCGCCATGTTCGGGAACCGACGCGGCCGCAGCGACGCCGAGGGGATCGCCAACTGCGTGGCGGGCCTGTCGAAGGTCGCGCCGCTCGCCGAGCAGCACGGCGTCACGATCTGCGTGGAGCTGCTGAACAGCAAGGTCGACCACCACGACTATCAGGGCGACCACACCGCGTTCGGCGCCGAGGTGATGCGCAAGCTGAATTCGCCGCGCATGAAACTGCTCTACGACATCTACCACATGCAGATCATGGAGGGTGACGTCATCCGCACCGTGCGCGAGCACCAGGCGTGGATCGGGCACTTCCACACCGGCGGCGTGCCCGGGCGGCACGAGATCGGCGAGGCGCAGGAGTTGAACTATCCGGCCATCGCGCGTGCGATCGCCGACGTGGGCTTCCAAGGCTTCGTGGCGCACGAGTTTATCGCGACCGGTGAGCCCTACGCGGCGCTCGCCGCCGCGCGCCGCGCCTGCCTGGTGTGATGCCACGCGGCAGGGGTTGACGGGACGAACGGCGGAAGACGAGCGCAGAATTCCGCTATCGTGGACAGCGTGTCGCATATCCTGCATAACGCACCCGTTCCCGCGCCGGCGCGTTTGAGGGCGGGGCGATTCCCGGAGGTGGCGGCATGCGCAACGACTTCTACACGCGGATCGCCGGCGAGCTGGCGGACATCGAGCGCCAGGGCCTGACCAAGCCCGAGCGGGTGATCGGCTCGCGGCAGGGGCCGGTGGTGCAGGTGCGCCTGGGTGACGGGCGCACGGTCGAGGCGCTGAACTTCTGCGCCAACAACTACCTGGGCCTGGCGGGCGATCCGCGGGTGGCCGAGGCCTCGGCCAAGGCGGCGCGCGAGGCCGGCGCGGGCATGGCCTCGGTGCGGTTCATCTGCGGCACGCAGCAGGTCCACAAGGAGCTGGAGGCGGCGACCGCCGACTACCTGGGCTATGAGGACGCGATCCTGTTCGCCGCGGCTTTCGACGCCAACGGCGGGGTATTCGAGCCCCTGCTGGGCGAGGGCGATGCGATCGTCTCCGACAGCCTGAACCACGCCTCGATCATCGACGGGGTGCGGCTGTGCAAAGCCGAGCGCAGGCGGTTCGCGAACGGCGACATGGACGCCCTGGAGGGCGAGCTGAAAGCGGCGCGGGCTGGCGGCGCCAGGACCCTCGTGATCGCCACCGATGGCGTCTTCTCCATGGACGGCCATATCGCCAAGCTGGACCAGATCACCGCGCTCGCCGACCGCTACGACGCCCTGGTGCTGGTCGACGACTGCCACGCCACGGGCTTCCTGGGCGACGGGGGCCGCGGCTCGGCGGCCTATCGCAAGGTGGAAGGGCGCATCGACATCCTGACCGGCACCTACGGCAAGGCGCTGGGCGGGGCGATGGGCGGCTTCGTGGCCGCCCGCAAACCGGTAGTCGAGATGCTGCGCCAGCGGGCGCGGCCCTATCTGTTCTCCAACGCGTTGGCGCCGTCGGTGTGCGGGGCGGCGCTGGCGGCCATCGACATCGCCCGCGGCCTGGAGGGCGAGGATCTGCGCGGCCACCTGGCCACCAATGCGCTGCGCTGGCGCGCGGCGCTGGAGGACGCGGGCTTCGACCTGGTCCCCGGCGAGCATCCGATCGTGCCGGTGATGCTGGGCGAGGCGCGGCTGGCGCAGGACCTGGCGGCCGAGCTCCTGACCCGAGGGGTGTTCGTCACCGGCTTCTCGTTCCCGGTGGTGCCGCGCGGCCAGGCGCGGATCCGCACCCAGCTTTCCGCCGCCCACACGCCTGAGCACCTCGACATCGCCGCCAAGGCCTTCGCCGAGGCCCGCGACGCGGTGGTCGCGCGTTCAAAGTCCCAGCCCGTTGGAGTCGCCTGAAATGACCGCGCACATGCTGGGGCTGGCCAAGCTGGAGCCCGCCGAGGGCCTGTGGAGCACGCAGGCCGACGTGCCGGCCTGCGGGCCGGACGAGGTGCTGATCCGCATCCGCCGCACCGCCATCTGCGGCACCGACCTGCACATCTGGCGCTGGGACGACTGGGCCAAGGCGACGATCCCGGTGCCGATGATCGTGGGCCATGAGTACGCCGGCGAGATCGTCGAGATCGGCAAGGCGGTCACCCGCAAGCTCCACGTCGGCCAACGGGTCTCCGGCGAAGGGCACATCATCGACATGAACTCGGCCGCCGCGCGGGCCGGGCGCTTCCACCTGGACCCCGGCACCAAGGGCGTGGGCGTCAACCGGCAGGGCGCCTTCGCCGAATACCTGGCGATCCCCGCGTTCAACGTCGTGCCGCTGCCCGACGAGGTGAGCCTGGACATCGGGGCGATCCTCGATCCGTTCGGCAACGCGGTGCACACCGCCCAGCAGTTCGACCTGATGGGCGAGGACGTGCTGGTCACCGGCGCCGGGCCGATCGGCATCATGGCCGCGGCCGTGGCGCGCCGGGCGGGCGCGCGGAGCGTGGTGATCACCGACCAGAACCCCTATCGCCTGTCGCTGGCCGAGAAGCTGGCCGACGTGCGGCCGGTCGACGTGACCCACGAGGAGCTGGCCGATGTGCAGCACGAGCTGGGGATCGAGGGCGGCTTCGGCGTGGCGCTGGAGATGTCCGGCGCGACGGCGGCGATCAGCCAGGCGGTGGACGCCCTGGCCATGGGCGGCAAGCTCGCCCTGCTGGGCATCCCGGGCAAGTCGATGGACGTGGCCTGGTCGCGGATCATCCTGAAGGCGCTGACCATCAAGGGCGTCTACGGCCGCGAGATGTTCGAGACCTGGCGCAAGATGTTCGGCCTGATCCGGGGCGGCCTGGATCTGGAGCCGCTGATCACCCACCGCCTGGACGCCAAGGACTTCCGCCAGGGCTTCGACGCGGCGCTCAGCGGCCAGGCCGGCAAGGTGGTGCTGAGCTGGTGAGGCGCCGGCCCCAGCCCTCGACCTCCAGCCCTAACCGCAGCCGCCCGCCTTGGGCGGAAGGGGCGGGGCCCAGAGGCCGACGTTCCAGTTCCAGGGCTGAGTTCCGGCCGCGCGGCGACGGCACATCACCGCCTCGTTGAGTTCGTACATGCCGGGCTCCGGATGCACGGCCGGTTCGGGCGCCGCGCGGAAGGCCATGTAGGCGCGGGTCCCGTCATAGGCGCGCCAGGCCGGCTGGCCGGTGGCGACGGGCTTTCCGGTGGCCGCGAAGCTCGTCCAATAGCCGACCATGGCGTCGGAGAGGGCGGCCTCGCCGGGGGTCGACGGCGGCTTGGGCCAGGCCGGCGGCAGGCGGGCGATGGAGCCGAAGACGAACGGCAGCTCGCTGGCATGGAAGGCGTGCAGGCCCTTGTCGTCGGCGGCCGGATAGCCATGGTCGAAGCGGTAGAGGTAGGCGCTACGGCCCACCGCGGTCTGCTTGATCGCCAGCCGCTCGGCGGTCCAGCCGTAGAGGGCGTCGCGGGTGGCCGCGATGATACTCTCTTCCAGGTTGGTCGGCGGATAGAGCTTCAGGAAGGGCTGGGCGAGGTCGCCGTAGCTGGCGCGGATGGCGGATTCATAGGCCTGGGCGCTGGCCGGGGGGCGCGGGGCCAGCGCACGCAGCGAGCGGATCTCGCCGCTGTTGAACCCGGCCAGGATCGGCACATGGGCCTGTTCGCCGCGGTCGAAGGCGTCCACGAGCTGGCTCGGCAGCAGCTTGCCGTCGATAGCCCCGAACGGCGCGAAGCCTGGCGTGTTGGTCAGCTTGGCGGGGTCCATGGCTCGCAGCGCCGCGAGGCTCTTCGCACCCAGCCTGGCGGCGAACTTGGCGCCGGACTCCTCGGCCGAGGGCGCGCCGTAGCGGGCGGCCTTCAGATCCGGGGTGGAGACCATGTAGGCGCTCTCGGCGATGGCCTTGGCGAACAGGCCGCGGGCCGGCGGCGCGGTCAGCAGGTACATGACCGACAGGCCGCCGGCGGATTCGCCGGCGATGGTGACGTTGGCCGGATCGCCGCCGAAGGCCGCGATATTGGCCTTCACCCAGCGCAGGGCCTCGATCTGGTCCAGGAGGCCATAGTTGCCGGAGACGCCGCCTTGCTCGGCGCTGAGCTCCGGGCTCGCCAGCCAGCCCAGGACGCCCAGGCGGTAGTTGATCGACACGACGATGACACCACGCTTGGCCATGGCGGTCCCGTCGTAGGTGGGCTCGCTGGAAAAGCCGGTGGTCAGCGCCCCGCCGTGGATCCAGACCAGCACCGGGGCGTGGCGCGCCCCTTTCGGCGTCCAGATGTTGAGGCTGAGGCAGTCCTCGCTCATGCGCGGCGGGTTGTCGGCGTAGATGCTGCCCGGCGGCGACAGTGGCTGCCAGCAGGCCGCGCCGAACTGCGTCGCCTGGCGCACGCCGGACCAGGGCTGCGTCGGCTTCGGGGGGGCCCAGCGCAGCGGCCCCACGGGAGCCTGCGCGTAGGGGATGCCCTTGAAGACCTCGATGCCGCCCTGCGCCTCGCCTTCCACCGCGCCGGCCGGGGCGCGCACGACCGGGCCCGGCGCAGCGAGGGCGGCGAGCGGCGCGGCCAGGGCGACGATGGCCAGGAGAACGGACAGGGTCTTCAGCATGGGCGCAGCCTTTCCCTGGTCAGCGCCGCTGGGCCAGGGCCTGGAAGCCCGCGGCCATGAACCTCGCCATGCGCGCCTTCACCGCGGCGAAGTCGTCGGAATGGCAGAGGCCGCCGGACAGCCGGTCGATGCGGCCGGTGCGGGCCAGGGTGTTCATCAGCGAGCCGGTCACGAAGTGGTAGCCCCAGAAGATGTCTTCCTCCGGGGTGTCGGGCAGGGCGCGCTTGAGGATCGAGACCAGCTTGAGGACCACCGGATCGAAGTAGCGGTCCATCAGCACCGCGCCCTCGGGCATGTTGCTGGCGAGCGCGCCGAAGGCGGCATAGTTCATCCAGGCCTCGCCGCCCTGGATGTAGAGGTCGAAGTCGGTGTCCAGGAAGGCGTGCAGCGCGCCCTCCACCGTGGGCTGGTCGCCGGCCTCGGCGGCGTAGCGGTCCAGGGCCGCCATCCGCCGCCCGCTGGTCACCGGGGCGCGGCGGGCGAACACCGCCTCGAACAGGCTCTTCTTGTCGTCGAAGTAGTAGTGCATCAGCGTGGTGTGGACGCCGACCCGCTGGGCGACGTCGCGCAGGGTCACCCCGTGCAGCCCGTGCTTAGAAAACAGGAATTCAGCCGCGTCGAGGATCTGCTCAAGCGTCTCGGCCCGCTGCTCCGCCTTGGTGCGACGGACCCGCTTGGACGCCGCCTCGGACTTTCGGGAACCTTCGGACATCGGTTCCTGCTCTCCACGCCCCCGGCGACCCTCGGCGGAGCCGCCCCCCGCCGCCACGTCGGCAGGCCACAGGGGGCTTGTCAATCGCACGGACTCTCGCCGGCCCCGGCTCAGAACGACTTCGTGACCCGGATCCCGAACTGCCGCGGCGGGCCCGCGATCCGGATCGGCGACACCGCGGCGGCGACGTATTTGTCGTTCGACAGGTTGGAGCCGTAGAGCGTCGTCACGAGATCCCCATGCGCCCAGGCCAGCGACGCGCCCAGGATGTCGCGGGCGTCCAGGAAGTCGCCCGCCGCCCGGTTGTCGAACAGCGTCGCCCACTGGTCGGAGATGTGGCTGTAGCTCACCGCCGGCGTCAGCGTGTCCTTGTCCGCCAGGTGGAAGACGTACTGGGCGTAGACGTTGAAGGTGAAGTCCGGCGCGTAGGTCTGCGGCTTGCCGTTCAGGTTGATGCAGGCGGTCGTGGCCGGGCCGGTGGTGGGGTTGCAGGTCCCGGCCGCCGGCAGGCGCGGGTCCTCGGTGAAGAAGGTGCCGAGTTCGCTGTGCTCGAGGCCGACGCCGACGTTGAACGAGAAGTCGCCGAACACCGCCTGGGCCGAGGCCTCCACACCGTAGAGCTTGGTGGGGTTGGGGACGTTCTGCTCGGTCGTCTGGGTCGGCACGGCGGGGATCGGCAGGGTCACCTGGAAGTGCTCGAAGCTGTTGTAATAGGCGCCGAGCTGGGTGCGCAGGTGGTTGTCCAGCAGGCTCGACTTCAAGCCGATCTCGTAGTCGGTGACATATTCCTGGCCGAACGGGGCCGGGATGACGCCGCCGCCGAAGTCCAGCGCGGTGTTCAGGCCGCCGGGCTTCGCGCCGCTGGCCACGAAGGCGTAGACGAAGTTGTCGGCGTCGACCTTCCAGTTCAGCGCCACCTTGCCGGTGATGTTGTTGCCCGTTTCGGTCTGGTTCTGCGGGAAGAACAGGCCGAATTCCGGAACATCGAAGATGGCGCGGTTGGTGGTGCTCCACTTGGTGTAGCGCGCGCCCACCTGCAGCTGCAGGCCGTTGTCCCAGTTCCAGCTGCCCTGGCCGAAGACCGCGGCGGTATAGGTCGGGTTGACGCCGTTCAGGTCCTCGTCGATGCCGCCCGGCGGGAAGCCGATGTCGAACTGGTTCGCCGGGAAGTCGTAGCGGTTGTTCTGGTAGTAGGCGCCCAGCACCCAGGTGAACGGCCCCTTGTCGGGCGAGATGATGTTGAATTCCTGCGACCAGATGCGCTCGTCCACCGCCTCGGCGATGGTGACGACGTTGGTGGTGGACGCGGTGCCGTCGATGTCGCCGGTCCAGGCCGAGCGACCTTGCTGGTAGCCGCTGATCGAGCGCAGATCGATGCCGTTATCCAGGGTGTAGTCGACCTTCAGGATCGAGCGGACGAGGTTGTCCTGGGCGTAGGTCTTGAAGTTGTTCGAGAAGGTGAACAGGTTCGACGTGCCCTGGTTGGTCAGGGCGTCGCCGAAGTAGCCGCCGTTCTGCAGGAAGCTGAAATCGGTCTTCCACAACACCTTCAGCTTGTCGTTGGGTTGCCAAAGCACGCCCAGCCGCCCGCTGCCCCACTTCACGCCCGGATCGCCCGTCCAGGGGCCGCT
Organism: Phenylobacterium sp.; assembly: GCF_036501465.1. Lineage (GTDB taxonomy): Bacteria > Pseudomonadota > Alphaproteobacteria > Caulobacterales > Caulobacteraceae > Phenylobacterium. The sequence continues at coordinate 15,451 of NZ_DASYAF010000046.1, forward strand.
GATGTGGTAGAAGCTGTTGCGCTCCTCGGTGTTGAACGACACCCGCGCGGCCAGGGTGTCGCTGATCGGCAGGTTCACGGCGCCCTGCAGGCCCCAGTCCGAATAGTTGCCGAGCTGGCCCTGGATGTAGCCGGTGTAGCCGCCGTTGATCTTCGGATCGACGGTGTTGACGATCACCGCGCCGCCGGTGGCGTTCTGACCTGAGAAGGTGCCCTGCGGGCCGCGCAGGATCTCGACGCCGGCGACATCGTAGTAGGGCTCTTCCTGGATGTAGCCCGGGAAGGTGGCGACCCCGTCGCGATAGGTGACGACGCCGGTGCCGGTCTGGCTGTTGTGCTCGCCCTTGCCGATGCCGCGAATGTCGAAGTCGTTGCCCTGGCCGAAGTTGTTCACGGTCAGCGAGGGGCTGACGAACTGCAGCTGGTCGACGGTGACGATCCCCTGCTTCTGCAGGTCGGCGCCGGTCATGACGGTGGCGGCGATCGCGGTCTGCTGCAGGTTCTCGTTGCGCCGTTCGGCGGTGACGATCAGCTCCTGGACGGTGGCGCCGCTGTTGTCGGCGACCTTCTGTGGCGCGGCCTGCGCCACGGCCGCGCCGCTCCAGCCCAGGCTCAGGCCCAGAGTGATGGCCGACGCGCTCAGCCACAGTGCTTGGGTCTTCATGGTTCCTCCCCGTGCCTCAAGGTCCCTGCGTCAGAGACCCGCGCTCTGCGGCGCATGGGGGCGAAGCTGGAGCCAGTTCGCTCGGCCGTCAATGCTAATTATATCGTGAGTGAATATCTTGACCTGGACGTCAAGACTGGGCGTTTCCCGCCGCCTCGGGCGGCGCTTGCGTTCGGCCTGGGGCGGTCGCTTTACTGTCCGCGGCTGCGGCGTCGCGCAGTCCTCGCTGACGAGGGTCGTGAGATGGCCATTCTGATCGACCTGCTGCTCTGGCTGCACTTCCTGGCGCTGGCCATGGGCGTCGGCGGTGGCCTGGCGATGTCGCAGGTCGGCCCGCGGCTGATCGCGGCCGCCCCGGCAGAGCGCGAGCCGTTATGGCCGCTGGCCACGGTCTACAGCCGCATCGCCGGGGGCGGATTGGTGCTGCTGCTGATCACCGGGCCGCTGCTGCTCTGGCTGAAGTTCGGCGGCATGGGCGGGCTGAACGACTGGTTCAGGCTGAAGCTGGCGCTGGTCGCCGTCTCGGTGGTGACCATCGGCCTCAGCGAATGGGGCCTGGCCCGGCTGAAGCGCGGCGACGAGGGCGGCGGGCGGCTGATGAGGATCACCGGTCCCCTGACCTTGGTGACGGTGCTGGCCATCGTCCTGGCGGCGGTCTTCGCCTTCAACTGAGACGGCGTCATGGACCGCAGGCATGGAAAAGGCGCCGCAGGCGATCTGCAGCGCCTTCCCGCTTTCGCGGATTCCGTCGGGTCTAGAACTTGATCCAGACGCCGTTGCGCCAATAGCCGCGGCCGCGGTGCTCGTGCCACTTGTAGTGCTCGTCGTGGCCCCACTTCCAGTTGTCGGGGTGCACCGTGATGTTCCACTCGGGCTTGTAGTCGTAGTGGCCCTTCACGTGCCAGCACTGGTTCTCGGCGTTGCAGACCACCTCGGCGGAGGCGGCCGTCGCGCCCAACGCCACGCTGCCGGCGGCGATGGCGGCGACCATGCCGATCTTGATAAGCGTCTTCATGAACATCTCCTCTGTTCGGATGGCAGGCAAACGCGGAGCGCGCGTCAGGGTTTCCCGCATCTCGAGCGATCGGCCGCCGCAGGGGCGGCTTGCCCGGCTGACGAATCTCGCCGGGCGCGGCCAGGCGACCTGCAGGTGGCCTCAGCGGCCGCCGGCGGCTGAACCCGGAATTTCCGCAATGGGCTGCTGCGTGGACCGCGGCAGTCAGGCGCCCCGGCAGGGTCCGGCGCGGTTGGCCAGGCTGCGCACGATGGCCAAGACCGAGCTGCGGGCCTCGCCCTGCGGAACCTTGGCGAAGGCGCGCAGCAGCTCCACGGCGCCCGGAATGGCCAGCAGGCTGTTGAGCTCCGCCTGCAGGGCGTCCTCCTGCGGGGCGTGGTTCTCTTCCTTGACGGTGCGCGCGCCCAGCAGGAAGCCACCCGGGCAGTCGAGCGCGCGGGCGGTCTTCACCAGCATGGAGGCTGAAATCCGATTCGCGCCGCGCTCGTACTTCTGAACCTGCTGGAAGCTGACGCCCAGCTGTTCGGCCAGCGCGGCCTGGCTCATGCCGAGCTCCTTGCGGCGCACGCGGATACGGGCTCCGACGGCCACATCGATCGGATTTGGGCTGACGGCCTCTCCCATTGGCGGCCCCCTCGATTTCGTAGAGCGGAACCGTAACGCGTCAGTCTTGAAACACCAAACAGGCGTTTAGCCTCGCCCGCCGACCACCACCCGCAAGGGCCGCCACGGCCGCAGCAGGGTCTCGGTGGCGGCGGTGCGCACCAGGCTGGGCAGGTGGCCCAGCCGCTGCAGGCGCAACAGGCCCTCCAGCCCCGGCTGTTCGGCCACCGACATCAGGGTGGCGTCGAGGGCCAGGGTCAGGCGCACGCCTAGGCGCGTCGCGTCCACCGCCGTGGCCAGGACCGAGCCGTTGAGCGACAGGCCGCAGAGCACGACCTCGGGCCGGCCCCCGCCGGCGAGGGCGGCGGACAGCTCGGGGCTGGCGAAGGCCGAGGCCTCCTCGCGGTGATAGACCGGCTCGGCTGGGATCGGGGCCAGGCCCTCCGCCGCCCGCCAGGGCGCCTCGCCCGGCCGCGGCCGCCGCGAAATCGCGTGCCCTGCCGCCCAGCCCTGGCCGCGGGCGTGGGTCAACAGGCGCGCAGCGTTGGCGCGCCAAGCGGGGTCCGGACCGCGCACCACGCCGTCGCAGTCGGAGGCTGGGGCAGGGGTCAGCGCGTCCAGGCACAGCAGCAGGACGCCGTCCGCCTGGGGTCGGCTCAGCATCTCGCTCACGCCGCTAGGCCCTGCGCCGCGGTCTCCAGCCCGGCGCCTTCGAGGATTCCGGGCCGGTCCCAGTCGCCCTCGGGCCGCAGCAGCACCATCGGCGGGCTCTGAAGCCCGACCCTGTCGCGGCGCGGCGCAAGCTCGAACTCCATCTCCAGATAGGCGTAGCCGGAGAAGTTGAACGCCGGCCGGCCGGGCCGGCGGCGACCTTTGAAATAGCGCTTCCAGAAGGCCTCGCCGCGCACCTGGGCGTGGCCGATCAGCTTGCGGTAGCCCTTGCGCGCGGCGAGGGCGAAGGCCGCATCGCAGAGCAGCTTCAGGCCTGGACCGCCGCGATGCTCCTTGCGCACGGCCAGGCGTTCGAACTTGGCGAACTCGCCGAACCAGCGCAGCCGCGCCACGCCCACCGGCTCGCGTCCGCAGCGGAGCAGCAGGTGGGTCGCGCCGCAGAAGTCGTTGCCGTCGAACTCCTCGTCGTAGGGGCAGGCCTGGTCGCCCATGTAGACCAGGGCGCGCACGGTCTGGACCTGCAGCATCTCCTCGAGGGTGCGGACCACGCCCACCGAATAGTCGGCGTTGGCGGCGATGGACGGGGCGGCGGCGGGCGCCAGGCGCCGGCTCGAGCGGGTCGGGGTCATGCCGCGATCGCCTCTTCCAGGGCCGGCTGCCAGACCAGGTCATCGGCGCAGCCGGGCAGGTCGACGAAGCCGAGGCGCTCGCGCATCAGCCGATGGCCGGCCTCGGTGGTGGGCCGCGCGAACTTCGGCAGGTGGCCGACGGCGCCGGCCATGATCGCCCTGGCCCCGTCGATCACCCGCCGCGCGGAGGTCTTGGTGGTCGCAGCCACGCCCCAGCCGTAGAAGGCGCAGGCCCGTTCCCCCGGACCGGCCACATGGGCCGCGGCAGGCGACAGCGCGTCGAAGCCGCCTTCCCGGACGGCCTTCAGGCCTGCGGCATTTAGAAGCACGAAGGCCAGGACCCCGGTGAGCGCGCCGTCCTCCCGGGTGGTGTAGAGCGCCGCCTCGCCGCTGAGCGCGTGGACCCGCTCCAGATCATGGGCGGTGACGATTCCTTCGCCGATCAGTTGCGCGGCGAAGGCGCGGGCGGCGCGGATTCCGTCGGTCCGGGCGGGCCTGACGTCGAAGGGAGCAAGGTCCTGCGCCAGCCGGGCCGACAGGCTGGCGGCCCCAGCGGCGGCCCCACTGGCGGGACGGGCGATGGCGGTGTTCTGCATGATGGCGCCTCCTGCTCCGGAGGCTCACGCCAGCTTCACCGCTTGGGCGCCCGCAAAGATTGCAATAGGCTGCCCGCAGATCTGCCGGAGGTGGGGATGGGCGAAATCGCCCGGAGACGAGCGGATTGGTCGTACCTGCGCGTGTTCTTCGCCGTCGCCGAGACGGGGGGGATCAACGCGGCCGCGCGCGCGCTCAATGTGAATCCGTCGACGGTCACCCGCGCGGTGGAGGAGCTGGAGCGCCAGCTCAACGTCACCCTGTTCCACCGCGGCCCCCGGGGCGCGGCGCTGACCGAGGCCGGCGAGGCCGCCTTCCAGCGGGTGCGGACCATGGAGCAGATGGCCGGCGCGCTGGAGCTGGAGGTCGGCGACAGCGAGATCCTGCCGCAAGGCCGCGTACGCCTGGCCGCTCCGGACGGCGTCTCCGGCTATTTCATCACCCCGCACCTGCCGGAGTTCCTGCGGGCCTATCCCGGCATCGACCTTTCCATCGACTGCGGCCTGTGGCCCGACCGGCCGCTGGACGGCGAGGCGGAACTGGCGCTGACCTTCGCCGAGCCCACCCAGCCGGACGCGGTCGCCCAGCCTATCGCCCACGTGCACTACGCCCTGTTCGCCAGCCGCGAATACATCAGCCTCTATGGCGCGCCGGCGAGCATCGAGGAGGTGCTGCCGCACCCCTACGTCCACCACGCCGCCCAGACCCATCAGCGCGAGCTGTGGGGCAAGAAGGTGGAGGCCTGGCAGACCCTGACCCACCGCCGCATCGAGACCAACTCCAGCGCCGTGGTGATCGAGGCGGTGCGCAACGGGGTAGGCATCGGCGCCATGCCGACCTCCATCGCCTCGGTGCTGCCCGACCTGGTGATGCTGGACGTGCTGAAGGTGGGGCCGGCCAAGCTGTGGCTGGTGCACCATCGCGACGCGGTGCGGCCCGCCCGGGTGCGGTTGGTCAAGGACTGGCTGAAGTCGATCTTCGACGCGCGCACGCGGCCGTGGTACCGCGCCGAATTCGTCCACCCGCGCGACTTCGCCGCCGGGCCGCCTCCGCCGGCCGCCGCGCCGGTCGTCGAGCGCAAGCGCCGCCGGGCGCTCTAGGACCGTGGCTCAGCGGGCATAGGCGCGCCAGAAGAAGACCGCGGTGATGCTCGCGGCCAGAGCCAGGGTGCCCCAGCGCACCAGGGCGGCGGGCAGCCGCTTTCCCAAGTGGGCGCCGAGGTAGCCGCCGACCAGGCCGGCGGGCGCGAACCAGGCCGCCTTTTCCCAGTCCACCGCGCCGGCCAGCGCGAAGTAGATCACCGCGGCGGTGTTGGCGGCGCTGACCAGCAGGGTGCGCGGCGCCTGCAGGGCCTTCAGGTCGCCCGCGCCGGCCACGCTCCAGAAGGCCAGCATCATCAGCCCGACCGCGCCGCCGAAATAGCCGCCGTAGATCCCGAGCAGGAACTGGGCGGCGACGATCACCGCGACGGGCGCGGGCCGCTCGCCCCGCAACGCCTCGCCCAGCCGCCGCGCGAAGGCCAGCGCCAGGGTGGCGGTGAGCAGCAGCCAGGGCAGGATGCCGTCGAACAGGCGGCTGGGCGTCGCCAGCAGGATCACCGCGCCCAGCAAGCCGCCGACCACGGTCACGGCCGCCAGCAGGCCGAGCGGCGCGCCGCACACCGGCCCGCGGTCGGCGCGATAGACCCAGACGCTGGCCAGGCCGCCGGGATAGAGGGCTAGCGTGCTCGTCGCATTGGCCGTCACCGAGGGCGCGCCCACGGCGATCAGCGCCGGCAGGGAGACGAACGAGCCGCCGCCCGCCAGCGCGTTCATCGCCCCGGACAGCAGGCCCGCGCCGATCAGGATGGGGATGGATTGCACGGGGGCCAATCGATCACTTCGGCGGTAGGGAGGAAAGCCCCGAACCGCTAAGCTTGGCGGAACGAACCGCCCAATCCGGACGCTCCGAGCCCATGAAGTCGCTGCCGAACATCCTGACCTCGATGCGCCTGGTGCTGGCGCTGTTCATGTTCGTGGCCCTGGCCGCGGCGGCGGGCGCCGTGCCCGGCCTCTCCGACCACCTGGAGCCGCAGGTGCAGTTCGCCCTGCAGCGCTGGGCGCTCTACGCCTTCGTGGTCGCCGCGGTGACCGACTTCTTCGACGGCTGGCTGGCGCGCAAGATGAACGCGGTCAGCGTCTGGGGCGCGATCCTCGATCCGATCGGCGACAAGGTGCTGGTCTGCGGCGCGATCCTGGGCCTGATGTCGCAAGGCGCCCAGCCCCTGGTGGTGCTGCCGGCCGGTCTGATCCTGTTCCGCGAGTTCACGGTGAGCGCGCTGCGTGAAGTGGGCGCGGGCAAGGGCGTGAAGCTGCCGGTGACCCTGCTGGCCAAGTGGAAGACGACGCTGCAGCTGGTGGCCCTGGCCTTCGAGCTGTTCGTCGCCGCCTGGGGCGCCTTCGGCCTACCGGACGATCCGGGGCTGCGCAACCCGATGACCTATGTAGCCCACGGCCTGTTCTGGCTGGCGGCCCTGGTCACGATCATCACCGGCGCCCAGTATTGGGAGCAGACCCGCAAGGCGCTGAGCTAGCCTTCCTCCCGCTGGGAAGAAGGAGGCTTGCGTCGCCGCTCGCGGCCTGATACTTAGGTAATCACTTAAGTATGGAGCCCGGCCATGGCCCTGACCCTCTGGTACCACCCGCTGTCGTCGTTCTGCTGGAAGGTGCTGATCCCGCTCTATGAGGCGGACATCGCCTTCACCCACCGCGAGGTGCAGCTGTTCGATCCGCAGGATCGCGCGGCGTATCTGAAGGTCTGGCCACTGGCGAAGCTGCCGGTGCTGACCGACGACGAGCGCGGCGAGACGGTCCCGGAATCCAGCCTGATCATCGAATATCTGGCGCGGAAGTATCCTTCCGCGGCGAGCCTGCTGCCGGCCGATCCGGACGCCGCGCGGCCGGTGCTGATCCGCGACCGGGTGGCCGACAACTACATCCACGCCCCGTTCTTCGCGATCGTCGGGGAGCGGCTGCGCGACGGCCCCAAGGACCCCTTCGGCGTGGAGCAGTCCAAGGCCGCGATCGCCCGGGGCTATGACGCCCTGGCGCCGCTGATCGAAGGCCCCTGGGCCATGGGCGAGACCTTCACGCTCGCCGACTGCGCGGCCTTTCCGGCGCTCTACTACGCCGACTATGCAGTGAAACTGGATGAGTGGCCGACGCTGCGGGCCTATGTAGATCGGCTGAAGACCCGACCCAGCGTGGCGCGCGTGCTGAAGGAGGCCGAGCCGGTCTTCCACATGTTCCCGCTGAAGGACGGCTGAGGTGGGGCTGGACGCCACCTTCCAGGCGCTGGCCGACCCCACGCGCCGGGCCATGGTCGAGCGGCTGACGCTGGGGCCGGCCTCGGTGAGCGAACTCGCCCGGCCCTTCGAGATGTCGCTGCCGGCGGTGGTGCAGCACCTGGCGGTGCTGGAGGCCAGCGGCCTCGTGGCTTCCGAGAAGCTGGGCCGGGTGCGCACCTGCCGAATCGAGCCCGCCGCGCTCAGCCTCGCCGAGCATTGGTTCAACCAGCGCCGGGCGGAGTGGGAAGACCGCTTCGACCGCCTCGGCGACTACCTCAAGAAGTACCCGGACGGAGACCCCAGATGAGCACCGACATCGCCCTCGATACACACGTCAAGCGCAGCGTGGCGCACGGCATGTTCACCATCGAACGCACCTATCCGGGCGTGACGCCCCAGCGGGTGTTCGACGCCTTCGCCAGCGTCGAAGGCAAGAACGGCTGGTTCACCGCGCCCAACGAGATGTGGGACATCGCCGAGCGGACCATGGACTTCCGGGTCGGCGGCCGCGAGCGGCTGGTGGGCAATTGGAAGAGCGGCATGGTCACCGCCTTCGACGCCATCTACCTCGACATCGTGCCCGGCGAGCGGATCATCTACACCTACGCGATGCATCTGGACGGGCGGAAGATCTCCGACTCGCTGGCGACCTTCGAGTTCAAGGCGGCGGGCGGCGGCACGGCCTTCCGGATGACCGAGCAGGGCGCCTTCCTCGACGGCTATGACGACAACGGCAGCCGCGAGCGCGGCAGCCTCGGCATCGTCGACAAGCTCAGCGCCTATCTGGAAGGCTAGGCGGGACGGCGTCGAACGGACGCCGCGGCGCATCGGCCGGGGCGTCCGCCGTCGTGGGTTATTTGGCCAGGGTGACTATTTGGCCAGGGTCTGGGCGATGCTCTTGGCGGCGGCGTTGATCAGCCCGGCTTCGTGATCGGTCACGGCGCCGAGGCCGCCCGGGTTGGACTTGCGATCGACGTCGAACTCGCGCAGCACCTTGCCCGAGGGATCCTTGACGGTGACCGCGATGTGCAGGCGGTCGCTGCCGGCCAGCATCCCGCCCAGGGCCCGCACCGCGTTGCTGACCTCGCGGTAGTCGACGACGGTGAACTCGACATTGGCCGGGCTGCCGCCGGCGTTGTGCCCGGCCTCGGTCTGGATCGCCTGGGTCAGGCGCGGCAGCAGATCGCCGGGCGCGTTTTGCGCCGTGACCTTGCCTTGAACGGCCTGCACGGCGATCGCCCCGCCGGCGCCGCCCGCGATGCCGGTTCCCGGCTTTTCGGTGACGTTCGTCGAGCAGGCGGCCAGCGCGAGCAGCAGCGGCGCAGCCGCGATGATCTTGAATTTGGACAACAGTCTTCCCCCTTAAAATGCCGGTCTACGGCTGGTTCGCTGGTTGCGGTTCATCCTTCTCGAGCGTGACGCTGAGCGGATTGGGCACGAGGTCCAGCATGGCCCCGCTGGCGGCGTCGCCGACCGCGCCGATGACGCCGCCCAGGATGACGTTGCCGGCCATGGCGGCGCCGCCCGAGCTGGCCACATGGTGCGTCACATGGCCGGTCCAGGTCTTGTAGCCGACCTTGCTGATGGTCACGTCGAACTCGGCCTTGCGGCTCATCTTGAAGGTGCAGGGCGTCTGGTCGCAGCTGAAGAAGTTCGAGGTGCGGACCGTGGCGCCGACGGGCGTCGTGTTGACGGTCCAGGTGTCGGTGGTGCCCCGCGTGATCGTCGCGCAGCCCGCAAGCAGCAGGCCAACGCCTGCGAACACCAGATGCTTCACGCCGTCCCCCCCGAGTCGCGTGATCACCACATAAGGTTACATTTCAAGCCCTGGCAACCATGAAAAGAACCGGTTGCAATTGACATGGACGGAAAGGATTCCCGAGGCCAGCCAAGGGGCCGGCGACACCGATCGCCTCAGCTCAACACTCCGCCAGGTTGACCGCCAGGCCGCCCAGCGAGGTCTCCTTGTAGATGGCGCTCATGTCCTCGCCGGTGCGCTTCATGGTGGCGATCACCTTGTCGAGGCTGACCGAATGCTGGCCGTCGCCCAGGAGCGCCAGGCGCGCGGCGTCGATGGCCTTCACCGCGCCCATGGCGTTGCGCTCGATGCAGGGGATCTGCACCAGGCCGCCGATCGGATCGCAGGTGAGGCCGAGGTTGTGCTCCATGGCGATCTCGGCGGCGTTCTCCACCTGGGCGTTGGTGGCGCCCAGGGCCGCGGCGAGGCCCGCGGCGGCCATGGAGCAGGCCACGCCCACCTCGCCCTGGCAGCCGACCTCGGCGCCGCTGATCGAGGCGTTCTTCTTGTAGAGCGAGCCGATGGCCGCTGCGGTGAGCAGGAAATTCCGCCGCCCCTGCGCCGTGCCCTGATGGAAGCGGTCATAGTAGCGCAGCACCGCCGGGACCAGGCCAGCCGCGCCATTGGTGGGGGCGGTCACCACGCGGCCGCCGGCGGCGTTCTCCTCGTTCACCGCCAGCGCCCAGAGGTTCACCCAGTCGAGCGCGGCCAGCGGGTCGGCGAGGCGCTTGTCGGCGTCGGACATCAGGGTCTCGCGCACCTGGGCGGCGCGGCGCTGCACCTTCAGCCCGCCGGGCAGCACGCCCTTGGCGTGCATGCCGCGGTCGATGCAGGCGTACATGGCCGCGGCCACCTCATCGAGGCCGGCGTCGATCTCGGCGTCGGCCCCAGGTCCCGGCCGGCGCGCGCGTTCGTTGGCGCGCATCACCTCGGCGAAGGTGAGGCCGGCGTCGCCCGCCATGGCCAGCAGTTGTTCGCCGGAGTCGAACGGGTAGGGGACCTCGACCAGGGCGGAGGCTTCCGGCGGGGTGTTCAGCCCCATCTCGCCCTCGTCGCGCACGAAGCCGCCGCCGATGGAGAAATAGGTGCGTTCGACGAGCTGGGCGCCCTTGGCGTCGAAGGCCGTGAAGGTGAGCGCATTGGGATGTTGCGGCAGGCGCTTGCGGCCTTCCCAGAGGAGATCGGTCGCCTCGTCGAAGGCGATTTCGTGGCGTCCGGCGAGGTTGAGCTTGCCCTCGGCGCGGACGACCTCGACGACTCGTTCGGCCTGGTCGGGATCCAGGGTGCGCGGCTCGAAGCCACTGAGGCCCAGGATCACCGCGCGGTCGGTGGCGTGGCCGCGGCCGGTGAGCGCCAGCGACGCGTAGAGCGTCACCCGCACCCGGGCCGTGCGCCCGACCTTCGGCCCCAGCCGTTCCAGGAACCGCCCCGCGGCGGTCATCGGGCCCATGGTGTGGGAGCTGGACGGACCGACCCCCAGCTTGAAGAGGTCGAAGACGCTGACGTTCATGGCGGCTGATGTAGCCAGTTCCGGCGCCTAAAAACAGGGCGCCTATCGCGCCGCCACAGGACCCGCGCTCGGCGGGAGGTTGACGCTGGTCCTCTTGCTCGCGAGGCGAGAGTCTGGATAGCTTGTTATCCGGCCGACGCCATTGGAGGGGGTCCGGCCATTGGGGGGAACCATGCGAACGTCATTCACACGCGGCCTCGCGGCCGTCGTCGTCGGTCTGTCCATGTCCGTCGCGACCGCCGCTGCCGCAGATTCCAAGAACATCCTGGCCGAGTCCGCGCGCAGCATCGAGGGCGGCCGCTCGGTTTCGGTGCTGGTCGCCCAGGACGAGCTCAAGTCGGACATCAACCAGTCCAGGGTCGCGGTCGCCGGCGGCGGCGGCCTGCTGCTGGCGCTCATCGACGTGAAGGTGAACTCCGACCGGGCCAACCGCGCCGAGCGGGAGATCAAGCCGCTGCGCGCCGCCTTGACCGGTTTCGACGCCGATGCGCTCGCCAAGGACACCACGGCCTCGGCGCTCGCCAAGCTGGCCTGGTTCCAGCCGGGCGCGGTGACCTTCGGCCGTGACGCCACCATCCAAGGCCTCAGCGCCGCGCTCGACGCCAGCGCCGCGCCGCAACAGGCGATCTTCCAGTACAGCTACGACGCCGTGCCGGATTTCTCGGCCCTGCGGGTGACCCTGACCATCCGAATCGCCAACAAGGCGCTCGCGGCCGGGCAGAAGCCGGAAAGCCGGCTGGCCCCCAAGGCCCTGGTCTACAGCCAGCAGATCGTAAGCGTCATCGCCCTGCCGTCGCCGTCGAAGGATGGCGAGGAGAACGCCGTCCAATGGACCGCCGACAACGGCAAGCTGGCTCGTGCGGCGTTGACCACCGGCTTCACCCAGATCGGCGTGCTGATCCCGCGCGCGCTTGAGAAGAGCCAAGCCGACGTGGACGCCCTGAAGCATGGCAAGCGCACCGGCGATCAAGGCACCCACCTGACCGGCTGGCCGATGGACAACGCCGCCGACGGAACCGTGCTCTACGACTACGACGGCACGATCTCCCACTTCAAGACCGTCGGGCAGTAGGGGTGCGGCGGACCGGGCGGGGCCCCGCGCGCGGCGGCCCCGCGCTCGCCGCGATGGGCCTGGCGCTGGCGGCCTGCGCGCCGTTGGAGCCGATCACGGCGAGCGGGACGTTCCAGGACCACCTTCCGGCCAGGGCTCCGGCCCCGGCTGGCGGCTGCGCCGTGAACATCACCGCGGTGGCCGACGCGCGGACCTCGCCGGAGATCCTGGGGATCGTCGGCCGGGCGGTGAAGGCACCGTCGGACACCCAGGCCTGGCTGCGCTCGATCCTGCAAGGGCTCGGCAGCCGGGGGTTTCAGGTGGGGTTCGCGGCCGCGCCGGAGCCGGAAGCGATCAACATGCAGGTGCGGCTGGACAAGGCCTGGCTCACCGGCACGGCCACCAACAAGACGGCCAATGTGGTGGTCCATGTCCGGGCCGAACGCGCTGGCTCGGCGCCGCTCGAAGCCGACTATCGCGGGGCGCTGACGGTGATGAACTGGGCCTCCACGGCGGCGGAACTGCAGCGGTTGGCCGACACCGCCTTCGCCAAGGCGCTGGACGAAATGACGCCGCCGCTGAAACGGCTTTGCCCGGTCTGAGGGCCGGGTCTCAGCTCATCGGGTTGGCCGGCGGCGGCGGGTCGCCGGGCAGCGGGATGAACTCCTGGTCGTCGGCGTCGGGCAGCTTCATGCGCCCGGCGCGCCAGTCGGCCTTGGCCTGTTCCAGGCGTTCCTTGGACGAGGAGACGAAGTTCCACTCGATGAAGCGCTGGCCCAGCGGCTCGCCGCCCAGCAGCATGACGATGGCGTCGGTCTGGGCGGTGAACACGACGGCCTGGCCCGGGGCGAAGATCGCCATCTGGCCGGCGCTCAGGACCTGGCCGTCCACCTCGACCGACCCCTGGGCGACATAGGCGGCGCGCTCCGGATATTCCGGCTGCAGGTCGGCCCGGGCCCCGGCCTTCAGTCGCCAGTGGACGTAGAACAGCGGCGAATGGGTCTTCACCCGGGCCTCGGTGTGGAAGGCCTTGCCGGCGATCAGCCGCGCCCAGAGCCCGCCGTCCGGACTTTCGTAGGTCGGCAGGTCTTCGGCGCCATGGTGGGCGAAGGCGGGATCGGTCTCCTCGGCCGCCTCGGGTAGGGCGACCCAGGCCTGGATGCCGTGCATGCTCCCGCCGCGGGCGCGCAGGTCCTCGAACCGCTCGGAATGGGTGATGCCGCGTCCGGCGGTCATCCAGTTGACCTCGCCGGGGTGGATCACCTCGGTCGAACCCACGCTGTCGCGGTGGGTGATCGCGCCGTCGAAAAGGTAGGTGACCGTCGAGAGCCCGATGTGCGGATGGGGCCGGACGTCGACGCTTTTCGGGAAGCCCGGCTGGAAATCCACCGGCCCCATGTGGTCGAAGAAGATGAAGGGTCCCACCATCCGGCCGCCGCCGTATGGCAGGAGGCGGCCGACCTCGAAGCCGCCCAGGTCGCGGCGGCGCTGGTCGATGATGCGCTCGATCATGCAGCGCTTACTTGCGCTTGACGGTCGCCTGGCGGGGCGGATCGGGCGGCAGGGCGGAACCGCCCTTCGGGGGGTTCCGGGGCCCGTCATAGGCCGGCGAGGCGCCGAACAGGCTCCATGAGCCCTTGGGCGCCGGCTTGTTCGTATTGGGCTTCGTCGCCATGGCTCACCTACTCGTCGCGGAAGAACTCGATCCAGTCATAATCCTCAGGCCGGAACAACGCGCCGTTGGACTCGGTGACCGGGGTCGTGAAATGGCCGTTCCGATCGAGCTTCCAGAGGGCCTCAAGATAGATGTGGCCGGAGTCCGGTTCAACGCTGGCGAAGGACTTCGATCCGAAATAGCCGCCGACCAGCTTGCCGTTCTTCAGGTGCACGATGACCCAGCAAGGCTCATGGCGGGTGAAGTAGTTGTCCCAGGCCACGTGATGCGGCGGCAGCAGCCAGCCCCTGCGCGCGCCGAGCCGCTGGAGAACGCGGAAAAGCGGCGGCCAGATCGCCGGCCCGAGCACACAGACCAGCACGCCCAGCGCCCAGACGAGGGGATAGTTGGTCGATGCGCCGTTGAGCTCCTGGCTCACCCGCCGGACCGCCCAGGCAAAGACCGCGGCGTTCAGCAGTGAATAGGCCAGGGCGTCGACGATGAAGTCCGCGCCGGTGGATCGCTTGCCCGGCTGCATCAGCCGGTCGACCTTGATCGAGACGAAGCCTGGCAGGAACAGCGCCACGAGCGCCGCGAACTGAGGAAGGGTCAGCGCGACGAGCTTGGCGATGTCGTCCACGCCTTACCCCTGGGCGCTCACGTAGGGGCTGATCAAGCCGAGCGGCGCGGCGGTGGTGTGCTTCACCGAGCGGATGACGATGCGGCTTTCGATGTTCGACACCAGGCCCAGCGACAGGATGCGCTCGCGCAGGAAGTCGTCGAAGGCGTGCATGTCGCGGGTGACCACGCGCAGCTCGTAGTCGGCCGAGCCGGTGACCGTGGCGCACTGCACCACCTCGGAGAGCTTGCCGATCGCGGTCTCGAAGGCGTCGAGGTTGTCCTTGGTCGGCAGGCTCAGTTTGACGGTGCAATAGACCTCGAATCCGAGGCCTAGTTTCTCCCGGTCCAGGATGGTCACCCGGCGCTGGATGACGCCGGCGTCCTCCAGCCGCTTGATCCGCCGCCAGCAGGGGCTGGAGGACAGTCCGACCCGTTCGGCGATCTCCGCTACGGATAGTCCGGCGTCATACTGGATGAGGTCGAGTATCTTGGCATCGACGGCGTCGAGGACCTCGGACAAGTTTTCCTCCCCCCTGAGGGCTTAAAGTGCTCTGTTCTTGCCCCGGAACGGACAGGCCGGGGCACGCTTTTGGCAAGCAATTGCTGCGATCTTATATGATCTTCTAAAGCAGGATCGAGGGCCGAAAGGAAGAAAATTGCGATGCGGCACGCTGAAGTGACGCTCGACGACAAATTTCTGCTCACGGAAGGCCGGGTTTTCATCACCGGCGTCCAAGCTCTCCTGCGCGTGCTGATGGATCAGCACCGGCTGGATGCGGCCGCCGGCCTCAACACCGCCGGCTTCGTCTCCGGCTACCGCGGCTCGCCGCTGGGCGGCCTCGACCAGCAGGCGCACCGCGCTCAGAAGTTCCTGGATTCCGCCGGGATCGTCTTCAAGGAAGGCGTCAACGAGGACCTGGCCGCCACCGCCGTCTGGGGCAGCCAGCAGGCCAACCTGTTCGCCGAGACCGCCAAATACGATGGCGTGTTCGGCATGTGGTACGGCAAGGCGCCGGGCGTCGACCGCACCGGCGACGCCTTCAAGCACGCCAATTTCGCCGGGACCTTCCCCAAGGGCGGGGTGCTGGCGGTGGCCGGCGACGACCACAACTGCAAGTCCTCGACGCTCCCGTCGCAGTCGGAATACGCCTTCCAGGACTTCGAGATGCCGGTGCTGTCGCCGGCCGACGTGCAGGAGGTGCTGGACTACGGCCTGATGGGCTACGCCATGAGCCGCTTTTCCGGCCTGTGGGTCGGGCTGATCGCGCTGGCCGACACCATGGATTCGGGCGCCACCATCGACGTTGACCTGAAGCGCCACAGCCACGTCCTGCCGGAGAGCTTCCGCGCGCCCGCCGGTGGCCTCGGCATCCGGCTGAAGGACCAGCCGCTGGACAAGGAGCGGCGGCTGCGCACCCAGAAGATCCCTGCGGCCCTGGCCTTCGCGCGCGCCAATCGGGTCGACCGGGTGATGCTGGGCGCCTCGCGGCCGCAGCTGGGCATCGTCTGCCAGGGCCAGGCCTACAAGGACGTGATCGAGGCCTTCGCGGCCATGGGCATCTCGCCGGCCGAGGCCGCGAGCCTGGGCGTCGCCATCTATAAGGTGGGCATGCCCTGGCCGCTGGAGCCGCAGGGCGTCCGCGCCTTCGCCGCCGGCCTCGAGACCATGATGGTCATCGAGCACAAGCGGCCGCTGATCGAGACCCAGGCGCGCGCGGCGCTCTACGACCTGCCCGCCCACGCCCGGCCGAAGATCGTCGGCAAGGTGGACGAGCACGGCCACCCGCTGTTGTCGGAGATCGGCTCCCTGTCGGTGGCCGAGGTGGCGCTGGCGATCGCCGACCGCCTGCCGCCGGGACCGCACATGGACCGCGTGCACGACTACCTGGCCCGGGTCTCGGCCGCGTCGATGGCCGCCGTGACGCTCAGCGCCGACCAGCAGAGGAAGCCGTTCTTCTGCTCCGGCTGCCCGCACAACACCTCGACCCGGGTGCCGGAGGGCAGCCGCGCGCTGGCCGGCATCGGCTGCCACTACATGGCAAGTTTCAACGACCCGTCGACCGACCTCAACAGCCACATGGGCGGCGAGGGCCTCTCCTGGGTGGGCGCCTCGCCCTTCACCAACGAGAGCCACGTGTTCGTGAACCTGGGCGACGGCACCTACAATCACTCGGGCTCGCTGGCGGTGCGCGGCGCCGTCGCGTCGGGTTCGTCGATGACCTACAAGCTGCTGTTCAACGACGCCGTCGCCATGACCGGCGGCCAGGCGGCCGAGAGCGGCTTCACGCCCGCCCAGATCACCCGCCAACTCGCCGCCGAGGGGGTGAAGACCATCGTCATCGTGGCCGCCGAGCCCGAAAAGTACCAGGGCGTCGCCGACCTCGCGCCCGGCGTGGAGGTGCATCCGCGCTCGGAGCTGATGGCGGTGCAGGAGCGGCTGCGCGAGACGCCAGGTGTTTCCGTCCTGCTCTACGACCAGGTCTGCGCCACCGAGAAGCGCCGCCGGCGCAAGCGCGGGCGCATGGACGCCGCCCCGCAGCGGGTGATGATCAACCCGCTGGTCTGTGAAGGCTGCGGCGACTGCTCGAAGACCTCCAACTGCGTCTCGGTCGAGCCGCTGAACACCGAGTTCGGCCGCAAGCGGAAGATCAACCAGTCCTCGTGCAACCAGGACTACACCTGCCTGGAGGGCTTCTGCCCCTCGTTCATCACGCTCGTCGGCGCCGAGAACCCGCACCGCGAGGCCATGCCGGCGCTTACGGCGGACTCGACCCCGCTGCCGGCCTTCGCCCCGTTCGAAGGCGTGAAGAACATCGTCTTCACCGGCGTCGGCGGCACGGGGGTGACGACCGTCGCCTCGATCCTGGCCATGGCCGCCCACGTGGACGGCCGCGCCGCCAGCGTCGTCGACATGACCGGCCTGGCCCAGAAGGGCGGCGCGGTGTTCAGCCACGTGCGCATCGGTGAGACCGAGGAGACAGTGGTGGGCGGGCGCGTGCCGGCGGCCAGCACCCATGTGCTGATCGCCTGCGACCTGCTTTCGGCCGACGGCGCCGACGCGCTGGCGCTCTACGCCAAGGACCGCACGGTGGCGGTGGGCAACGCAGACTTCGCGCCGACCGCCGACTTCGTCACCGACCGCGACATCCGCTTCGACGCTGACGTCCAGGGCCGCCGCCTGACCGCGGCGGTGAAGTCCTATGACGCCCTGCCGGCCCAGAACCTGGCGGTGAACAACCTGGGCGATGCGATCTACGCCAACATGATCATGCTGGGCTTCGCCTGGCAGAAAGGCGAGATCCCGGTCTCCAGCCGCGCGCTCTATCGGGCGATCCGGCTGAACGGCGTCGACGCCGAGGCCAACCTCCAGGCCTTCGAGCTGGGCCGCAAGGCGCTGGTCGATCCGGACAGCCGCGGCAAGCGCGAGGACGACGTGCCGACGCCGGAGACCCTGCCGCTGGACACCCTGATCGCCCAGCGCACGGCCGAGCTCACCGCCTACCAGAACGCCGCCTATGCGAAGCGCTACGCCGACCAGGTGGCCAAGGTGCGCGCCGCGGAAGCGCCCCTGAAGTCCGAAGCCCTGACCCGGGCGGTGGCCGTCAATCTCTATAAGCTGATGGCCTACAAGGATGAGTACGAGGTCGCCCGCCTCTACACCGACGGCCGCTTCCAGGCCTATCGCAACGAGACCTTCAAGGGCGGCAAGACCAGGGTCTGGCTCTCCCCGCCACTGCTGGCCCGCAAGGGGCCGGACGGGCGGCCGAAGAAGATGGCGTTCGGCGGCTGGATGCTGGACGCGGCCTTCCCGGTGCTGACCAAGCTCAAGGGCCTGCGCGGCGGCCCGCTGGACATCTTCGGCTACACCGCCGAGCGCAGGATGGAGCGCGGCCTGGTCGCCGACTACGAGGCCGGCCTCGCCAAGCTGGTCGCGGGCCTGACGCCCGAACGGCTGGAGACCGCGGTGCGCATCGCCGCCATCCCGCAGAAGATCCGCGGCTTCGGCCACATCAAGGAAGCTTCCGTCGCTCCCGCCAAGGCCGAGGAGAAGGCGCTATGGGGCCGCTGGGAGAAGCAGGCGGAGAAGGCTCTGGAGCCCGCCTGAACTGGCGTAACCATGTGACGCAGCGACTTCCAAAGCTACGGCGTTAGAGTCACTGTCGATCCGTCACCGGACGACTCAGGTGTCTTCTATTCGAGTGGGGCGAATGGACGAACGCGAAGAGAAACGTATCCACGACAATGTCTCGCTTGTGGGCTTGCGCGCCCATGCGACGGCGGTGGGGTTCCTGACGCTGGCCCGCGAGCTGGTCCGCGCCGGGGTGCTGGACGAAGCGGCGGTGGACCGGATCAAGGAGGCCATCGTCAAGGAGCTGTCGGTGACCCGCAGCCGCGCCACCTCCGCCGAGGAATTCGAGCGAACCACCCGCCACCGGCTGGACGGCCTGTTCGCGGGCGACGAGCCGGTGGGCGGGACGCCGCCGCCGGAGATGGCGGCCGGCCGGCCGGAGCCCAACTCCACGCATTGACAGTCTGAATTACAGGCGTAACTTTATCTGAAGTACAGGCGTACTTTGGATGAAACCGCCATGACGTTCTCGACGGAAATCGGCCGCAAGCCTCGTCCGGACGCCACCGCGCGCTTCACCAGGGGCACGGTGATCTTCCTGGCTGCCGCGATCCCATTGGTCGCCGCCTTCGCCTTCTGGAACCACAAGCACCAGATGCTGGTGGCGTGGGACATCCGCGGCCCGGCCTGCCCCCTGGCGCGCCATGCCTGGAGCGAGATCGCCCTGCATCGCCAGCCGCACACGTTCAAGTACGGCGGCGCGGACTTCGCCCATGTGTTCGGCGCCGCCCGCTGCGCTTCGGTCCCGCACGGCCATGCCCTGAGCCGCGAGGCCGACTATGTCTGCCAGTTCACCCGGCCGGCGATGATCGCGGTCACCACCGCCGATGGCCGCAAGGTGCTGTTCGAGCCGGGGTACGAGCGCCAGGCGACGGTGGCGCTACGGGGCGGGGCGCTATCCTGCGTGGTCGGCGGCTGGCTGCAGGACTAGGCGCGGCGGCGTTCGGCGTGGGCGGTGCGGTGCAGGCCGGTGGCGATCGCCAGGCCCACGGCCTGTAGGGCAAAGCCCAGGACCAGCACGCCATGGACGTTCTTGTCATTGACGACCAGCGCCGCCAGCAGGGGGCCGAAGGCGGCGGCCAGCAGCTGCACCGTGCCGCTCTGCATCGTCGCGCGACGCGACGGGTCGGCCTCGACGGTCATCGGCAACAGGAAGGGCGCGGCGACATAGGCGGCCAGACCGGCCACGCCGGTCAAGCCGATGAACAGCCAGGCGGGCGCATGGAAGGCGTAGGTCGTCCAGGCGGCGGCGAAGGCGGCGGCGCAGACCCAGAAGACGGCGATGTAGCGGACCCGCCCGGCGATCGCGGTCGCCACCACCCCGCCCAGCATCTGGCAGGCCAGGCTGACGGAGACGGCGGTGCGCCCCACGGCCACGCTGAGGCCGGCCTGCTGGGCCAGGGGCACGAGGTAGAGGGTGACGGCGGTCAGCGGCGCGGCCATGGCCAGGGTGCCGGCCAGCGCCAGCCAGCCGCGCGGCGGCGGCGCGCCGGAGAGTTCCTCGCCGCCGGGCGCGCCCAGGCGGGTAGGCAGGAACGGCGCCAGGGGGATCGCCAGGGCGGCGCTCACCGCCACCACGACGAAGCCGCCATTGGCCCCGAAGCGCGGCAGGACGAAGGCCGAGACCCCGGTGGCGACGGCGAGCTGCGACAGGCCCATGCCGGTGAACAGCAACGCCGCCCACCGCTCCGGCGTGGCGGTGCGCGAGATAAAGCCGATGGCGATCCATAGCAGGATCCCCTCGGGCGCGCCGGCCAGGCCGCGGATCGCCAGCACGCCCGTCCCGCTGGCCGCCGTGGTGGCGAGGTCGAGCGCGGTGAGGGCGGCGGCGGCGACAGCGGCGATGGTCCGCAGGCGCACCGGCTTCAGCATGATCCCAGCGGCGCCGGTGACCACGGTGGTGACAAGCGCCTCGATCATCGCCGAGAGCCCGATTCCGGCGGCGGAAAGGCGGTGCTCCTCGGCGAGCGTGGAGAACAGGATGCTGAATAGGCCGGAAATCAGCAGGGCCAGCACGCCCAGGACGATCGCCGCGGCGGCCTCGGTGGGGTTGAACGGCGGCCCGGCGACCTCGGCGACGCTGTCGGTGAAGATCGCATCGTCGGCATCGGGCTGGGCGGTCATAGGCGGTAGGTTCGCGCGGAAACGGCGGCGGCGCCTAGGGGGTATCGGAGGCGGCGGCCGGCTCCTCTACCGGATGCGGAGCATCGCGGGAGAGGAGCGGTCTGCCCGCGCGTCCTTGACCGAGGCCGGGCCCGGAGCAAACTGCCGGCATGGCGCTAAGGGGTTGGAGGGTTGCGGTCGCGATCACAGCGACGTTCGCCGGCGGATCAGCTTCGGCGGCGGCGCTCCCGGCCGAGATCGTGGGGCAGCTTCCCACGGGCTATGCCGTCCTCGGGTCGGCCGACGCGACGCCCCTGGCCGGCCACCAGTTCTACTTCGTCGCCCTCGGCTCCCGGACAGAGCCGAAGCATACCCTGACCGAACGACGCGCCGCGCCCGCGCGGCCGCTGCTGATCTTCGAGACCGGTCCGGACGGGCGCTATGTTCTCGTCGGACGCAATGACGACATCGTCCTGCGCGCCGATGACGGCGGGCTGGCCGGGAACGGCTGCGATCCGTTCGAGCGACGCCACATCGCCGTTCGGGGCCCATACTTTACCGTCGAGAACGGCGTGTCCTGCGGCGCGCACTGGACCGACTACGTCACCTTCCGATTCGATCCGCAGGTCGGAGGCTATGTCTTCGACAACTGGCGAGCCCAGTGGTGGAGGTTCAATCCCAGCCAGGATCCCGACGCCGAAGCCCTGATACCGGAGAAGCCGATCGTGATCCGCGCCGCGAAGGGGCAGCCGGTCTCATTCGGGACCTGGCGGCGGCCGGAGCGCTACTTCAAGCGATGACGATGCGGATCGCGCGCGCCTACTTCACGCCCACCGCCGCCTTCACCCCGTCCACCATGGCGAACTCGGCCACGTTGAGCGGCTTGCCGGTCGCCGCCGGCCAAGCGGCGTTCTGGACGATGATCAGCCTGTCCTTCGGGAAGGTGATGATCGACTGGCCGAAGATGCCGATGGCGGAATAGGCGCCGGCCGGGCGGATCCACCAGAAGTAGCCGTAGCCGCCGGCCGGCTTTCCGGTGGCGTCGTAGTTCTCGATCTCCTTGCGGGTCGCCTGGGCCATCCACCAGTCGGGGACGATGCGCTTGCCGTCCGCCAGGCCGCCGCCGAGCGCGAAGAGGCCCACGCGGCCGTAGTCGCGCAGCGTCATGGAGATACAGCAGCCGCCGCGGTCCTGGCCGCCCGGGTCGGTCATCCAGACGGCGTCGCGCTCCATGCCGTAGGGCTGCCAGATCTTCTCCGAGGCGTACTGCGCCAGGCTCTCGTGGGTGGCCTTGGAGACCAGCACGCCGACCAGGTCGGTCTCGCCGGTATTGTAGTGCCAGACGGTCCCGGGCGGATGGGCGCGCGGCAGCTTGCGCAGGTAGCTGACCATCGGGTTGACGCCCGGCTCGGTGACTTTCTGGCCGGCCCTGGCGACGTCGGAGTTGGGGTCGGCGTAGTCCTCGTTCCACTTCACGCCGGAGCTCATCATCAGCATCTGGCGCACGGTGACGCCCTCGTAGGCGCTGCCCTTCAGCTCCGGGATGTAGGCGGTGACCGGGTCGTTGATCGATTTGATCTTGCCGTCCTGGATCGCAGCGCCGACCAGGGTGGAGGTGATCGACTTGGCGACCGAGAAGGAGGTCCAGCGGTCGGTGGGCTTGCGGCCCAGGGCGTACTTCTCAAGCACGATCTGGCCGTCCTTCAGCACCAGCAGGCCGGAGACCCGGTAGGCGGCCATGTACTGGTCGATCGACATGGTCTTGCCGTCGATGGTGACCTTGGGCGCGATCTGGCGGGCGGCCACCGGCAGCGGATGGACCTTGGTCCCGCGCTTGATGACGTCGGTCTTGAAGATGTGCTCGATGTCGCGGAAGCCCTTGGCCTGCTGCTCGCCGCGCCAGTCGAGGATCGAGGCGATGGCCTTCGGTTTGCTGGGATCGATCGAGACCTGGGACCAGGCGGCGGTCGCCGCCAAGCCCAGCGCCAGCGAAAGCCCGGCCGCCCCGATCAGCGTCTTCATGGATCGTCTCCCCGAATGTCGCGGGAAGCTATCGCCTCCGCCGGGGATTTGAACCCCGGAAAAT
Source organism: Phenylobacterium sp. (assembly GCF_036501465.1). Lineage (GTDB taxonomy): Bacteria > Pseudomonadota > Alphaproteobacteria > Caulobacterales > Caulobacteraceae > Phenylobacterium. The sequence continues at coordinate 37,904 of NZ_DASYAF010000046.1, forward strand.
GGAAACCACGAACGGCCCGAACGCAAAGACGCCGCCGGCTTGCGACCGGCGGCGCCTCAGGTTGTTGGTTTGGAGAAGGTCACACCGCCGCGGACGCGTGGCGTGATCTGAACCTCATGCTGGACCCTCCGACTCCGACGCTTCGACAAGGTGGGGAGCGTCCGCCGGCGCGCGGCGGGCGGACAGCGGTTTCGCGCCTGCTGCGAAGTTTTCGCGCCGGGGTGGAAGCCGGCGCATCATTTGCGAAGTCGGCCGCGAAGTCGGCCGGGCGGGTTCCCAGCGCCCGCGTTCCGGGCTAGGCCCAGGCGCATGGCGGAGTTCGATTTCGACGCGGTGGTGGTGGGCGCGGGCTGCGTGGGGCTGGCGACCGGCTATGCGCTCGGCAAGCGCGGCCTGTCGGTCGCGGTTCTGGAGAAGGAGGCGGCCATCGGCCAGGGCGTCTCCTCGCGCAATTCCGAGGTGATCCATGGCGGACTCTACTATCCGACCGGCTCGCTGAAGGCGCGCCTGTGCGTGCAGGGCCGGCGCGCGCTCTACGCCTTCTGCGACGCCCACCACGTGGACTACGACCGCTGCGGCAAGCTGGTGGTGGCCACCGCGCCGGACGAGGTCGAGCGGTTGGAGGCGATCCTCGAGCAGGCGCGGATCAACGACGTCGAGGGCATGGAGCAGTTCACCGCCGCCCAGGCCATCGCCATGGAGCCGGAGCTGGCTTGCTACGGTGCGCTGTGGTCGCCGCAGAGCGGAGTGCTGGACAGCCACGGCTACATGCTGGCGCTGGAGGGCGAAATCGGCGCGCATGGCGGCGCGGTGGTGACGTCCACGCCGTTCGAGGGCGCGAGCCCGCTGGAGGGCGGCGGCTTTTCGGTGCGGGCCGGCGGCGAAGAGCCTGCGACGCTGAGCTGCCGTTATCTGGTGACCGCGCCCGGCCTCTTCGCGCAGGAGGCGGCGGCGACCATCGAGGGATTTCCAAAGGCGGAGATCCCCAAGGCCTTCTATGGCAAGGGCATCTATTTCCGGCTGATGGGCAAGGCGCCGTTCGCGCGCCTGGTCTATCCGCCGCCGATCCATGGCGCGCTGGGCACCCACTATCGCCGCGACCTGGGCGGCCAGGCGGTGTTCGGGCCGAACCTGTTCTGGGTGGACGAGCTGGACTATTCGGTCGACCCCTCGGCGCGGGCGGCCTTTACCGCCTACATCCGCAAGTTCTGGCCGGCCGTGCCGGAGGAGCACCTCAGCCCCGACTACGCCGGCATCCGCCCCAAGCTGCACGGGCCCGAGGATCCGCAGCCGGACTGGCGCATCGACGACGCCTCCGCCCACGGCCTGCCGGGCCTGGTGGCGCTGTTCGGGATCGAGAGCCCCGGGCTTACCTCATCCCTGGCGCTGGGCGAGAAGATTACGACGCGGCTCGAACTCTAGCCGCCGGCCCTTGCCCCAAGGCCGCCCGCGGCGCCAGATGCCGCGCTCACGCTCTTCCGGGGGATTCCTTTGCGCTTCATCGTCTTGTTCGCCGCCGCGTCGCTCCTGGCGGCCTCCGCCCACGCCCAGACCTATGATCCCCTGAAGACCTTCGCGCCGCTGAGCCTGCCGGCGCCGGCCAATTCGATCCGCACGGGGTCCGGCGCGCCGGGCCCCGACTTCTGGCAGAACCGGGCCGACTTCAACATCGCCGCCAAGATCGACACCAGGGCCCACGTGCTCACCGGCGACGAGACGGTCACCTATACGAACAACAGCCCTGAGGCCCTGGGCTTCCTCTGGTTCCAGATGGACCAGAACCTCTACCGCCGCGACAGCCGCGGCTACGCCATGTCGGGCGGCCGCCGCGTCGATCCCAAGTCGTCGACCGAGGGCTATATCGTCGACGCCGTGACCGTGAACGGCAAACCGGTGAACACGGTCGTCTCCGACACCCGCATGCGCGTCGACCTGCCGGACGCGGTGAAGGCCAAGGGCGGCCAGGTGAAGGTGCGCGTGCAGTATCACTTCACCATCCCCGGCCTGTTCGGCGGGCGGATGGCCTGGAACACCAACAAGGCCGGCGACATCTACGACCTGGCGCAATGGTATCCGCGCCTGCAGGTGTTCGACGATGTGCGCGGCTGGGACACCCTGCCGTACCTCGCGAATGAGTTCTATCTGGAGTACGGCAATTTCGACTACGCGGTGACTGTGCCGGCCGACATGATCGTGGCGGGCTCCGGCGCGCTGGTGAACCCGAACGAGGTGCTGACGGCGGAGCAGCGCGCCCGCTTCGACCGCGCCAAGGCCAGCGACAAGACCGTGGTGATCCGCACGCCGGAGGAGGTGGCCGCGACGCCGCCCGCGGGCGCGGCCACCAAGACCTGGCGCTTCCACATGGACAACACCCGCGACGTGGCCTTCACCGCCAGCCGCGCCTTCGTCTGGGACGCGGCGAAGATCAACCTGCCGGACGGCAAGACCTCCGTCGCGCAGTCGGTCTATCCGCCGGAAAGCGTCGGTGCGAACGGCTGGAGCCGGTCCACCGAATATATGAAGGACGCCGTCGAGCGGTTCTCCAAGCGCTGGTATCCGTACCCCTGGCCGAACGCCATCAACGTGGCGGGGCCGGCCACCGGCATGGAATATCCGGGCATCGTCTTCGACGGCATCGACGACAAGGCCAAGACCCTGTTCTTCATCTCGGCCCACGAGATCGGCCACAGCTGGTTCCCGATGATCGTCGGCTCCGACGAGCGGCGGAACGCCTGGATGGACGAGGGAATCAACACCTTCATCGACGTCTATGAGAGCGACGACTTCGAGGGCGGGGTCTATGGACCCAAGCGCGACGGGGAATATGCGCCGTCGCCGGCCGGCTCGCCCGCGGACCAGATCGCCGAGCTGATCAAGGACCCCGAGGCGCCGGTGATCATGAGCCGGGCCGACACCATCCGCGAGAAGTACCGCCACCCGGTGACCTACTTCAAAGCCGCCTTCGGGCTGACCCTGTTGCGCGAGGATATCCTCGGGCCGGAGCGGTTCGACACCGCGTTCCGCAAGTACATCGCCGACTGGGCGTTCAAGCATCCCAAGCCCAGCGACTTCTTCCGTGAGATGGAGAGCGCCGGCGGCGAGGACCTGTCGTGGTTCTGGCGCGGCTATTTCCTGAACAACTGGAGCCACGACATGGCGGTGACCGAGATCGTGAACGACCCGGCGAAGGGCGCTTCCGTCACCGTGGAGAACCGCGGCCAGCTGGTGCTGCCGGCGACGCTCAGGGTCACCTTCAGGGACGGCAAGACGCGCGACATCCGGGTTCCGGTGGAGACCTGGATGCAGAGCGGCAAGCACACCTATACCATCGAGGGCGGGGCGGTGGCCGAGGCGACGGTGGATCCGGACCATCGCCTGCCGGATGCGGACCGGTCGAACAATTCGATGAAGGCGAAGTAGGCGCACCACGCCCTCATAACCGCCGTCATCCTCCGGTCGCCCGAAGAGGCGAGCCGGGGGACCCATTCGGCGTCGCCCTATCCTGCAATACAGCTTGGGTCCCCCGGATCAGCCTGGCGGCTGACCGGAGGATGACGTGCTTTTGGCTCAGACCGACCCCACCAAACTCGCCAGCGCCTCGTCGGGCTTGGCGCCCTCCAGGTGGATGCGGGCCCAGAGCGCCAGGAACAGCAGGGGCCAGCGGCGGCCTTCGGGGAACTGGGCGGCGTCGGGGGCGATGCGGCGGACGGCTTCGACCTCGGCGATGCGGGCCGCGATGTCGGCCGCGCGCGGCGCGATCCAGGCTTCCACGGGCACGGTGAAGCCTTGCTTGCGGGCCCAGGGTTCGCTGGCCGGGCAATGCCGCTCCAGCCATTTGCGCAGCAGCCACTTGCCGTAGCGGCCCTGGACCTTCTGGGCGTCGGGCAGGTTGAAGGCGAAGGCGGCCACCTCGCGGTCGAGGAAGGGCGTGCGGCCTTCCAGGCCGTGGGCCATCAGGCAGCGGTCGAGCTTGAGCAGCAGGTCGTTCGGCAGCCAGGTCTGGATGTCGGCCCACTGCGCCTGCTGCAGGGGCGTCAGGCCATCCGGCCCGCGGGCCTCGTGCCGCCAGTGGGCCAGGGCCGCCTCATCGGCGCCGCGCGGCTCGGCGGGGCGGCCGCCCAGCCAGGCGGGGCGCAGCGCACGGCGATAGCGGCCGTAGCCTGCGAACAGCTCGTCGCCGCCCTCGCCGGTCAGCACGACGGTGAGCGTCCCCTTGGCGGCCTCAGCCAGCTTGTAGGTGGGAAGCGTCGCGTAGTCGGCGGTGGGGTCGTCGAGCGCCCAGGCGACCTCAGGCGCGATGCGCCAGAAGTCCTCTTCGCCGAAGCTGGTCTCGCGCCAGTCGAGGTTCAAGGCCCTGGCGACCTTCTCGGCCTGGGCGCGCTCGTCGGCGGCTTCGGGGACGTCGAAGCCGCAGGTGAAGGCGGTGACCGGCCGCGCGTTGAGCCGCGCCATCAGCGTCGCGATGGCGGTGGAATCGACGCCGCCGGACAGGAACAGGCCATAGGGGACGTCGGAGCGCTGGTGGACCTTCACGCTGTCTTCGAGGACGGCGTCGAGTTGATCCAACAATCCCCGCTCATCCCCGCGAAGGCGGGGATCCATGCGAGGCTTCGTGGCGGCCGCGGATTCAGCTTGGATTCCCGCCTTCGCGGGAATGAGCGGAAGCGGGTTCTTCCAGGCCTGGCGCCAATTGGCGACGACGCGGCCGTCGCGGACCTGGAGCACCTCGCCGGGGACCAGGCGGCGCAGGCCCTGGAAGAGGGTGCGTTCGGCCAGGGTGTAGTTGAAGCCCGCCAGCTCGCGGCCGGCGTCCGCGTCCAGCACCGGACCCATCAGGCGGGCGTGCAGGAAGGCGCGGGGCTCGGAGGCGAAGGCCAGGCCGCCGTCGTGCTCCATGATGTAGAGCGGCTTGATGCCGAAGGGGTCGCGCGCCAGCCAGGCGCGGCCGTCGCCGCCCAGCAGGCAGAAGGCGTACATGCCGCGCAGCCGCTCGAACGCCGCCTCGCCCTCGCGGGCGTAGAGGTGCAGCAGGGACTCGAAGTCGGAGCCGGTGGCGAGCGCGTCGGCGAGGGCGTGGTCGCGGGCCAGCTCGACGTAGTTGTAGATCTCGCCGTTGCCGACCAGGGTCGAGCCCGCCGCGCTGATCGGCTGCCAGCCGCCTTCCAGGTCGATGATCGACAAGCGCGCGTGGGCGAGGGCGGCCGCGCCCGGTCCGGCGCCACCCCGCTCGCCTTGCGAGTCGCCCGCCCCACGTGGGGGAGGGAAGGAGAGCGTCTCCATGCGGATGCCGTCGGGGCCGCGATGGGCGAGGGCGCCGATCATCGGCGCGAGGCGGGCGTCCTTGCCGCCGAGCTGGCCTGCGATGCCGCACATCCCTCAGGCGGCCCCGTAGTCGGCGAAAAGGGTTTTCCATTGGCCGACGACCGCGGCCTCGGAAAATTCGGCGGCGACGCGGCCCAGGCCCCGTTCCGCCAGCGCCTTGGCGCGCCTGGGGTCGGCCATCAGGGCGCGGACCGCCTCGGCCAGCGCGCCCGGATCGTCGATGGGGATCAGCACCCCGTCACGGCCGTCGTCGATCAGCGCCTTGGGACCCTGGCTCGCCGCAGCGATCACCGGCAGGCCGTGCGCCCAGGCCTGGATCACCACATTGCCCAGCGGCTCGTAGCGCGAGGGGAAGACGCAAAGGTCGGCGGCCCGGTAGAGCGCGGAGGCGTCGGTCCGCCAGCCAAGGAAGCGCACGCGACCCTGCACTTTCAGGGCCTCGGCCAAGGCCTTCAGCCGCGCCTCCTCCGGCCCGACGCCGGCGATCCACAGGAAGGCCTCGGGCAGCAGCGCCAGCGCCTGCAGGGCGATGTCATGCGCCTTGGCCTCGTGCAGCCGGCCCATGGCCAGGAGCAGGGGCACGCCCGGCGGCGTGTCGAGGCTTTCGCGGGTGACAGGCGCGGCGGTCGACGGGACGGCGGCGAAGTTGGGGATGCAGCGCACCCGGCCGGCCGGCCAGCCCTGTGAGACGATCCACTCGGCGATGTCCTCGGTGTTGGCGACCAGTTCCTCGAAGCCGGCATAGTATTTGAGGTTGTAGTAGCCGCCGAGCCGGCCGATCCGCGCCCACGGCCCGCGCGGCGCATGGCGCGCGGCGCGGTTCATCCAGGCCAGCTCCAGGCGGGTCTTCTGCAGGGACGCGTAGCCCGCGACGGCGGTCCGGGTCAGGATGTCCAGCGGCCCGCCGAAGGCCAGGGTCTTGTAGGGCACGCCCGCGGCCTTGAGCGCCGCCTCGCGCCCGGGATGGCGGCGGAGCGCCACGGCCTGGCGGACGCCCGCCCGCGCCAGAGCGGTCACCAGGTCGACGAAGTAGGTCTCCGCCCCGCCGTCCCCGGCCGTTCCCAGAAGGTGCAGCACGCTCATGTGTGGACGCGAACCTAGCGGGTTGGGCGTGGCGGCAGAAGAGGGGATGGCCAGCCGCTTCCGCCCCGGGGGCTCGAAGCCTTTGCAGAGTTCGCGGAATTGGCGTTAGCATCACACGTTATCGGAGTGTTGCGTCATGTTGTTCGCGTTGGGGGTCGCCGTCGCTTTCCTCACCCAGGCTGCGCCGGATGCGGCCCAGCCGCCCGCCGCCGCCCTGCCGCCCGTTCCCGCCGCTTCGCCGGCCGGCAAGACCGTCTCGCCCCTGGTGGTGACGCCGCAGGCCAAGCCCACGGTCAAGGTCGAGCAGAACACCTATGTCTGCCACAGAGAGAAGGTGCTGGGCTCGATGTTCCCCAAGAAGGTCTGCGCCACCAAGGCCCAGATCAGCGAACGGCGCGCCGAGGACCAGGAGCAGGTGCGCGAATGGGTCCGCGTGAGGCCGCTGGCGCAATAGGCGCGCCACCCCTGCTCAGTGCAGGGTCAAGGCCAGGGCGAGCACGCCGGTGACGCCGATCGGCGGCAGGACGACCAGCGCCCAGTAGCCCCGCGGATGGGCCGCGCGGCTCACCGGCGGCAGGCCCGGAAGCCAGACGGCGCCCAGCTTCAGCGCCACGACCACATAGACCCCCAGCGTGAAGGGCAGCAGATAGATGGGGTCGGCGATCCCACGCATCGGGCGAGCTTAGCGTTCGGCCTTCCGCTCGTCACGGCTCAGCCGCCGCTCGTCCCAGGCGCGGCGCCAGATGTCCCCGCCGCTCCGCCGCGCGGCCCGCGGCGGTTGGAAGGCCGGGCGACGGCGAACAGTATGGACCGGTCGCAATTCGAGATCGGAGCCGCCTGATGACCCGTCGACATTTCCTGGGCGCCAGCCTGGCGCTGGCCGCCGGCGCCGCGCTGGGAGGCCCTGGGGCCGCCGCAGCCGCGCCGCTGAGCCGCGTCCGCTCCGGCGGTCCGGGCTGGCCGCGCGAGGGCGACTGGGATGGGCTGAAGCAAGCGGTGGGCGGCCGCCTGATCCGGCCCGTCGCGCCCGACGTTTCCGACCCGGCGGTGCGGGTGCTGATGAAGAACCCCTTCTATGTGGGCGACCAGCCGGGCCTGACGCAGAGCTCCGGCTGGTTCGAGGCTTGGCGCTCGTCGCCCAGCGCCTATGCCGTGGTCGCGGAAAGCGCCGCCGACGTGGCCCAGGCGGTGCGCTTCGCCCGGGCCCACAACCTGCGCCTCGTGGTCCGCGGCGGCGGGCACAGCTACCTCGGCGCCTCCAACGCCCCGGACTCGCTGATGGTCTGGACGCGGAAGATGCGTCAGGTGCAGGTCCACGAGGCCTTCACCCCGCAAGGATCGAAGGCCGCGCCGGTCCCGGCGGTGTCGGTGGGCGCGGGCTGCATCTGGCTGGACGCCTACAAGGCGGTGACCAACGGGGCCGGGCGCTATGTGCAGGGCGGCGGCTGTACGACAGTGGGGATCGCGGGCCTGGTGCAGGGCGGCGGCTTCGGCAGCCACTCCAAGGCGTTCGGCACCGGCGCGGCCGGCCTGCTGGAGGCCGAGGTGGTGACGGCCGATGGCAAGGTGCGGGTGGTGAACCAGGCGCGCGAACCCGAGCTCTTCTGGGCGCTGAAGGGCGGCGGTGGCGGGACCTACGGGGTGATCACCCGGCTGACGCTCGCCACCCATCCGCTGCCGCAGACCTTCGGCGCTGTGCGGATGAGCATCCACGCCAGGTCCGACGAGGCCTACCGGCGGCTGCTGGCGCGCTTCGTCGAGCTCTATGCGACCAGCCTGCACAACCCGCACTGGGGCGAGCAGGTGCATGCCGGGCCGAGCAATCGCCTGGACGTGGAGATGGTCTTCCAGGGCCTGACGGGCGCCGAGGCGCGGGCGGCCTGGGCGCCGCTGGTGGCGTTCGCCGACGCAAGCCCCGGCGACTACGAAGGCCAGCGGTCGCTGCTCGCGCTCGACCTGCCGGCGCGGAAGTTCTGGGACGCGACGTTCATGAAGAACGCGCCCGGCGCGATCACCCAGGACCAGCGTCCCGGCGCGCCCGCCGGAAACTTCTGGTGGACCGGCGACGGCGACCAGGTCGGGGCCTATTGGAACGCCTATACGTCCGTCTGGCTGCCCGATTCCCTGCTGCGGCCGGAAAACCGCGCAAAGCTGGTCGACGCCTGGTTCGCCGCGACGCGTCAGTGGAGCATGGGGTTCCACTTCAACAAGGGTCTTTCCGGCGCACCGCCCGAGGCGATCGCCGCCTCGCGCGACACCGCCACCAATCCGCAGGTCCTGGACGCCTTCGCCCTGGTGATCATCGCCTCGGCCAGCGGCCCGGCCTATGCCGGCATGCCCTTGCCCAATCCCCAGCCGGCGGCGGTGTCCCGAAGCCGGGTGCAGGCTGCGATGACCGCGCTGCGCGCCTGTGCGCCGGGAGCGGGCTCCTACGTCAATGAGACCGACTACTTCCAGGCGGACTGGCAGCGGGCGTTCTGGGGCGGCAACTACGCGCGGCTGCTGCGCGTGAAGCGGCGCTATGACCCGCAGGGGCTGTTCACCGTCCACCACGGCGTAGGCAGCGAGGGCTGGAGCGCCGACGGCTTCACCCGCAGGGCGTAGGGTTCGCTAGGCCGCGGCCTCGTCGGCGTCGCCGGTCGGAGGCTCGATGGCTTGGCTGATGGCCTCCAGCAGGCGCGCGACCTCGATGGGCTTGGGCACGAAGCCGTCCATGCCGGACGCCAGGTACTCGGTGACCTGGTGGCTCATGGCGTTGGCGGTGAGCGCCACGATGGGGGTGCGACGGCGGCCGGTCTCGGCCTCGCGGGCGCGGATGGCGCGCGCGGCGTCGGGGCCGTCCATCACCGGCATCTGCACGTCCATCAGGATGACGTCCCAGGCGTCGGCTTCCCAGGCGGCCACGGCCTCGGCCCCGTCGCCGACGATCACCGGATCGAGGCCGACCTGGGTCAGCAGGGTCTTGAGCACCAGCTGGTTGACGGCGTTGTCCTCGGCGGCCAGCACGCGAATGGCGCCGCGCGCGGCGGCGACGCGGGTTTCGGAGACCGGTTCAGGCGCGGGCCGAGCACGGCGGGAGCCGCGCCGGGCTGCCAGGCGAACCGGAGCCAGCGGCAGGGTGACGGTGAACACCGAGCCCTTGCCCGGCTCGCTCTCGGCGCTGACCTCGCCGCCCATGAGCTGGGCGAGTTCGCGGCAGATGGCCAGGCCCAGGCCGGTGCCGCCGTAGCGGCGGGTGGTGGTGGCGTCGCCCTGCTCGAACTTGGAGAACAGGCGCGAAAGCGGCTCCGCGGCGATGCCGATGCCGGTGTCGGAGACGGTGACCGTCAGGCCCGCGCCGGTGCGGTCGACGCGAACGCCGACCCCGCCGGTTTCGGTGAACTTGATGGCGTTGGAGACCAGGTTGTAGAGCACCTGGCGCACGCGGGTGGAATCGCCGCGGTAGGCGCCGCGCGCGGCGGGCGTGACCGACAGGTCGAAGTCGATCCCCTTGGCGCCGGCGATGGCGGTGAAGGCGGCATAGGCGCCGCGCGCCAGCTGCTCGATGTCGAACTCGGTCTCTTCCAGCTCCAGCTTGCCGGCCTCGATCTTCGACAGGTCCAGCACGTCGTTCAGGATGGCCAGCAGGCTTTCGCCCGACTGGCGGATGACGTCGAGGCGCTCGCGCTGGTGGGCCGGCAGGTCCTCGGCGGACATGGCCTGGGCCATGCCGAGCACGCCGTTCAGCGGCGTGCGGATCTCGTGGCTCATGGTGGCCAGGAAGGCGGACTTGGCCTTGTTGGCGGCCTCAGCCTCGTCGCGGGCGACGCGCAGGGCGTGCTCGGCCTCGCGGCGGTCGGCGATGTTCTGGATCGCGCCCACCACCTTCAGCGGCGTGCCGTCCTTGTCGGACACCAGACGGATCGAGGCCTCGACCCAGATCTCCTTCCCGTCCTCGCGGGCGATGCGGTACTGGGGCCGGTAGGGCGCGCCCTCCTCGACGTGCCGCCGCCAAGCCTCGCGCACGGCGTCGCGGTCGCGCTTGTCGATGGTGCGGAACAGGCTGGGCGCCAGATCCTCATAGGTCTGCGGGCGCTCGAAGAAGCTGTCGAGGGCGCCGGCCTTCTTCAGTTCCTGGCGCGCGTAGTCCAGTTCCCAGACGTGCAGGTTGGCCACGTCTAGGGCCATGTTCAGCCATTCCTCCGAGCGCTCGGCGCGCTCCAGGCTCTCCACCAACTCGGAGATGTCGTCGCCGGTGATGATCAGGCCGGCGATGTCGCCCGCCGAGTCGCGCCAGGGCTTGATCTCGGTCTGCATCCACATGGTGCGCCCGTTCATCTCGCCCACCGGCACGCGGCTGGCGGAATGGCGGTTCCCGAACTTGATGCAGTCGTCGTAGATGTGCCGCCAGGGCTCGTAGACCTGGGGTGCGATCTCGAAGATCGTCTTGCCCACATAGGGCTTGTCCCGCAGGCCCAGGTGGGCCTCCCAGAGGCGGCTGGCGGCGACCACCCGCAGGTCGGCATCGGTGAGCACCAGTGAGATCGGCACCGCGCCGAACAGGGCGGCCTGGGTGGTGCGCGCCAGGCTCAGCTCCTGGCGCGAGCGGACGTGGGCGTGGGCGATCTGGGTCCGCTCCCACTCGTCGGCGACGAAGGTGGCGAGCGCGGTGAGCTGGGCGGCCTTGGAAGCGTCGTAGGGCTCGGTGTTGACACTGAAGATCGCCAGGACCCCGGGGGTCGTGCCGTCCTGCAGCCGGATCGGGGCGGCGATGTAGGCGCGCAGATGGGGCGGCCCGGTGACCACCGGCTCGTCCTTGGTCATGGGATGGGCGCTAGCGTCTTCGATCCACAGCATTTCGCCGGTGGCGATGGCGTGTTCGGCCACGTGGTCGCGGGTGGGCAGGCCTTCATCGTAGCGGCTGCGCCAGGCGACCCCATCCTTGACCAGGACGATCAGGCTCTGGGCGCCGGCGAACAGGCCGCGGGCGACCAGGGTCGCGCGGTCGAACACCGCCAGCGACGGCTCCAGGCCGAAGGGCAGGGTCTCGGCCGGCGGGCCGTTCGTCTTCCGCCCAGTCGGGTCCAAGCCATTCCCCACAAACGACGTTTTTTACAGTATCCATGAAAGGGATTAACCGAAGGATGCCGGCTGGGAACCGCCTCCTGAGGCGGGTTGCCGCAGGCCACGGCCTTGTGCCGAAATGGCACATAACACCCGGATTTCGCGAGAGTTTCGGTCGGTATGCCCGCTATGCGGGCATCGCTGCGCCGGCAGGCTCGAAAATTCGCCTCTCCGGCGAGTCGCCTTGTGGCCAGGCTCCCATCGCTTTACACGGTATCTTAACCATAAGGGCGAGGGGGCTCGCCCGATTGGCCTAGTACGCGGAAGCCGCCCGGCTTCGGCTAGTGATTTTCCCAGGGGGATCGAGAGTGTTCAAGTCCAGGATCAGTTCTGTGGTGAGCGGCGTGGCTCTGGCTGTGGGTCTGGGGGCCCTGGCGTTCGCCTCTCAGGCGTCGGCGACGGATACCAATCCGACCTCGCCCGACATCCTGCTCAAGAGCGCGACCATGGTGACGACCTACACCGCCAATGTGGGGACGAACGCCTCGAACCAGGTCGACGCCTATTCGAACGGCGTGACCTTCAGCTACCAGAACTCGAACGCGCTGGGGCAGCCGATCGGCGGGACCAGCGCGACGGTCTACACGCTCTACGGCTTCTGCGTGGACATCACCCATGACATGTTCATCAACACGCCGCTGGGCTACACCTACGCCGACACCTATACGCCGGTGACCGGCCCGATCGGCGATCCGCTGCCGACCGATTTGGACAGCCCCACGGCCCATCCGATCTCACCGGCGCAACTCACCTCGCTCACCAAGCTGATCGACACCGGCTGGCTGCTGCACGAAGGCGAAACCGGCCAGAACCAGGCCTACATCAACAACGCGAACCTGCAGCTGGCGGCCATCCAGGCGGCGATCTGGAAGGTCGAAGGCGGCTTCGTCACATTGAACAACCAGTACGCGGTGGCGGGCGCCAACGTCGGCGGCGCGATCACCGGCGCGGCGCCGGTGGACACGGTCAACGATCCCAGCGGTCAGTGGACCTATCTGGACTACTTCAACGCCTATTCGACGGGCGCCTTCACCAACCTGGGCGACGACAACGACAGCTTCTACACGATCCAGGAAGTGCTGCCGACGCAGGGCGGCAATCAGGCGTTCGCCATCGGCTGGCCGCTCCCGGGCGTGCCGGAACCGGCCACCTGGGCGATGATGCTGGTGGGCTTCGGCGGCCTGGGTGCGATGCTCCGCCTGCGGCGTCGCCGGGTGGCGCTCACCGCCTGATCCAAGGCGAAATCCGGAGTTGCGATGGGGCGCCCTCGGGCGCCCCATTTGCGTTTGGCCGCACCCGATCCACTCGCCTCTGGCACGAGCTTTGCCGGAAATCCCAACGACACGATCAAGTTGGGACAAACACCGTGAACAAGATGAACCTGACGTCGGCGCTCCTGAAGACCGCCGCCCTGACCGCCGGCCTTGCCGTGCTGGGCGTCGCGGGCCAGGCCGCCGCCTCGACCGAGATCAAGATCGAAAAGACCGCGATGGACGAGTCCTACACGGCGACCCTCACGAACAACACGACTCACGCCCATGAGACCGCCTACGCCAACGGCGTGACCTTCACGGTCCAGAACTGGGATCCGACGATCACCAACAGCCATCACCAGGTGGTCGGCGGGACCGTGGGCTCGGTCTACACGCTGTACGGGTTCTGTGTGGACATCTACCACGACATCTCGATCGGCAATCAGAGCTTGATCTACAACGACAACGAGAACCTCGCGACCGGCCCGGTCGCCGACCCGCTGCCGAACAACTTCGCGCCGGGCACGACGCCGACCTCGGTGGACATCAACGCCACCCAGCTCCACGCCCTGACCAACCTGATCGACACCGGCTATGAGCTGCACGCCAGCGAAACCGGCCAGACCAGCGCCTACATCAATAACGTCGAGATGCAGCTGGCGGCAATCCAGGCGGCGATCTGGCAGGTCGAGAACACCGGCGACACGATCACCGTCAACAACGGGACGCACACGACCGGAGCCACCAGCTATGGCGGCGCCATCAGCGGCGCGGGCCTCACCTACCAGCAGTACTTCAACGACTATGTGTCGGGCAGCTACACCAGCCTGGCCGACGCCAACGACAGCTTCTACACCATCGTCCAGGCGTCCCCGAACTACGACCAGCACCAGGCGTTCGCCATCGGCTGGCCGATCCCGGGCGTGCCGGAACCGGCGACCTGGGCGATGATGCTGATCGGCTTCGGCGGCCTGGGCGCCCTGCTGCGCGCCAAGCGCCGGCAGGCGGTCCTGGCGGTCTGATCGCCCCCGGATCATTGACGACAAGCGAGCTTGCGACGGGGCGTCTTCGGACGCCCCGTTTGCGTTGGGCGCCGCCCGCGCGGCGGCTGCGTCTCATGGGCGGCTTGCTGGGCGGCGGACGAGACTCTATAACCCGCGCCTCCCTCGCGAGGCCGCGCCCGGGCACAGGTCCGGACGCTGTCGCAGACAGGCTCTCGGGGAGCCGATGGCTGGGTAGCTCAGATGGTTAGAGCGGTGGATTCATAACCCACAGGTCGGCGGTTCGATCCCGCCCCCAGCTACCACCCCAAAGGACGCGGCGGGATCATCCGGGTGACGAGCGAGACGCCTCCGCTGGAATTGGCCTCGGCCCTGCACGTGGCCGGGCGCCTGGCCGAGGCCGAGCCGATCTATCGCCGGATCCTGCAGGGCGACCCGCGCGAGCAGACCGCGCGCAACAACCTGATCGCCCTGGTCCGCGCCCAGGAGCGCTGGGCCGAGGCCGAGGCGCTGCTGCGCGAGGCGATCGAACTCGCCCCCGACGATGCGGAGTTGCGCCAGCGCCTGGCTGTCGCCGTCCTCGCCGACGGCCGCTACGCCGAGGGCTGGCCGCTGTTCGAGGCGCGCCGCGACCCGCGCCTGAGGGAATATGTGAAGACGCCGCCGCTGCCGATCCCGGAGTGGGATGGCGGGCCGGTGGAGGCCCTGCTGGCCTGGCCCGAGCAGGGGTTCGGCGACGCCATCCAGTTCGCCCGCTTCCTGCCGGTGCTGGCGACGCGCGGGATCCGTGTGACCGTGCTCTGCCGTCCCGAGTTGCTCACCTTGTTCCAGGACGCCGGGCTGGCGGCCTATCCCGCCCAGGGCGGCGCCGAGCTTCCCGCCCAGCAGGCCTGGTCGCTGATGGGCTCGCTGCCGGGCCGCATGGGGGTGACGCTGGAGACCCTGCCGCCGCCATTGCCGATCCGGGCCGAGCCCACGCGGCGCGGCGGCATCGGGATCATGACGAGCGGCCATTCGGGCCACCGCAACGACGCCAACCGTTCCCTGCCGCCAGCGGCCGCCGCGGCGCTGATGGCCCTGCCCGGTGCGGTCAGCCTGGACCCGCGCGATAGCGGCGCCCGCGACTTCCGCGACACCGCCGGCCTGATCGCCGGCCTGGACCAGGTGGTGAGCGTGGACACCGCCGTCGCCCACCTGGCCGGCTCGATGGGCAAGCCGACCGCGGTGCTGCTGCCCCGGCTGAACACCGACTGGCGCTGGCTGCGCGGGCGGACGGACTGCCCCTGGTATCCCAGCCTGACCCTCTACCGGCAGGCCGAGGCGGGCGACTGGGAGCCTGAGCTGGTGGCGGTGAGGCGCGACCTGGCGGCCAAGGGCCTTATCTGACGGTCGCCGAACCCCACTCGTTCCAGGCGGCGATCTTCGGGGTCTTGGGCACGTACATGGTCTCGCGGTCGGTGAGGCTGAAACCCGCCGCCTCAATGGCCGAGCCCACCGGCCTGGTCAGGTGGCAGCCGCCGGCGATGCGTTTCCAGAGCGGTTCGATCCGCCGCTGCCAGCGGGCGACCCCGGGATCGGGCGCCAGGCCATGCTCGCAGAACAGGAACCGGCCGGCGGGCTTCAGCACGCGCCGCGCCTCGGCGAGTGCGGCCGCCGGCGTACACACCGAGCAGAGGGTG
The DNA here is from genome assembly GCF_036501465.1 of Phenylobacterium sp. Classification (GTDB taxonomy): domain Bacteria; phylum Pseudomonadota; class Alphaproteobacteria; order Caulobacterales; family Caulobacteraceae; genus Phenylobacterium. The sequence goes on from NZ_DASYAF010000046.1 coordinate 53,345, forward strand.
AAGGTGCAGACCACGGTGTCGAAGCTGGCGGCCTCGAACGGCAGGGCCTCGGCGTCGCCGTCCTCCACCTGTACCGTCAGGCGCTCGTCGCGCGGGGCGGCCAGGGCGGCGGCCCGCAACGCGGCGGCCGGGTCGACGCCTACCACCGCGCTCACCTTCGCTGGGTCGTAGTAGGCGAGGTTCAGGCCCATGCCGATCCCTAGCTCCAGCACCCGGCCCTCGGCGCGCGGCACGACCTTGGCGCGCTGGCGCATGATCGGGCTGGAGCCGCAGGCGCAGCCCAAGAGCTTCGGCAGGATCGTGCGCTCGTACCAGGACGCCATGGCCATGTCCCCCCAATCAGCCGGCTTAGTCAGCGCGGATCATAGACCTTCGGCGCGGGGCCGAGCGAGACCGGACCGAACGTCGTGCGCCCGGCCTGGAAATTGATCTCGGCCTCGATGGCCTCGCCGTCGGCCAGGCGTGCGCGGGCCACGGCGGAGGCGGTCTGGGCGGCGTCGGCGCCGATCAAGTTCTCCGCGGCCAGGGCGTCGAAGGCGCGTGGCGCCTGGGCGGTGGTGACGTTCAGCACGCCGCTCGCCCGGCCGTCGGGGCCGACGGCCAGCGTCCCGGACCGGACGCCCACCAGCGGGCCGCCGGCGCTGATCCCGGCGTTGCGCACAGTCATCGTCCCGCCGGCCCGGGCCCAGTTGCGCACCGCGTCCGGCCAGGTCGCGCCGCGGAAGGCGCTGACCTTCGACAGCGTCGAGTTCCACTGCATCGAGACCGGCCGCTCGCCCGCCAGGCGGCCGAGCAGGGTCCCGGGCCGCGCCTTGCCGCCCTCGAGGCTCAGGAACACCCCGCCCTCGTCGTCAGGGCCCTGGCGCAGGTGGAACTCGGCGCGGTCGGCCGCGGTGAGCGCGAAGGGCTGGGCGCCGGGCGCGGGCGTGAAGACGAGCTTCGTCCCCTCGAAGGAAAAGTTCGGCGGATGGTTCTGCAGATGGCTCAGGCTGGCGCGGATCAGCTCGCCCTTGACCGCCACCGGGCCGCCCACGGGGCGCACGAAGGTGATCCCGGCCGGCGCGGCGACGAGCCAGAGCGTGGGCGCATGCATATAGGCCTCGCCCTCGATCCGCGGCGCCTCCAGCGCCCAGCCCGACGGCTCGCGCACCGAAACCTCGGTGATCGTCACGTCGATGCGGAAAGGGAAGCCGCCGATCTCGCGGTCCTTCCAGGCCAGGTGGTAGCCGGCGCGGTTCCAGGCGTCGCGGTAGGCGTCCATCCGCCGGGCAGCCTCGCCCCGGGCCCAGAACCAGGCGGCGGACCAGGCGATGACGAACAGGCCGACGAGGACGAAGGGAATGACGACGACGGCGTGTCGGGATTTGCCGCTGGGCGGCGGATCGGGCAGAGACATGGGAGCCTTATAGTCGCGGTGGGCGATGTCGGACGAGTTCTGGGTCTTCGGCTACGGCTCGCTGATGTGGCGGCCAGGGTTCCCGTTCGTGGAGCGCAGCCCCGCGACGCTCAAGGGGCGCCGGCGCGCCTTCTGCATCTATTCCGTCCACCATCGCGGCACCTATGAGCGGCCGGGGCTGGTGCTGGGCCTGGCGCCGGGCGGGGCGGTGCGCGGGGCGGCCTACCGGATCGCGCCCAAGGACTGGCCGGAGGTCTACGCCTATCTGATCGAGCGCGAGCAGCCGACCGAGACCTATGTGGAGGCGAGGCGCCGGGTGCGGCTGGCCGACGGGCGCTGGGTGGAGGCGCTGATCTTCCTCTCCGACGTTACCCATCCGCAGTGGGCGGGCGCGCTCAGCCTGGAGCGGCAGGCTGAGCTGATCGCCGGCGCCACGGGGCTGTCGGGCAGGAACATCGACTATCTGCGCGACCTGGTGGAGCACCTGGCGGAAGAGGGCGTGAAGGACCGCGGGATGCAGAGGCTGCTGGTGATGGTGGAGGGGCTAGAGGCTCAGCAGCCGGTTTGACGCCGTCTCGATCCGCTCCTCCAGCACCCGCATGAACTCGGCGCGCTTCAGGCCGGGCGGGATCGGCTCCAGGTACTCGAAGACGATGGTCCCCGGCGTGCGCAGGAAGGATCGCCAGTGGACGCCGGAGTTGGTGGCCACCGGACAGACCGGGACGTCGAGCTCGCGGTAGAGGGCGGCCACGCCGGGCTTGTAGTCGCCGGCCACCCCGGGCGTGCCGCGATGGCCCTCGGGGAAGATGACGATCTGGCGGTCCCTGGCGAACAGCGTCTTGGCCTCGCGGACCATGGCCTTGAGCGCGCTGGCGCCGGCGCTGCGGTCGACGTCGATGGTGCCCACCTTGGCGGCGTACCAGCCGAACCAGGGGATCAGGTTCAGCTCCTTCTTCATCACGAACACCGAGGCCGGCAGCCAGGTGAACTGGGCGAAGACGTCGAACATGCACTGGTGCTTGGGCGCCACCAGGGCCGCGCCGGCGGGAATGTGCCCGCGGCCGCGCACCTCGACCCTGACGCCGCAGATCCGCAGCAGCAGGACCAACCCGCGGCCCCAGAGATGGAACATGGCCAGCGTCCAACTCGCCGGGGCCAGCAGGATCGGCGTGCAGACGAGCGCGATGGCCACGCTCCACACATAGAACAGCAGGTGGAAGGCGAGGGAGCGGACGACGGTCAGTGCGGAACCTCCTGATACGGCGCCTGGACGGGCGTGGCGCGCGGGCCCAGGCCCAGCACCGCCTCGCGGCCGAGGATCGCCAGATATTTGCTGTACTCCACCACCATCAGGCGAACCGCACCGGGCGAGCGCCACCAGTGGCGCACCTTGAGCGCCGGCGTGGGCGTGGCCCAGGTCTGCAGCGTGAAGGCTGGCGGGCGCAGCACGGCGCGCAACTCCAGCATGGCGCGCGGCATGTGGTAGTCGGAGGTGACCACGATCAGGCTCCGGTAGCGCATGGTCCGCGCCCAGTCGGCGGTCTCGCGCGCGTTGCCGACCGTGTCGGCGGCGGTGAAGCCCAAGTCCACGCAGCAGTCGTAGAGCCGGCGCACCGCGCCGGTGGCGTTGCGCAGCTGGTCGCGGGTGACCTCGCGGTTGACGCCGCTTACCAGGACCCGCTGGCCGAGCCGCTGGGTCAAGAGGCCGACGGCGGCGGCGATGCGCTCGTTGGAGTTGGCGCCGGTGAGCGCCACGATCCCGTCGGCCGGGGCCGGCGGGGCCTGGTCGGCGGTGGAGCGCTGCACCCGGTCGGCGAAGGCGAACAGGCCCGCCACCCAGATCATCGCCAGCACCAGGAGGGCTGCCAAGGTCCTCAAAGGGGGGTCCTCAAGGCCGGGTCCTCACCGCCAGGTCCTCACGGCATGTCCCGGATCAGCCGCGTGGCGGTGAACTGCGCGGCGGCGGCGGCCACGGCGGCGGCGATCAGCGGGCAGGGGATGACGGCCAGGATGTCGGTCCAGGCGAAGGGTAGGGCCGGGGTGATGCCGCCGCCGCCGCCGGCGATCCGCAGGCCCGCGCCCATGGCCGCCGCCGCGCCCGCGCCCAGCAGGCCGGCCAGGCCCGCGACCCGGGCGAAGCGCACCTGGAACAGCCGCGCGATAAAGCCGTCCTCGGCGCCGGCCAGGTGCAGCACCTCGACCACGTCGCGCCGCGCCGCCAGGCCCGCGCGGGTGGCGAAGGCGACCACCGCCCCGGCGGCGGCGGCGATCAGCAGGAAGATGCCCGCGCCCAGGGCCTCCACCACGCCGCCGGCGCGGCGGATGTCCTTGATCCAGATGGAGTGGTCGTCGACCGTGGCGTCGATGTTCTGGGCGGCCAGCGCCGCCTTCAGCCTGGCCGCCGTGGCCGGGTGGCGCCCGTCCAGGGTCACGGCCACCAGCCTGGGCACCGGCAGGTCCTCGATGTCGCTGACGTCGCCCAGCCAGGGGCGGATCAGGTCGTAAGCCTTGGACGGTTCCAGCGCACGGGCCTCGGAGACGCCGGCGGTCTCGGCCAGGGCTTCGGCGGCGCGGGCGGCGGCGGCGTCGGGCGTCTCGCCGCCGCGCGGGCGGACGATGACGGTGGCCTCGCCGGTGAGCTGACCGGTCCAGCCGGACGCGGCGCGGTCGGCGGCGATCACGGCCATGGCGGTCAGGCAGGCCAGGAAGCAGAGCACCGCCACCACGAAGATCAGCGAGCCGTCACGCTCGTCACGCTCCGGCAGGAAGGGCGCGGGCCGCCAGCGATGATGGTCGAAGGCCTCGCTCATGCCAGTGGCCCGAGCGGGAGCGGTCCGGCGCGCGGGGCCGGCGGCGGCCGCGGCGTGATGCGGCCGTTCTCCAGATGCAGCACCGGGCGGCCGGAGCGGGCGATCAGGTCCTGGTCGTGGGTGGCGATCAGCACGGTGGCGCCCAGCCGGTTCAGCTCGACGAACAGGCGGAAGATGCGCACGGCCATCTCGTGGTCGACGTTGCCGGTGGGCTCGTCGGCCAGGAGGATGTCGGGGCGATTGACCACGGCGCGCGCGATGGCCAGGCGCTGGCGCTCGCCGCCCGCCAGCGTCGAGGGCATGGCGTCCATCCGCTGGCTGAGGCCCACCCAGGCCAGGAGCTCGGCCACGTCGTTGCGATAGTCGGGCGGCTTGCGCCCGGCGATGCGCAGGGGCAGCGCGGCGTTGTCGAACACCGACAGGTGGTCCAGCAGCATCTCGTCCTGGAACACCACCCCGATGCGGCGGCGCAGCTTGGGCTTCTCGCTGGCCGGCGCGTGGGCCACGTCGCGGCCGAACAGGTGGACCAGGCCCTTGGACGGCCGGGCGGCCAGGTAGATCAGCTTCAGAAGCGAGCTCTTGCCCGCGCCGGACGCGCCGGTGACGAAGTGGAAGGATCCGGGCGCCAGGGCGAAGTTGAGGTGGCTGAGCACGTCCGGCCCGTGGCCGTAGCGCATCGAGACATCCTCAAAGCGGACGACGTCTTCGGCGCTTCGGCTTGCCGCGGCGGCGAGGGGGGTTCTGGACATGGAAACCGAAATCGGCGGACCTCGGATAGGAGGCTGCGGGAGCGCCCGATTCGACTGTCATGACATAGAACACCGTCCCCGGCTGTCCCGCAATCTCCGGGGGCGTGGTCTTTGGGCGCGAAGCGGCCTCAGGCCCGCACGACGTCCGGCACGCGGTAGATCCCGGTGGCAAGCTCCGGGCGCGGGAGATAGGCGCGCAGGCTGAGCACCATCGGGCGGCCGCTGGACGGCGCGGGCAGCCAGTTCGCGCGATGCGCGGGGCCGGGGTCCTTGGGCGCGATCAGGATCTCCAGGGCGCCATCGCGGCCGCGCACCAGCCCCGGCGTGCGGTCGCCGATCGCATAGCGGTCGATTGGGTTGTCGACCAGGAACCCCTGGCCCTCCGGCGTGATCTCATAGGCCGTCAGCGACCAGAAGGCGTCGACCGGCGGGGTCTGGCCGGCCGGGAAGCGCAGCCGCCAGGCGACCCGGCTGTCGATCTCGTCATGGCCCTGGGCGTTCAGCGCGCGCATGTAGACGGCCTCCTCCAGCGGCATGGCGGCCAGGCCGGAGAGCGCCACCTGGGCGCGGTAGTCGTAGTCCTGGCGGAAGTCACCCAGGTCCTGGCGCGGGAAGGCCCAGCCGCCGCGTCGCTCGCCGGCGTCCGCCGCGCCCTTGGCGAAGGCCAGCGCCTCGGCGATCCCTGCCTCGATCTCGCGCCCCTGGGCGGCATCGAAGCGCGACGGGTCGAAGGTTCCGGCGGGCGTCAGGCCGAGGGCCGAGGTCTCGTGGAAGACCTTGAGGTCGGTGGCCGGCGGCGGGCTTTCCTCGATGAGGGCCTGCAGGCCGGCGAACAGCTCCGGCCAGGGCGCAGAGCGGGCGGGATAGGCGAGGGGCTCGCGCCCCGCCGGGCCCTCCAGCTTCAGGCCATCCTGCACGGCGTGGGCGGCGGCCATGTCCCGCGGCCCGTCGACCAGGGTTCGGCCGAGCGCCCAGACCCAGTCGGTGGGCGCGCGGATTGCGCCCTTGGGACCCGCCCCGTTTGGGCCGACGATGGTGACCACGCCGCCGTCGCCGCCCATTGTCCGTGTGCCGAGCAGGACGAAGTTGTTGGTGTAGGCGTCCATCAGGGCGAGCGAGAAATAGCGGTCGCCGGTGGGCGGCAGGGTGACGGTCACCGGTCCCTGCGACAGGTCCAGCCAGGCGGTGGAGTAGAGGGTGTCGACGTTGGGCTGGGTGACGGTCCGCTGCTTGGGGGTGGCGAGCGCGCGGGCGTGGCGGAAGGCGTTGGCGCGCTGGCCGGCCTCGAAGGCGCGGCGTCGCACCTGGGCGATCTCGATCAGCGGCAAGCCGTAGATCATCATCCGCCGCGCAGCCTGGCGCAGCGGCAAGGGCGTCGTCGCCGCCAGGCCGATCGCCGGGACAGACAGGCTCGATCCGACCAAGAAGATTCTCCGGTTCAAATGGATTCCGCGTACGGATGTCA
>NZ_DASYAF010000047.1:0-49642 GCF_036501465.1 Phenylobacterium sp.
GTTGCTCCTGGCTCAGGCCCAGGCCCGAGACGTCCAGGCTGCCCGGCGCCGGCAGGCGGCCGATCGGGGTGTCGACGGCTTCCGCCTTGCCCTCGAGGCGCTCGAAGATCCACTTCAGGACCCGCGCGTTCTCGCCATAGCCCGGCCAGACGAATTTGCCGCGCTCGTCCTTGCGGAACCAGTTCACGAAATAGATGCGCGGCAGCTTGCTGGCGTCGGCCACCTCGCCCATGCGCAGCCAGTGGTTGAAGTAGTCGCCCATGTTGTAGCCGCAGAAGGGCAGCATCGCGAACGGGTCGCGGCGCAGCTCGCCGATCGAGTTTTCCGCCGCCGCCGTGCCTTCCGAGGCCACGTTGGAGGCCATGAACACGCCGTGCGCCCAGTCGCGGGCCTCGTTGACCAGCGGCACGGCGCTCGCGCGGCGGCCGCCGAACAGGATCGCCGAGATCGGCACGCCGGCCGGGTCTTCCCATTCTGCGGCGATCACCGGCGTCTGCGAGGCCGGCACGGTGAAGCGCGCGTTCGGGTGCGCCGCAGGCTCCAGGCTCTCCGGCGTCCAGTCCTTGCCGCGCCAGTCGATCAGGTGCGCCGGCGCTTCGTCGGTCAGGCCTTCCCACCAGACGTCGCCGTCGTCGGTCAGGGCGACGTTGGTGAAGATGCTGTTGGCGTACAGGGCGGCGATGGCGTTCTTGTTGGTCGACTCGCCGGTGCCGGGCGCCACGCCGAAGAAGCCGGCTTCCGGGTTCACCGCATAGAGGCGGCCGTCCTCGCCAAAGCGCATCCAGCAGATGTCGTCGCCGATCGTCTCGGCCTTCCAGCCGGCCAGCGTCGGCTGCAGCATCGCCATGTTGGTCTTGCCGCAGGCGCTCGGGAACGCCGCCGAGACGTAGTGGACCTCGCCCTGCGGCGAGGTCAGCTTCAGGATAAGCATGTGCTCGGCGAACCAGCCCTCGTCGCGGGCCATGACCGAGGCGATGCGCAGCGCGAAGCACTTCTTGCCCAGCAGCGCGTTGCCGCCATAGCCCGAGCCGTAGGACCAGATCTCCCGGGTCTCGGGGAATTGGACGATGTACTTGATCTCGTTGCAGGGCCACGCGACGTCCTTGACGCCGTCGGTGAGCGGCATGCCCACCGAGTGCACCGCCGGCACAAGAAAGCCGTCCTCGCCGAGCTGGTCGAGGGCGGCCTGGCCCATCCGCGTCATGATCTTCATGGATACGGCGACGTAGCCCGAATCCGTGATCTCCACGCCGATGGCGCTGATCTTCGAGCCGAGCGGGCCCATGCAGAACGGCACCACATACATGGTGCGGCCCTTCATGCAGCCCTTGAATAGGTCCTTCAGGTCCGCCCGCATCTCGGTGGGGTCGAGCCAGTTGTTGGTCGGGCCGGCTTCTTCCGGCGTATCGGCGCAGATGAAGGTGCGGCTCTCGACGCGCGCCACGTCGCGCGGGTCGGAAGCGGCGTAGAAGGAGTTCGGCCGCTTGGCCGGGTTCAGGCGCTTCAGGGTGCCGGCGGCGACCAGTTCCTCGGTCAGTTCCTGCCACTCGGCCTCGGAGCCATCGCACCAGCGGACCCTGTCCGGCTGCGTCAGCTCCGCGATCTCACGAACCCATTCCAGAAGTTTCGCGTGGTTCGTCGGCGCGGGCGCAAGCCCCGGAACGCTAGATAGGCTCATACTGGACTCCCTGGCCCCCGCAGCACCCGGAATCACAGGTCGAAGCGGTCAGAATTGAACAATGTCTTACTGGTGAAACGCCGGCCTGCATACCACAGGCCAGGCGATTCCCCCGGTCACGCCCCTAACGCATTGTTACGACACTCGGTCCCCTGCGGACGCGCGTTCCGGCATCACTTCGTCGTGCCCGGCGCAGGCGGCGGCGGGCCACCTTTCAGGTAATGCGCCAGCCATCCATCCACCTCTTGGTAGAAGTGGCGGCTGTCCTCCGGCTTCAGGATCCAGTGCCAGGCGTCGGGCCAGACCAGGAGGCGGCTCGGCACCTTCATCCGCTGCAGGGTGGCCCAGTTTTCCAGGGTGTTCCCGATCGGCACACGGAAGTCGCGCTCGCCGATGGAGAGCAACATGGGGGTCTTCCAGGCCTTGGCGTAGGTGATCGGGCTCTGGTCGCGCCAGACCGGATTGCCCTCCCAGGGCGGTCCGCCATTGGTCACTTCGCGGCCATAGTTGCCGTCGCTCTCGCCCCACTGGGTTTCGAGGTCCACCTCGCCGGCGTGGCTCACCAGGCATTTATAGCGGGTGGTCGTGGCCTCCAGCCAATTGACCAGGTGGCCGCCATAGCTGGCGCCCAGGGCGCACATCTTCGTCCCGTCGATGTAGGAATAGCGCTTCAGCGCCTCGTTCACCGCCTGATCAATCTCCAGGCCCGGGGTCTTCAGCGGGTCGAGCTTGATCGCCCGGGCGAACGCCTCGCCGTAGCCGGTCGAGCCCGTGTAGTCGCTCATCAGCATCAGATATCCGGCCGCGGTCAGCAGGTGATAGTTCCACCGCAGGCTGATCTGGTCGGCGTTCATGCTGGCCGCCCCGCCGTGGATGAACACCAGGAGCGGATACTTCTTCGACGGATCGAAGTTGGGCGGCAGGATGATCATGTTGTGGATCTTGCGCCCGCCGGCGCTCACGAAATCGAAGTGGATCGGCGGCGCCCAGTCGAGGTTCGCCGCCGCGGCGGTGTCCACATTGGTCAGGTTCTCGTGTTTCTTCGCCAGCGGATCGATGCGCACGATCTCCTGCGGGCTGACCGAGCTCGAGAAGTTGGCGATCAGCAGCGGCTTGGCGGCCTTCTGCGGGATCGAAAGCGCGCCATAGCCGCCGGTCGCCGGCTCCATCACCAGCGCCGGCTTACCGCCCGCCGTCGGCACGCTGTAGAGGTTGGTCTTGCCGGCTTCGGGAACCAGGATGTAGGCGGTCTTGCCGTCCGGGGTGATGGCGAACCGTTCCGGCTCGCGGTCGAAATCCCTGGCGACCAGGCTCATCGCGCCGCCCGCCGGCCAGGCGACCTTCGAGAAGCGGGCGAGGCTATAGACCTCGCCTTCGGTGCGCGGGTTGTAGTCGAAGTAGAGGCTCTTGCCGTCGGCGCTGAAGGTGGGCTCGCGGAAGCCGCCCTTCTCCGGCGTGACCGGCGTCGCCTCCCCGCCATCGGCGGGCAGCCGGTAGAGCTGGTAGTTCACCTCGCTGAAGGCCGAGTTCCAGCGCTCGACGGTGGCGGAGAAGATCACCTCCTTGCCGTCCGGGCTCCAGATCGGCGACAACGAGATGCTGGTCTCGCCCTCGGGCCCGGAGAAGCCCGGCGTGTGGGCCAGCCTCGTCGGCGACAGGATGTCCCTGGGCTTCGCGCCCGGTTCCAGGCCGACGACTTCGAGGGTCGGCAGGCGCTCGTCCAGCCACTCGTTCCAGTAGCGGATCGGGAAATGCTCGTAGGTCCGCACATTGTATTTGCGCGCCTTGCGCGCCGCGATCGCCTTGCGGTTCGCCTCGTCGTCCATGGCGCCCGGCCAGACCATGGTCTCGAACAGGATCGCCTGGCCGTCGGGCCGCCACTTCGGGTTGGCCGCCGCGGTCGACAGGCTGGTCACCCGGCGCGCCTCGCCGCCGCCCAGCACGTCCAGCACATAGACTTGGTCGACCTCGTCGCCCTCGCGCTTGGTGGTGAAGGCGATCTTCGTGGAATCCGGCGACCAGGCGGCGCCGCCCTCGCCCGCCTTGGTGTGGGTCAGCCGCTTCGGCGGGCCGCCGCCGGTCGGAACCAGCCACAGGTCGCTGACGGTCTTGTCGGTCTCGTAGGAAGGCTCGACGACCGAATAGATCACCCATTTGCCGTCCGGGCTGACGACGGGCGCGCCGACCCGCTTCATCATCCAGATCGCCTCGTGGGTCACCGGCGTCTTGGCCGCCGCCACGCCGGCCAGAGCACCCGCCGCCAGGATCGACGCCGCCAGGAAAGTCGAAATCTTCATGCCGCCCCGCCGTGAAGTTCATCCAGGTCCATGACAGCAGACATCCCTTTGTAATAAAAAGGAATTTTCGAAGCCGGCCGATGGATTCGCGCGAAGCCCCGTGACCCGGCGCGACAAGGCCCAGCTTGCAGGCGGATGGCCGTCCCGTCAAAAATTCAGTGTTCACATTTTGCGCATCGGTTCAGACCCAGGCTGCGCATTCCCAAGGAGCAGCGGAAGGCGGCATGGCGATCCTGGTCACCGGCTCGGCCGGATTCATCGGCTTCCACCTTTCCCGGCGCCTGCTGGAGCGGGGCGACGAGGTCGTGGGTCTCGACGATCTCAACGCCTACTACGACCCGACGCTGAAGGCCGCGCGCCTGGCGATGCTGGAGCAGCACAAGGGCTACCGGCACGCCAGGCTCGACCTGGCGAGCGCGCCGGGCGTGGCTGCCCTGTTCGCCGAGACGAGGCCCACGGCGGTGGTCAACCTCGCCGCCCAGGCGGGGGTCCGCTACAGCCTGGAAAGCCCGCGCACCTATGTGGATTCTAACGTCGTCGGCTTCCTGAACATCCTGGAAGGCTGCCGCGCCACCCAGCCGAAGAACCTGGTCTTCGCCTCAACCAGCTCGGTCTATGGCGCCAACGGCAACATGCCGTTCAACGTCCACAACGGCGCCAACCACCCGATCACCCTCTATGCGGCCAGCAAGATCGCCAACGAGGCCATGGCCCACGCCTACGCCCACCTGTTCGGCATCCCGGCGACCGGCTTCCGCTTCTTCACCGTCTACGGCCCGTGGGGCCGGCCGGACATGGCGCTGTTCAAGTTCACCAAGGCGATCCTCGAAGGCCAGCCGATCGACGTCTACGGCCAGGGCCAGATGCAGCGCGACTTCACCTATGTGGACGACATCGTCTCGGGCCTCATCGCCGCCGTCGACCGCCCGACTGAGGTGAACCCGGCCTGGGACCCGCAAAACCCCGATCCGGCCACCAGCGGCGTCGCCCCCTGGCGCGTGCTCAACCTCGGCGCCAGCCAGAAGGTCGAACTGTTGCGCTACATCGAGGTGCTGGAGCAGAAGCTGGGCAAGAAGGCCGCGTTGAACCTGATGCCCATGCAGCCCGGCGACGTCGCCCGCACCGACGCCGACACCGCCGAGACCAAGGCCGCCCTCGACTACGCGCCGTCCACGCCTGTCGAGGTCGGGATCGGCGCCTTCGTGGACTGGTACCGGGAGTACTACGGCGTCTAGAGCCGCAGGTCGGCCGCGGCCTTGGGCAGCACGCTCTTCACGTCGAACAGCACCACGCCCGGCTTGCCGAAGGCGCGGATCACCTCGGGCCCGAGGTCGCGGAACTGGTCGTGGGCCACGGCCAGCACGATGGCCTCGTAGGCCCCGGCCGACGGCGCGTCCTCGATCAGCGTCAGCCCGTATTCGGCCTTCGCCTCCTCGCCGTCGATCCAGGGGTCCCAGACGTCGACCTGCGCCTCATAGGCCGCCAGTTCGCCGATGATGTCAGTGACGCGGGTGTTGCGCAGGTCCGGGCAGTTCTCCTTGAACGCCAGGCCCATCACCAGCACCCGGGCGGCCTTCACCGTGGTCCCGCGCCGGATCATCTCGCGCACCAGTTCGCGGGCGACGTGGGCGCCCATGCCGTCGTTGATCCGCCGACCCGCCAGGATCACCTCGGGATGATAGCCCAGGGCCTCGGCCTTGTGGGTCAGGTAGTAGGGGTCAACCCCGATGCAGTGGCCGCCGACCAGGCCCGGGCGGAAGTTCAGGAAGTTCCACTTGGTGCCGGCGGCCGCCAGCACCTCGGAGGTATCGACGTCGAGGCGCTGGAAGATCAGGGCGAATTCGTTGATCAGCGCGATGTTGAGGTCGCGCTGGGTGTTCTCGATCACCTTGGCGGCCTCGGCCACCCGGATCGAGCTGGCGCGATGGGTGCCCGCGGTCACCACCGAGGCATAGAGCGCATCCACGAAGTCCGCCGCCTCCCGCGTCGAGCCCGCGGTCACCTTGACGATGTTGGCCAGGCGGTGGGTCGGGTCGCCCGGATTGGCCCGCTCGGGGCTGTAGCCGGCGAAGAAGTCGCGGTTGAAGGTCAGGCCCGAGACCTGCGCCACGACCGGCACGCAGTCCTCCTCGGTCGCGCCGGGATAGACGGTGGACTCGTAGATCACCACCCCGCCCTTGCCGATCGCCTCGCCCACCGTGCGGCTGGCGGCCATCAGCGCCGAGAGGTCCGGGTTCTTCGACGCATCGATCGGCGTCGGCACCGTGACGATGAAGACGTTGCAGGCCGCAAGGTCGGCCGGATCGGCGCTCAGCGTCAGCCCCCGGGCGGCCGCCAGTTCCGCCGAAGACACCTCCAGCGTCCGGTCTTCGCCGGCCGAAAGCTCGGCGATCCGCTGCGCCTTGACGTCGAAGCCCACCACCTCGTGTTCAGCCGCAAAGGCCACCGCCAGCGGCAGGCCCACATAGCCCAGCCCGATCACCGCGATCTTCGCGGGCGTCCGGGTGAACGGGTTCTGCAGCATCTAGTCTCTCGCGCGGCGGCCGGGATCGCGCGGTCTAGCATGGTTTCCGCCTAGGGCGAGGGCCGCGCGGGCCAGCGCCACACCGGCCGAGGCGGCCCTGTCTCCAGCGCTGGTGCGCCCCACCGCGCGGCGATGTCCTTCTGCAGGGCGCTGGCCGCGATGTGCTGGCCACGGAACAGGGTGTCCATCGCCCAGCCCACCAGCGGCACGTCGCTCATGGCGCTGTTGATGATCATGTAGGCGGCCATCCGCGTCAGGGTCCACGGCGCGGCCCTTGCCTGCAGGCCCTCGTAGAGCAGCAGCAAGCCGGTCCCCACGCTATAGATCGTCCCGGCCACCGGAACCCAGGCCAGCACGCCGTCCAGGCCAAGGCCCCAGGGGCCGAGCCGGATCAGGTCGTCGGACAGGCGCTTGATGCGCTGGGCGTTGCGCCAGGCGCGATGCGCGCGTTCGCGGTCGGTTTCGTCCATCATGCGTCAACGTTCGTTACATCGAACCGTGCAACGCTTATCACGTCGATGCGGCGAAACCTGGAGGGTGTGTGCGCGACATGGGGCCCGAGGCGTCACGCGACCTTGCCGTGGCGGTGATCGACGATACGGCGGGGCTCGAGGCCCTTCGCGCCGACTGGGAAGCCCTACAGGCGACCGGCCCGTCCGTGTCGGGCGGCCAGACCTTCGCCTACGCCGAGGCCGCCTGGGCGTGGCGCCTGCCATCCGATACCCAGCTTCGGATCATCACGGTTCGCGAAGCAGGTCGCCTGGTGGGGCTCTGGCCGCTGCACCTGCGCCGGATCGGCGCGGTCACCTTGGTGCGACACCTCGGCACCGATGAGGGCGAGGAATACGCCGAGCCGCTGATCGCGGCGGCAGCCGCGGCGCCGGACAAGGTGGCTCGGGCGCTGTTCGATGCCGCGACGGCGAGTGGTGACGTCCTGGAGGTCCGCAACCTCTCCCTTGCCTCGCCGATGCTGGCGGTGGTGGAAGCCGCCGGCAAGGTGACGCGCCGCGGCGACCCGGACTCGCCGATCGCCTCGTTCGGAGCGTTCGAGAGCTGGGAGGCTTTCGCGGCCACGCGGTCGAAGTCGTTCCGCCAGGGCCTGCGCTATGACCGCAAGCGCCTGATGGCGCGCGCGCGCCTCACCTTCCGGGAGGTCACGCCCGAGACAGCCGGGCCGTTCGTCGACTGGATCATGGCGAGCAAGGTCGACTGGCTGAACCAGCGGCGGATCGGCAAGAGCTGGTTGCGCCTGCCGCAGACCGCCGCCCTCTACAAGGCCCTGGTCGGCCGCGAGGGAACCGGCGTGCTGGCCTTCGCCCTGGACTCCGGCGACCAGACGATCGCCGGCTGCCTGTGCCTGCTGTCCGGCGATCGGCTGGAATACTACATCACCGCCTTCGACCCTGCCTTGTCGGCCTTTTCGCCCGGCAATCTGTTGATCGAGGACCTGGGACGGTGGTGCATCCCGCGCGGCGTGCACCTCGATTTCAGGCTGACGGCCGGCGACTACAAGCTGCGCTGGAGCGACCGGCGCGAGCCGTTCCGCACCCGCGTTATGGCGCTTGGCCCTCGTGGCCTCCCTTATGTCTGGGGCCTCCGGTTCCGGGATTTCCGGCTGACCGCGGTCGGCCACGCACGCCGAGCGGCCAAGGCTCTGCTGCCGGACGACATGGTCAAGCGCATGAAGGGGCTGCTCCGCCGGAGGCGCGCCTAGCCCCAGAGCTCGGGCGCCGGCGGCTCTAGCACCGAGCCGGTGATCCGCAGTCCAGGCTCGCGGTCGCGCTTCATCAGCAAGGGGCCGTCGAGGTCGGCGACCTCCGCGCCCTGGGCCAGGATCATGGCCGGCGCCATGGCCAGCGAGGTCGCCACCATGCAGCCCACCATCACGCCCAGGCCCCGCCGGCGGGCGTCTTCGGCCAGCGCCAGGGCCTCAGTCAGGCCACCGGCCTTGTCGAGCTTGATGTTGACCAGGTCATAGCGCCGCGCACAGGCGTCCAGTTCGGCGCGGGTATGCAGGCTCTCGTCGGCGCAGAGCGGCACCGGGCTCCGGTAGCTCTCCAGCGCCGCGTCCTCCCCGGCCGGCAGGGGTTGCTCCAGCAGCTTGATGTCGAGCCGCGCGAAATCGGGCGCCAGGCGCACAAGGTCGTCGAAGCCGAGCGCCTCGTTGGCGTCGAGGATCAGCCGGGCGCGCGGCGCGGCGGCGCGCACCGCGGCCACCAGTTCGAGGTCGTCGCGAGACCCGATCTTGACCTTCAGCATCGGCCTGCGGGCGTTGGCGCGGGCCTGTTCCGCCATGGCCTCGGCGCCGCCCAGGCTGATGGTGAAGCAGGTCTTGACCGGGTCCAGCCGCGACCGGCCGATCAACTCCCAGGCCCTGACGCCCGCGCGCTTGGCCTCAAGGTCCCAGAGAGCGCAGTCGATCGCATTGCGCGCCGCCCCAGCCGGCAAGAGGCCCTGAAGGTCGCCGCGCCCGACGCCGGCCTCGACCGCATCGCGCACCCGTTCGATCTGGTGCAGCACGCCGCGCGCCGTCTCGCCGTAGCGCCCATAAGGCGCGCCCTCGCCGCGGCCGCGATATCGCCCGTCCGAGATCTCGGCCACCACCACCTCGGCGGCGGTCTTCGAGCCGCGGGAGATCACGAAGGCCTGGGCCAACGGCCAGGATTCCGCCCGAGCGGAGAGCGTGGGCACGCTAGCCCGGATCGCCCGCCGCGGCGTCGAGCAGCAGGTAGAGCCGTCCGCCGTCATCGCCCAGCAGGCTGGCCATCAGGAAGCCTTCCGGGTCGCGCACCGCGGCGTCATCCACCAGGGTCTGGTAGCGACGCACATAGATCTGCGCCTGCCGCTTGACCGCATCGTCGGTGACCAGGCGGCGCGAGATGCGGCGGATCGCGGCGGGGGCCAGACGTTTGACCACCTCGCGCGCGCCTTCCAGGTCGCCGGTCTGCACCGCGGCGGCGATCTCGTCGATCCGCGCCTTGGGCAGCAGCTTGGTGGGGTCGACCCCCATCTGGCCCACCTCGCGGGCCAGGATGTCCTGCAGCCGTTCGCCGTCGGCGTCGGCGCCGTCGATGGAGGCGAGCAGGTCCTTCCAGGTCCAGGACTCCCCCTCGTGGGACGGCTCGGCCGGTTCCCCGGCCACCCCGCCGGCGGCGTCGAACACGGCGGCGAATTCCTCGTCGGTGGCGGTGGGCGTCAGTTTCAGGCGCGGCCGCAGGCCCGGGTCGACCGGCTTGGCGGGCGTGGCCGCAGGCTCCATCAATTCCTCGAGCGCGCGGTCGAGCTCGTCTTCTTCCGAGAGCACGGCGCCCTGTTCCGGCGGCGCGGGCTCGGGCGGCGGGACCGCCTTGGCGGCGGGGCGCGGGCGCGCGGCGCGGGCGGCGGAGGCGGAAATCGGCGCGGGCTGCGGCAGAGGCGCGGACGACTGGGTCGCCGAGACGCCCATCAGCCGCACGGCCTCGCTCAGCATCTCGAAGTTCCGCCGCGCGCGGTCCTGGAACGCCGCGTCGATCGCCTGGGCCTCCTCGGCGGTGCGCCGCGCGTTGGCGCTCAGTTCCTCCAGCCCCTCCGAAACCGCGGCGCGGACCAGTTCGATCTGGCCCTGGGCGCTGGCCGGCAGTTGAGCGGACCGGCGATCCACCTCGGCCATCATCTCCTGCAAGGCCGCCATCGAAGCGCGGGCGGCGGCGGCCGCATCCTCCAGCCGCTTGGCTGTGGCCGCGCCGGCCTCGTCGACCATCTGCGAGGACTGCTCGACCAGGGTCCGCGCCTCGGTCAGCCGGGCTTCGAACACCTGGTTGGCCTTCTGGCCCGCGGCGAAAGCGGCCTCGGAGAGCTGGTCGACCTGCTCGCGGGCGGCGGCGGCGTGGCTGGCCACCCCGGCGCGCGTCTCGGCAGCCGCCGCGGCCAAGGCCTCGATGGCGGCGCGGGTCTGGCCCTCGAGTTGGGCGCGCTGCTCCGCGGCGGCGGCCGAAACGGTCTCCAGCGACTGCGCCGTTGACTGGCTGAACTCCTCGCGCTCGGCACGCGCTGTTTCGGCGAGTTCACGGACCTGCTCCGTCGCGTCGGTGATCAGGCCCCGCAGACTTTCCCCCCCCTTCAACGCCCGCTCCGTCAGCTCGCCGGAGGAGGCGCGCGCCTGGTCGATGAATTCGCCCAGCTTGGCGGCGTGGGCCTCGGCCTGGTCGGCGAAGCCTTGGTGATCGGTCTTCAGCGTCTGCGTCAGGGTGATCAGGGCGTTGCGCTGTTCCGAAAGGCCGGTTTCCACCGCCTTGACCTGATCGGCCACCCCGGCGCCGGCCGTCTCCAGGCGGGCGATGTGGCGGGTCAGGTCCTCGCCGGCCGTGCGGGCCGCGTCGCTGGCCTCGCCGGCGGCGGCGGCCAGGTCGGCGGCGCGGGCCGAGAGCGACGCCTCGGCGTCGCGCAACTGCGCCTCGGCCAGTTCCGTAGCCTCGGCCACCATCTTGGCCTGCAGGCCGATGGTGTCGCTGACCCGGTTCGCTTGGGCGTCCAGGCTGTGGCTGAGCGCGCCCATCTCCGAGCGTTCCCGGCTGAGCGTCTCGGTGAGCTCCAGGGCCGTGCGCCGGGAGTTGTCGGTGCTCTCGATCAGCCGCTCGCTCTCCTGGGCCAGGGTCTCGCGCAGCGCCAGCAGGGTCTCGCGCGCCTCGTCGGCCGCGTGGCCGGCGCGCAGGATCTCCTCGCGCACGCCATAGGCCACGTCGCGCGCCCGGGCGGCGGCGACCATGGCCGGGCTCAGCATCTCCTCGGCCATCGCCTTGGCGCGGCGCGCCTCGGCGCCAAGCTTCTGGCCCTGGCGGACCATGTAGGCGGCGAAGAAGACGAACAGCGCCGGCCCCACCGCCAGCGCCGCGAACACGCCCATCGCAAACATGTCGTTGCGGAACGGGACGACAGCGTTGCGGTAGCCGACGGCGAAGGCGATCGGTCCCGCCGCCCACAGCACCGCCACGGCAAAGGCCGTCAGATAGATCGGCCAGCCGGACGGCGCCCGATAGGGATCTTCGAGCTCGAGGTCGGCCTCCTCCTCGTCGCGCCGCGCCGGCACGCGCGGCTGGGCGGTCGCCACCGGCGACTGCCAGGATGGCGGATGGACCGGGGCGTAGGGGCCAGGCTCCAGGTCGAAGGCGTCATGATGCGCATCGTGGTCGTCCGGCTCGTCCCAGGCCCCGGGCGCATGGGTCTCGACCGGGCCCTCGGGGTGCGAGGCGCCGAAATCCGCCGGCCGGCTCCGCTTCTTGAACTTCATTCGCCTCTACCCGTGGGCGGCCCGGCGCGCCCCTGCGGCGCCGCCCGCGGCCTCCCCGCGCCACGCCCGAAGGATTACCCGCGATAGGTCGCGACGCAAACAGGGGCGCCGTCATGGCCGTCGAAATTTGAGGCTTGGGCGCCCGTCAGGCGCGCAGCGGACGCGCCTTGCGCGCAGGGTCCGGGCACGCCGTCTTCAGCAGCTTCGACTGTGCGGGCGTGGTGTGCGTGCGGGCGATCACCCGCTCGGCCGGCGGTGGCGTCACCCGCTCGATCTGTGACGGAGTCATCGCGACGCCGAAATGCGACAGGGCAAGCGCCGAGGAGTTCACGACCACCGTGGCGACAAGTTCGGTAAATGTCGTCATCGCCGATCCCCGGCCCTGAAACGATTCCGTCGAGCCGCGTTATACGGCAAGCCGTGCCTTGGGGCGACGGCGGCGCAGGTGAAATTTGCGTAATGTTAGCGCCCAGAGATCCGCGGCGCGGCGACCTCGCGTTCCGCCGCCGCCACATAGTCGAAGACCTGGCCCATGGGGGCGACCCAGAGGTTCAGCTCGGCGATGCGGGCCAGAATCCGGTTGTGGGTCGCGATGCTGGCGTCGCCTTCGGCCTTTCCCTGCGGCAGGACCTCGTGGAACACCAGGATGGCCCAGCCGCCCTGGGCCACGGTCTCGTTCAGGTAGCGCAGCGCCGGCGCCGCCGTATCGCCGTCGTCGGCCGGCTCGAAAGCGTGCAGGCGCAAGGGATCGGCGACCACGTCGGCCGGGCGGTTCGGCCCGCCGGCGGTGGTCCGCGCCGCCACCACGCCGTCGCGCTCCAGCACCTTGCGATAGCGGGCGAAGCGCAGCCGCCGCCCGCCATGGCCCAGGCCCAGGTAGCCGCAGGGATAGGCGAAGGTCTTCGCCCGGTCGGGGCCGAAGTGGGCGTCGAGATAGCCGTCCATGGGCCCCAGCTCGGCGCGAGCGAACCGGTCCGCCGACCAGCGCGCCAGGGCGCACGGATGGGTCATGGTGTGGTTGGCGACCTCATTGCCCTCCCGCGCCAGGGTCTCCCAGTCGGCGAGCCGCCAGTGAGCGTTGTCCTCGGTCAGGAAGAAGGTGGCCTTCCAGCCGTAACGCTTCAGCTCGGGCACGGCGTTGTCGAGCTGGCTGTTCAGGCCGTCGTCGTAGGTCAGGCTGATCGCCGCCCGCGCGCCGCCGGGCCAGCGGATCGGCTGCGCCGCCGCGGGGCCCGCGAGCCCCGCGCCGCCCGTGGCTAGCCCCGCCGCGGCGGCGAACAGGGAGCGTCTGGAAAAACGGGAGTCGGCCATGGTCCATCAAGGGCTACGCTCGCGCCCGCTTCGCCGCAACGGACCTCGCAGCTCAGTTGAGCGGCGGCGGCGTTTCCACCACAGGCTTGCGCCGGCGCAACAGGTAGCGGACCGACCAGATCGCGATCACCACGACCACCACCGCGCCCGCCGCGATCAGGGTCCAGCGGCCCGCGTGGTGACCGCGGCCCAGGAGGTTGTGCACCGCCTCGCCGAAGATGAAGCCCGACAGCGTGAAGGCCGTGGCCCAGATCACCGCGCCCAGGATGTTCAGCAGGGTGAACCGCCAAGTCGGGACCTGCGACACGCCGATGGCGATCGGGCTGGCGACCCGCAGGCCGAAGATGAACCGGAAGGCCAGGATGTAGCCGATCGGATAGCGCTCGATGAATTTCAGCGCCCGGGCAAAGGCGGCCTGCTGGGTCGCGCGCGCCACCCAGCGATGGCTGCGAAACCGCCGTCCGGCCACGAACAGCAGGTGGTCGACCAGCCCCGAGCCCGCCGTGGCGCAGGCCAGGACCAGCCACAGGTTCAGGATGTGCTGCCGCGCCAGGAGCCCGCCGACGATCAGCGCCGTCTGCCCCTCGAACCCCGCGCCCAGGAAGATCCCGATCGGGCCGTACTGTCGCAGGAACTCTTCCATCGCCTCGCCGGCCAGCCCGTCCTCGGGCGCTAAGGGGACGCCGCTCATACCACAGGCCGGGCCCGCGTCAGCGACGTGAAGCCGCATGAGACAAGTCGCCGTATTCAAAACAGCTCCACCTGAACGACAAAGGCGATGTGAGAACGTTGGCTTAACTCAAAAGGTTTAGGGTTTTTGGGCGATCATAGTTACACCAGATAGCTAGGTCGTGGTGGGGCGCGTCATCTCTCTGACCGCCGCTTCCTGCGCCTGAAGGAGGGGTCGTGGCGTCGGGCCGCGGACCCCGGGTTCCACAGGCGACGCCAGGGGCGGCCAGTCCGGTGAGTTGTTTCGTCCAGTCAAATGGCGTGCGGACGCTTAGGCGTTTGGGCGCGGGGTTGCGTGCAAAGCGATCCGCCTGACGGCGGGTCCCAAAGGGGTAGTCTATGATTTCGCGTCGGGGCCTCCTTGGCGGCCTATCTCTGCTGCCGCTCGCCGGCGGCGTGACGGGGTGTGCGGCGCGCGCCGCGGCCCTGGCGCAAGCTCAGGCGCAAGCGCAGGCGGGCGGTGCGGGAACCCAAACCGTGGCGGCCGGTCCGATGCCGGTGGTCGGCCCTGGCTCGCGGTGGAACGGCCAGGCGCTGTCGGGGGGAAGCCCGCCGACCGACCCTACGCGGACGACCGCCAAGCCGGCGGTGCAGTGGTGGCAACCTTCTGAACTTCGGCTGTCGGCCAACACGGTGATTGGCGTCGATGCCGACGCAAAGGGCGGCGTCGCCTACGTCGACTTCTGGGTCGAAGGGACGGTCCAGCGTGTCACGCAGAGCGTCTACGCCGACACCGACGTGAACGGTAACGTCCGCAAGCGCCTCGGCTATTGGATCACACTCGATAGCGGGAAGTTCAATATTCTGAGCGCCACCGGCGCCGCCCGCATCTTCGCCACGGCCACGCCCAACGACCCGACGATGCAGCCCCGCACCATCGGCAACACGCTGTCGGGCTTCAACGGCGACCGGCAGATGATCGTCTATCCCCGGACCACGGCGCACGACTTCGTCAAGACCGTGGGCGCCGCTGGCGACTACACGACCCTGGACGCCGCCATCGCCGCCATCAAGGCGGCCAACGCCGAAAGTGCGCAGATCACCTTGCTCGATAGCACCTTCTACGAACTCTCGACCGTGGGAACCACGCGCTACGCCGGCACGAAGGGTTTCCACGTCATCCAGGCGGCATCGGGCGTCAACGCCAGGATCGGCCGCGCCCTATTCCCCGCCGCCATCGCGTCCTGGCCCATCGATCCGCAGATCGAAGCCCTGGAGTTCCGGGGCTCGGGGATCACCCTGGACTTCCGTAACTTCAGCGTCCTGGGCAACAGCCTCTACAGCAAGGGCTTCCGCTTCAACGGATGCAACCTGACCAGTTCGACCGGAACCCGCGACACGCTTGAGTGGAACAAGGGCGCGCGCCCTGACGCCCTGATGCCAGTGCGGAGCTACCTCGAAGACTGCGTCATCAGCTATGTCTCCTCGACCGGCTGGTCGCAGATTTATCAGACCAACTGCAAAATCCACTCCGTGGAAGGCCACGTCTGGAGCAACACCCACTTCTCGGTCGGCAACTATGTGAAGAGCTACGACCCGGCGTTCTTCAAGAACGCGGTCCCCACGATGAAGCTGGCCTATACCGGACCCAACACCGCCACCACGACGAAGACCGGCGGCAACGACTCGGTCGGCTCCCAGTTCCAGTTGATCGAAAACGGCGTGGTCAAGAAAAGCTATGTGCTTGGCACGGTCCCTTCGGACCCGTGGTTCGAGATCAGCAGGATCATCGCCGACATCAACGCCAACGTGCCGAACTGGACCGCGACCCAACTCGACACCAGCGGCCCCGGCGGGACATGCAGCCGCCGCGCGAGCGCCCTGCAGGCCCACGGCTTCGGCAACACCAACGGCTGGACCAACCAGCCGGTGACCGCCACGCCGCTGCAACTTGACGCCTGGTTCGACCACCACTGCGACGTGGTCCAGCTCTTCACCGACGGCAGCGGAAGCCTCCGTCAGAACGGCCTCCATCGCGGCAATATCGTCGTCGGCATGGCCGACAGCGGCGCCCAGAATCAGGGACAGAAGGTGTACCTGATGGACGCTCCGACGAACGACTTCGTCGTCACCGATTTCGCGGTCCAGAGCAACGATGGCATCACGCAACATTTTGTCGCCAATACCTTCAGCCACTTTGTGTTCCGCAACTCGACCATCCTTCCGGACACGGTGCTGAACTCCGCAGCGCGCGGTGACGCCTATTGCGTCTTTGAACAGTGCATCCTCACCGATGTCGGCTGGTCCGACGCCAACGGCCCGCTGCCGTTCACGTTCAAGGATTGCTATCTTAGCTGGGCCTTCCCCTCGACGGCAGCGCCCAACGACTTTTCGAGGGCGCCGAGCTCGGGGAACACGCAGATCGCCGGCCACACCAGTCCGGCGCCCGCAGACCTGCTGCAAAGCCCGGCGACAGGCGATTTCCGACCGAAGGCCTCCACGCCGACCAAGACCAGCGTCAGCGGCTATGACGCGATGGGGAATCCGCGCACGGCCGTTGACGCCATCGGCGCATTCTCACTCGCTCAGGTCGTGGCCCTGGCCTATCCGTTCTGACGCCGCAGCGGGGCTGCCGATGCCGCCGAAGCCGAGGATGATCCATGCCTGCGGGCGGCGGGCGTGACGGCGCGGGGTCGTGCTCAAAAGCCCCTAGCTATCCATTTCAAATGGTGTTTCGGTCTGGCGATTGAATCATCTTGAGTGCGTACGCACACGCTGGCAAAAGCGTCTAAGCTTCGCTCTGGATCCGCAAAATGAACGACACTATTCAGACGCGACTAAACGACACCGCGGATCCCAATTCCCTTTCTACTAAATTCCGGAAGAAGCGGGACGAAAAACTTCGGAAACTTATATCAGAAATCGCCAGCAAGAAATCCGCCACAAGAATACTAGATCTGGGCGGGTCTGTCGAATACTGGAAGAGAGTGGGAACAGACTACCTTCGCACGACAGGTGTCAAGGTTACCATACTAAACCACATCGAGTCCGAACTCAAATCCTCCGGCGAGGACCCGGATATCTTTGAAGATGTGGTCGCAGACGCTTGCGACCTTTCAGAATTCAAGGACGGAGAGTTCGATCTTGTCCACTCGAACTCGGTAATTGAGCACGTAGGGAACTGGGGTCGCGTCGAGAAATTCGCGGCAGAGACCAGAAGGGTTGGGAATAGCTACTACGTACAGACGCCGAACTTCTGGTTTCCCATAGACCCACATTACTACAAGGCCCCTCTGATTCACTTCATGCCCCGTCCGATCCAAGCCAAGATTCTTGAGAGCTTTTCCGTATGCACCGCCGGTCGCGCTGACAGCCTCGGCTCCGCGCTTTCGATTCTTGATGGGACCTGCCTGCTTGACCGGCGCCAGATGAATCTGCTGTTCCCCGAAGCCTCCCTTGAGCGGGAGATCTTCATGGGTTTGACCAAGTCGCTGATTGCCATCCACAACCCGTAGTACGCTGATATTCAGCGCGAACGCCCCGGCCCCGCTCTATCTGTTCTGATCTCTGGCGCGGCGGTCGTGAGGGCGTCGTCGTCTAGGCGCGGCGGAAGAGTCCGACCTCGAATCCGAATTCTGGTTTCAGGTCGGTCTCCAGAAGATTGAACTTTGCGCCGGCCTTGCCAAGCGCATCGGTGAGCCGGCTCAAGGTATAGTTCCCGTGGCACTCCACCAGCAGCATCTCTACGCGGCCGATCCAGGCCTTGCAGTCAGCGAAAAGTTCCTCCTCAGCGCCTTCGATGTCGACCTTCAGGAGGTCGATGGGATCGCCGGACGTGAGGATCGAAGCCATGGTGACGACCGGAACCTCGATCGCCGCCGCGCCGTTGGGCGGCGCGCCGACCATGGTGAAGCCATGCTCGCCGGAGGACGTATGCAGCATGAGCCGCCGCTCCCAAGCGCCGATGGCCGCCGGCACGGTCTCGACCGCGAAATCAGCGACGTTGGAACGCAGGGTGGCGTAATTTCCAGGCTCCGGTTCGACGGCGACGATCCGCGCTCGCGGATAGCGCGCCAGGAACCAGCGGTCGACGAGGCCCGTGTTCGCCCCCAGATCGACAATCAGGCGCGCGTCCGGCACCGGATGGCGGACCAGGGCATCGTAGCCGCCGGAAGCGATGATCTCATTGAGGACGGAGATGTCGGTGGTGTGCGAGCGGACATAGATCGGCGCGCTCCCGAACGACTTCAGCCGAAGCTGCGCGACGATGGGCCTGCGGCAGGCAATGTAGCCGATCTTTGAGAGCGCCAGCCGGACGCGAAATACCTGGATGAAATCGGAAAATCCCGAGGCTTCTCTCAAATAAGCTCGAAGACTCGACAGGTAGTTGGTGATGACGCGACGCAGGTAGGCCACGATATCTTCCTTACCGCCACCCGGCCGGGCCATACGCAGAAGCCTTTACTCGATTTTCTCGGTTCGTCGAAACAACCTTTATGCACCCGTTATGTCAATGCGACGAGGCCTGTGACGCCAAGGCTCTGGCGCGGCTCTTGCACAGGCTTGTTCCTCTTGCGCCGACTGGTCATCCTGCCTAGGAGACATGGCGCCGTCAGGGAGAGTGCGGGCTTTGGAAACCGTCTACGACTGGATCACGGTCGCCATCTTCGGCGGACTGGTCGTCCTGTTCCTGCACAGGTCGATGACCGAGGGCGAGCCTCAGGACACCATCTTCCACTATCTGCCGCCGGCGGTGGGCTGCGCCTTCGCCAACTATGTGGGCAACCACGACCAAGGCCCGCTGTCGGCGGCGATCGTGGTCGCCGTCCTGGCCTATATCGTTCTGGTGCTGAAACCCTTCGGCGGACTGAAGTTCTGACCGGACCGCCGAACCAGCGGGCCTAGGCCTGCCGCAGCGCGTTGGCCCGCTGATCGCCGATCAGCACGTTGCGCTTGTCCGCCGGAATGGCGCCCAGCAGGTCGACCACGAAGCCATCGATGGTGGCCCAGCTGCGCTCTACGTCGTCGCCGACCATCGAGAAGCGGCACAGCAGACCGTCGGGAACGATCCCCTTCAGGCCGATCTCCAGGCGGGCGGCCCGTTGCTGCGGCCCGTTCTGGGGCAACATCTCGCCCATCCGCGACCAATAGATAATGCTTTCGTGCCGGTCGTCCTGCTCGGCGGACAACCGCCGCGCGGGCACGGTGACGCCCTTGCCGATTGGCAGGAATACGGGTTCGTTGCGCACCAGGGCGTAGCCGAAGGCGGGGTAGCAGACCTCCGGCCGGTGGAGCTGCAACTCGTCGCTCTGCTTGCCGCCGTAAGCCAGCAGCATGAGCACCGCCGTCTGGTCCTTCTGGTTCAGGTACTGGCGCACGACGAGCTCGTTGTAGAGCTTGGCCGACAAGGTGCCGGGACCATTGATGGCGTAGGGATCGCCCACGTCCTCCGACACCCAATTGCCGAAGGTTGTCGGGGCGACGTCGGCGACCTTTCCGCCCTTCAGCAGCTTCACCTCGTGGCGCGGCTTCAGGCCGACACCGCCGGCGGCGCCGGCCACGCAGGCGGCGCCCAGAAAGAAGTCCCTGCGGTCCATCATGCGGGTTTCCAGGATTTCGGCAGGCTGCGAGCCAGCACCTGGTCCGCCAGGAAGACCAGGATCAGGTCGATGGCGAACAGGAACAGGCCGGCCGTCTCATGCAGGAATCCCTGCGCCAGCTCATCGCCGCCGAAGAAGGTGAGCAGGATCAGGGTCATGATCCGGATGATGTTGCCCAGGATGGCGATCGGGATGGTGGTCGCCGTCAGGATCGCCGCATAGCGGGCTTTCGATCCGCGCAGCAGGTAGATGTAGAGCAGGCTCACCGCTATCAGGCCGATGAGCGAGTTCATGCCGGAACAGGCGTCTTCCACCAGCAGCCGATAGGATCCGACATAGATCGTCACGCCCTCGTGGCTCACCGGGATTCCGACCGCGGATAGGATGCTCATGGCCGCCCAGGAGACGAACTGTTTCAGGGGCGCGGTGAACTGGTCCATCACCCAGTGCGG
Source organism: Phenylobacterium sp. (assembly GCF_036501465.1). GTDB lineage: Bacteria > Pseudomonadota > Alphaproteobacteria > Caulobacterales > Caulobacteraceae > Phenylobacterium. Next base: position 19,798 of record NZ_DASYAF010000047.1, read on the forward strand.
CGGCGGGATCAGGAACGCGAGATAGCCGACCGGGAACCAGAGCGTCCTCATCGCCCGCAGGCCGACCCGCGAGTAGAGCAGCGACACGCCTGCGCCATAGAGGCCGGCCGCCTCGAAGGTCATGAAATCGAAGGCCCGGCCGAAGATATAGAGCGCCAGCGACGCCATCAGCCCAACCAGGGTCAGAACAAGCGAGCTTGGGGCGAACTGCGGCTTGGCGGCGGTCACGCCGCGGACCAGCAGCCACGCGCCGACCGCAAGCACGATCGGGCCGTGCGCGCCCAGTTCGGTGGTCCAGACCTGCTGGCCCAGCCCGATGATCGTCGGAACCGCCAGGGCGGCGAAGCCCACGATCAACGCCAGGTTTGCCGGCGTCAGGTAGGTCCGCAGTTGAATCGGGTTGGCGGTTGCCTTCTGCGCTTCAGCCGTCATCGCCAGATCATTCCTACGCCGACGCCCATCTCTCCCAATCCCCGATTGGTGATGCGGATCGAATTTCCGACCACGCCTTCGCACAAGATCGCGCCCCGAGCGATACGACAATTTGCATCGGGGGTGCTAACGATTTGAAACCAGTCAGCAAGTAATGGGGATTAAGGTCCTGGCGTGTCGGTCAGCCTCGGGCATGATAAGCCTGAGCGACGTCACAAGTGGTGGGACACGATGGACGCTACACAACAGAACCTGCTTGTCTTGTTCGCCTTGCTGGGCGCCGCCGGCGTCTTCGCGGTGTTTGTCGCTTTGCTTTCCAGCCAGACGCTACGGCACGAGAATCTGCGGACGATGGTCAAGCGCTGGCTGAAATAGACGAAAGCAGGCTAAGGCCCTTCAACCGCATCAGTGCTGGAAAGCGTTCAATCGGATGTCAGCGACGGCAAAGGGCGACCTTGGCGCGGATGAACCTTCGTCGCTGAGCGAGGCGGAAGCCGAACTGGGCGCGCCGCCCCCTGTCGCCGGCGCCGCCGCCATCCGTGGATCCATCGCCCAGCGGCTCGCGTCGCTGATTACCCTCAGCCGGTCCAAGGGCGGCCGTAAGGTGTTCAAGGCCAGCAGCTGGTCGGCGACCGGCTATGCGGTCACCACCCTGCTGCGCTTCGTCTCCCGCATCACCCTGGCGAAGCTGCTCAGCAACGCCGCGCCGATGGGGGACGTGACCATCATCGCCGTTATCCTGGCCGGCCTGGAGCTGCTCTGCGACCTGGGGATCGGCGTCGGGATTGTGCAGCACAAGGAAGGCGAGAGCCGGGACTACCTGGATACCGCGTTTTCGGTGCAGGCGTTGCGCGGCGGGCTGCTCGGCATCATCGCCGCGGCGCTCGCTTTTCCGATCGCATGGACCTACCACGACCCCGCGCTCGCACCCCTTCTGGTCTTCGGCGCTCTTTCGCTGCTGTTCCGCTCGTTCTCCAATCCGAGGATGTGGCTGTACACCCGCAATGTGAGCCTGCGCCGACCGGCCACACTGACCATCGCCTCAGAGGTCGTGGGCTTCCTGGTGACCATCGTCTGGGCCGTCATGGCGCCGTCCGCATGGGCCATCGTCGGCGGCACCGTCGCAGCGTCGCTCGCCTTCGCAATCGTGTCCCACTTGCTCGCCCCGCCGATCCGTTTCGGCTGGAACAAGGCCATGGCCAGGGAGATCGTGCACTTCGGCGGCTGGATGCTGCTGTCGTCGGCCACCTATTTCCTGAGCAGCCGCGGCGAGAACCTGATCCTGAAAGGCGCGATTCCGGACATCGAGTTCGGCTGCTTCGCCTTCGCTTCGATGATCGTCTCGACGCCGGTGACCGCCATCTCCCAGCTCGCCAGCCAGGTCTTCTTGCCGATGCTGGCGGCCTCGGTGCGCGAGGACCGCGAGCGCGCCTCACGCCAGTTCGCCCGCGGCAAGTGGGCCTTCACCGGGCTCGCCCTTTGCTTCGCCTGGGGCGCGATCTTCGTGGGGCCGCCGATCCTGTCGATGTTCAAGCTGCCTCGCGGCTTCGGCGACCTGACCTGGATGGTGCCGCTGTTGGGCGTGCGTGCGGCGCTGGACATCCTGGTCGCCCCGACCGGCAGCGTGCTCATCGCCTCGGGCGGTTCGCGCTTCAACTCCATGGCCAATGTGACCCGCATGATCGTGCTGGTCGTGGGGCTGCTGGTCACGGTCCACCAGTGGGGCCTGCCCGGCGCCATCGTCGTGCTGGTGGGTGCGCCAGCGTTTTCCTACTTCGCCTACCTGCCGGGCCTGCCATCACGGATTCCAGGCGGGTTGCGCGTCGACCTGATGAGCGTGGCGGTGTTCTGGACGGGCGCGATCGGCGCGCTGATCCTGCACTTCGGCCTGCACCTCAAGCTCTAGCCAAGTCCGCGGCCGAACAGGCCGCGTCGCCGCTCAGAGGGCGTTCAGCACGGTCCCAACCGCGTGGGCCCGCTCCTTCTTGAGCTGATCGGCGAGCACGCGGATATCGGACACCAGGGTCTGGTTCTTGCGGGCCACGATCAGGGCGAAGCCGGTCACCGTGCTGATCCGCAAGCCGTCAGCGCAGCTGTTGGCCGGCGGCGTATCGATGATCGTCATGTCGTAATCGCGAAGACAGCTGTTGATCAGCACCGGGAACCCTTCGCCGGAAAGGAGTTCGTGGCCCGCGCTGTCGGGCCGGCCCGCGGACAAGATGTCCAGGTTCGGCATGACGTTCTCGTCGGTGAACTCCGCCACGCTGTCGGCGTTGGAGCGGAGGCACTCATAGAGGCCGCCGCCGGTCAGCGGCGGGTTGAAGTAAGTGTGGATCGTCGGGTTGCGCAGGTCGCCGTCGATCAGCAGGGTCTTCACCCCGATCTGCGAGAGCGCGATCGCCAGGTTCACGGCGACGAACGTCGCACCGACCTCGGGCGTCGGCCCGCAGATCGACAGCGCGCGGCGCCCCATCTGGACGTGCTGCGACTGGATCCGGGTGCGCAACGCACGGATCGCCTCCGCCGCTTCGCCCGAAGGGTCGGTCAGCAGGATCCTGCGACTGACGTTGTCGATCACCGGTGCGGGCGCCGCCCGCTCGGCCCCTGTTCGGGAGGAGCGCGCCACTAGGCGTTCGCCCCGACGACGGCGTCGCGGCGGCCCCCCGCCCGCGCGGCGCGGGAGGTGCGCTCACGCAGCGCAGGGCCGACGATAGCCAGGCAGTTCAGATTGCGGTCGAACTCAAGGTCCTCGACCCCGCGGACGCGGCGGTTCAGGAGCTCGATCAGGATCGCCAGCACCAGGCCAAGCGCCAGGCCCAGGACGAAGGAGCCGATGATGATCAGCGGTTTGTTGGGGAACGCCGGCTTGTCGGGCGTCACCACGACGCCGACCGGCGACATGCCCGAATCGGCCACCCCAGCCTCGAGGCCCAGTTCGGCCGCGCGTTCTGAAGTCTTCTGGTACTGATCGCGGCGCAGGTCCAATTCGGACTGCAGCTGGTGCAGCTTCTCGATCTTGTCGCGCTCGGCGATCACCACGCCCTTCTGCTGCTGCAGGGCCCGCGAGACCTCGCCCATTACAACCGACGCACTGGGACCGGCCCTGGCGGACGCTTCCTCCTGCTTGACGATATTCGCCACCATCGCCCGCTGGGCGCGAAGCTGCTGCATGACGGGGTGGTTGGGGCCCAGCTTCTCACCGTTCTGGGCGATCTCGGCGTCGATCTGCGCGAGCTGCAGCTTGGACTGGGAGGACACGGTGACCGGAGCCGAAAGGGCCGCGGCCGGGGCGTTCGCCGCCTGCGCCACCAGGGCGGCGAGACGAGCGCTGTCGGTATCCTGCAGCGCGCCAGCCTTGTCGCCCTGCATGACGATGCCGTTCGCGCGTTCGTAGGTAGCGACGGCGTTCTGGGCTTCCTCCGCCCGCTGCCGGGCGATGTCGGCCTGGCTCGAGTACCACTGGGCGTTCCGGGTCGCATCCTGCCGGCGGGTCGCCAGGGTGTAGTCCACGAAGGACTGGCGCAGCGCCTCGGCGCCGTTCTTGGCCTCGATCGCCGACGGCGAGCTGAAGGTGATTTCGAAGATGGTGCCCGAGTCGAGGCCCGCCTTGGTCCGGTCGGCGACCTGGGCCGCCAGCCAGCGCCGGAAGTCGCGGTTGTCGTTCGCAGGCCGCGCCTGGTACTGGGCGATCTTACCGGGATCGCTGAGCCAACCCAGCTTGTCCACGACCGGCGCGGTGACCTGATAGTCCTTCACCAATTCCTTCTGCGTCTCGATGTAGGCGCCGAAGTTCTGAATGTTCTGCGCGACGCCCGTGACGGTGTCCGGCTTCAGCACGTTCATCATCACGTGCGCTGTCCCCTCGTATCGCGGCTGCACCAGCAGTGTGACCGCGAACCCCCCAAGGAAGGTGAAGACGGTGCAGGCGATGATCAGCAGCCATCGCGCCCGGATGATCCGCAGGAACTGGATGATACTCATGGTCTGAACCTATCCCGCTAGAACAGCCGTTCGCCGATCTTGATGATGTCGCCCACCTTCACCGGGTCGTCGAGAGACACCTTCTTCACCTCTTTGCCGTCGCGGATGAGGGTGACCTTGTTCTCGCTGCCGTTCTCCGTGACGCCGCCGCCGCGGGCGATCGCCTGGCGGATCGACATCTTGTCCGACACCGGGAAGGCGCCCGGGGATTTGACCTCCCCGGAGATATAGAAGACCTCGGTTTCCGACGTGGGGACATAGATCTTGTCGCCGGCCTTCACGATCGGATCGTCGTCGCCCGACCCCTGCGCAAGCTTGTCGATGGAATATCGCACGGCCTTGTCGGCGCCGGCGCGCGTCAGCAGGACATAGGTGCCGCCGGTGCCGCCCCGTCCGCCCACTTTTGCGATGATCTCCGAAAGCCGATAGTTGCGATCGAGCGGCAGCAGGCCGGGCGCGGCGACGTTGCCGAGCACCGTCACATAGCGGCTCGAGATTCCCACCACGTCCGCGCGGACCACGGGATCGGAATAGAACCCGCCCTTGATCAAGGCCTGGCGCACGTCGTCGGAGAGTTCGATCACATTGCGGTCGACGGCCTTGATGTGACCGATCAGGGGCAGCAGGACCGTGCCGTCCGTAGCGACCCGCACGCGATTGGTGAAATCCTGACGGCCCACCAGCCCGATCTCGACGACGTCGCCGACGCCGATGACATAGGAGCTATCGACCGGCGCGGCCGGGGCCGAGCCGGCCGGGGCCGCCTCCTGGCCCTGACCGCCAGCGGGCGGTGGAGCGGGCTGGCCGATGGCCTGGGTCTGTGCGACCCCGATCATCAGGATGGCGGCGACCAGGCTCAGCAGTGCGCTTCTCAACATGCTCTGCATCCAATTAGAACTTTCCGGACAAGCCGATCGAGACCCGGTCCGCATTGTAGTTGAACTGGCGCACGTCCGCCGTCCGTTCGAGATGCTGGGCGTTCAAAATCACGGTGAGCTTCTGGCCGACCTTGATGTTGATGCTGCCGTCGATCTGGTTGCTGTCGCTCTCGCGAAGCTGCAGCAGCGCGATCTGATCGGCGCCGCGATATTCCTCGCGCTGATGCGACACACCGGCCTGGAAGGTGATGCGCTGCGTCAGGTTGTACGTCGCATTGAGGTGCAGGTCCTCGGAATGGACGTAGCTGGTGGTGGAGAGCGGCGAGGCATTGTTCCCGAGATTGTAGTCGAGCGTGAACTGCGTCCTGGAAGTCATCCGATAGGCCAGCGAAGCGGTGACGCCCAATCCGTCGGACTGGGTGTGGACGAACCCGCCCTCGATCCGATTGTAGAACACCGAGGCGGTTCCGCTGAGACGAAGGCCCACCTTCCGGGCATATCTGAGGCCGACGCCATATTGCCGCACATCGGGAACCGAAGTCGGCAAGGTGGGGTCCAAGGCCAGCAGCAGGTTGTCCTGACCGTACTGGATGTCGGAGTAGACGCCCAACAGGGAAAGGTCGCCCAGGACAGTGTTGTGATAGCCGACCGCGACGTTGCCGCTGACGGTCTGCGAATCCACGAAACCGGACGTCTTGGCGCTGTTCTCCAGCTTCGAAACGCCGCCCGAGATATCCACGAAGATCTTCCGGCGTCCGCAGGTGACGTCAGCGTTCCCCGAATCCTGGGTCGCGATGTTCTTCGCGATGGTCGCCACCGCCACCTGTTGAATCTGGGTCTCGCGATGGGAGTAACCCCCCACCAGCGTCGCCGCGCAGATTCCCAGGCGTTCGGCTGCGCCGACAGAAAGACGGTAGTTGTTCGCATCGAGCGTGGAATTGCGCGCGTAGCGCTGCAGCTCGGCCTGCCCGTCGAAGAACAGCAGCTGGCGACTGGAAGGCAACATCAGGGTGATGTTCGTGCCCGCGCTGTAGATCTCGTCCTCGGGCGTCAGGCGCCGTTGGGAGGCGACGCTCGCGTTGCCGCCCGTGACATTGCTGTCATAGGCCGCATCCGCATGCCCCTCGATCGCGATGCGCTGGTCGCCGTTCGGCACCCCCGGAACGCCGGCGCCCAGACCGCCGGCCATCTGGGCCTGCGCGCCCTGGGCGCAAAGCAGGGCTGCGCCCAAGGCCGCCAGGCCCGCGAACGTGCGGCTGCGCGCCGGCAGGCCGCTATTCGTCAAGGGATTGGTCGCGAGTCGCATCACCCCCCCGTTTTTGCGGGAGCGGCCGGGGCCCCGGCGGCCGGGGCCGCGGCGGGGGCTGCAGGCGTCGCCCCAGGCTTCGCCGCCGGCCGCTTCACCGGCTCGTAGCCCTTGGCGTATTTGACGTCCTTCAGGCCCTGCTGGACCACCGAGCCGAACTGCCGATTGATGGTTTCCTGGACGCGGGTGCGGCGCAGGTATTCGGTCGCATGGCGCTTGGCGATGTCGTTCCCCACCGGATCGACCTTGGTGTCGACGATGTGGCCGGCGATCACCGTGCCGCCGGGCTGCGGTACGATGAACACGTCATCGGGCTTCAGCTTCATGATCTGTTCGATGAACTTCGGGTCGACCGCCAGCGCATCGATCTGGGTCTGGTTGCTGCCGAACGGAATCTTGCGCGAGGTCAACAGCGCGCGGACTTCGTCCAGCGTGTGCAGCGGCTGCAGCGCCTTGGCCAGGGTGGGATCGTTCGGCGTCGGGAAGCGGACCACGTCGACCGTGAAGCGTTTGCGGGCGCTGTAGAGGTCGGGATGCTGGGCGATGAAGGTGTTGACCTCATCGGGGTTGGGCGCCGGCACGGACTTGACCAGCTTCTCCTGCCAGTCGCGGACCAGCAGGGCTTCGGTCGCCTGTTGCTGCTGGCGCGCGAATTCCGGTGTCTTGTCCAGTTTCTGCTTGCGCGCCGCCTGGGCCAGGATCTTCCGCTGGACGATCTGCGCCAGCACCTGTTGTTCGGCGGCCTTGCGCACCTGGGCGTTGGGGGCCTGGAAGCCGTTCATCGCGCTTTGCAGGTCCAGCGCGGTCACTTCTTCTTTGCCGACTTTGGCGACCACCTGACCCTTCGGCTGGCCGTTGCCGCAGGCCGTCAAGCCCACGCAGGCGACGGCCGCCATGGCGACTGCGAACTTCACCTTCATCCGTTAATTCCCCCTCAGCCTCATTCCTGGACCGTGCCGGCGCTGTCTTGGTCGTTCGGACTAGTCGTGTCCATCCAGAGTTGATCTTTGTCCGAATTCCGACAGGTCGGAAGCTGAAATCGCCACAGTTCCAGCCGATGCGTCCAGCATGTTTGAACGCTCCTATACCACAGTCTCTTTCCAACTCCTTGCCCAGCTCTAGGCCGCCGCGCACATGCCGCACCGGCTACGCTGGACGGTGAGGCGGCGCACCCTTAATCCTCTGGAAGGTTAGACTCTCCATGTCTGGCCAGGAGCGCGCCGCACCGCGCCGTTCGAACCTACGCCAGGGCGTCGTAAGCGATGTCGATCCAGTTCCGCACCGCCGCCGCCAGGCCCATCGCCCTCGCCTGGCGAAAGCTCTGGCCGTTGCTGGTCCTGGCGTTCGACTGGACGTTGGAACGGTTCCCGATCGTCGGCCGGGCCTCGGCGCGGCGGCGCACCCGCGTCGTACTGGCGCCCTACAAGCGGATGTACTCGCTTCGAAAATCCATTCTGAAGGTCTCCTCCGTCCCGCTGGTCGTCTTCGGCTGCCTGCTCTATGGCTTCTTCTTCGGGCTGACGGCCCCCTACCTGCTGGTGCCCTTCGCGGTGCCGATCGTGATCCTGGCCGCCACGATCATCTGGGCGCTGCCGGAGCAGCGGACGGCGCCGACCCTGGCGGTCGAGTACCTGTTCACCGTCCACTTCGCGATCGTGGCCCTGTGGCCACGCTACCTGGCCATCACCTTGCCAGGCATGCCGTGGATCACGCTGCTGCGCCTGTTCGGCCTGCCGATGGCCGCACTGTTCCTGGTCAGCCTTTCCACCAACCGAGCCTTCCGCAAGAGAATCCATGAGAGCGCGAGCTCGCTGCGGCCGGTCTGGCTGTGCTTCTGCGGCTTCGTCTTCGTGCAGATCATCACCTCGGTGGTCTCGACCTCGCCGGTCGCCTCCATCCAGGCGGTGTTCGACCAGCAGATCTACTGGACCTGCATTTTCCTGATCAGCTGCACGCTCTTCCGCAAGCCGGGCACGGTGGAGCGCTACTGGGCCCTCCTGTGTTCGGTCTTCGTGGTCCTCTGTGTGATCGGGGCGGTCGAATCGCGGGTGCACCACGTCCTGTGGGCTTCGCACATTCCAAAGATCCTGAAGGTCCCCGACCCTTCGGTGCAGGTGACGCTGACGCCGGAGTTCCGGCCTGGGACGAACGTCTATCGCGCCAAGGCCGTCTTTTCGACGCCGCTGGCGTTCGCCGAATACATCTCGCTGCTGACGCCGTTCTGGCTGCATTTCGGCTTCTCGCCGATCCGGCCGTTCCTGCGCGGCGTGTGCTTCGCGATGATCCCGATCACCTTCATCGTCGTGCGCATGACCGACGCGCGTCTAGGCCTGGTCGGGATGCTGGTCTGCCTGCTGCTCTATGGCGCCTTGTGGACCATCGTCCGCTGGCGGTCGAACGCTCGCGACCTGTTGGCCGCCGCCGCGGTCTATGCCTATCCGGTCCTGTTCATGGCCGGCGTCGGCGCGATCCTGTCCAGCCACCGCGCCAAGATGATGCTGCTGGGCGGCGGGGCGCAGGCTGGCAGCACTGAGGCGCGGAACTCCCAGCTCGGCATGGCCATGTCGAAGATCTGGACCCACCCCTGGGGTTTCGGCAGCGGCCAGTCCGGCAACGCCATGGGCTTCGCCAAGGGCGACTTCATCACCATCGACAACTATTTCATCACCCTGCTGCTCGACTACGGCCTGGCCGGCGTCATCCTCTGGTACGGGATGTTCATCGCGGGGATCGCCACCTCGGTTCGCTATTGCGTCTCACGCGAATACGGCCAGCGGCCCGAGGCGAAGCTGCTGGCCCCGCTGGCGGTGTGCCTGACGGCCTTCCTGATCGTCAAATGGGTGCACGGCCAGTCCGACAACCACTCGATCTTCTTCATGTTCCTCGGGATGATCTGCGCCCTCGTCTATCGGCTGCGTCACGACCCGGCGCCGGAGGTTGCGAAGCCGGCCCCGAAGCGCCGCCGAGCCGATGGCAGGGCGTCCAACCGCCCGCAGGAAGCGTACACTTCCTAGAGCCGGCCGGCGGCGACGCTGAACCTGTTGCGCGCCTGCGCTTTAACCTTGACCGAGGCCAGACGCCGCGCCGCGGGGCGTCTCGCCCAGCTTGGGCCAAGATTGGGCGACAGGTTGAACGCCTGCCGGTCACGGGCGGATTAGTAAGCAAGTCATCTTTCGTGTGGTAGAGACCTGCGTTCACGCTAAGAGGTAAGAAGTGCCCATCTCGGCTCGAATCCGGTCGCTCTGGCCGCGCAAGAAGCCTTCGAAGGCGCGCCGGCCCGAAGGGCTGGCGATGCAACCTTCGACGCCCATCGTCGTCGCCGAGCGGCGCCCTGAGAAGCCGTCGCTGGGGCTGCCCCGGTTCCACACCACCGCCGCCGACCACGTCGATCGCGAACGCGCCGATCCGCGGGCCCGCGAGCGCGTCCGCCTGCGCGGCACCTTCACCCCCGCACAGCCGGTGATGGACCCTCGGATGTTCGCCGGACGCCGCGACATCCTGGAGACCCTGATCCGCGCCGTGGAGGACCAGCGTTCGCACGTGGTGATCTACGGCGATCGCGGGGCCGGCAAGACCTCGCTGCTGCGCATGTTGTCGCTGGCGGCGATGGAAGCCAAATATATCGTCGTCTACTTCTCGTGCGGCGCGACCTCGGACTTCACCGAGACCTTCCGCACCGTCGCCGCTGAGATTCCGCTGCTCTACCACTCGGCGGTTTCGCCCACGAGTTCCAACGTCGGCACCTCCCTCCTCGACCTGCTGGACCAGGGCAAGCTGACCCCTCGCCTGTTCGGGGACGCCGCAGCCAAACTGGTCGGCACCCGGGTGCTGGTGGTGCTGGATGAGTTCGACCGCGCCGAACTGCCCGAATTCCGGCGTGACGTGGCCGAGCTCATCAAGACCCTGTCGGACGTGTCCGCGCGCCTGCAGCTGGTGATCGGCGGCGTGGCCACCGACCTCATCGACCTGATGGAGCACATCCCGTCGATCCGCCGCAGCGTCGCGGCGCTGAAGGTGCCCGCCATGGCCGACGTCGAAATCGCCGGCCTGGTCGACAACGGCGCGAAGATGAGCGGCGTCAAGTTCGATCCGGGCGCGATCGAATTGATCGTCACCGCCGCGCGCGGTTCGCCCTATCTCACCAGCCTGCTCTGCCACTTCGGCGGCATGCTGGCGCTGGACGCCGGGCGCGTCCGGGTCGAGATCGAGGACGTCACCCGTGCGCTGGACGACGTGATCGAGGACTTCCGCCGCCGTCTGCCGCAGCAACTCGTGCGCCAGTTGGACACGGCGACCCAGAGCATGATCGCCGCGGCCGCCGTCAGCGAGGCCGGCAAGCCGGGCCGCTCGCGCGCGGCGCTGACCGCCAACATCGCCGCCAGGGTGCTGGAGAAGCTGGAGAAGGATGGGGTCCTGGCCGGCGTGAAACCGGCGGCCTACACCCTGATGATGGACAGCGTGACCCCCTACCTGCAGCTCAATACGGCGCGCGAAGACATCATGCGGACGCCGCCCGCCGAAGAAAAGCGCGCCAGTTCCGCCAGCGCCTGACCGAGCCCCTAGTCCAAAGGTTCGGCGTTATCGTCGCCTGAATCGTCCTCGTTGATGGTCAGCGCGCGCTTGCGCCGGTCGCTCAGCCACCCGGCCCAGACGAAGATCACGAAGCCGACCGTAACGATACCGAGGACCGGCAGGGCCAGGACATCCACGCGTTCAATCCTCCTTGCGCCCACACCCGGCGCCCGGGGACGAGACTAGATCAAACCGCCGGCCTGGCGAAGGGCGACAAGAACGCCGCCTCAGGCCGCCGCTTCCCTGAACGCTGCGCCTTCCATCTCCAGCAACCACCGCTTCCGCGGCAGGCTGCCGCCATAGCCGGTGAGCGAGCCGTCGGTCCCGATCACCCGGTGGCAGGGCACGACGACGGCCACCGGGTTGGCGCCGTTGGCGTGGCCGACGGCTCGAACGGCGGTCGGCCGCCCGATGCGCGCCGCCAGGCCGGCGTAGCTCAGGGTCTCGCCGGCTGGGATCGTGCAGAGCGCCTCCCAGACCTTCAACTGGAAGGGCGTGCCCGAGGCCTGCCAAGGCACCGCCTCCAGCGCCCGGGCCTCGCCGGCGAAATAGGCCTCGAACGCCCTGCGGACGGCCGGCGGGCTGCGCCCCTCGACCAGGGCGGCCTTCGGGTAGTGGCGGCCGATCCAGACCTTCATGGCCGCCTCGTAATCGGTCCAGTTGAAGGCGCGCAGGGCGCCAGCCTCGTCGGTCACCACGAGCGCTGTTCCGATCGGCGATGGAATACGGTCGAGCGTCAGGCTCCGGACGGCGCCGCTAGGCGGCCTGGCGGTCTTGTTTGCTGTGTGGGGCATCGGTCTTGGTCCGTTTGGCGAGGGTGAGCTGGTCCGCGTCGGCGGCCCAGAGATGTTGCGCGGCGTAGGCCCGCCAGGGCCGCCAGGCCGCGGCGCGGGTCAGCAGTTCCGCAGGCGTGGGCCGGCGCCCGGCCTCGTCCTCCATGGCCCGCAGCAGGCCGATGTCAGCCTGGGGGAAGGCGTCCGGCTCGCGCAGTTCGCGCAGGGCGATGTACTGGGCGGTCCACTCGCCGACGCCAGGCAGCGCCTTCAGCGCGGCGATGGCGCTGTCGAGATCGGCGCGCGGGGTGAAGATCGCCGGATCGGCCGCGACGGTGCGGGCCAGGGCCTCCAACGCCGCGCCGCGGGCCTTCGGCATGCCAAGCGCTGCGATGTCCTGGCCGACCATCCGCTCCGGCGCCGGGAAGGCGCGCGTCAGGCCCAGGGAGGCTGCGAACGGTTCGTCGATCCGCTGGCCATAGGCCTCGGTCAGCTTGGCGGCCAGGCCGCGGGCGGCGGTCACGGTGATCTGCTGGCCCAGGATGGCGCGCACAGCAAGTTCGAAGCCGTCCCAGGCGCCGGGCGCACGCAGCCCCGGTCGCGCGGCCACCAGCGGCGCGAGCGCCGGGTCCTGGCTCAGGTGCGCGCCGATCAGTCCCGGGTCGGCGGTCAGGTCGAACACCCGGCGGATGCGGGCGATCGCCGCCGGCAGCGCCTGGACCCTTGGAAAGCGGATCTCCGCCACCAGGAAATGGCCGGCGCCCGGCGAAACCGTCACCACGCCCACATCGCCGTCGATGGCGAGTGTTCTCGCGTAGCGCTTGGGGGTCACCGTCTCCACGCCCGGGATCGCGCGAGCGGCCAGGAAGCCGATTATCGCGGCCCAGTCGTAGGGTGGCTTGTAGGGCAGCTTGACGGTGATGCCACCAGCGGCCGCGCTGGCCTCCTCCTGGCGGCTGCGGCGCAGGGCGCCCGGCGGGCGGCCGAACAGCTGTTGGAAGGTCTCGTTGAAGCGCCGCACGCTGCCGAAGCCGGAGGCCAAGGCCACCTCACCCATCGGCAGGCGGGTCTCCTGGATCAACTGCTTGGCTAGCAGCACGCGCCGCGTCTGGGCCACCGCGACGGGCGAAGCGCCCAGGTGCTGCTTGAACAGCCGCCGCAGTTGCCGCTCGCCGACGCCGAGCCGGCCGGCGAGGCCGTCCACGTCGCCGTTGTCCAGCGCCCCGCCCTCGATCAGCGCAAGTGCGCGCGAGACGGTATTGGACGTGCCGCGCCAGGCGCCGAGGTCCGGCGACGCCTCCGGCCGGCACCGCAGGCACGGGCGATAGCCCGCTTCCTGGCAGGCCGCCGCGGTCGGATAGAAGGTCATGTTCTGCGCCTTGGGCGTGCGCGCCGGGCAGATCGGGCGGCAGTAGATGCCGGTGGTCCTCACCGCCCCGAAGATGCGCCCGTCAAACCGCGGGTCGCGGGTCAGGAAGGCGCGGCGGCAGGCTTCGAAATCCATATCCATGGTCGGGAAGATGGGGACGCCGGCCGCGAATGTCTCGCGGTTTTCGGACATGGATGGGCGGCGCCCGTGCTCAGGGCTTGCGGGCGGCCTCGACCAGCCCGATCGCCGCGTCGGCCACCACCTCCGGCCGGTCGATCATCATCAGGTGCGACGACTTCACCACCCGCCGCTCGCTCTTGTGAAAGCTGGCGGCGAGCTGGGCGTGGAAGGTTTGCCAGGGTCCAACGGGCGGGACGCCGGAGCCGTCGGCCTCGCCGGCTGTCAGCACCACCGCCGGAATGTCCTGCAGCAGGGGGCCAATGCGATCGACCTCGTCAGAGGTGGAGGTGAACAGGTTGTCCAGCTCGGAGACCTGGGTGCGCCAGTATTCGGGGCGCAGGCTCAGCTGCCGCTGATGTTCGTCGCCCTTGGACGGCACGCAATCCTTGAGCGCCGGATCGTCTGCCGATGCGTGGGCCGCGCTGGTGAGCCGCTGACACTCCAGCGGCCGGCGTTCGATGGACTCCACCCCGCCCACGCCGGGGCCGTAGATCGCCTGGATCCGCTGAGTCTGGTGCTCGACGGAGGTGTCCACGAACACCAAGCCGACCACTTCGTCGCGGCGACGAGCCGCGAACAGCCGCGCATAGAGGCCGCCCGCCGAATGGCCGATGACCACGAACGGCCCCTTGATTCGCCCTGCCTTCAGGCCGGCGTCCAGATCCCGCGCGATCGCCGCCCCATCCCGCGGCATGGGCCCCGGGTCGCTGAAGCCGTAGCCCGCCCGGTCGTAGGCGCAGACCCGGGTCACCTGGGCGATCCGCGGCGCCACCTTGAACCAGGCGTTGGAATCGGCCCCGAAGCCGGACTCCAGCAGGACCGTGGGCGATCCCTGGCCGGCGCAGCGGAAATTCAGCTTGCGGTGGTCAGGCAAGGTGACAAGCCGCCCAGGCTTCGATGCCGGATCGCCCGCGAAGGCGCCAAGCGCCGCCCCCGCGCCGATCGCCGCCAGCGCGATCACGCCCGCCGCCGCGGCGGCCATTTGCATCCGTCGGACCGACCAGGTCGTCATGCGGCATCTCTAGCCGCCGCGCCCCATCACGTCACGTTCAGTGCGGGAATCTTCCAGATGGGCTAATAGAATGGGGCGATATGTTTAAGGCCAAGGTGACCTTGCGTTAGGGCTTGGATCCTAGCCTCTCCCGATCGGGCCTCGTAGGCGCGCCGCGACAATGCGCTCGCCTCACAGGCGAGGTAGGATCGGATAAGGAGCGCCTCGGGGGCAGGTGTGAGGATGGGATTGCCGATCAATTTCCAGACGGGCCTGGTTCCCGCGCTTGCCGTGCTGGCGAGCGCCGCGCTGGCCTGCGCCTCGCCGGCGTCGGCCCAGGTGCTGGCGATCGGCGACGACGGCGCGGTGACCACCTATTCGGGCCCGGCGGTCTATTCCAGCGAAGGCGTGCGCCCGATCGCCCCGCCGCCGGCCGCGGCGCCGACCCGCGCCGCGCCGCAGGAGGTTTCCCAGGCGATCCAGGACGCCTCGGCGCGTCACGCGGTGAGCCCACCGCTCGCCCTCGCCGTCGCCTGGCAGGAATCCCACTTCAACCAGGCCGCCGTCTCGCCCAAGGGCGCCATGGGGGTGATGCAGCTCATGCCCGGCACCGCCCGGACGCTCGGCGTCGACGCCACGGACCTGAAGGGCAATATCGAGGGCGGCGTCGCCTACCTCGCCCAGCTCCTGCAGCGTTTCGGCGACCTGCCGCGCGCGCTCGCGGCCTACAACGCCGGACCGGAAGCCGTGGAGCGCTACCGCGGCGTGCCGCCGTTCGCCGAGACCCAGGCCTATGTGAAGGGCGTCCTCGGACGCCTGCCGCTGACCGTGGCGGCCCAGAAATCGCCCGTCGTGGGTGTGGAGTGACGATGACCAAGACCCCTGCCCTCGCCCGCCACGCCCTGCTCGCCTCCCTTGTGGCCGCCGCCGGCCAGGCCCACGCGCAGTCTGTCGGCGATCCGGCCGGATCCTCGCCGCTGATCGCGGCGCTGGACTGGGTGCAGGGCACCCTGCTCGGCAACCTGGCCACCACGGCCGCGGTGATCGCCGTGGCCGCGGTCGGCTTCCTCATGCTGACGGGACGTATGGACTGGCGGCGCGGCCTCACGGTGGTCATCGGCTGTTTCATCATCTTCGGCGCCGTCTCGATCGTGGCCGGCATCCGCTCCCTGGCCGGCGGGCTGCACTGACCATGGCGCAGCTGTCCTCCGACCCCGTCTTCGCGGCGCTCACCCGCCCGCAGATGATCGGCGGGGTGACCTACGCCTTCGCGGTCTTCAACCTGGTGGTGACGGTCGAGGCGTTCCTGATCACGCGGTCGTTCTGGGCGCTCGGCGTGGCGGCGGTGCTGCACGCAGCCGGCTACCTCGGCTGCCTGCGCGAGCCGCGCTTCTTCGACATCTGGATCACCAAGCTGCGCACCTGCCCGCGGGTGGCCAACTTCGGTTTCTGGCGCGGGAACTCGTACCGCCCATGAGCCGCAGCTTCCTTTCCCTGGGCGTGGGCAAATCCCTGGCGCCCCGCGAGGTCCCGATCGGCGACCGGCTGCCCTATCTGGGGCATCTCGACGACGTGACGCTGCAGACCCGCGATGGCCTGCTGGTCCAGACCCTGCACCTCGCCGGCTTCCCGTCGGAGACCGCGCCCGACGACGAACTCAACTATCGCAAGGCGATCCGCGAGACGGTGCTGCGCGGCGCGGCGAGCTCCAGGCTGGCGATCTACCATCACGTGGTGCGCCGTCGGGTGACGCCGGCCTTCCCGGAGCCGCCGGAAGAAGCATTCTGCGCCGGGTTGGACGCGGGCTGGCGCGAACGGCTGGCCGGCCGCCGGCTCTACGTCAACGACATCTTCCTGACCCTGGTCCGCCGGCCCTTGCAGGGCGGCGCCGGCATCCTCGAGCGGCTGCTGAAGCAGCCCGGCGCCAAGCAGGCCGACATCGAACGCGAGCTGCGCGCCCTGCACGCCAGCCGCGACGCTTTCTCCGCCGCGCTCGCGCCCTATGGGCCACGGACGCTGTCGCTCTATGCCGGCCCCGGCGGCGCCCAGCGCTCCGAGCCCGCCGAGTTCCTGGGCCTGATCCTGAACGGCGAATTGCGGCCGGTGCTCAACCCGACCGGCGACCTCGGCCAGGCGCTGGCCACGCGGCGCCTGAGCTTCGGCCTGGACGCCATGGAGTTCGGGGCGGCGACCACGCCCGCCAGCTTCGGGGCGATGATCTCGCTGAAGGACTATCCGGCCCGCACCGCGCCCGGCCTGCTGGACGGGGTGCTGCGCCTGCCCATGGAAATGGTGCTGACTGAGAGCTTCGCCTACGTCGAGCGCCAGCAGGCCCTGGACCGCATGGGCCTGGCGCTGCGCCGCCTGCGCGCCGCCGACGACGACGCCTACAGCCTGCGCGCCGAACTGGCCCAGGCGCGTGACGACGTGGGCGCCGGCCGCGCCGCGTATGGCGAGCACGCCCTGACGATCCTGGCCAAGGGCGACACCCTGGACGAGCTCGACGGCGCGGTGGCCGACGTGCAGTCGGCGCTGGCCGAAGCCGGCGCGATCGCCGTGCGCGAGGACACCAACCTGGAGCCCGCGTTCTGGGCGCAGTTCCCGGGCAACCTGAAGTTCACCGCCCGCAGGGCCCTGGTCTCGGTCGCCAATTTCGCTAGCCTGGCCAGCTTCCACAACCATCCGACCGGCCAGGCGGAGGGCAACCACTGGGGCCCGGCCATCGCGGTGCTGGAGACCACCTCCTTCGGGCCCTACCACTTCAACTTCCACAACGCCGACCTGGGCAACTTCACGGTCATCGGCCCGTCGGGGTCGGGCAAGACGGTGCTGCTCACCTTCCTGCTCGCCCAGGCCGAGCGGCTGAAGCCGCGCATCGCCTATTTCGACAAGGATCGCGGGGCCGAACCCTTCATCCGCGCGATCGGCGGCCGCTACGACGTGATCTCGCCCGGCGAGCCCACTGGCTTCAATCCGCTCGCCCTGCCTGACACGCCGGGCAATCGCTCGTTCCTGGCCGACTGGGTGGGCCAGCTGCTCACCGCCGAAGGCGGCGCGCTGGACGCCGAGGACCGGGCGATGATCGCCGAAGCCATCGACGCCAACTTCGCCCAGGCCCCGAACCACCGGCGGCTGCGCTACCTGCGCGAGCTGTTCCGCGGCGCGCGGCGGCCGCACGCCGGCGACCTGGCCGCCCGCCTGGGCGCCTGGTGCGAGGGCGGCGAGCACGCCTGGCTGTTCGACAACGCCGTCGACCAGCTCGACACCGAGACCCGCATCCTGGGCTTCGACATGACGAAGATCCTGGACGCGCCGACCATCCGCACGCCGGCCATGATGTACCTGTTCCACCGCCTGGAGCAGCGGCTGGACGGCTCGCCGGCGATCATCGTCGTCGACGAGGGTTGGAAGGCGCTGGACGACCCCGTGTTCGTGCGCCGGATCAAGGACTGGGAAAAGACCATCCGCAAGCGCAACGGCCTGGTCGGTTTCTGCACCCAGAGCGCCTCGGACGCCCTGGAGAGCCGGATCGCCTCGGCGATCATCGAACAGGCCGCGACCCAGGTGTTCTTCCCCAATGCGCGCGCCCAGGCCTCGGACTACATCGAGGGCTTCGGCCTCACCGAGCACGAGTTCGAACTGGTGCGCAGCCTGCCGGACACCTCGCGCTGCTTCCTGATCAAGCGCGGCGACCACAGCGTCGTCGCCCGCCTGGACCTTTCCGGGCTCTCAGGCGAACTGGCCGTCCTGGCCGGCACCGAGCGCGCGGTGCGCCGCCTGGAGGCGCTGCGCGGCGAGCTGGGCGACGCGCCGGAGGACTGGCTGGAGCCGTTCATGCAGGGCCGGAGTGCGGCCTGATGGTGTCCTGCTCCAGCATGGTCAGCGATGGGGTGATCCGCGGCGTCCTGGGCGCGGTGGACTGCCAGACCCGCGCCTTCGCCGAGACGGGCTATTCCTCGCTGACCTCGGCCTCGTCGGGCTTCCAGGTGGCGCTGACGGCGCTGCTGACCATCTACGTCGCCCTGGTCGGCTGGCGGATGCTGTTCGCCTCTAATGGCGCGCGGCTCTCCGATGCGCCGGGCATCGCGTTGAAGATCGGCGCCATCCTGGCCCTGGTGACCAGCTGGGCCAACTTCCAGACCCTGGTCTTCGACCTGGCCGCCCGCGCGCCGGGCGAGATTTCCGCCGCCATCGCCGCGCCGCTGCAGTCCAACAGCGCGCTCGCCGCCGACCCGGTCGGCGGCCTGCAGGCGGCCTACGACCAGCTGACCCGCTCGGCGGTGGCCTTCGGCGGGGCCGCCGGGCCGAACGCCAAGCCCTACGCCAGTCCCGCCGCCTCCGCCGCCGACGCGCTTTCGGCCGCTTCCGGGGCGATGTTCATGACCACCGCCGGCGTGATCGCCGCCGCGACCCTGGCGATCGGGGTGCTGACGGCCGTCGGCCCGGTGTTCATCGCGCTCTTCCTGATCCCCGCCACGCGAGGGTTCTTCGTGGGCTGGGTGCGCGCGCTGGGCGCCGCGGCCCTGACCCTGATGCTGGGCTGGCTGGGCGTGGTGCTGCTGCTCTCGGTGCTGCAGCCCTGGCTCGTCGCCCTGGCCGAGGAGCAGCGGGCGGGCGTCCTGCACACCCAGACCGCGACCAGTGCGGCCGCCCTCGTCGCCGTGTTCGCGGCCGGCCAGGTGGCCCTGCTGATCGCCGCCTGCGTCATGGCCTTCGCGTTCCGCCTTCGCGGCCGGGCCGAGGGCGTCGGCCGCCGCGTCGCCGCGACGAGCGCGCCGGACCGCACGATCCTGACGCCCGAACCCTCCCGCGCGCAGCGGCTGGCGTTCGACCTGCAGCGCGACAGCGGCCAGGCCATCAGCCGCGACCGCACGATCCAGCTGGCCGCCGCAACCGTCTCGGCAGGCCGCCCAGCCGCCGAGACCAAGTCGCCGACCCGGCTCGGCGACGACTATCGCCGCCCCGCCGTGACCGCGCGCCGCCTGAAAGTCAGCCGATGAAGCGTACCCATCCCTTCGCCGCCGCCATCGCGACGCTCGCCCTGCTGGCCGCCGCGCCGGCCGGCGCCGTCACGCCGCATCCCGGCTCCGGTGACCCGCGCATCCACGAGGTCATGTACGATCCCAGCGAGGTGGTGGAGCTGCATGGCGCGCTCGGCTTCCAGCTGTCGGTGGAGTTCGACCCGGCCGAGAAGATCGAGAACGTCGCCATCGGCGATTCCCTGGGCTGGCAGGTCACGCCCAACCGCAAGGCCAACCTGCTGTTCCTGAAGCCCATGGCGCAACGGCCCACCACCAACATGACGGTGATCACCAACCTGCGCCGCTACAACTTCGAGCTCAGCGTCGTGCCGGCGAAGAACAAGGCCGCCCTGAAGGCGATCCCCTTCAGCGTGCGCTTCCTCTATCCGCCGCCGGTGGTCGCGATCGTCGAGCCGCCGCCGCCGCCGCCGCCGCCACAGGACCGCAATCACGCCTACAGCTACCAGGGCTCGACGCTCCTGTTGCCGGCGCGAATGTTCGACGACGGCGAGGCCACCTATTTCACATTCCGCGACCATGAGGACCTGCCAGCGATCTACGCCGTCGACGGCGCCGGCGCCGAGGCCGTGGTCAATTCGCACATCCGTGACGGCTATATTGTGGTGGATCGGGTCGCGCCGAGCTTCGTGCTGCGCCGCGGCAAGGAGGTCACCCATGTGTTCAACGACGGCTACCGCACCCAGCAGCTGACCGAGCTCGCCCCGCAGCCGAAGAAGAAAGACCCCTGGTGGCGCCGATGACCTTCATGAACAACCGCCTCGAACCCGACAGCGCCGAGCCCTTGAGCCCCGTCTATGCGCGCGTCGACGCCCTGCGCCCGCAGGTCCAGCAGCCGAATTCGCCCTGGACCGTGGTGGTTGGCCTGATCGGCGTCCTGGTCATCGGCGTATCGGTGTTCACGACGCTCAGCCACAGCCGTGAGGCGCGCGCGCAACCGACGCCGCTGAAGCTCGCCGACCAGCCGGCGCCGGCCTGGTCGCAGGGCCTGACCACCCTGCTGGCCCAGAACACCTCCCAGCCGCCCGCCCCGCTGGCGGCCCAGGCCCCGCCGCCGCCCGCGCCCATTCCGGCGCCCGCCGCACCCGTGGTGGTCGCGCCCGACCCGTCGGAGGCCAACTGGAAAGCCCCGGCGGTGGTGGTCGACCTGGGCGACAACTCGGCGGCCGGCGCCGCGCGGGCCATCGGCCAGACCGGCGTGGCCGGGGCGCCCGTCGCCGGCGGCTCGGGTCCGCAGCTCAACCCCGACGAACGCTTCGCAGCGCGGATCAGCGGCTCCAACACCGAGACCGCGCGCGCCGTGCAGATGCGCGACCTCAGCCGCATCGTGCCACAGGGCTTCGTGGTGCCCGCGACCCTGGAGACCGCGATCGACTCCGACCTGCCGGGATCGGTGCGCGCCATGGTGAGCCGCGACGTGCGCGGGTTCGACGGCAAGGACGTGCTGATCCCGCGCGGCTCGACCATCATCGGCCAGTACCGCAGCGCCGCGGCCATCGGCCAAAAGCGCGCCTTCGTCGTCTGGTCGCGGATCATCACGCCCACGGGCGTCTCGATCGATGTGGGCTCGCCGGCGACCGACGAACTCGGCCGGGGCGGCCTGTCCGGCAAGGCCGACGAGCACTTCTTTGAGCGCTTCGGCTCGGCGATCCTCTTGTCGGTGATCTCGGCTGGGGTCGACGCCGCCGGGCGCAGCAACGGCAACAGCACCGAACTGGTCATCGGCTCGGCGACCCAGGCCAACCAGGTGGCCAGTATCGCGCTGCAGAAGCAGATCGACATCCCGACCACCATCCGCGTACCGCAGGGCGCGCCGGTGCAGGTTTCCGTGGCCCGCGACCTCGATTTCTCGGGCGTCGCGCCCTATCGGTGAGGACTGGCTCCAGTGAGGATCGCCTCCAGTGAGGATTGGCCGATGAGCAGCCGGTGGTGAGCGCGGGAGTCTATCTCGACGCCTATCTGGCGCCCCTGGCCGCCTGGCTGTCGCGGCCGGACGTCACCGACGTGCTGATCAACCGCCCCGGCGAGGTCTGGATCGAGACGTCCGGCGGGATCATGAGCCGTGAGCCCGCCGACCAGCTCACCGAAGTCGCCCTGCAGCGCCTGGCCCGCCAGATCGCCGCCGCCAGCCATCAGGGCGTCAACCGCGAGCAGCCGCTGCTTTCGGCCACCCTGCCGGACGGGGCGCGCGTGCAGGTGGTCGCCCCGCCCGCCACCCGCGGCGACCTGGCCATGGCGGTGCGCAAGCACTCGCTGTCCGACATGACCCTGGACGAGCTGAACGGCGACGGCCTGTTCAACGCCGCCCGGCGCAGCGACCCCGGCCGCGAGGCCGCCACCGACGCGGCCCTGGAGGCGAAGCTCGACGCCGGCGACATGCTGGGCTTCCTCCGAAGCGCGGTCGCCCTGCGCAAGACCATCGTGATCTCCGGCGGCACCGGCAGCGGCAAGACCACCCTGCTGAACGCCCTGGTCAAGGAGATCCCCCCGTCCGAACGGCTGGTGGTCATCGAGGATGCGCCCGAGGTGCGGCTGAACCATCCCAACGCCGTGGGCCTGATCTCGGTGCGCGGCGAACTCGGCGAGGCCCAGGTGGACGCCGACGACCTGCTGGCCGCGGCGCTGCGCCTACGCCCAGACCGCATCCTGCTAGGCGAGCTGCGCGGCAAGGAGGCCTTCGCCTTCCTGCGGGCGGTGAACAGCGGCCACCCGGGCTCGATCACCACCATCCACGCCGACAGCCCGACCGGGGCGCTCGATCAGATCGCGCTCCTGGCGCTGACGTCCGGGGTCGACCTCGGCTGGGACAAGGTGCAGGCCTATGTCAGCCGCGTGGTGGATGTGGTCGTCCAGCTCGACCGGACGGTGGGCGCGCGGCGCCTGACCGAGGTGTTGTTCCGTTCGCGCCAGTTCCGCCGGCGCGCCGACGACTAGCCGCCTATTTGTCGATCCCGTACCGATAGACCGCGCGAAGGCCGAAGTCGCCCAGGCCTGGGTTCTGCGGGCCCGCCAGCTGCGCGTGGCTCTGGTGGATCCAGGACATCTCCACCGACCAGCGGTCCGTCGCCTTCCAGCCCAGCGACCATTCCGGCTCGAACAGGAAGCGCGAGCCGAGGTCGAGCTTGGTCTCGAGCTGGTGGATGCGAAAGGCGACCTGCGCGGGCGTCAGGCCCGGGTCATTGGGGTCCGCCAGGTTCACGTCGCCGGTGTGGATCGAGGCGCCGATTCCCGGCTCGAAATAGAAGCGGTCGTCAGGCCCGAACTTGAAGCGCCAGTCGAAACCAGCCGCCGCATAGTCGGTGCCGCCATCGGTGTTGAGGCCCACAAGGAAGTGCACGTGCGGCTTCCAGATGAAGGACAGCTCGTCCAGCGAGGCCGTGCGGAAGCCGCCCACGATCTCCTTGCCGTGCTCGAAGTGGCCGATCGAGATGCGGTCGGCGATGTCGTGCTGATAGACGCCCAGGAACGCCTCGCCGGCCCGGGCCGAGCCCGCGCCCAAGGTCGCAATCGCCGCCATGGCCAGAGGTTTGAACGTCATCGGAACTCCTCACTCGGAGTCCGCTCTTAAGCCTAACCAATTGCCAATTCCTTGAGCGCAATGTCGCGCCGTCGCCGGCTGTGGCATCTTCCGCGGCCGGGCCTGCGTATCGCTTGCGTGGCCATCGAACGCCGCGTGGAAAGGATCTCGGGACGATCATGTCGCTCTGGCTGCTGGTGCTAGTGTTGCCCGTGCTGGTCCTTGCGGTCGGCCTCTTCGTCCTGTCCCTCGACCGCGCCGAACGGCGCGCGCGGCGCGGCCTCTACCGCAACCTGGGCCTGGAGGACGTGACCGTCGAATTCCTGATGGAGCGGAACCGCGGGGTCCTCAAGGAGATCACCTTTGTGCGCGGCTACGGCGAGGCCGCCATCCGCGAGGCCCAAGCGACGGCGGCCGAACGCAGCCGCAATGTGAAGCTGCTGCGGCCCCGGCTGCAGGTCGTGGCGCCGGACCCGTCGAAGGATCCGCCGCCGCCCGACGCCCCGCCGGCCAAGGACGACGGCGCCTGAGGGCAAGGGCCCGATTCTTACCGCGATTAACGGCTTGCTCAGCCGGCCCTGGCATTGTCGCCCCGACAAGACGCGAGGCGAAGCCAAGATGCCGTACGACACGGGCGCCCCGGGCGCCGAGACCGACGCGTCCAATCCCATCCGTCGAGGTCCTCTGCGCCCCTCACGCCTCGCCAGCGCCCGCTCGCGCCTGGGCGGTGACGCCCTCGCCCGCCTGATCCAGGGCAGCGACCTGGTGCTGCTGGCAGGCCTGCTCGACATGCGCTGGATGGCTCATGTCACCGGCGGCCAATTCCTGCTGCTGCTGGCGGCTTCGGCGCTGGTCGCCGGCGCCCTGGCCAGCTTCGACGCCTATCAACTGAGCGCCCGCGAGCGCCTGCACCGCCATCTCTACCGGGTGATCGGCGCGGTCGGCGGCGCCGGCCTGATGATGCTGACCCTTGTCTCGGTGACCTCACCTGAGGCCCGCGACGCGAACATCCTGACCATTGTCGACTGGTGCCTGAAGGCCGTCGCTGTGCTCGGCGCGGCGCACCTCGCCTGGTTCGCCTATATCCGGCGTCTCCGGCGCCAAGGCTTCCTGACCCCTAACCTGATCATCGTGGGCGCGACGCCCGCCGCCGAACGCCTGGTCAGCGCGGCCCTGGCCAGCCGCGAAGTGAACATCCTGGGCATCTTCGACGACCGCGGCCAGCGTGCGCCGCGCCACATCTTCGGCGTGCCAGTTCTGGGCCGCACGGCCCAGGTGAAGGACCACCGGCTGCTGCCGTTCGTCGACCGGATCGTGGTCGCCGTGCCCTCCGGCGCCACCGCGCGGATCGCCCAGCTGCTCCACGATCTGGCGCCGGTGCCCAACGCGGTGAGCCTGCTGATGGACGGGTTCGAAGCCGCCGACGAGCGCGCCGCCCACGAGCGCCTTCTGGAGATGCCGCTGGCCCATCTGGCCGGCGCCCAGCGCGGCGCGCTGCAGGCGGTCCTCAAGCGCGTGGTGGACGTCTCCTTCAGCATCGGCGGCCTGATCGTGCTGGCGCCCGCCCTGGTGGCCATCGCCATCGCCATCCGCCTGGACAGCCCCGGTCCGATCCTCTTCAAGCAGCGCCGCCACGGCTACCTCAACGAGGAGGTGGTGGTCTGGAAGTTCCGCTCGATGAAGACCGAGATGAGCGACTACGCCGCCGCGCGCCAGGTCACCGCCGACGACGACCGGGTGACCAAAGTCGGCCGCTTCCTGCGCCGCACCAGCCTGGACGAATTGCCGCAACTCTGGAACGTCATTCGTGGCGAGATGTCCCTGGTGGGGCCCCGGCCCCACGCCATCGGCATGCTGGCCGAGGGCAAGGAGGCCTCCAAGCTGGTGGAAACCTACGCCCACCGCCACCGCATGAAGCCCGGCCTCACCGGCTGGGCGGCCATCAACGGCTCCCGGGGGCCGGCCGACACCCCTGAGGCGATCCGCCGCCGCGTGGCGCTGGACCTTGAATATGTGGAGCGGCAGTCCGTCTGGTTCGACCTGGCGATCATCTTCAAGACCCTGCCCTGCGTGCTCGGAGACACCGAAACGGTGCGCTAGGGCCGGCCGCCGCGGACCTCACTCGTTGTCGAACCACTTGGTGTAGTAGCTGTCGAAGTTGATCAGGTATTCGACGGTCGGGATGTCGATGTGGGTCACCCGGGCGGTGCGGGTGTAGCGGTAGGCGAACTCCCAATCTTCCTTGGGATAGGTGAGCTTGGTCCTCGGCAGGCGGCTGAACAGGGTGTCGGCCTGGCGCCGCACCGCGATCGAATTGGCGTCGATATAGTTGTCGCCGTCGGCGAGTTTCCGGCGGTCGAACGGATGCGAAATGACATCGAACTCCGAGCCGTCGGCCATCCGGCGGCGGATGGAGGTGTAGACGAAATCGGCGCCCGCCTCCAAAGCCCCGACCGTCAGCGTCAGGTGATTGGGGGTCCAGGTGTTGTCGTCGTCGAGGAAGGCGATGTACTTCGACTTCGAGAGCCGGATTCCGACGTTCCGGACGATGCCCAGCACCGCCGAGTTGCGCGACAGCGAATTGGCGAACACCCGCGGATCGTCCGGCAGCTTGGGCGGCAGGCCCGCGCCGTCATCGACGATGATGATCACGAAGTCCTGGAAATCCTGGGCGAGGATCGACTCCACCGCCATGACCACCTGCTCGGGCCGCTTGTAGGTCGGCACGACGCAGGCCACCGTCGCCTCCGCGGGCCGCGCCAGTTGGGCTGACAGGCGGCGCACTTCAGCGTCCTCGAACGCGACGAGCCCGGGAGTCCGATGGCCCATCACCAGCTTGTTGCGGAACTCGAGCGCCGGCCAGATCCCGATCGTATCGCGGATCCACTGCTTCGGCGCCTTGGTCAGAAGGCTAAGGTCCATCGTCTCCCTTCGCCGGTCCACGGCGGCTGCTGCAGCGGTTGGCTGCGTCTATACGAGCGCCGGATTGATCAGCCCTTAGCGACGAGCGGCTGACGCGAAGAGTCGTCGCGCTCCCACACATACGTCCCCGACTGCTTCATCTGCCGCCTCGCCCGCAACCAGGACGCTACTGCGATATAGACGTAGGGGAAGGCCGAAAGCCAGAGCGCGGGCCGCGCGGCGATGGCGCCTAGGGCGCGGCCGTAGTTCTTGCTGCGGGTCTCCTGCGTCATCTGGGTCGGATAGAGCTTGCGCAACTGCAGTACGCCCAGCCGGCTGCGCGTCTTGATCTTCAGCAGGTCACCGAAGGTGGCCGGGACGCGGACCTCGCTGACCGCGGCGTCGACCTGCACCCTTTCGCCCGGCCCGAACAGCGAACGGACATAGCCATCGTCGGCGATCACGTCGGGGAAGATATCGAAACGGGCGCGGCCCTCGCGGCTGAGCGCGAAGGCGCCGGTGCCGATCATGCCGTCGCGGATGTAGGGCAAGGCCGTCCAGAACCGGTAGTAGGCGCGAACCGCCCACTGGGTGGCGGGCAGGAAGACGCTCTCGGCCCGCGGGGCGGCGGCCAGGGCCGGCGGCTGCGCCAGGGCGGCCTCGATCAAGGTGAGCGACCTCGGCGTGAGCACGATGTCGGCGTCCAGGTAGATGCGCGGAAAGGCCCGCGCCGCCGCGTCGCCCAGGTTCAGCGCGTTGGTCTTGGACGGGACGTCCGTCTCCACGACGCTCACCCGTTCGCCGAACCCGCGGGCGACGCCGGCGGTGTCGTCGGAGCAGCCGTTGCAGACCACCACGATCTCGATTTCGTCGGCCCCGTAGCCGTCACAGAGCGCGCCCAGGCAGCGTCCGATGACCGACGCTTCATTATGCGCGGGGATGATGACGGAGATCAGGGACGTGATCCTTCGGCTCGCAGCGCCCCGGAGTCCGGATTCGCAGCGTTCATTGTAGCCCTTGCCTCATGCGCCGGAACCTCTGAATCTCGAGCAAATCCCGCCGGAAGCCGCTTGGTCCGCATCCCGGCGGCGTGGCCGTTATCGATTTACTGAGACGCGGGATTCTAGGTGTGGTCGACAGCACGGGGCGGCCGGAGGGGCAGAGCATGGCGGACACGCAGGCAGCGGTCTCGACCGGGATTGCGGCGTCGGCCGGACGCGACCGGCCCGTGCGCATCTGCCTCGCCGGATCGGGCGGCGGCCATGTGCGCCAGCTCCTCGACCTGCAGCCGCTCTGGGCCGACCACGACTATTTCTTCGTCACCGAGGACACCGCGCTCGGCCAGAGCCTGGCTGCCGACCATCGCACCTATCTCGTCCCGCACTTCGCGTGGGGCCAGGCCAAGCTGGGGACCCCCTTCCGCATGCTGGCCGCGGCCTTCAGGAGCTTCTTCCAGTCGGCGTCGATCATCCTCCGCGAACGGCCCGACATCGTGATCAGCACCGGCGCCGGCGCGGTCTATTTCCCCGTGGTCTGGGCCAAGCTCGCGGGCGCGCGGGTGGTGGTGATCGAATCCTTCGCGCGCTTCGAGGGGCCCTCGCTGTTCGGCCGTCTGGCCGCGCCGCTGGCCCATGACCTCGTCGTCCAGTCGCCCAAGCTGGCGGCGGCCTATCCGAAGGCCCACGTCTTCGACCCGATGCGGATGCTGGACGGGCCGGCGCCCGCGAAGCAGCCCCTGGTCTTCGCGACGGTTGGCGCCACCCTGCCGTTCAACCGCCTGGTGGAAAGCGTCGCGGCTCTGCACGCCGAAGGTGCGATCCCCGAGCGGATCCTCGTCCAGACCGGAATCGGCGGCGCGACCCCGGCCGGCTTGAAGGTGGTCGAAACCTTGCCCTTCGATGAGGTGAAGGCGCTGCTGCGCGACGCCGCCATCGTGATCTGCCACGGCGGCACCGGCTCGCTGATCACCGCCTTGCGCGAGGGTTGCCAGGTCATCGCCATGCCGCGTCTGGCCGAGCTCGGTGAGCATTACGACGACCATCAGGCCGAGATCACCAGCGCCTTCGCCCAGCGCGGGCTGGTGCTGGTGGCCAATTCCGTGGACGAGCTGCGCGCGGCGCTGGAGACGGCGCGAACCCGCCGGCCCGTGATGGCCACCAGCGATCCGTCCGCCCTGATCGAGTTCCTGCGCGGGGTGGTCGGCCGCCTTGGCGCCCGCCGCTGACCCTAGCTCAGTCGCCCACCCACGCGGGCTTGCCGCGTTGGTTTCTGACCCCGCTCCACCAACCCTGGAGGGCGTAGCCGATCTGGGCCCAGGCGCCGCGTCTGGCGAAGCGCAGGAACAGCATGGCGAGCGCCCCGAACGTCACCACCGGCAACAGGGCCGGTGAGCAGTCGCGCGTCATCAGGAGCTTGTTGCGCTCGTCCAGGAACACCGGCAGGCGGCCGCGCTCGGAAAGCCGCTTGCCGGCGCCGGTCGTGGTGCCCTGGTGGTGCAGCACCCCCGCGTCCGCCGCCATGCCAAGACGCAGGCCGCTGGCCAGGCCGCGCAGGCACCATTCGACTTCCTCGCCGTAGAGAAAGTAGTCCTCGCGCATCTTGCCGACCCGCTCGACGAAAGCGCGGCCGACCAGCATGGAGGCGCCGCTGAGGTAGGACAGGCGCGGCTCCAGGTCGGGCGAGGCGGGCGCGTCCACCGATCGGCCGTTGTCCAGGGCGATGGCGCGGGCGAGCCAGGGGTTCCAGTGGCCGCCGCGCGAGCCCACGAGGCCGTCGGCGCTGTGGATGGTGCAGCCCACAGCATGGCAGTCGCCAGCCGCCAGCCGCGCGCACATCCGTCCCAGCGCCTCCGGGTCCGGCAGGGTGTCGGGATTGAGGATCCACCAGGCGTCGGCCGATGCGGCGTGATCCATGCAGAGGTTCACGCCGCCGGCGTAGCCCAGATTACCAGGCGCGCACCGCACGCTCACCGGCGCGGTGAGTTCGCCGGTGGCGGCGACCGCGGCGCGCACCGCATCGCAGGCCGCCTCGCCCCCGTTCTCGCAGATCACGACCTCAAAGTCCGCGTGGCGCGTGTGGGCCAGCGCTTTCAGGCAGTTCTGGATGTCATGCAGATTTCTGAAGCCGACGATACAAACAGCAACGTGCATGATTAGGGGGCCCTGGCGTGCTAAGCCGCGTGACGAGAATCCGTTGGCGATCTTTAAAGGTGTCTAGGTCTATCGCCGCGTGACAATCCTATCCCCGACCTCTTTCGATGAAAGGCTGCCAGTGCGCTATGATTCTCTGGCGCTGCGTCGACATCCCCATCTAATAAAATTCTTATAGAATTCCATGCATCCAGACCTTCCTTCACCTGACAGGCGACCCTAGACGCTAGACCATGCGCATCCTGTACAGCTTTCCGCATGCGATTGGCGCGCCGGGAATTGGCACGACCGCCATCCATCAGGTCAGCGGCCTGTTGGCCCGGGGGCACCAAGTCGACGTCATCGCCGCGAGCGTCCACCCGGACGCCGGGACCTTGCCATCGGTGGTCCGCACGATGGTGGTCGGCGGGATGCGGATTCCGCATCGACTGTTCGGCTGGGATCGGGCGGTCGACTATCACGATTTCCGGGTGGCCACCCACCTGCGGCGGGCCGGTGCGACCTATGACGTGGTGCATTGCTGGCCCGGCGCGGTGCTGAAGACCTCACGCGCGGCGAACGATATCGGCGTGCCCTGCGTGCGCGAAGTGCCCAACACCCATACGGCCCATGCCTGCGAAGTCTTCACCGCCCTGTGCGCGGTGCTCGACGTGGAGATTCCGCCGGGCCATTCGCATCGCAAGAACCCTCAGCGCCTCCGCAAGGAAGAGAAGGAATACCTGGCGGCGAAATTCCTGCTGGTGCCGTCTGAGCACGT
>NZ_DASYAF010000048.1:0-13005 GCF_036501465.1 Phenylobacterium sp.
CTACGAAGCCTGCGACGCCCCAGGCTTCGCCGAGATGCCCATCGCGGTCCTGGCCGAGACGCTCGCCCGCGACATGCGCCTTACCGGTGAGCTGGTCATCACCACCGCAGAGACCCTCGTCCCGGCCAACACCAGCGCCCAGCCCCCACTCGCTGACACCGGCTGACGCCGCCGCGTTACCTCCCCCGCGAAGCGGCGGGAGGGGGACCATCCGCCGAAGAGCGGATGGTGGAGGGGGCGAGCTACAGGCTCGGCAGATCGACTGGCCGTATTGGACTCCGCGGAGAGGGCTCGCCCCCTCCACCGCTCGCTCTGCGGCGAGCGGTCCCCCTCCCGCCGTCGTCTTCGCGACGGGGGAGGTTGCGCGCCACCGCTCGCCCCAAGCCTGAGTCCCAAAGGCCACAGCTCAGCGGCAAAGTCGCCGCGTGGGTTGACTTGGCGCCTGCAAAAGACGATGTGCCCCTCGCGTTCGCTTCGGCGGGCGCTATCGGCGCTCCAGCCGCGTGGGGCCCCAACCGGGGCTCAGCCTGTCGAGCGCAGAGAGACTTCTCATAGATCGCCCATCACGCGGGGCGCTTCCACACAGACCCGCGTCCCGCGCCCTCGATGCGATCGAGCCGGCGCGTTCGGCGCATGCTTGAAAGTTGTTATTTGACCCAATTTTCCGACTTCGGCCTGGCTCCGCAGCTCCTCAAGGCGCTGTCGCAGGAGGGCTACGAGAGCCCGACCCCGATCCAGGCCCAGGCCATTCCCGGCGTCATGGCCGGCCGCGACCTGCAGGGCATCGCCCAGACGGGCACCGGCAAGACCGCCGCCTTCGCGCTGCCCATCCTGCACCGCCTGGCCGCCGAGCGCCGCCGCGCGCCGCCCAAGAGCTGCCGCGTGCTGGTGCTGTCGCCCACCCGTGAGCTCGCCAGCCAGATCGGCGAGAGCTTCAAGACCTACGGCCGCCACCTGGGCGTCTCCGTCGCCGTCGTGTTCGGCGGGGTGAAGTACGGCGCCCAGCACCGCGCCATGGCGCCCGGCGTCGACGTGCTGGTGGCCACGCCCGGCCGCCTGCTCGACCACATGGGCGAGCGGACCATCTCGCTCGCGGGTGTCGAGACCTTCGTGCTCGACGAGGCCGACCAGATGCTGGACCTCGGCTTCGTGGTCCCGATCCGCAAGATCGTCGCCCAGATGCCCAAGCAGCGTCAGAACCTGTTCTTCTCGGCCACCATGCCGAACGAGATCGGCAAGCTGGCCGGCGAGCTGCTGCACGACCCGCTGCGCGTGTCGGTCGCCCCGCAGGCGACCACCGTCGAGAAGGTGAACCAGCGCGTCCTGTTCGTGGAGCAGGGCCGCAAGCGCGCCCTGCTGGCCGAGCTGTTCGACGACCCGGGCTTCAAGCGCGTCATCGTCTTCACCCGCACCAAGCGCGGCGCCGACCGCGTGGCGCGCGGCCTGGAGCAGGTGGGCGTCGAGGCCGCCTCGATCCACGGCGACAAGAGCCAGGGCCAGCGCGAACGCGCGCTCGCCGAGTTCAAGGCCGGCAAGGTCCGCGCCCTGGTCGCCACCGACATCGCCGCGCGCGGCATCGACATCGATGCAGTGAGCCACGTGGTGCAGTTCGAGCTGCCCAATGTTCCGGAAAGCTATGTTCACCGGATCGGCCGCACCGCGCGGGCCGGGGCCGACGGCTCGGCCGTGGCCTTCTGCGCCGACGACGAGCGCAACCTGCTGAAGGACATCCAGAAGGTGACGCGCCAGACCATCCCGTCCTTCGACCGGCGCAACGACCGCCAGCTGGGCGCGGCCACCGCCGCCCTGCCCGATCCGGGCGGCAAGGCCGAGCGGCCCGATACCCGGGGCCACGGCAATGGGGGCCAGAGGAACGGCGCCCAGCCGCACCGCAATTCGCACAAGCCGAAGCGCAACCGAAACCACGGCGGCGGCGGCCAGAACGGTCACCGTCACGACGGCGCGCCGGCCCGCTCGGCCGAAGGCCAGCGCCCCACCTTCAAGGGCCCCAGCCGAGGCGGCCACGGGGGCGGCAACGGACGGGGCGGCCAGGGCGGCGGCTCCGGCCGGTCCGGCGTCTGGTCGAACCGCTGAGTCGGGGCATAGGCGGCGCCGTCCGCAGGCCCTGAGGCGCGAAGCCCCTCGCCTGCGGCGCCGTTTACGTCGTAATTGTCTCCGGCGCCGCTGGACCGGCGCGTCGGGGGCGGCATGGACGGAACCGACCTGATCGAGGCCGACGAGGCCGATCTGCTGTCCGAGGCGGCGATCGAGCGCCTGCGCGCCCACCCGCGGTTCCGCGAGGCCGTCGAGGCCTTCGCCGCTGGAGCGCTCGTCGACTACCGCGGGCAGGATGCGGTCAGCCGGTGGCTGCACCGCGACCTGGGCCGTGCGGCGCTCTATCTCGCGGCCCTGATGCTCGACAGCACGCCCGAGGGCCTGACCTTCGCGCGCCTGGCCCAGGCGGCGGCGGACGCCCAGATTTGCAGCCGAGGCCGCGCGCTGGCCTTCACCCAGTACGCCCTGGCCGCGGGGCGGATGACCATCGAGCCGCCGGGATTCCAGCCCTGGGCGCGCCGGCGGCTGACCCTGTCGCCGGAGTTCATGCGCCCGACGCGCGCGCGCCTAGTGGACGCCTTCGCCGCAACCGCGATCCTGGCGCCGGAGGTCTCCGAAGCCCTGCCGCGCCTGGACTCCGATGAGGTCATCGGCCGGGCGGCCGGCGTCCTGGCCGCCCTGCTCAAGCTCCGCCCCGAGCTGAACCGCAATCCCGGCGGGCCGCTGCGGCAGATCTTCATCGGCCGCGACGGCGGCATGCGGATCCTGCAGCACCTGATGCTGAGCCAGCCGCCGGACCGCCCGCGGCTGATGGCGGCAGCGCCCTTGAGCCGCGCGGAGCTGGCGCGCTGCTACAGCGTCTCGCGAACCCATGTGAACCGGCTGCTGGCCGAGGCGGCGGTTGCAGGGGCCCTGACGCTCACCTCGCCCGGCCAGGTCGCCTTCAGCGCCGCCTTCTCCGACGAGGTCGAGGCCTATTTCGCCGGCATGATCCAGGTGAACCGGGTGGTGGCGCGGATGCTGATGGACGCGCCCGCCTGACGGGACTCAGGACCGGTAGTCGCCGTTGATCTCGACGTAGCGCTTGGTGAGGTCGCAGGTCCAGATGCTGGCCGCGCCGCGGCCCATGCCCACGTCGACGCTGACCTCCAGCTCCTTCCTCTTCATGTAGGCGCTCATCTTGGCCTCGTCGTAGGTGGGCGAGACCAGGCCGTCCTGGGCGGCGACCAGGGGCCCGAACTTCACGCTCATGGAATCGCGGTCCACCGGTTCGTCGGCGCGGCCAACGGCCATGACGATGCGGCCCCAGTTGGCGTCCTCGCCGGCGAAGGCGGTCTTGACCAGCGGGCTTTCGGCGATGGTGCGGGCGATCTTGCGGGCCGAGGCGTGGCTCTCGGCGCCGGTGACGGTGACCTTGATGAACTTGCTGGCGCCCTCGCCGTCGCGGACCAGCTGGTGGGCGAGGTCCATCAGCACGCCCTCGAGCTTGTCGCGGAAGTCGGCCAGGCGGCGGTCGCCGGCCCGGCCGATGCGGGGCGCGCCCGACTGGCCGGTGGCGAACAGCAGAAGCGTGTCGTTGGTCGAGCGGTCGCCGTCCACCGTCACCGCGTTGAAGGTGTTGCGGACGTAGAGGTTGACCAGGTTCTGCAGCGCCGCCGGCGAGATCGCCGCGTCGGTGACCACGAAGGCCAGCATGGTGGCCATGTCCGGCGCGATCATGCCGGAGCCCTTGCAGACGCCGCTGATCCGCACCCGCGTCCCGTCGATGTCGGCGACCGCAGTCGCGCCCTTGGCGAAGGTGTCGGTGGTCATGATGGCGCCGGCCGCGGCCGCCCAGCCGTCGCGGGCCAGGCGGTGCTCCACCTCCGGCAGGCGATGGGTGATCTTGGCGTCGTCCAGCAGGACGCCGATGACGCCGGTGGAGGCCACCATCACGTCGCGCTGGCGGCAGTCGAAGCGCTTGGCGGCGGCCGAGCAGACGCGGCGCACCGCGTCGGCGCCCGGGCGGCCGGTGAAGGAGTTGGCGCAGCCGGCGTTGACCACCAGGGCGCGCACGCCCTCGCCCTTGGTCATCTCCAGGTGCCGCTTGCACCAGTCCACCGGCGCGGAGCCGACGCCATGACGGGTGAAGACACCCGCGCAGCTCGCGCCCTCCGGGAAATGCATCACCAGCAGGTCGTCGCGCTCGTGCTTGTAGAAGCCGGCGCGCGCGGTCCCCATCTCGACGCCGGCCACCGGCGGCATCTTCGGGAACGGCACGGCCAGCGGCGAGACGGGCATCGCGCCCTTCGCGGGCTTGGCCGCAGCCGGCGCGGCGGCCGGCTTGCCGGTGGCGCGCTTGATCGCCGTGGTGAAGGGATCGAGCGCATGCTCGATCGCCTGGGCCGCGGCCTCCACCGGGCGGGCGGCCGCCTCCAGCACCTTGGCCGACGGGCGGGCGGAACGGGACTTGGGCGGCGTCTTACTCACTTCTTGGCCCCTTTCGGCGGAGCGGCGGGCGGGGGCGCTGTCGCCGGAGCGGCGGGCGCGGCTTTCGGCGCATCGGCCGGGGGGATCGCCTGGCCGGGGCCGTCGGACTTGACCATCACCTCGACCTTGGCGCGGCCGCGCAGCTTTTCCAGCAGGTCGCGGATCTGGTCGTAGGTCAGGAAGCGCACGATCTGCGGCCGGGCCGCCTCCAGCGCGATCGGCTGCTCCTCGCGGCGATCCTCGACCTTCAGGACGGCGAAGCCGCCGGCGACGGGGAACGGCCCGACGATCTGGCCGGTCTTGGCGGTCTTCAGCGCCGCCGCATAGGCCTCGGGCATGACGTCGACGGTGAAGTAGCCCAGGTCGCCGCCGTTGAAGCGGGTGGCCGGGTCGATGGACTTCTCCAGGGCCAGCGTCTCGAAGGCGGCGCCGGAGGCCAGCAGCTTCTTCACCGCCTCGGCCTCAGGGGCTGTGGCGGTGACGATCTGGCGGGCGTGGATCTCCTCCGAGCGCTTCGCGAGCTTCAGCTGCTCCTGGTAGAGGCTGCGCACGGCGTTGTCGTTGACCGCGTCGGAGACCACGCTCTCCACCAGCATGTCGCCCAGCACCCGCTCGCGGGCGGCGGCCAGGCGGCGCTGGGCGGCGGGGTCCTTGTCGAGCTTGCGCTTGATCGCCTCGGCGGCCAGCAGGCGCTGGTCCACCACCTCTTCCAGCACCCGGTGGAACAGGTCGGAGGAGACGTCCAGCGGCTCGCCTTCGCCGATCAGCCCCTGGGCCACCGCCTCGCGCTTGACGTCGGAGGCCCAGATCGCAGCCCCGTCGACCTTGGCCACCGCGCGGTCGCCGCGGCCCGGCGCCGGCTCGGCGCCGCCGCCCTTGCCGCAGGCGCTGAGCCCCAGGGCCGCGACGGCCAGCAGGGCCGCCAGCAGGACGGGCCGGGAGCACAGGATGGCGGCCATGCGGTTCATCCTCGAAACGGACGGAAGTTTCGCCCCGCGGAAAGACCCCCTGGGAGCCGCCGCCGGACGTGTCCCGTCCCTAGCCATTTACGCCTCGGGATGCAAAGGTTGCGCCCGGACGCGGCCGCCCGCGCGGCGCGCACGCCACCCCTCGGCGCCCTGGCGCCTGGGCCGGTCATATTCAGGAGGATCATTTCCAGATGCGCGAAGCCGTTATTGTCTCCTACGCCCGCACCGGCCTGGCCAAGTCCGCCCGGGGCGGATTCAACATCACGCCGACCGTCTCCATCGCCGCCCATTCGGTGAAGCATGCGGTCGCCAAGGCCGGCATCGAGCCGTCGGCGGTCGAGGACGTGTTCATGGGCAATGTGGCCCACGGCGGCGGCAACCTGGCGCGCCAGGCGGGCCTGCTGGGCGGCCTGCCGATCACCACCTCGGGCGTGACGGTGAACCGCTTCTGCTCGTCGGGCCTGCAGACCATCGGCATGGCCGCCAACTATGTGCGCAACGACGGCGCCGAGGTGGTGGTGGCCGGCGGGGTGGAAAGCATCTCCATGCCCAACATGGGGGCCGGCAAGGACAACTTCGATCCGGAACTGACCAAGATCGCGCCGGCGCTCTTCATGGCCATGATCGACACCGCCGACATCGTGGCCGAACGCTACAAGCTCAGCCGCGAGTACCAGGACGAATATTCGCTGGAGAGCCAGCGGCGCATGGCCGCCGCCCAGCAGGCCGGCAAGTTCAAGGACGAGATCGTCCCGATGAAGACCAAGATGAAGGTGGTCAACAAGGAGACGAAGGAAGAGAGCATCGTCGACTACACGGTCGATCGCGACGAGTGCAACCGGCCCGACACCTCCATGGAGGGCCTGGCCAAGCTGGAGCCGGTGAAGGGTCCGGGCAAGTACATCACCGCCGGCAACGCCAGCCAGCTTTCCGACGGCTCGGCCGCGGTGGTGATCATGGAGGCCAAGGAGGCGCAGCGCCGCGGCCTGGAGCCCATGGGCGTCTTCAAGGGCTGGGCGGTGGCCGGCTGCGAGCCCGACGAGATGGGCATCGGCCCGGTGTTCGCCATCCCGCGCCTTCTGGAACGCCACGGGCTGAAGGTCGACGACATCGACCTGTGGGAGCTGAACGAGGCCTTCGCCAGCCAGTGCCTCTACAGCCGCGACAAGCTGGGCATCGACCCGGAGAAGTACAATGTGAACGGCGGCTCCATCGCCATCGGCCACCCCTTCGGCATGACCGGCGCGCGCCTGGCCGGCCATGTGCTGCAGGAAGGCAAGCGCCGCGGCGCCAAGAACGTGGTGGTGTCGATGTGCATCGGCGGCGGGATGGGCGGCGCGGGCCTGTTCGAGGTCTTCTGAGCCACGACGACTGCAAACGCGGATCGGCCCTCCTTCGGGAGGGCCTTTTCGTGAGCGGAGGGAGCCATGCAGGCCTTCGACTATCTCTCGGTGCTGCTGTCGATCGTCCTGGGGCTGGGGCTGACGCAGTTGCTCTCGGCGGTCGCCCGCTGGATGGAGCTGCGCCATGAGGTGAAGCCCTATGCGCCGGCGGCCATCTGGGCCGTGTTCCTGATGGTCGTGCTGGTCCAGACCTGGTGGTCGATGTTCGGCATGCGCGGCAGGGCGGCGTGGAGCTTCCTGCAGTTCTGCGTGGTCCTGGCCCAGCCGACCCTGTTGTACCTGCTGACCGCGCTCGCCCTGCCCGGGCCGCAGTCCGAGGAGCGCGACCTGGAGCGCTTCTTCTTCCGCCATCGCAGCTGGTTCTTCGGCCTGCTGATGGCCCTGCTGGTGGTGAGCGTCAGCAAGGACCTGGTGCTCGGCCACCGCCTGCCGTCCACCCCGAACCTGGCGTTCCAGGCGGTGTTCTTCATCGGCGCCGTGGTGGCCCTGGTGGTGCGGCGCAACGGGGTCCAGCTGCTGATCGCCATCATCGCGCTGGTGCTGATGCTGGCCTACATCGCCACCCTGTTCGCCAACCTGGCCTGATCCGCCCGGCCGACACCGGCGGCGCCGGTCAAAAATGGCCATGGCGAATTCCTGGCGGTCGTATTGAAATGACCCCGCGCGCTGCGCGCCCGGGGGGGCACAGATGAATCGATTTGGTTTCGGACTGGCCGCAGGTCTCGCGCTCGCCTGCGCGGGCGCGGCCCTGGCCTATCCGTTCAACAAGGACGGCGATCACTATGAGACCGGCTGGACGGTGCTGGTGCAGGGCGAGCAGCTCTGCCTGGACCCCTATGTCCGCCCGTCGGAGCGGGAAATCGAGTGCCGCTCACGGCCGGCCCGGTAGGCGTCTAGCCGGAGCCGCGCCAGGCGGGCCCGGGCGGCGTCTTGGAGACATCGCCGCAAGCCGCCACCGCCGGGCCGGGCAGGTCGCGCCAGCGGCGGGCGAGGTCCGGGCTGAGGCCCAGGGCGCGGCAGGTGGCGACCACATGGTCGTCCAGCGGCTGCCGGCCGAAGGCGGGGTCGCTGATGTGGCGGTCCAGCCATTCTTCCAGCCGGTCGAGCAGGAGGCCGCAGGGATCGTCGGCCCCATTCTCCGTTTCCGGCGGGTCGGCCGGCTCGTGCTCGGCCCAGATCACCCGCTCGACGGCGTCGTGCAGTTCTTCGGCGCGCGCATCGATCCGCGCCTCATCGGCGGGGGTGAGCGGCGCCGGCGCCTGCCAGGTCGGCTGGAGGCGCCGCCGGGGCGTCTCGCGGTCGGCCTCCAGCACCTCCAGCCGCAGCTTCGCCTTCAGCGCCAGGCTCTGGCGGTAGGACCGCGCCATCCGCTGGTAGCTGCGCGCCAGCGCGTTGGCGGCGTCAGGATCCTCCGCCGCCTGGGCCCGCGCCGCGAAGTCCCGCGCCATGGCCAGGTCGAGCGCGGCGAGCTCGGAGAGCCCGGCGGCCTCGGCTTCGGTGATGGCGAGCGCGTCCGACATGCGATGGAGAGTGGATCAGATGGGTGCGTCAGAATCGGACGTAGGGGCGCTCAGCGCAGCCAGTTTTCCACTTTCAGGCCGGCCACCCGGCGGAACTCCCGCTCGTTGTCGGTGACCAGAACGCAATCGGCGGAAAGGGCGTGTGCCGCAATGAGCATGTCGTTGCCGGCTATCGGCGCGCCGGCGGCCTCCAATTCGGCGCGCAGCTTGGCGTAAGCGCGGTCGGCAGGCTCCTCGAACGGAAGGATTTGAACAGCCGACAGGACGCGTTCCAACTGCGCCGACAGGCGAGGCGATCCCTTCTTCTCCGCGCCGAACCTCAGTTCGGCCGCGACGATGACGCTGGCGCAGACCGCGCCTTCGCCCACCTCTGCGATCCGCGCGGCCACCATCCCATGGGGATTGCGGACGAGGTCCGACAGGATGTTGGTGTCGAGCAGGTACGGCACGGATACTGGCCAGGTCAGAGCGAAACTGCGTCGGGCGGCGGATCATCGATCTGCGGGAAGTCCTCTTCGAGCGGGGACAACTCCGCGAGAACCGCCAGCAGCGACCTGGGCGGCGCAGCCTCGATGATCAGCCGGTCGCCGTCGCGATGCATGATCGCGTCCTCACCGGGAAGTTCGAATTCACGCGGGATGCGGACCGCCTGGTTACGGCCGTTCTTGAAGAGCTTCACGTGGCGGTGGACGGTCATGGCGTTCTTGTAGCATATGCTATGGCATATGCCAAAGCGCGCAGGGAGACCGTCCAGTCACCCGCGATTGGTGACAGTGTTTCGGTGACAGTGCGCTCAATTGGCGGCTGGACCACCTCGCGCCAAGGTCGCGATGACCCGGTGGCGGATTAGTTGCACTGTCACCGTAACCCTGGGGAGCGTCGCAGCAGGGTGACGAAGTCGATCCCATTCAGGGGTTGCATCGAAAGATCGGTGATCACCAGGTTCACGGAATGCCGGCTCAGAAGGGCCAATCCGTCCATGCCGTCGATGGCCTGGTGGATCTGCCTGACACCGACGGCGCTCAGGACGTTCGCCAGCAGGGTCCGCATATGAACGTTGTCGTCCACCAACAAGACGCTGAGCAGATCAAATCGCATGGGCGCTGGGTCAAACTCCTGTCGTTCAGGTCAAGGAGCCATCTCGCGCGCCCATGGG
Source organism: Phenylobacterium sp. (assembly GCF_036501465.1). Taxonomy (GTDB): domain Bacteria; phylum Pseudomonadota; class Alphaproteobacteria; order Caulobacterales; family Caulobacteraceae; genus Phenylobacterium. The sequence goes on from NZ_DASYAF010000048.1 coordinate 9,572, forward strand.
GAGCTTCTGAAGCCGGCGCGGCAGATGGAACCGAGTCCGTCTCATCGACAGACGCCCTCAAGTTGCCGTCCCGGTCGGGGTGCGGGCTCAAGGTCACACCGATCCGCGACCGGGGAAAACGATCGGCTCTCTGACGGTAGCTGAGCGAAGGGGAACAGGGTCTGCACCGGCACGTCCAGGGCCTTGCTGATTTGCCAAACGACCGCTGCTCCTATCTCCGCAGCGCCCTTCTCATAGTCGCGAATTTGGAATGGCGAACACCCCGTCGCCTCCGCGAGTTGCGAGCGGCTCAAGCCAGCCACGCGCCGTAGAACCTCAATCCTTGCGCCAAGGCAGAAATTTAACGCTTTCACCGCCCGGCCTTCCTTGTTTCGAAGTCGCGATAAACGAAGAGCCCCGACGGGGGCGCCGGGGCTCAAGGTTCCTGACGGTCGGGTTCAGGCGGCGCTGGGGACCATCGCTGCGCGTCGACGACGCATCAGCACGCCCATTCCGCCAAACCCGATGATCATCAGGGCCCAGCTGCCCGGCTCAGGTACGCCGGGGGTACAATCCACGCCAACCGTGCAGAAATCGCGGCCAGCGACCGTGAAGGTCGGGCCGAGCGGCGCCGTGGAGTCGGAGATGTCGGCCGAGAACCACCAGCCACCCGTGAAGCCATCGACCGGATTGCCGCCCACCGTCGAGGTGAAGTAGGCGCCGTCGGTGGCGTTTTGAAGGAAGGAAATGCCGGTTGTGTTGTAGACGTCGAATTCCAGCGGGCCGTCCAGCGAGTTGTTCCCGTTCCCGCGGCCGACGAAACTATATTGGATGGCGTCGGTAAAGTTGGTGAAGGGGTGCTGGTCGAAGGTCCCATCCGGTGTGAACGACAGGCCGGCGAGACCCGAGGGTTGAACGAAGCCCACTGTGCTCTGGGTCGGATCGACCAGGTTGAACGCAAATGTCACGTGGACGCCAGTGTCGACAAACGACTGGACGGTCGGGTCGAGCTGAACCAACACATCGACGAAGTCGCCGTGGAGGGCGTCGTTCTCGTCGGTCAGGGTGACGGTTCCATAGGACGCCGGCGCGACCGATCCATTGGCGTCATACACCAACTGGGTGATGTATTGCGCGGCGGACGCGGAGCCGGCGAGCGCGAGCAAAGTCGCCGCGGAAACGACCGTGGCAGCCTGCGCAAGATATTTCTTCATGATTTCCCCCAGCACTGAGCGGCTGAATATCATAATATCTTAATATATAGAAATAGTGGCGTGAACCGGGTTCGCTTCCCAGGCGAGTCGCTGTCGCAAAGAGGCTGGACCACGCAAGGCGGCGCGTGCTTCTGTGGATTCCCGACGTAACGGGCGCGTTCAGCGGACAGGGAGGTTCGCTCGCCTATTCGGGAAAACCGCGAAAAATGGAGCGTCACCGAGCGGCGTGCTCGTGGCGCCCGGTCCAGCCGGACCGCTCAGTTCGGTAAGGGCGCCCTATGGATCGCGTTCGTCATGATCGCGTCCGTCGCGAGACTTCAGACCCCTGATCGCTTCCAACGGCCTCGTCGTCGCTTCGCTGATCAAGGGGTCGCGGCGATCCCAAAATCTGCTCGAAAGCATCCTCCAACAGGAACGCCACAGCATGCCTGAAGTGCGTTGTGGCCGCAGCGTAGAAGATCGACCGTCCCTCGCGACGGGCGGAGACGAGGCCGGCGTTCGCCAAGACACTGAGATTCGCCGAGGTTGTGCTCTGCGCCTGGCCCGTCTGGCGGGCGACCTCACCTGCCGACACACCCTCCGACCCGGCGGTAACCAGGAGGCGGAAGATGGCGAGACGTCCCTCGTGGCCGAGGGCGCCATAGACTCTAGCCGTTCCCGCAGCGTCCATTCAGCGCCCTTCCTCGCCTCTTCACCGAGGCCCGGAGAAGGGTAGCGCGCGTGATCTGACTCGTCGAGGAACGGGAGGGCCGGACGTTCGGATGACGGCTCGGCTGTCGATCGATAGATCGTCGTAACGCATGGATCGCCGCGCGAGGCGCCACGACCTAAATCACCCGCGGCACCCATCCCGGCCGCGGGTCCTTCGTATACGGAGACTCGAACGGCTGAATCTGAAGCACCTCTCGGACCTTATCGACCCGGACAGCCCACAGTGGATCCCAGGAGACGCGGAGCAGCGGTGGCGTCGCACGGCCGTGCGCCCAGCCCTTCAGGATGCAATCCAGCAGGACCTCCACATTGGCGGGAGGATTCATCGCCGCCGACGTCAGGGTGACAGCGCTGGCCAGGGCGGAATAGTGGTGCCCTACCTGACCCATCAGGAAGCCGCCGTACGCTACCCGATCGAGCCCGCGTGACGTGTAGCCGGCCACCAAGGCCCACAACGGCATGGACTGGATCACCTCGACATTGATGTAGTTGAGCGGTGAAGGCATGTGTCGGAGGTAGGGCAGGACACTCGACCAGTAGGGATCAAATAGCGGGCTCTTCGCCCTCAGGAGCTCTTCACTCAGCGCATAGCCCAGCGCCGCGGGTGGGAAACGAGAAAGCCATTCGACGTCATAGGGCTTGGCGTTTCCCTGGGCCGCCGCCTCCACGACGCCCGGAAACTCCAGGGCGGCGGCCGCCATGCGACGATTTATATGCGGGTCCAGTTCCCCGGCCAGCACCATCATCTCTTGGGCGAACCGACGATGAGCGCCTGCGACCGGCGTGGCGATATCCCAGAACGCACTCCACCATGTCGACGATAGGACGAGGGGCTCAAGCGTAGGCGCCGATGGCGGGTGAATTCTGTTGCCAAGCCAGCCGGCTGCGACAGCGTCATAGATGACCGCCATACGCTCCGGCGCGGCCGCCGCCGCATGCACCGCCGCCGCCGCCAGGGCGCGCAATCCCTGGCCGGTCACGCTCTGACGCAGGTCCCGCGCCAGCGCGCCGACATCGTGTGGGTCGGCGGCCGCCATGCCTTCGAAAACCTCTCGTTCGGCCTTTGCCAAGCTGTCCTCCGGCTCACGCCAATAGCGTATGACAAGATGCTCGCAGTCCAGGCTTTGCCACGTCAACCTCACTTCGCTTGCCAATTGAGGGCGCTGGGCGCGCATGATCTGCCGTGTCACTCGACATTCGACGAGCCCGCCTCCCCAAGAGATCCGATGCCCACGAGACTGAGCGTCGGCCCCTCGTCAGCGTTGAGGAGGTTGGCGGGCTCCAGGAACCAATTCGGCCATTGGCGCCTGCGGCGTCAGCGAGTGTGACATGAAGCCCGGTAGCACGCCGGCACTGTCCGCTTTCTGGCTTGCGTCCGAGTTCCGCCGTTGGCGCGGGTCAGACGCATAGGCCCACGCCCCCATCGGCAGAGGAGGGTCAAAGAGAACACTCGAGCGCGCCTGTCGCACGCGCGATTTTCGACCTCCAGGACGTGACCTCGACATGAACGGGCGCGGGAGTAAGCTGCGC
>NZ_DASYAF010000049.1:0-15810 GCF_036501465.1 Phenylobacterium sp.
GTGTTGTGTGGTTCAAAAAGCCGCCGGCGGCGGGCGCCTAGGCCGCCTCGCGCTTCGCCGCCGGCGCGGCCATGGCCCGGCCGATCGCCTCGACCAGGTCCTGGATCTGGATCGGCTTGGAGCTGTGCTCGGTGAAGCCCAGGTCGAGATAGCGCTGGCGGCCGCCGGAGGTGACGTCGGCGGTGAGCGCGACCACCGGGGCGTGGCGGTTGGGGCCGTCGGCGGCGCGCAGGCGCTGCAGCACCTCCACGCCGGTCATGCCCGGCATCTGGATGTCCAGCAGCACGAGGTCGAAGGCCTCGCCCGCCAGGGCCTCCAGCGCTTCGGCGCCGCTCGAGGCCTTGGCGACCTGGTGGCCGAAGCTGGTCAAGAGCTGCTCCAGCACCAGCAGGTTCACCGCATTGTCGTCCACGGCCAGCATCCTCAGGCCGTCCATCGGCTCGGCGGCCGCCCCGGCCGGCGCGGACCCCGCCTTCGGTTCGGCCGGCCCCTGGGCCAGGGCGAGCGGCAGCTTGAACTGGAAGGCCGAGCCTTCGCCCACCACGCTCTCGGCCCAGATCCTGCCGCCCATCAGCTCCACGAGCTGCTTGGCGATGGACAGGCCCAGGCCCGTGCCGCCGAACTTGCGCATCTCGGACTCGTCGGCCTGGGTGAACCGGGTGAACAGCTGCGGCAGGTGTTCCGGGGCGATGCCGATGCCTGTGTCGCGGACGGCCACGTGCAGCAGCACCGCGCCCTCGCCGTTCGGCATGGCGTCGACCGCGACGGTGACCGCGCCCTTGTCGGTGAACTTCAGCGCATTGCCCATCAGGTTGAACAGCACCTGGCGCAGGCGCAGCGCATCGACCAGCACGAAGTCCGGCGCGCCCTGGGCGATCTCCAGTTCGATGGCCACGCCCTTCTCGTCGGCGCGTGGCCCCCAGAAGCCCACCAGCCGCTGCAGGAACTGCTTCAGGTCCTCCGGCGCCGGATGGATGTCGAGGCGCCCGGCGTCGATCTTGGAGACGTCGAGGATGTCGTTGAGGATCGACAGCAGGTAGTCGCCGGACTCGATCAGCACGTCGAGGCGCGCCTGCTGGACGGGATTGGTCTCGTCGCGGCGCATCAGCTGGGCCATGCCGAGCACCCCGTTCATGGGCGTGCGGATCTCGTGGCTCATGGTGGCCAGGAAGTTGGACTTGGCGCGGCCGGCCTGGCGGGCGGTCTCGCGCGCCTCGTCGGCGGCGGCGCGCTCGGCCAGCGCCTGGTCGCGCGCGGTCTCCAGCTGCGGGATCAGGGCGACGTTCTGGTTGAACGCCTTGTGCAGCACGTGGACCGTGCGGGTGATGCCCTCCATCATCAGGCCCAGCAGCAACACCAGCACCGCCTGGATCAGCAGCAGGCCGGCGGCGTTCCCCGGGCCGGCGGCGGCGGCGCCCACCGCGCCCATGGCGATCAGCACGGGCGTGGCCAGGGCCCAGAACACGAAGCGCGAGGTCATGCTGCAGGACATGCTGACCGCGATCAGCGTGGTCGCCTGAACGGCGAACAGCAGCAGTTCGGCGCGGCCGCCCTGCACGGCGAGCACGGTCGCCGGGGCGACGTAGATGGTGGTGCGGATCAGGGAGGCGAACGCGATCTTGCGGAACCCCTCGCCGTCCGGCGTCCGCTCGGCGGCGGCTCTCCAGCGGTTGACAAAGACCAGGTGGACCGCGTCGAAACCCGTGAAGGCCAGGAAGGCGATCAGGCCCATGGCCGCATGGCCGATCAGGGCCATGGCCAGGCCGGTCAGGCCATTGACCACCAGGTGGAAGGGCATGCGCTGGACCAGCCCGCTCAGGGTGAGCTGATAGGCGCTGAGGCCCGCGTCGGACATCGCTCGCGCGGCGCGCGCACGGCTGTTCAGCCAGCTTGGCTCGCTCATCTCACCCCACCCTTCGCGAGCCGAGGATCGGCCGCAAACGTGAAGTTTCGGAGAATCCCCTACGTGAAACTGCTTAGGCCGTGAGCGCGGCGAAGGCGGTGGTTTCCAGGTCGGCGGCCCCGTCCGTCAGGCCCTCGGCGATCCCCGGCGCCTGGGCCAGCACCTGGCCGGCGAACAGGCGCGCCAGCGCCGCCTTGCTCTTCAGCCACGGGTCGTCCGAGCCGCCCACCGCCTCGGCCGCCATCGCCGCCATCAGCGCCTGGCGGCCCAGCATGGCGCCGCCGATCACGTCGCCCGCCAGCTTCAGGTAGGGCGTGGCGGCGGCCAGGCTGTCCGGCCCGCGGTGCGCCAGCAGCCAGTCGGTGGCCCGCTCCAGCGCGCCCACGCCGGCCGCCAGCCGGCGGCCCACTGGAGCCAGGTCCGGGACCTCGGTCAGCTGCTCGGCGGTCAGCGCCAGCTCGGCGGTGAGCGCCTTCATCACCCCGCCGTCGGCCATGCCCACCTTGCGGCCCACCAGGTCGATGGCCTGGATGCCGTTGGTGCCCTCGTAGATCGGGGCGATGCGGGCGTCGCGGTAGTGCTGGGCCGCGCCGGTCTCCTCGATGAAGCCCATGCCGCCGTGTACCTGGACGCCCAGCGAGGCGACCTCGACGCCGACGTCGGTCGACCAGGCCTTGGCGATCGGGGTCAGCAGCTCCTGGCGCGCCCTGGCGGCGGCGCGCTCCTGCTCGGTGTCGGCCAGCTTGGCGATGTCGGCCAGCACCCCGGTGGTCAGGCAGATGGCGCGGGCCGCCTCGGTCTTGGCCTTCATCAGCATCAGCATCCGGCGCACGTCCGGATGGCCCCAGATCTCCGAGGGGTAGTCGCCTGACCAGACCGCCTTGCCCTGCCGGCGCTCCTGGCTGAAGGCCAGGGCCTGCTGGAAGGCCCGCTCGGCGATGGCCACGCCCTGGACGCCCACCTGCAGGCGCGCGGCGTTCATCATGACGAACATGTGGGCCAGGCCCTGGCCCAGCTCGCCCACCAGCTCGGCCTTCGCGCCCTCGTAGAGCATGACGCAGGTTGGCGAGCCGTGGATGCCCAGCTTGTGCTCGATGGAGGCGGGGCGGAAGTCGTTGCGCGCGCCCAGCGAGCCGTCGTCCTTCAGCGCGTACTTCGAGGCCAGGAACAGGCTGATGCCCTTCACGCCGGGCGGGGCGTCGGGCGTGCGCGCGATGATCAGGTGGCAGATGTTCTCGGCCGCGTCGTGGTCGCCCCAGGTGATGAAGATCTTCTGGCCGGAAAGCGTGTAGCCGCCGTTGCCGTCCGGCCGGGCCATGGTGGTCAGCGCCGCCAGGTCGGAGCCGGCCTGCGGCTCGGTCAGGCACATGGCGCCGGTCCACTCGCCGCTGACCAGCTTGGGCAGGACCAGGGCCTTCTGCCGCGCGGTGCCGTGCAGGATGAGCGCCTCGATGGCGCCCTGGGTCAGCATCGGGCACAGGCCGAAGGCCATGTTCGACGCATGGACCATCTCGAACACCGCCAGCTCCATGGCCTTGGAGAGGCCCTGGCCGCCGAACTGCGGATCCGCGCTGAGCGAGTTCCAGCCGCCGGCCACGAACTGCCGGTAGGCGTCGGCGAAGCCGGGCGCGGCGGTGACCACGCCGTTCTCGTAGCGCGCGCCCTCGATGTCGCCCTTGCGGTTCAGGGGCGCCAGCACGTCGGTGGTGAACGACCCGGCGGCTTCCAGCACCGCGGCCACGGTGTCGGCGTCCAGGTCGGGGTAGGCGCGCGCGATCAGGGCGTCGTGGCCTACGGCCGACAGGGCGAAGGCCAGGTCGCGGACCGGCGCGCGGAAGCTCATGGGCGGTCTCCTGGGGTCGATCCCCGAAACGTCTCGCGCCGTCTTTAGGCCGCCCGCCCGGTCAGGGCAAAGGTCCTAGCCCTTCGGCGGCGTGAACCAGATCGGCCCTAGCCGCCCTTGGGCGGTGTGAACCAAATGGGAGACGTCCAGGCGCGCTCCTGGATGGTGGCCGGGACCTCGGTCGGGATCGGCAGGTGGTTGACGATCGCCAGGTGGGTGCTCCAGCGCGGCGTCGGGATCTCCATCACCCGGGCGTAGTAGACCGCCGGCTTCTTCGGATCGAAGGTCGGGTCGGTCCACTGCGCCGTCAGCACCGGCGCGCCGATGGTGTTGGTGTATTTGCCGGTCTTCAGGTCGACGGTATTGCCCACCGCCGGCGCCTTGCCGGTCTTCGGGTCGGTCTTGCGCCCGCCGGACAGCGCGACGTCGAAGATCTTCTCCTTATAGCCATCGCCGTCCTGCCACATCTTGATCACCTGGATGCGGTCGAGGTTGGCGCCGTCCGGGTCCTTGGTGGCCTGCAGGATCAGGGTCGGGGCCTTGGCGGCCCCGCGCGCCGGCAGGTCCGAGCCCATGGCCACGCCCTTGGCGTAGGCGGTCTTCACCCAGCCGGACTGGGCCGCCAGGTTCGCCGGATAGCCCCAGCCGCCGAACATCCGAACCTTGATGCGCGTGCCGGTGGTGGCGAAGGTCTCCTTGCGCTTCAGCGCCGCATAGATCGAATTGCGGGTGTTCTCCTCGGCCCAGACGCCGGTCACTCCGCCGGTGCCGACCTCCAGCGTCCTCTGCGGGGAATGGGCCTCGCCCTTGGCGTCGGCGTCGCTGTCGAGGCGCGCGGGCATGCGGATGATCTGCAGCATGCGCTTGGCCGCGTCCCCGCTCGGCAGGAAGGATTTCGGATCGACCCCGAACGAGCCGCCCACTCCGTTCTCGTCGGTGGTCGACAGGCCGTTGTGGATGTCGGTGCCGCCGACCACGCCATATTTGTAGGGGTTGGCGCCCACGCGGTTCAGCAGCACCAGGCCGCGGCCCAGGGCCTGGCGGACATAGCTGCCGTCCACCTTGCTCTTCACCTGCGGGCGCGAGATCAGGTGGTCGTAGCGTTCGAAGTTGGCGAATTCGTCGTTGGGCGAGATCTCCGGCACGGTGTCGGAGACACCCTTGTTCTGGGCGATCTCGGTCAGGGGCTCGTTCAGCAGGCGCCGCTGGGCGTAGGCCTCGCTGATCGGGCGCTTGTCGCTGTCGTTCCAGTCGTACATCAGCCCGTTGGACGCGTCGGCGTTGTGCGGGATGGCGATCACGTCGATGCCGCCGGCGCGCACCTTTTCCAGGAAGCTCCAGAGGTCCTCGGGGCGCTTCGACTGGGTTGAGGTGAACGGCTGCGGCGCGTGGTCGGCGTTGAAGATGACGTTGCGGTGCAGGTTCTGGCCATCCGGCGCCGAGGTCCATTCATAGGCGACGAAGGTGGTGAACCTGCCGGGGATGTAGTTGTCGTTGGCGGCCTTCATCTGACGGCCCCAGGTGTCGCTCATCGCCTTGTCGGCGTTGAGATCGACCTTCGGCCCATCGGCGGCGGAACCCTCGAGCGCGCGCGCCACGATGACGAACATCTGGTGCGGGTCCTTGGCCACCTGCGCGGCGATCGGCGACTTGGCCAGGGGGTTGTTCGGATCGTCGAACTGGTTGGCGACGCCCATGTATTCCGAGTGGTCGGTGACCGCCAGGAAGTCGAGCGGCCAGGCGCGCTTGGCCGGGATCATGCCGCTCAGGCTCTCGGTCTCCTCGCGGTTGATCTGCGAGGCCTGGATCATCACCGTCTCGCCGCGGGCGAACTTGTAGGCCTCGTCGGGCGTGGTCTTGGTGCCGAAGCTCCAGGCGTCGAAGCTGTTGGCGGTGTGCAGGTGCAGGTCGCCGAAATAGGCGCGCCGATCGGCGGCCGGGATACGGCTTTTGTAGACGACGCCTGGCGGCGTGGACGCCTCGGGCCGCGGGGCGGTGGTCGCCGCCTGGGCGGTTGGTCCGCCGTGGAGCCGGTCGAGGGTGAGGCCGGCCGCCGCCGCCAGAACCGGAATCGCCACCGCCGTGGCCAGCCAGATTTGCCTGCGCACCATCGCCCGCTCCCCTTTTGTTTCCCGCTGGTATCATACGCGCCTATTGGCGTCGGTCCAGCCGCAGGTCAGCGGCTTCCGCACTCCGGAATCCCACGGCTCGCGCCGCCCGCTGACGTCCAAAGCGATAGCCGCCCCTCCATACGCCGTAAATCCGCTTCCCCGGCCTTTGCGCTAGGGTCGCCGCCCACTATCTGGCGGATGGGGCAAGGCAGAGCTTGGAGACGACATGCGAACCCTGACCGCCGCCTTCGCCCTCTCGGTCCTGCTGGCGACTGCGGCCGCCCCCGTTCATCCGGTTCGCGCCGCGCCCACCACCACCGATCCGACCAAGGTCCCGGCGGGGACCTACGTCCTCGACAAGAAGCATGCGAGCCTGACGATCAAGATCGTCCACATGGGCTTCTCGCACTACACCCTGCGCTTCGACGGCTTGGACGGGAACTTCACCTACGATCCGGCCAACTGGCAGCAGACCAAGGCCACCATCACGGTGGATCCGAAGTCCATCGACACCCACGACCCCGCCTTCGACAAGCAGATCACCGGCTACTTCGAGCCCGACAAATACCCGACCATCACCTTCGTCACGACCGGCATCCAGGGCGGCGCCGACGGCAAGGGAACCATGACCGGCGACCTGACCTTTCACGGGGTCACCAAGCCGGTGACGCTCGACGTCACCTTCGACGGCGCGGGCCATGGGGTCACCCCGGTCGGCACGCGCCTGGGCTTTTCGGGGTCGACCCAGATCAAGCGGTCCGACTTCGGCCTCAGCAACTTCGTCCTCAACCAGTTCACGAGCGATGAGGTGGATGTGATCTTCGAGGTCGAGTTCGAGAAAAAGTAGCCGGGCCGGAGCCGCCGCATGACCGCCACCGTCCACAAGCTGCCGCGCGCCAGCCGCCGCTACGCCACGGTCGCCATCGTCCTGCACTGGCTGATCGCGCTGGCCATTGCCGCGCAGGTGAGCCTGGCCTGGCGGTTCAAGGGCGACCACAGCCCGACCGGATTCGCGCTCACCCAGCTGCACAAGTCGATCGGCGTCACCATCCTGGTGCTGAGCCTGATCCGCCTGGGCTGGCGGCTGACCAACCCGCCGCCGCCGGAACCGGCCGCCCTGAAGCCGTGGGAGCGCGGGCTCTCGCTCGTCGTCCACTGGGGCTTCTACGTGATCATGATCGGCATGCCGCTCACCGGCTGGATCATGGTCTCGGCCAGCAAGACGGCGATCCCGACCCTGCTCTACGGCGCGGTCCCCTGGCCGAACATCCCGGGCTTCGCGGCCATGGCGCCGGCCGTCAAGCAGGCGTGGCATGCGGTGGGCGAGAACGGTCACGGCATCCTCGCCTGGGGTGTCTATATCCTGTTCGTGCTGCATGTGGCCGGCGCCCTGAAGCATCAGTTCTTCGAAGCGGGCGTGCCGGTCTTCGGACGCATGGCGCCCGGCGCGGTCCCCGGCCGCTGGTGGGACTGGCGGCTTTGGCTGGCGCTGGCCGCCGTGGCCGGCGCCTTCGCCTTCGGCAAGCTGGTGAACCCGCCGCACCCGGCCTCCGGCCCGCCGCCGGCGGCCGAGGCTCCGGCCCAGCCGTTCCTGCCGCAGACGCCCGCCGCGCCCGCCGCCGAAACCGCCGCCCAGCCGGCCGCCGCCGCCGCTCCCACGCCGCCCGCCGCGGCGCCCGCCGGCCCCATCGCCTGGAAGGTCGCGCCGGGCTCGAGCCTCAACTTCCAGACCGCCTGGAGCGGCGACGCCGTGCAGGGCCGCTTCGAAACGTGGACCGCCGACATCCTGTTCAGCCCCGACGCCTTGGATCGGTCCAAGGTCGTCGTCACCATCGACATGGCCTCGGCCAGGACCGGCGACGAGCAGCGCGACGCCTCGCTCCCGGCCGGCGACTGGTTCGACGCCGCCACCCATCCCAAGGCGGTGTTCACCGCGACGAAGTTCGAGAAGAAGGGCGAAGGGGCCTTCGTCGCCCACGGAACGCTGAACCTGCGTGGCGTGACCAAGCCCGTCGACCTGCCGTTCAAGCTGAAGATCGTCGGCGACAAGGCCCAGATGAGCGGCGAGACCAGCCTGGACCGCACCCTGTTCGGCGTCGGCCAGGGCGAGTTCACCGCCACCGACCAGGTGCCGGCCAAGGTCGCGGTTCGCGTCCAAGTGAACGCTATAAGCGACAAGCGGTAGCCCCGTCCGATTGACAGGCAGGAGGCCGGGCAAGAGCTTGGCGCCGGCGACGCCATGACCTGGAACCGACCCATGAAACCCCTGATCCTGGCCGCCTGCGCGGCGGCCGCCCTCTGCGCCGGCGCCGTGCTCGAAGCCGCGCCGGCCATCCCGGCCTATGTGAAGGCCGCCGTGGACGACAAGGGCCGCGGCGACGACCGCGAGGCCGACGCCTACCGCCACATCGCCGAGGTGGTGGCCTTCTCCGGCGTCAAGCCGGGCGACAAGGTCGTCGACCTGATCCCGGGGTCCGGCTACTTCACCAAGGTGTTCTCGAAAATCGTCGGCCCCAAGGGCCACGTCTACATGGTCTGGCCCAACGAGTACGCCAGGGAAGCCCAGCCCGACCCGATCAAGAACCAGGCGCTGGCCAAACAGGGCTATCCGAACACCTCGGTGATCCTGCAGCCGGCCGCCGCCTTCGCCACGCCCGAGCCGGTGGACCTGGTGTTCACCGTCCAGAACTATCACGACTACCCGGACAAGTTCATGGGCAAGCTCGACCCCGTGGCCTTCTCACGCCAGGTCTACAAGGCGCTGAAGCCCGGCGGCGTCTTCCTGGTGGTCGACCACACCGCCGAGGCCGGCTCGGGCCTGCGCGACACCGACACCCTGCACCGCATCGACCCGGCGATCGTCAAGACCGAGGTCGAGAGCGCCGGCTTCAGGTTCGAGGGCGAGAGCAAGGTGCTGAAGAACCCGGCGGACGACCTGAAGAAGGTCGTTTTCGACAAGGCGATCCGCCACCACACCGATCAGTTCATCTACCGGTTCCGCAAGCCGAAGTAGGCCGCGGGGCCGTGGCGGTGTAACCAGCCGCCGTGACGCCGACGCCGCACCAGATCGAAGAAGCCGCCGCCGCGCTGCGGGCCGGCGGCCTTGTCATCCTGCCCACGGAAACCGTCTATGGCCTGGCGGCCGACGCCGGCGACGCCCGCGCCGTGGCCCGCGTCTACGAGGCCAAGGGCCGGCCCAGCTTCAACCCGCTGATCGCCCATGTGGCCGACCTGGCGACCGCTCGGCGCGTGGCGCGGTTCGACGGTCGCGCCGAGGCGCTGGCGGCGGCCTTCTGGCCGGGGCCGCTGACCCTGGTGCTGCCGGCCGCCGACACCGCCGCGGTCTGCGACCTGGCGCGCGCGGGCCTGGACACCGTCGCGGTGCGGTCGCCCGGCCATCCGGTGGCCCAGGCGCTGCTCGGAAGCTTCGGCGGGCCGCTGGTCGCGCCGTCGGCCAACCGCTCCGGCCGGCCCAGCCCGACCACCCTGGCCGACGCCGTGGCGGAGACCGGCGCGGCGGCCGCCGCGGCGCTCGACGGCGGCGCCTGCCGCATCGGCCTGGAATCGACCGTCGTGGCCCTGCTGGACCGGCCCCGGCTGCTGCGCCCGGGCGCCGTCACCCGCGCCGAGATCGAGGCGCTGGTCGGCCCGCTCGCCGAGGCCGAGGCTGACGCCCGGCGCTCGCCCGGCCGCCTGGCCCGCCATTACGCGCCGGACCTGCCGGTGCGGCTGAACGCCACCGAGCCCCGCGACGGCGAGGTCTGGCTGGGCTTCGGCCCGGGCTTCCCGCAGCCGCTGAACCTCAGCCCGGCCGGTGACCTGGCCGAGGCCGCCGCCAACCTGTTTTCCTTCCTGCGCGCCGCCGACGCCTCGGGCGCCCGGGCCATCGCCGTCGCGCCCATTCCGGACACCGGCCTGGGCGAAGCGATCAACGACCGGCTCCGCCGCGCGGCGGGGTTTGTGGGGTAATTCGTACCGTCATCCCCGGCCTTGTGCCGGGGATCCATACGCACCGCCGCAGGACTCGTCCGGAACGCGGGTGTCCATGGATGGCCGGCACAAGGCCGGCCATGACGGTTCGTAAGGGGTGAGGTAGTTTACCCCATGACCGCGCCCGTTCCCGCCGACGTCCTCTCGCGCCTCAAGGCCGTGCTCGGCGAGGGCGGCTGGAGCCAGGACCCGCAGACGCTGGCGCCCAAGCTCCTGGAATGGCGCGACCGCTGGAGCGGCGAGACCCCGTTCCTGGCGCTTCCCAGGACCACCGCCGACGTGGCCGCCGTCGTCGGCGTCTGCGCCGAGGCCGGCACGCCGATCACCGTCCAGGGCGGCAACACCGGGCTGGTGGGCGGCCAGATCCCGCAGGGCGAGATCCTGCTGTCCACCGAGCGGATGCGCGCCATCCGCGAGGCCGACGCCTTCGACGACGTGCTGGTGGCCGAGGCCGGCGTGACGCTCAGCGCCGTGCATGAGGCGGCCGCGGGCATGAACCGCCGCTTCCCGCTGGGCCTCGCCTCGGAGGGCTCGGCCACCGTCGGCGGCTTCGTCTCCACCAACGCCGGCGGCACCCAGGTGCTGCGATACGGCATGACCCGCAACCTGGTGCTGGGTCTTGAGGCCGTGCTGCCCAACGGCGAGGTTTGGAATGGGCTGAAGCACCTGCGCAAGGACAACACGGGCTATGACCTGAAGCAGCTGCTGATCGGCGCCGAGGGCACCTTGGGCGTGGTCACCGCCGCGGCGCTGAAGCTGTTTCCCGTCATGGCCTCGCGCGCCGTGGCCTTCATCGGGGTCGAAAGCCCGGAGGCGGCGCTGAAGCTGCTGGTCCGGGCGAAGGACGAGACGGGCGGCGCGGTCGAGGCCTTCGAACTGATGGGCCGCCTGGGCGTGGATTTCGCGCTCAGGAACATCGCCGGCACGCGCGACCCGCTGGCCGAGCGGCATCCCTGGTACGTGCTGGCCGAGTTCTCGTCCGGCGAGCCGGGCTCGGCCGAGGCCGCCATGGAACGCTTCCTGGCCTGGGGCCTGGAAATCGGGCTGATCGCCGACGCCGCCGTCGCCCAGACCGAAGCCCAGGCCAAGGCGCTGTGGGCCATCCGCGAGAACCAGTCGCCGGCCCAGAAGCCCGAGGGCGCGACCTGGAAGCACGACGTCTCGGTGCCGGTCAGCCGCGTCGCCGATTTCCTGCGCGAGGCGGACGCGGCCATGCGCGCCTTCGTCCCCGGCTGCCGCATCGCCGCCTTCGGGCACATGGGCGACGGCAACATCCACTACGACGTCCTGCGTGGCGACGGCGCGCCGGACGCTCCACATGCCGCGCGCCGCGACGAGGGCAGCCGCATCGTCCACGACATCGTGGCCTCCATGGGCGGCTCGATCAGCGCAGAGCACGGCCTGGGCTCGATGAAGACCGAGGAGGCCCGGCGCTACAAATCCCCCGTCGAGGTCGAGGCGCTGGCCGCCATCCGCCGCGCGCTGGACCCCAAGCGGATCATGAATCCGAGGGTGCTGTTCTAAGGGGCGCCGTTCCAGCCTAGCGCTTCGGCTTCGGCGGCAGCCTGGCGACCAGCTGGTCGCCCCACTCGCCGATCGCCTTGGCGTTGAAATAGTAGATCGCCTGCTGCGCCGCCGGCTGCTGGCTCCGATCCAGGCCCAGCCGCTTGAGCAGCCAGGCCGCCGCGATCGGATCGGCGCAGCCCGTGCCGTTGGGGAAGAAGGCCAGCCGTCCGGTCGCCCGGAAGCAGGCCAGGACGTTGGCCGGCGCCGCGGCCCAGGCGGCGTCCAGCCGCGGCCGGTCCAGGCGTTTCTCGGCCTGGAGCGCCGCCGCCATGGTGGTCTGCACCGCCTCCGATCCGGCGATGGTCGAGACCCAGTCGGGCGGCACGTCGCCCCGCTTGGCGCAAGCCTTGGTCGCGGCCTTGAGCTTGCCGCCGAGCCGGTCGAGGACTGTCGCGCCGGCGGCCATGTTCTGCCGATAGGCGGCAAGGGTCTTCGCCTGCTCCGCCGCCGGGAGCTTGCTCCAGACACAGGCGCTTAGCGGCCCGGCGTTGGCCACGCCGCCGGCCAGCGAAACCGCTGCGGCAAGGCCGGCCAGGAGCGCGCGCGAAGGGGCCATGGCTCTGTGATGGCCGACAAAGGCGCGGCCAGCAAGAAGCCCGCTTGGCTTGGCCGTCAGGAGCGGGCAAAGCAGCGGGCGATGCTCATCGTCCTTTCCCCCGCCAAGGCGCTCGATTTCACCGCGGGCCCGCCGAGCGCGCCGCTCACCGCCGCCCAGCTCACCGACCAGACGGCGGAATTGGCCAAGACCACCCGCAAGCTGAAGGTGTCGGACCTCAAGCGGATGATGGAGCTCTCCGATTCGCTGGCCAGGCTGAACCGCGAGCGCTTCCAGGCCTTCGACCCCGAAAGCGAGGAGGGCGTGCAGGCGGCCTTCGCCTTCAACGGCGATGTCTACCAGGGCCTGCGCGCTCGCGAGCTCGACCGCAAGGCCCTGGCCTGGGCTCAGGAGCGCGTGCGCATCCTCTCCGGCCTCTACGGCGTGCTGCGCCCGATGGACGCCATCCAGCCCTACCGGCTGGAGATGGGCGTGCGGATCAAGACCAAGCGCGGCGGCAGCCTCTACGACTTCTGGGGCCCGCGGATCGCCGAGGCGCTGGACGCCGCGGTCGCCGGCCACAAGCAACAGACCATCGTGAACTGCGCCAGCCAGGAATACTTCGGCGCCGTCGACCGCGCGGCGCTGAAGACCCCGGTGGTCTCCTGCCGCTTCCTGGAAGAGCAGGACGGCGAGGCCCGGGTGATCTCCTTCTTCGCCAAGCGCGCCCGCGGCGCCATGGCCCGCTTCGCCATCGAGGGCCGTCTCGAGCGGCCCGGCGACCTCAGGGCCTTCGACCGCGACGGCTACCGGTTCGTGGCGTCTGCTTCCAGCGACGCGGAATACGTCTTCGCCCGGCCGCAACCGCCGCCGGTCGCGCTGCAGCGCAAATCCAAAGACGACTAGGGAAGGGAAACCCATGGCCTACAAGCCGTTCGACCTGACGGGAAAGGCAGCGCTGGTCACCGGCGGCAACGGCGGCATCGGCCTGGGCATGGCCGAAGGCCTGGCCGCCGCCGGCGCCAAGGTCGCCGTCTGGGGGCAGAACCCGGAGAAGAACGCCAGGGCCGAGGCGGCGCTGAAGGCGCATGGCGTCGACGTGCTGGTGCGCAAGGTCGACGTGGCCGACGAGGCCGCCATCGTCGCCGGGGTGGCCGAGGTGATCGACACCTTCGGGCGGCTCGACTTCTGCGCCGCCAACGCCGGCATCGGCGGCGGCGCGGCCTTCGACCAGATGACCACCGAACGCTGGCGGCGCGTGACCACGGTCAATCTCGACGCGGTCTTCTGGACCTTCCGCGAGGCGGTGCGCCACATGAAGGAACGCGCCGAGGCCGGCGATCCAGGCGGCTCCCTGGTGGTGACCTCCTCCACCAGCGCGATCCACGGCGCCCCGCGCAACCAGGCCTATGCCTCGACCAAGGGCGGGGTGCTGGCCATGGTCCGCGGCCTGGCCGTCGAATACGCGCGCTATGGCGTGCGGGCCAACTCCATCCTGCCCGGCTGGATCGCCACCGACATGACCCAGGGCGCCCAGGACAACGACAAGTTCAACGAGCAGGTGATCCTCAAGCGCGTGCCCTTCCGCCGCTGGGGCGAAGGGGAGGATTTCGCCGGCATAGCCGTCTACCTGGCGTCCGACGCCTCGCGCTTCCACACCGGCGACAGCTTCGTCATCGACGGCGGCTACACGATCTACTGAGGGGGCGCTGACATCCTTCTCCCCTCGCGGGAGAAGGTGGCCTGCGGAGCAGGTCGGATGAGGGGGCGATGATCCGGCGGGCCTCACGCCGAGAGCCCGGTTCGACCCCTCATCCGTCGCCCTTCGGCCGACACCGTCTCCCGCAAGGGGAGAAGGGAATTTGCCCTCACAGTTCCAGGTGCAGGAACCGGTTGAAGTCGGAGGCGTCGTAGTCGCTGAAGGCCCCGCCGTCGGCGAAGCCGCGGGTGCGGTAAAGCGCCAGCGCCGGCTCGAACGCCGCGCCCCGGCCGGTCTCCAGGCTGAGCCTCGAGAGGCCGCGTGAGCGCGCCTCGCCGATGATGTGGTCCAGCAGCGCCGCCGCCACGCCCCGGCGCAGATGGTCCGGATGGGTGCGGAAGGACTTCAGCTCCCCATGGTCCGGCGCGATCTGGTTCAGCGCCGCCACGCCCGCGATCGCCTCGCCCAGCCAGGCCGTCCAGACGGTGATCTGCGGCTTCTGCAGGCCCGACAGGTCCAGCGCCCGCACATGCTCCGGCGGGGTGTTGGCCTGCATGCCGGCCAGGTGCAGGGCCAGCAGCCTGCGGGTCGGCTCGCCGCTGAGGTCGTCGATGCGGATGGAGAGCGGCCGGGTCATGGCCCGGTGATCGGCGAACCGGGGCGCGGCTGCAAGCCGTTCACCCTGCGTGACGGTTGCATCGCGCGCGCCATGCGCCATCGTGAGGCAAATTCGAAGGACGGCGCCCGATGACCATTCATACCAAGCTCTGCGACCTGCTGGGCGTGACCCATCCGATCATGCTGGCCGGCATGGGCGGCGTCTCCTACGCCGAGCTGGTGGCGGCGGTCTCCAACGCCGGCGGCTACGGCGTGCTCGGCATGGCCGGCCGCACGCCCGATTTCATCCGCGACGAGATGAGGAAGGTGAAGGCGCTCACCGACAAGCCGTTCGGCGTCGACCTGCTGGCCGCCAGCCCCGACAGCCTCACCGCCGCGGTGGAGATCATCATTGAGGAAGGCGCCTCCTCCTTCGTCGCGGGCCTGGGCGTGCCCATGCCGATCATGCAGCGGCTGAAGGGCGCCGGGCTGAAGGTGATGGTGGTCTGCGGGGCGGTGAAGCACGCGGTGAAGGCCGAACAGGCCGGCTGCGACGCGGTGATTTGCCAGGGCGGCGAGGGCGGCGGCCACACCGGCTTGGTGGGGACCATGCCCCTGGTGGCGCAGGCGGTGGAGGCGGTGAAGATCCCGGTGGTGGCGGCCGGCGGCCTTTACGACGGGCGCGGCCTGGCGGCGGCGCTGAGCCTGGGCGCGGTCGGCGTCTGGATGGGCACCCGCTTCATCGCTTCGGCCGAGGCGCACGCGGGCCAGATGTACCGCGACGTGATCGTCGAGGCTTCGGACGAGGCCACGGTCCGCACCAAGAGCTATTCCGGCAAGCCCATGCGGGTGAAGAAGAACGCCTGGACCGAGGACTGGGAAACCAGGCCCGGCGACATCCAGCCGTTCCCGCTCCAGGCCGGCATTTCGCACCGCGCCGGCGCCATGGGCGGCATCGGCGGCCAGGTGGAAGGCCTCGACATCGACAAGTCCGCCTTCGCCATGGGCCAGTCGGCTGGCGGGGTGAAGGACGTGCTCCCGGCCGGCGAGATCGTGGCCCGCATCATGGCCGAGGCCGAGGGCTCGATCGATCGGGTGGCGAAGCTGCGCCAGATGACCTGAGGCCTGCGAAGGGGCGGGGAGCCTAATTTCCGCTTCGATGCTGTCCGGGTGCGAAAATCCTTGACTCCTGGCCCGATCTATGTTCTTGTTTTGTTCATGTCGGATGCAGTGGCCAAGCGCGAGAGAGCCGAGCAGATCCTGGGCGAGCTCGCGGAGCTCGGCCTGATGCTGGCGCGTGATCTTGCGGTGCAGGCCCGCGCGGCGGAGACGCCGGAAGAACGGGCGCTCCTCACCGAAGCTTTCCACAAGACCTCGCGCACCGTGCGCCTGACCCTGGCGCTCACCTTCAAGCTGGATCGGGACGCTTCGCGTGACGCTCGCGAGGCGGCGAGGGAGGCTGAAGCCCAGGCGGCCGAGGCTGAGCGGCGCGAGAGCCGGATCATCAAGCCGGCGCCTGGCCGCATAACCCCTGAGGAAAACCAGAAGCGCCGCGTGCGGAACATC
>NZ_DASYAF010000050.1:0-6750 GCF_036501465.1 Phenylobacterium sp.
GAACGGCTGTCAATCACGGTTGTGAGACCTTGGCGCGCCGAGGGCCTCGGTCGGGCCGCCGACATAGTAGAGTCCGTGTGACGTGGCGACGCCGTCCATGACGTTGTCTAAATCCCAACGCCGCGAATAGTCTATTCAATCTTTCAATGTCAGTTCTAGACAGAAATCGTCAATTTCTGACGTTTCGTGGTCTGCAACGTCGCTTCGCCGGGCGCTGCGCGGTGTTCAGCCGGGGCCGGGCGAGGCGACCCAGATCACGTGGCGCGCGCCTCGGCCTGGCCTATTGGCGCGGACCCGCGCCTCATCGACGCGAAAGCCGGTCCGGTGCAGTCGCCTGGCGAATTCGGCGTTCGGTCCCGCCGACCACACCGCCAGGACGCCGCCCGGCGCCAGCGCCCGGGCCGCGGCCCGCAGGCCGTCGGCGGCATAGAGGCCGTCATTGGCGGCGCGATTGAGCCCGCCCGGGCCGTTGTCGACATCCAGCAGGATGGCGTCGTAACGGGATCGCGCCGGCGCGATCAGATGCGCGACGTCGGCCTCATGCAGCGTGACCCTGGGATCGGTCAGGCTGCCCGCAAATAGCCCTAACAGCGGCCCGTGGGCCCAGCCGATGACCGCCGGCACGAGTTCGGCGACGGCGACCCGCGCCCGCGGCCCCAGTTGGGCCAAGGCCGCCCGCAGCGTGAACCCCATTCCGAGCCCGCCAATGAGCACCTGGAGGTCCGGGCGATCGCCGAAGCCCCGGAAGGCCAGAGTGGCGAGCGCCTTTTCCGAGCCGCTTAGGCGGCTGTTCATCAGCTCGACGGCGCCCGACATGATCGAAAACTCCGCGCCGCGCCGCATCAGGCGAAGCTCGCCTTCGCCGTTCGGAATCTGGGCGGTGTCGAGAAGAGACCAGGCAATCATGGCAGGCTCGCGGCTGGACGGGGCTGGAGCGTTTTGACCCTGCTTCGGATGGGATGTAAGCGGCCTTTCGTTTCTCCGCCGCGGAGACCGCGCTCATGGCCGATATCCTGCTGCCGCTCCTGGCCTTCGCGGCCGCCGCGGCCGTGCTGACGATCACGCCAGGCGCGGACACCGCCATGGTGCTCAGAACCTCGACCGCGGACGGGCCTCGCGCCGGCGTGGCGACGGCCTTGGGCATCTGCCTCGGCCTGCTGGTCTGGGGCGTCGGGGCCGCCTTCGGACTGACCGCGCTGCTGGCGGCGTCGGCGCTGGCCTTCACCGCGCTGAAATGGACGGGCGCCGCCTATCTGGTCTATCTCGGTGTCCGGCTGTTGCTGCGGCCGAGATCGGCGATGGCCGCGGGCGGCGCCGTCGCGGAGAACCCCACCGGCGGGCTAGATCACGGTGATTTTGGATTGAATCAATCCAAAATCATAAACGTGATCGATTCTAAGCGTTTAGAGCGGGTTGCGGGCGGAAAACCGCTTCGCACTTTTCCTCAACCCGCTCTGAGCGCCTTTCGCCGCGGGTTGCTGACCAACCTGCTCAATCCCAAGGTCGGCGTCTTCTACATCAGCTTCCTGCCGCAGTTCATTCCGCACGGCGTCAATGTCGCCGCCTTCTCGCTGCTGCTCGCCGGCGTGCATGTGGCGCTGTCGCTGGCCTGGCTCGGCCTGCTGGTCGCCCTGACCGTGCCGCTCGCGCGCCTCCTTAGCCGGCCGGGCGTGGTGCGCGGCCTGGACCGGCTGACGGCTTGCGTCTTCCTGGGTTTCGGCCTGAAGCTGGCCTTGAGCGAACATCCTTGAGGCCATGCGGCCTTCGGCGTCGCGCCGCTCGGTCTTTTCGGGCCTGAATGGCTTACGCTGTAAGCCCGACGCCTTGATGCCAAACCGATAAGGCCCTACTTGCCCCATTGGGGGATGACGGTTCATTCCTTCTGGTGTCTGGACCTGGCGATGCGGACCACTGTGGCGTTGAGACTGGTCGCGTTCGCCACCGGCGTCCTGTTGCTGCAGGCCTGCGGCGGGCGTCCCGCCCAGCATCAGGGCATCCCCGAGGTGGGGGTGGTGGTTGTGCAACCCCAGGCCGTCGCCCTGCAGACCGAACTGCCCGGCCGCACCAGCCCCTATGCCATTTCCGATGTCCGGCCGCAGATCGGCGGCATTATCCAGGCGCGGCTGTTCGTCGAGGGCGCCGACGTCAGGGCCGGCCAGGTCCTCTACCAGATCGACCCGGCCATCTATCGCGCGGCCTACAACCAGGCCGCGGCCCAGCTCGCCTCCGCCCGCGCCAATGTGGTCACCGCCAAGGCCAAGGCCGAGCGTTATGCCGACCTGGTCAAGATCAACGGGGTCAGCCGCCAGGACGCCGACGACGCCAAGGCCGCCTGGCTGCAGGCCGCCGCCGCCGTGCAGCAGAACCAGGCGAGCCTGCAGAGCGCCAGGATCAACCTGGACTATACGAGGATCACCGCGCCGATATCCGGGCGGACCGGGCGCTCGGCCTTCACCATGGGCGCGCTGGTCACCCCTGGCCAGGCCGACGCCCTGACCACCGTCCAGACGCTGGATCCGATCTATGTCGATATCAACCAGTCGACCTCGGACATCCTGAAGCTGCGCGCCAGCCTCGCCGCGGGGGCTCTGACCACGGGCGGGCCGGACTCCGCCGAGGTCTCGCTGAAGCTCGAGGACGGCAGCGACTATCCGCTCAAGGGCAGGCTGCAGTTCACCGATATCACCGTCGACCAGGCCAGCGGCACGGTGACGCTGCGGGCCATCTTCCCCAATCCCAGGGGCGTGCTGCTGCCGGGCATGTATGTCCGCGCCGAGGTGCCGCAGGGCGCCAAACCGTCCGCCATCCTGGCCCCGCAGCAGGGGGTGAGCCGCGACGCCGCCGGCCGGCCCGTGGCCATGGTGGTCGACGCTTCGGGCCGCGCTCAGACGCGGGTGCTGACTACCGGCGCCGCGGTCGGCGACAAGTGGCTGGTGCTGAGCGGCCTGAACCCCGGCGACCGGGTGATCGTCGAGGGGCTGCAGCGGGTCAAGCCCGGCGACCAGGTGCACGCCGTGCCGGCCGGGTCGCCGCCTCCCCGTGCGCAGCCGGGCCAAGGCTAGGCTGTGCTTTCCAACTTCTTCATCGAGCGGCCGATCTTCGCCGCGGTCATGGCCATCGTCGTGATGCTGGCGGGCGCGCTGTCGATCCTGACCCTGCCGGTCGCGCAATATCCCTCCATCGCGCCACCCTCGGTCTCCATCTTCGCCAACTATCCCGGCGCCGACGCCGAGACCGTGGAGAGCTCGGTCACCCAGGTGATCGAACAGCAGCTCAAGGGGCTGGACCACCTGCTGTACTTCTCGTCGCAGAGCCAGTCGGACGGGACGGTGCAGATCACCGCCACCTTCGCCGCCGGGACCAATCCGGACATCGCCCAGGTGCAGGTGCAGAACAAGGTGCAGCAGGCGACCCCGCTCCTGCCCACCGAGGTGCAGCAGCAGGGCATCAGCGTCGCCAAGCAGACCGCCAGCTTCCTGCTGGTCATCGCGGTCTATGACGACACCGGACGCAACTCGCTGGCCGACATCGGCGACTTCGTGAACAGCAAGCTGCAGGACCCGATCAGCCGGGTCACCGGCGTCGGCGACCTGCAGGTATTCGGCGGCCAGTACGCCATCCGCATCTGGCTCGATCCCTATAAGCTGAACAATTACAAGCTCACCGTCGGCGACGTGCGCAATGCGGTGACAGCCCAGAACATCCAGGTCTCAGCCGGCCAGATCGGCGCCAATCCCGCCGTGCCCGGCCAGCAGCTCAACGCCACGGTGACCCTGCAGTCGCGCCTGCACACCGCCGACCAGTTCAAGGCCATCGTGCTGCGCACCAGCCCGGACGGGGCTGTGGTGCGCCTGAGCGACGTGGCGCGGGTCGAGCTGGGCGCGGAGGACTATAGCGTCGTCGCCCACTACAATACCCATCCGGCCTCGGGTATTGCGGTGCGGCTGGCGCCGGGCGCCAATGCGCTGAGCACCGTGGCCGCCGTCAAGGCCAAGGTCCGACAGCTGGAATCCACCTTTCCCGAAGGCATGAAGGCGGCCTTTCCGGTCGACACCACCACCTTTGTCAAGCTGTCGATCCAGGACGTCATCCAGACCTTGATCGTAGCCATCCTGCTGGTGATCGCGGTCATCTACATTTTCCTGCAGGAGTGGCGCGCCACCCTGATTCCGGCGATCACCGTTCCGGTGGTGCTGCTGGGCTCGTTCGGCGTCCTGGCCATCGCCGGCTATTCGATCAACACGCTGACCCTGTTCGCGCTCGTGCTGGTGGTCGGGCTGCTGGTCGACGACGCCATCGTGGTGGTCGAAAACGTCGAGCGGATCATGGCCGAGGAGGGGCTTTCGCCCAAGGAAGCCACCATCAAGTCGATGGGCCAGATTACCGGCGCCCTGTTCGGCATCGGCATCGTGCTCACCTCGGTGCTGTTGCCGATGGCCTTCTTCCCGGGCTCGACCGGCGTTATCTATCGCCAGTTCTCGGTCACCATCGTCTCGGCCGTGGTGCTGTCGGTCAGCGTCGCGCTGACACTGACCCCGGCGCTGTGCGCCACTCTGCTCAAGCCCAAGGATCCGCGCCACGTCCGCGCCGAGCGCGGCTTCTTCGGCTGGTTCAACCGCAACTTCGCGCGGCTGGTGAGCCGCTATGACGAGACCCTGGGCCGGCTCCTGAAGCGTTCGCTGCCGGCCATGCTGGTCTATGGACTGTTGCTGATCGTGCTCGCCGTCCTCTTCGTCCGCCTGCCCACGGGATTCCTGCCGGACGAGGACCAGGGCTCGATGCTGGTTCAGTTCACCCTGCCGACCGGGGCGGTGCAGTCGCGCACGAACGAGGTGATGAAACAGGTCGAGCACTACCTGTTCGTCGACGAAAAGGCCAATGTCGCCGGCGCCTTCGTCATCTCCGGCTTCAATTTCGGCGGTTCGGGGCAGAACCTCGGCATGGCTTTTGTGCGCCTGCGCGACTGGAGCGAGCGCAAGGGCGTGCGGAACCGCGCTCCGGCCATCGCCCAGCGCGCCATGCAGACCTTTTCCAAGATCCGCGACGCCCAGGTCTTCGCCTTCATCCCGCCCCCGGTGCAGGAGCTGGGCAACGCCACCGGTTTCGACTTCGAGCTGGAGGACCAGGGCTCGGTCGGCCACGCCGGCCTGGTCGCCGCGCGCAACCAGCTGCTCGGCCTCGCGAAGAACGACCCCAAGCTGTCCGGCGTGCGGCCGAACGGCCAGGACGACACCCCGCAACTGCACGTCGACGTGGACGTGGCGCGCGCCGGCGCGCTTGGCCTGTCGCTAGCCGACATCAACGACACCCTCTCCACCGCCTGGGGCTCGTCCTATATCGACCAGTTCGTCGATCGCGGCCGGGTCAAGCGGGTCTTCATGCAGGGCGACGCCCCCTACCGCATGGCGCCGGACGACCTGGGCAAATGGTATGTGCGCACCAGCTCGGGGACGATGGCGCCCTTCTCGGCCTTCGCCGACAGCCGCTGGGGCTTCGGCCCGGCCCGGCTCGAGCACTATAACGGCCAGCCGTCGATGGAGATGCAGGGCCAGTCCGCGCTCGGCTTCTCCTCCGGCGTGGCCATGGACGAGATGGAGGCCCTGGCGAAACAGCTGCCCAAGGGCATCGGCTATGAATGGACCGGGCTTTCCTATCAGGAGCGGCTGTCGGGGGCCCAGGCGCCGGCCCTCTACGCGATCTCGCTGCTGGTGGTCTTCCTCTGCCTGGCGGCGCTCTACGAGAGCTGGAGCATCCCGGTGGCGGTGATGCTGGTCATCCCGCTGGGCGTAACCGGGGCCGTGCTCGCCGCCACCCTGCGCGGCCTCTACAACGACATCTATTTCCAGGTCGGCCTGCTCACCACCATCGGCATCTCGGCCAAGAACGCCATCCTGATCGTCGAGTTCGCGGTCACCGCCGAGAAGCGCGGTGTGGCGCCGTTCGAGGCGGCCATGCAGGCGGCCCGCATACGCCTGCGGCCCATCCTGATGACCTCGCTGGCCTTCATCGCCGGCGTCTTTCCCCTGGCCATCGCCACCGGGGCCGGGGCCGGCAGCCAGAACGACATCGGCACCGGCGTCGTCGGCGGCATGCTGGCGGCGACCATATTGGCCATCTTCTTCGTGCCGGTCTTCTTCGTCCTGGTGCGCGGCGGCCTGAAGACCCTGCGCTGGCGGCCGCCGCCCGACGATGCGGTGGCGCAAGCGGAGCCGGCGCCATGACGCGCCTGCAACCGCTGGCCGCCGTCCTGGTCCTCGCCCTGGCCGGCTGCACGCTGGCGCCGGCCTATCACCGGCCCGCGGCGCCGGTGCCCGAGACCTCGCCCAGCGGGCCGGCCTATCCGCCGGTCGCGGCGGCGGAGCCCGCGCCACTACCGGGCTGGCGCGACCTGATCACCGATGCGAAGCTGAAGGCGGTGATCGCCCAGGCGCTGGGCAACAACCGCGACCTGCGCGTCGCCGTCGCCAATATCCAGGAGGCCCGCGCCCAGTACCAGGTGCAGCGCTCGGCGCTGCTGCCGCAGGTCAACGCCCAGCTCGCCGAGAGCTACACCCACACCCCGGCCGCCGTCGAAGGCATCCCCGGCGTGCAGGGGGCCTTCGACAGCCACGTCTATACCGCCCAGGTCGGTTTCAGCGCCTTCGAACTCGACCTGTTCGGCCGCATCCGCAGCCTGACCCGCGCCCAGCAGGAGCAGTATTTCGCCAGCGAGGAGGCCCGCCGCACCGCCCAGATCAGCCTGATCGCCGA
>NZ_DASYAF010000051.1:0-25959 GCF_036501465.1 Phenylobacterium sp.
GGCCGGCTGCGGCTCAACGCGCGGGTCTCGAGCCAGGTCTACGACACCGCCGAGCTGGACAGCTTCGCCATTCCCGCCGCCCAGGCCCACACCGAGCACGACCACGTCGACGACAACTATTTCCAGACCGAGCTCGGCGCCCGCTACGTCCGCGGCTTCGGGGCGCGCGCCAACGTCGAGATCGTGGCGCTGCGGCAGGACAAGAGCGAGCTGTCGGCCGACGACTTCCGTCCCGAGTCGAACAGCCCGAGCGGCGACCTGCAGGACTTCCGCCTGCGGGCGCGCACCTCGGAGTCGATCCTGCGCGGCGTCCTGAAGTTCCAGCAGTCGCCGACCTTCTCCTGGGAAAGCGGGATCGAGGGCGCCTACAACACGCTCACCAGCCAGACGCAGTTCAGCGACAACGGCGTCGCCCAGCAACTTCCCGCCGCCAATGTCACCGTGGACGAGACGCGCGGCGAGGGCTTCGTGAAGGCGACCTGGCGGCCGATCAGCCAGATCACCCTGGAGGGCGCCTTGCGCCAGGAGGGCTCGAAGATCGAGTCCAGCGGCGACGTCACCCTGTCGAAGACGCTGTTCTTCACCAAGCCGCGCGTCGTGCTGACCTGGGCCCCCGACGCCGACACCCAGGTGCGCCTGCGCTACGAGCGCGAGGTGGGCCAGCTCGACTTCAATTCCTTCGTGGCCTCGACCTCGCTGAACGCGGGCTTCATCACCGCCGGCAACCCGAACCTGGAGCCGCAGCAGGACTGGGCCAGCGAGATCGCGCTGGAGCAGCACTTCCTGAAGAGCGGCAGCATCGTGCTGACCGCCCGCCACCTGCAGCTCACCGACGTGGTCGACCGCGCCCCGGTGCGGGGCCCTGACGGAAGCTTCTTCGACACCCCCGCCAACATCGGCAGCGGGACGGAGAACGACTTCCTGGTCACCATGAACCTGCCGCTGGACTGGCTGGGCCTGAAGGGCGCCTCGGTGCGCGGCGACTACACCCGCCGGTTCTCGCAGGTCACCGATCCGACCACCGGACAGCGGCGACCGATCACCCAGCAGCATCCCAACGACTGGGACGCGCACTTCATCCAACCGATCGGCAACGTCAGCTACGGCGTCGACATCGGCGGTGGCTGGCAGCAGCGCTACTACCGCTTCAACCAGATCGAGATCGACAAGCTGCAGACCTATGTGACGCCGTTCTGGGAGTGGAAGCCGAACCCGAAATTCTCGTTCCGCATCGAGATCGACAACGTCACGGCCCGTGGGTTCAAGCACAACTACGAGAACTTCAACGGCCCGCGGAACCTGGTCCCGCTGGCCTTCGTCGACGAACGCTCGGTGCATCCGGGCCGCGTCTTCTATTTCCGCCTGCGGAAAACATTCGGAAACTGACGACCAAGAGACAAAAATTCGCGACGAGCGGTATATCGACCGGCACGTTTCGATGAATTCAGCAATGTTACACGCAATTAATTGGTCGGTGGCGGCGGCCTGGGCCAAGTCTTCCTGACTTGGGGAGTTCCGGATGATTCTGATCTTGCTTGCGCAGGCGGCCGCCGCGGTGGCCCCGACAGCGCCTGCGCCCACACCTGCGCCCGCCCCGGCCGCAGCCGCCGCCCCGGCCAGTTCCCCGGGCGAGGACGTCACCCGCTACGGGCCGGAATTCTTCGCCGCCTACGACCCGGCCAACGCCCAGGAGATGGTCAACCGGCTGCCGGGCTTCACCCTCGACGCCGGCTCCGGCGTGCGCGGCTATGAGGGCGCGGCGGGCAATGTGCTGATCGACGGCCAGCGCCCGGCGACCAAGACCGACACCCTGGACCAGTTGCTCTACCGCATCCCGGCCAGCAGCATCGACCACATCGACGTCATCCGCGGCGGCGCGCCCGGCATCGACATGCAGGGCAAGACGGTGATCGCCAATGTGGTGCGCAAGGCCGGCGGCGCGTTCCACGGCCTTTTGGCCGCGCAGTCCACCTCGCTGGGCGACGGGCGCGAATACTGGGCGGCGCGCGCCGAGGGCTCGGGCAAGCTGGGCCCGGGAACCTGGGAAGGCGGCCTGCTGATCGGCGAGGGCCAGGACGGCGGCCAGGGCGACGGCACGGCCCAGAGTTTCGACCCCAGCCACAAGCTGCAGTCCCAAGGCCGCATCCACGCCCAGGGCGAAGGCGCGACCTTCACCCTCAACGGCGCGGCGGAAGAGCCGCTGTGGGGCGGGCGGCTGCGCGTCAACACCCGGATCAACAGCGGCCCCTACGACTCCGACGAGAGCGACACCTTCACCGCGCCCACCGTCCAGACGACCCACGAGCACCAGGACGACAACGCCTTCCAGACCGAGTTCGGCGCGCGCTACACCCACGCCCTCGGCGACCGCGCCCGGGTGGAGACGGTGCTCCTGCGGCAGGACAAGACCGAGCACTACGCCGACCGGTTCCTGGCCCCGGGCGACACCCTGTTGTTCCACCAGGACACCACCACCGCCGAGACCATCGCCCGCGCCGTGGCCACCTTCCAGCAGACGCCGAAGGTCTCGTGGGAACTGGGCGCGGAAGGCGCGGACAACACCTTTTCCAATCGCATCACCAACTCCGACAACGGCGTCCCCGTCCCGCTGCCGGCCGCCAACGTCGACGTCGAGGAAAAGCGCGGCGAGGTGTTCGGCAAGGTCGTCTGGCAGCTGTTCCCCACCATCACCGTCGAAGGCGGCGTGCGCGAGGAGGGCTCCAACATCGCCTCGACCGGCGACGTGGTCCAGGAGAAGACCCTCTACTACACCAAGCCCCGGGCGCTGCTGACCTGGTCGCCCGACGCCGACACCCAGGTGCGCGTGCGGTTCGAGCGTTCGGTGGGCCAGCTCGACTTCAGCTCCTTCGTCGCCTCCACCTCCTTTTCCGCGGGCGTGGTGACGGTGGGCAACCCGAGCCTGGTCCCCGAGCAGGACCTGATCAGCGAAATCGCCTTCGAGCGCCGGTTCTGGGGGCGCGGCTCGGCGGTGATCACGCTTCGCCACACCGACATCACCCAGGTGGTGGACCGCGCGCCCATCTTCGGCGTCGGCACCGGGGTGTTCGACGCGCCCGCCAACATCGGCGACGGGACCAAGGACGAAGAGAGCCTCAACCTCACCGTCCCGCTGGACAGGCTGGGCATCAAGGGCGGCCGGTTCCTGGCCAACTCCACCTGGCGCCAGAGCCAGGTGACCGATCCCACGACCCACACGCCGCGCGAGATCAGCGGCCTGCACCCGGTGGACTGGGACCTGCACTTCACCCAGGACCTGCCGGTCCGCCACATGGACTGGGGCGTCGACCTCTACGGCCAGCAGCGCGAGCGCTACTTCCGCTTCAACGTCATCGAGACCCGCAAGTACGAAAGCCAGCTCAATCCGTTCCTCGAGTGGAAGCCCAGGCCGGACATCCGGTGGCGCTTCGAGGTCGACAACGCCGTGGGCCGCTCGTTCAAGCGCTACGACGACAACTTCGGCGGCCCGCGCAACATCTCGGCCCTGGCCTCGATCCAGGCCCGCAGCGAACAGCCGAGCCGCGTGTTCTCAGTGCGGGTCCGCAAGCTGTTCGGGGTCTGACGCCAGAAACCTCTCCCGATTTCGCGACAGGGGAGGTTCCCTAGTCGTGCGCGCCGTGGGCGAACTTCTTGAGCCAGGGCGACAGCACCAGCATCACCACGCCGGCGCCCAGGCCCCAGAGGCCGATGACGCCGAACATGTGGCTGTAGGTCGCCAGCGCCTTGCCGGCGTCCAGCACCTTGCCGCCGATGGTGTCGGCCCCGGCCGAGGCGGCGATGCGCCCGGCGAGCCATTCGGCGCCGGCCGTGCCCAGGAACCAGCTCGCCATCAGGGTCGAGATCAGCAGCGGCGGGGCGAGCTTGGTCATCTGCGACAGGCCCACCGGCGAGACGCACATCTCGCCCGTCGTCTGCATCAGATAGGCGCCGGCCAGGTAGATCAGGGGGGCCTTGAAGTCCGCCCCCGCCGCCTTCCCGCCGAGGATCAGGACGTAGAAGCTGGCGCCGATCATCAGCAGGCCCAGCCCGAACTTCAGGACCGGATTGGGGTCGCGCCCGCGCTGACCGAGCCAGGTCCAGATCGCCGCCATCACCGGAGCCAGGATCAGGATCCAGCCAGACTGGAAGGACTGGGTCTGGGCCGGCGTCATCGCCTGGTTCCCATAGAGATGCAGGTCGACGTTGCGTTCGGCGAACAGGTTGAGCGAGGAGGCGCCCTGCTCGTAGAGCGCCCAGAACACCACCGAGGCCAGGATCAGGGCGATGGCCAGGATCAGCCGCTCGCGCTCGACCTTGTCGGCCCTGGCCGCCATGTACCAGCCGAGGTAGCCCAGCACGGCCACCGCGCCCGCGCCCAGCAGGTAGGTGACCAGGTCGGAGCGCTGGACCACGTACCAGATGAGGCCCACGCCGAGGATCCCGGCCAGGTAGATCAGCCCCTCCCCGGTCAGCGGCCCCACGCGCGGCCTGGCCAGCGCCACCGGATCGGGCGGCTCGCCATGGCCCTCCAGCAGCGGCTTGCCGAGCACGAAGACCAGCCAGCCGGCCGCCATGCCGACCCCGGCCGCGCCGAAGCCCGCCCACCAGCCGATGTTCTGGCCCAGCCAGCCGCAGGCGATCGACGCCAGGAACGAGCCCAGGTTGATGCCGAAGTAGTAGAGGGTGAAGCCCGGGTCCCGCCGCGGGTCTTCCTGTGGGTAGAGCTGGCCGACGATGGCCGAGATGTTCGCCTTCAGGAAGCCGACGCCCATGATGATCAGCGCCAGCGCCAGGTAGAGCACCGGCTCGCCCATCGGGTCGGGGCGCCGGACCGACAGGGCGTAGGCGCCCTTGGCGAGGTGGGACGGCAGGGCCGCGCCGGCCGGCAGGCCCTTGATGTCCAGCCCGCCGTCCGGGGCGGCGGCATAGGCGTAGGTCCGGTCGCCGACCTTCAGCCTGACGTCGCGGTTGTCGGCGCGGCCGGTCACCTGGAACTCGTAGGCGGCCGACCCGTAGTTCAGCACCTGGACCGCCGGGCGGCCCTCGTAGGCCATGGTGAAATGGCCGGCCACCAGCAGCAGCGCCCCGAACGCCACCGCCTTGCGCGCGCCCAGGTAGCGGTCGGCGATCACCCCGCCCACCACCGGCAGGAGATAGACCAGCGAGGCATAGGCGGCCTGCTGGTGGTTGGCCGCCTTGTCGTCGAACAGGAAGTGCTGGGTCAGGTAGAAGATCAGCAGGCCGCGCATGCCGTAGTAGGAGAACCGCTCCCACATCTCGGCGAAGAACAGGATGGTCAGCCCGCGCGGGTGGTTGCGAAGCTGCAGGAAGACCGGGATCGCCGTCACCGCTGCGATGACGAGTCCGGCCACGATGACGATGTCCATGGTGCTGGCTTAGGCCTCTGCCTGGGGGCCGCTTGTGGCGGGGCGCGGCGGGCGCTCCCCAAATCGCCCGCGCTGTCATGATTTCGGGCAAGAAAATCACCTAGACCCCCTGAACACAAGCAAGGCCCCGCCCCATCTGATGGGCCAGAGGGTCATCGGTTCATAGGGGAGCCGCGCGCGACGCTTCGCGTTACGCCGACTGAAGGAGTCCCGCCCATGAAGACGCCCGGTCCCGACCATCCGATCACCATCGCCCCGGCCGCGCAGCGCTGGCGCGCCCGCTTCGCCGGCCACGTGATCGCCGATTCGAACGCCGCCCTGATCCTGCAGGAGGCCAGCTATCCGCCCGTGGTCTATTTCCCGCGCGAGGACGTGGAGATGGGCTACATGAGCCGCACCGACCGCGGCACCCACTGCCCCTACAAGGGCGACGCCAGCTACTTCACCCTGCACATGGACGGGCAGTTCGCCGAGAACGGGGTGTGGAGCTACGAACAGCCGTTCCCGGCCATGGAGCAGATCGCCGGGCGGCTGGCCTTCTATCCCGACAAGATCGAGGTCTATGCGGTCGAAGACGCCGCCGTGAACCCGAACCATCGCGACGCCGCGCCCCAGGACCGCGAGGCGGTCGACGCGGTGGTGCAGCACACCGACAGCGGCGCGGGCTTCGCGCAGCGCGAGCATTGGGCGGCCAATGTCACCCCACCGGCGACGGCCGACGACGGGGGACTTCGCTAGCTCTAGTAGGCGAAGGTCTCGAAGACCTTGGAGGCGTCGCCGGCCCACGGGCCGTTGTAGAGGTCGAGCAGCCGTTCGGCGGGCGTGATCCCGGTCTCGGCGATGTCTTCCAGTTCGGCCAGGTAGCCGGTCTCGTCCACCAGGCCGGCGGAGAGCTTGCCCCGGGCCTTCAGGCCCTGATGGGCGATGGCCAGCAGATCCTTGGCCACGTCCTGAACGGTGCGCCCGGCGATCTCGGCCTTCAGGCCGCGCCGCGCCACGTCTCCGCGCAGCCGCTCATGGTCCTCTATTCTCCAATCCTTGCAGAGGTCCCACGCCGCGGCGAGCGCCGCCGAATCGTAGAGCACCCCGATCCACAGCGCCGGCAGGGCGCAGAGCCGGCCCCAGGGCCCGGAGTCGGCGCCGCGCATCTCCAGGTACTGCTTCAGGCGCACTTCGGGGAAGATGGTGGTGGTGTGGTCGGCCCAGTCCTTCAGCGTCGGCTTCTCGCCGGGCAGTTCGGCGAGCTTTCCATCCATGAAGTCGCGGAACGAGCGGCCGGCCAGGTCGATGTAGCGGTCGCCGCGCTTGGCGAAATACATCGGCACGCCCAGCGCATAGCGGGCGTAGGTCTCGAAGCCGAAACCGTCGCGGAACACGAAGTCCAGCATGCCGGTGCGGTCCGGATCGGTGTCGGTCCAGACGTTGGCGCGGGCGGACAGGAAGCCGGATGGCTTGCCCTCGATGAACGGCGAGTTGGCGAACAGGGCCGTGGCGATCGGCTGCAGCGCCAGGCTGGCCCGGAACTTCATCACCATGTCCGCTTCGGAGGCGAAGTCGAGATTGGCCTGCACCGTGCAGGTGCGGAACATCATGTCGAGGCCCAGCCCGCCCACCTTGGGCATGTACTGGCGCATGATCTTGTAGCGGCCCTTGGGCATCACCGGCACGTCGGCGCGTGTCCAGATCGGGGTGAAGCCGAGGCCCAGGAACCCCAGGCCCAGTTCGTCGGCGACGGTCTTCACCTCGCTGAGGTGCTGGCCGGTCTCCTCGCAGATGTCGTGGATGGTCTCCAGCGGCGCGCCGGAAAGCTCGAACTGGCCGCCGGGCTCCAGGCTGACATTGGCCTTGCCGCGCTCCAGCGCGATGACGTTGCCGGCTTCCAGCACCGGCGCCCAGCCGAAGCGGGTCAGGCCGTCCAGCAGGGCCTTGATACCCTGCGGTTCGTAGGGAACCGGCGCGTGGGAGCCCAGGCGGAAGACGAACTTCTCGTGCTCGGCGCCGCAACGCCACTGGTCCTTGGGCTTGGCGCCCTTCTCGAACCAGGCGACCAGGTCCTCGAACGTCAGGGGACGATCGTCCGTGGCGGTATCGGCCATGCGCAAACTTCCCCGGACGCCTGTCAGACCGCGCCCGGTACGCGAGGCGGCCGCATTCTTTACGTTGAGGGAATAGGTGGGCGCAATCCAGCGAACCTCAAGGGGGCCTCAGCTTTGGCGCCAGTCCCCGAGCGCGGCCTGCCACAGGGAAAGCGCCGCGATGGCCGCCGTGTCGGCGCGCAGGATGCGCGGGCCGAGCGAGGCCGGCGTCGCATAGTCCAGTCCGCGCAGCCGCTCGCGCTCCTTCGCCGAGAAGCCGCCCTCCGGCCCGATCAGGATCGCCCAGGGCCCGGCCGGGGCCGCCGTCAGGGCCTCCAGGATCGGGGCCGCATCGCCCGCCTCGTCGCAGAACAGCAGCCGGCGGCCAGGCTCCCAGCCGTCGATCAGCTTCTCCAGCTTCACCGGCGCCGCGATCGCCGGGACGTCCAGTCGGCCGGTCTGTTCGGCGGCCTCGGTGGCGATGGCGGTCAGGCGCTCGAGGCGGGTGTGGTCGGCGTTGGTGCGCTCGGTCAGCGCCAGGCGCACGCGCGCGGCGCCGAGCTCGGCGGCCTTCTCGACGATGGTCTCCAGCCGGGCGCGCTTCACCAGGGCGACGATCAGGTCGAGGTCCGGGCCCGGCGCCTGAGCGCGCGTCTGGGCCTCCGCGCGGACGGCCACGGCGCGCTTGCCGAGCGCGCTCACGCTTGCCCGCCATTCGCCGTCGCGGCCGTTGAACAGCAGCAGTTGGTCGCCCGCCGCCAGCCGCATCACCGAGGCCAGGTAATGGCTCTGGCCATGGTCCAGCGCCAGCTCGGCGCCGGCCGCCAGGTCGTGCGGGATGAACAGACGAATCATTCCGGTCTTATCCCAATCCTGTCCCAAGCCGTCATCCCCGGCCTTGTGCCGGGGACCCATGAACGCAGGCGGCGCAGGATGGCCTTCCACATCGGCGCGCATCGGTGGCCGGGACAGGCCCGGCCATGACGAAATGTAGAGGGGTGCGAGTTGGCGCCTTCGCGCGTTAGCTTGAAGCCATGTCCAAGGACCATCATTCCTACAAGCACGAGGTCGAGACCCTCCAGGCGGCCCTCGTCCGCTATCAGCTGGCCACGATCCAGTCCGGCGAACGCGCCCTGGTGGTCTTCGAGGGCCGTGACACCGCCGGCAAGGACGGAGCGATCAAACGCGTCGTCGAACACCTGTCGGTGCGCAACACCCGCGTCGTGGCCCTGCCCAAACCCACCGAGCGCGAGCGCAGCGAGTGGTACTTCCAGCGCTACGTCCCCAACCTGCCGGCGGCGGGCGAACTCGTGATCCTCAACCGCTCCTGGTACAACCGCGGCGGCGTCGAGCCGGTGATGGGCTTCTGCACCGAGCAGGAGCACGAGCAGTTCCTGCGCGACGCCCCGCGCTTCGAGGCCATGCTGGTGGAAGACGGCGTCCGCCTGATCAAGCTGTGGCTCGACATCTCCAAGGCCGAGCAGGCGGAGCGGCTGGAAGCGCGCAAGGACGATCCGCTCAAGACGCTGAAGATCAGCTCGCTGGACCAGGTGGCCCAGAAGAAGTGGGACGCCTATTCCGACGCCCGCGACCAGATGCTCCGGCGCACCCACACCGACGCCGCGC
This sequence comes from Phenylobacterium sp., assembly GCF_036501465.1. Taxonomy (GTDB): domain Bacteria; phylum Pseudomonadota; class Alphaproteobacteria; order Caulobacterales; family Caulobacteraceae; genus Phenylobacterium. The sequence continues at coordinate 9,086 of NZ_DASYAF010000051.1, forward strand.
CCTGGACCATCGTCCACACCGACAAGAAGAAGGCCGCGCGCATCGCTATCCTGCGTTTCCTTTTGCGCCACCTGGCGCCGAAGGACATCGCCAAGGGCGTGCCGAAACCCGATCCGGACGTGCTCTACGAATTCGACGTCGACGCGCTGACCGACGGACGGCTGGAACGCTAGCCTTCAGGCGTCAGCGCGGGCGGCCGAAGAACAGCACGTGACCGTCGGGATCCTTCACCTCGAAGCCGCGCAGGCCGTCGTGGGTGTCGCAGAGCGGGGCGCTGAACGCGGCGCCGGCCGCGGCGAACTCGGCCGCGAGCGCGTCGGGATCCGGCGCATGGACATGGGCGTCCAGCCGCAGGTGCCGGTGGCGTGCGTGGTTCGGGACCGGCGTGATCCCGGCCTGCGACTTCAGGAACAGCTGCGCCCCGTCGCGGACGACGATGGCGAAGAACGGTTCCTCGTCCGGTTGCTGGAAGGTGACCTCGAAGCCCAGCCGGTCGCGATAGAAGGCGATCGATCGGCGGACATCGCTGACCACAAAAAACGGTGAGATGGCAGGCGTCGCCGCGCGTGTCATAGGGCCAGCCTAACACCGGACGGGAGAAACGGCATGGAACAGGTTCGCCTCGGCAAGACTGGCCTCAAGGTCTCGCGCCTCTGCCTCGGCTGCATGACCTACGGCTCGCCGAAGTGGCGAAGCTGGGTGCTGGACCTGGAGCAGTCCAAGCCCTTCTTCCAGAGCGCCATCGAAAAAGGGATCACCTTCTTCGACACCGCCAACGTCTATTCCGTCGGCGAGAGCGAGGTGGTGACCGGCCACTGGCTGCGCGAGTTCGCCGCCAACCGCGAGGAGATCGTGGTGGCCACCAAGGTCAACGGGCCGATGGGCAGGGGGCCGAACGAGAAGGGCCTCAGCCGCAAGTCGATCATGGCGCAGATCGACGCCAGCCTCTCGCGGCTGAAGATGGACTATGTCGACCTCTACCAGATCCACCGCTTCGACTACGAGGTGCCGATCGAGGAGACCCTGGAGGCGCTGAACGACGTCGTGAAGGCCGGCAAGGCCCGCTACATCGGCGCATCGTCCATGTACGCGTGGCAGTTCGCCCGCATGCTGGCGGCCAGCGAGCAGCACGGCTGGGTGAAGTTCGTCTCCATGCAACCACAGCTCAACCTGGTCTACCGCGAGGAGGAGCGCGAGATGCTGCCGCTCTGCCGCGCCGAAGGGATCGGCGTCATCCCCTGGTCGCCGCTGGCCCGCGGCTACCTGGCCGGCGGCCGCGAGAAGCCGAAGGAAGGCAACACCGAACGCGCCCGCACCGACGAGTTCAGCCCGCGCCTCTACTACACCGCGGCCGACGAGCAGGTGGTGGACGTGGTGGGCGAGATCGCCAAGGAACGCGGCCTTTCCAACATGCAGATCGCCCTGGCCTGGGTGCTGCGCCACAAGGCCGTCACCGCCCCGATCATCGGCGCCAGCAAGCTCGGCCATATCGATGAGGCGGTTTCCGCCATGGACGTCCAGCTCAGCGACGACGAGGTCAAGCGGCTGCAGGCGCCCTACAAACCGAAACCGGTGCTCGATCACGCCTGATATCTGGGCATGCTATCCGAAGCCTGAATCCGGTTTTGTTCCGCGCGCGCCGAGGGCAATGGTTAAGCTGTTAACCATTCGTTAGCATTTGAAAGTTCCGAATTTGTTCCCCTTCGCGGCGCCGGCTGCTAGGCTCGCCTGGCGATTCCACATGGGGGAGCCATGCCCAAGGAGAAGCTCACCGCCGGCGAGGCGCGGCGCATCGCGCTGGGCGCCCAGGGGTTCGCCACGCCGCGGCCCGAGGGACCGATCGCCAGGCGCCAGCTCACCAAGCTGATCGACCGCCTGGGCGTCGTGCAGATCGACAGCGTCAACGTGGTCTCCCGCACCCACTACCTGCCGGCCTTCTCCAGGCTGGGGCCCTATCCGCGCGAGATGCTGGAAGAGGTCGCCTGGGGGAAGAAGCGGCCGCTGTTCGAATACTGGGCGCACGAAGCCTCGCTGCTGCCGCTCGCCAGCCAGCCGCTGTTCCGCTGGCGCATGGCCGACGCCCATGACGGGGTCGGGACCTGGAAGGGCGTCGCGCGCTTCCTGCGCGAACGGCGCGACTTCGTCGACAAGGTGCTGGAGGCGATCTCGACCCGCGGGCCGATGAGCGCCTCGGAACTGGAGATGGGCCAGAAGGGCGAGGGCGGCTGGTGGGGCTGGAGCGACGCCAAGCGCGCGGTGGAGTGCCTGTTCTGGACCGGCGAACTCACCACCGCCACCCGGCGCGGGACCTTCGAGCGGGTCTACGGCCTGCCGGAGAAGGTGCTGCCCAGGGCGGTGATCGAGACGCCCACCCCGACGCGAGAGGACGCCCACCGCGAACTCTACCGCCAGGCCATCCGGGCCATGGGCGTCGCCACCGCCAAGGACCTGCGCGACTACTTCCGCATGCCGGTGGAAGGCGCCAAGCAGCGCATCGCCGAGCTGGTGGAGGACGGCGCCCTGCTGCCGGTCACGGTGAAGGGCTGGCGCGAGCCCGCCTATCTCGACCCGGCCGCCCGCTGGCCGCGCAAGGTGGACGCCCGCGCCCTGCTCTCGCCCTTCGACAACCTGATCTGGTTCCGCGAACGCACCGAGAAGATGTTCGGCGTGCGCTACCGGATCGAGATCTACGTCCCGGCGCACAAGCGCACCCACGGCTACTACGTCCTGCCGTTCCTGGAGGGCGATGCGCTGACCGCCCGCGTCGACCTCAAGAGCGACCGCAAGGCCGGCGTCCTGATCGTCCAGGCCAGCCATGCCGAGCCCTGGGCCAGCGACGAGACCCCGGTGCGCCTGGCTGAGGAACTGAAGCTGATGGCCGGCTGGCTGGGGCTGGAGCGCGTGCGCGTGGAGCGCCGGGGCGACCTGGCCGGGGCGCTGGGCAAGGCGGTGGGATAGGTCCTTCTCCCCTTGCGGGAGAAGGTGGCCTGCGAAGCAGGTCGGATGAGGGGTCGAAAGACCCTGCCTAAGTTCGCCATCGAGTCACGCCGCGAGCGGAGCGGGACCCCTCATCCGTCGGCTGCGCCGACACCTTCTCCCACAAGGGGAGAAGGATACGCCTTAGATCCAACCCTCGGTCACTGCGTGCAGGCGCGCGTAAGGGCCGTTCTTCTTCACCAGCTCGGCGTGCTTGCCCTCTTCGACGATGCGGCCGTCCTCGAAGACCAGGATGCGGTCGGCGCCGCGGATGGTCGACAGGCGGTGGGCGATGACGATGGTGGTGCGGCCCACCATCAGCTCCTCCATCGCCGCCTGCACCTGCCGCTCGGTCTCCACGTCCAGCGAGGAGGTCGCCTCGTCCAGCACCAGGATCGGGGCGTCGGCCAGGAAGGCGCGGGCGATCGCCACCCGCTGCCGCTCGCCGCCCGACAGCTTCACGCCGCGCTCGCCGACCAGGGTCGCATAGCCCTGCGGCAGGCGCTTGATGAAGTCGTCGGCGCGGGCCCGCTTGGCGGCCAGCTCGATCTCGTCCTGGGTCGCGCCGGGCCGGGCGTAGGCGATGTTCTCCGACAGGCTGCGGTGGAACAGCGCCGGGTCCTGGGGCACCACCGCGATGCCGCGCCGCAGGGACCCCTGCGACACCGCCGCGATGTCCTGGCCGTCGACCAGGATCTGGCCGTCCTGCACGTCGTAGAGCCGCTGGATCAGCTTGACGAAGGTGGACTTGCCCGCGCCCGTCGGTCCGACCAGCGCCACCCGCTCGCCCGGCGCGATGCGCAGGGTGAAGCGGTCGTAGAGCGGGGTCGCGGCCGACTTGTAGCGGAAGGTCACACGGTCGAAGACGATCTCGCCCAGCTCGGGGTGGAAGGCCTTGGCGTCCTGCGCATCAACCACCTGCGGGGCCATGGTCGCGTAGCGGGCCACATCCTCGGCGTCGTCCAGCCCCTTCTGGGTCATGCGGATGTTGTCGCCGATGTTGCGCAGGTAGCCGGTCATCAGCATGAAGGCGGTGATCACGAAGGCCACGTCGCCGGCGCTGGCCTGGCCCTTCACCCACAGGCGCAGCAGCAGGCCCGTGAGCCCCGCCTGCAGCACCACCAGGATCAGGCTGTGCAGCAGCCAGATGTCGGTGAAGCGGTTCCAGGTCTTGTTGGCCGCGCGCCGCCACAGCTCGGTGATCCCGGCGATCCGCGCCTCTTCCCGCGCCTCGGCGCCGAACGCCTTCACCGTCGGGTTCGACGCGATGGAATCGGCCAGCGCGCCGCCGATCCGGCTGTCCAGGGCCACCGAGCGCAGGTTGGCCGGCCGCGCGTAGATGTTGGTCAGCACGATGTTCGAGACGATGTAGCCGCTAACCAGGATCGCCGAGAAGCCGCCGATCAGCGGCCAGCGCAGGGCGATCATCAGGCACAGCCCCACCAGCACGATCACCGCGGGACCTAAGAACACCAGGGCTGCGTCGGAGACGTTGTCGTAGCCCCACATGGCGCGCGAAAGCCGGCGCACGGTCGCGCCAGCGAAGGTGTCGGCGTGCCAGTCGGCGCTGAACGACTGGACCTTCTTGAAGCCCTCGTCGGTCATCTCCTTCATGTTGTGCGACGCCAGCGGGATCCAGAACCGCATGGACAGGTTGCGGATCAGCGAGAAGGCGAAATAGACGCCGACGAAGATCGCCCAGGCCCGCCAGGCGCCGGCCTGGTCGCTGGGGCCGTGGGTGACGGCGTCCACCAGCTTGCCGGACGCCCAGGGGGTGGCCAGGTCGAAGGCGATGGCGGCGATCACGAACACCACCGTGCCGGTCAGCATCCAGGGGCGGCGCAGCCAGAAGCGGCCGATGAACGCCATCACCTGGCTGTTCTTCAGCACCCGGCTCTTGGTCTCTTCGGTATCCTCGTAGTGGTCGGTCATTGGAGGCTCGAACGTCTGGCGCCGGGCGGATCGCGGGAAAGCCCATCGAGGGCGGCGACCGGCGCGACGGCGCGGAAAGAAGGATTGGGCGAAGCGGGGTTTTTCAGGAAACCCGTTCAGCAAACCGGGGGGCCACGAGCACGCGGAGTGACTTCGAAACCGGGGCCGATCAGGCCTTCGGACGAAGCAGTCCGGTTGAGTTAGAAGTGCGGCGGCGGCCCGGCGCAACCTCGAGGAGCGGTCGGAATGAACAGGTTCATGCGTCCCCTCCTTTCGGGTGGCTGAGAGCCGGGAAGCTAGGCGCGGCGAGGCGGCCGGTCAATCCGCCGGGCCGCGGAGCGCCTGTTCGTCGGTCAGGTTGCGGCCGCGCGTGGCGGCGCGGTCACAGCGCAGGTGGCCGGCCTACCAGACCCGCACGCGCCGATCCGGGGGCAGGTACATCTTCTGCCCGGGCTTGACGTTGAAGGCGGCGTACCAGGCGTCGACGTTGCGCGCCTCGGCCGTGCGCCACTCACTGGGCGAGTGGGGGTCGGTCAGCACCTGGCGGCGCAGGGAATCGTCGCGCGCGATCGAGCGCTCCATCTGGGCGAAGGCCAGGAAGAAGCGCTGGTCGCCGCTCAGGCCGCCCAGCACCGGCGCCGGCTTGCCGCCCAGCGATTTCAGATAGGCGTCGCGCGAGATGGCCAGGCCCGCCAGGTCGCCGATGTTTTCGCCCAGCGTCAGGCGGCCGTTGATGTGCAGGCCGGGCAGCGGCTCATAGGCGTCGTACTGGGCCGCGAGCGCGTCGGTCGCCGCCTTGAACCGCGCAAGATCCTCCGGCGTCCACCAGTCGTTCAGCGCGCCGGTCTCGTCATACTTGGAGCCCTGGTCGTCGAACTGGTGGCTGATCTCGTGGCCGATCACATAGCCGATCGCCCCATAGTTCACCGCCGCGTCGGCGCGCGGATCGAAGTGCGGCGGCTCCAGGAAACCGGCCGGGAACATCACCTTGCCGAGTGGCGGGTTGGACTGGGCGTTGATGGTCTGGGGGTTCATCGACCATTCGCTGCGGTCCACCGGCCTGCCCAGCTTGCCGATGGCGCGGCGGCGATTGAAGTCCTCGGCGGCCAGCAGGTTCTCGAAAGCCTGGCCGGGCTTCACCGCCAGGCTGGAATAGTCGCGCGAGGGCTGCGGGCCGCCCACCTCGATCTTCAGCCGCGCCAGCTTGGCGAGCGCGCGGGTCTTGGTGGCCGGGCTCATCCAGGACAGGCCCTTGATCCGCTCGCCCAGGGCGACCTTCAGGTTGCCGGCCATGCCGGCGACCTGGGCCCGCGCCGAGGCCGGGAAGTGGCGTTGCAGGTAGATCACGCCCACCGCCTGGCCCAGCGCCTGGTCGGTATAGGTCACCGCCGAGCGCCACATCGGCGGTGGCTCAGGAATGCCGCGCACCGTGTGGGCGTCGTAGGCGAAGTCCTCGTCGCGGAACGCCTTGGGGCCGACCGGGGCGAAATTGCGCAGGGCCCGCGCCGCCAGGTAGTCGCGCCAGTCGCCGAGCGGGACCTCGTTGGCCGCCGCCGCGGCCGCGGCGATCGCCTCCGGCTGGCCCACGATGATGGTGGCCTGGCCCTCGAAGCCCGCCCCCGCCAGGTAGGCGTCCCAGTCGAGGCCGGGCGCCCTGGCCGCGAAATCGGCCTTGCCGAATGGGTTGTAGCGCTTGTCGGCCTCGCGGCTGGCGGCGGCGGTGCGGTGGCCCTTGGCGATCCGCTCCTCCAGCGCATAGACGCGGGCCGCCCGGCCCTCGGCATCGTCGAAGCCGCCGAGTGCGAACAGCTTGGCGAGGTGGGTCTTGTAGGCCGCGCGCACCTTCAGGTTCGCGGCCGTGTCCTTGAAATAGTAGTCGCGCTCCGGCAGGCCGATGCCGCCCTGGCTGAGGACCGGGATGTAGCGCGTCGGCTGCTTCGGGTCCGGCGAGACGCCGGCGTTGATCGGGGAGGCCGGCGGCGGGTTGGCGCCGTTCGGATTGGGCATCTGGGCCCAGGACAGCCGGGCCAGGGCGTGGGCCAGGTCGGCCTTGGTCCGGATCGCCGCCACGCGGGCCAGTTCGGCCTTCAGCGGCGCGGCCCCGGCCCGCTCCAGCCCCGCCTCATCGGCCAGGGCGGCGTAATAGTCGGCGATCCGCTTGCCATCGGGACTGCCGGACGCCGCGGCGGTCTGCATGATGTTGCGCGCGCGGGTCTCGATCTGCTCGCCGACCGGCGAATAGACGCCCCAGTTCGCCCGGTCCGGCGGGATCACCGCGGTCTTCATCCAGGTCCCGTTGACGTAGCGCTGGAAGTCGTCGCCGGGCGCGACCGAGCGGTCCATCGCCGTCAGGTCCAGGCCGAAGGCGCCGAACTTCGGCTTGCCTTTCGCCGCGGCCTTGGCGGCCGCCAGCGCCTGCGGCCCCGCCGCCAGCGCCCCGCCCGCGGCCAGCATGCCCCCAGCCAAACCCCGCCGCGTCACGCCCATCCCGCAATCCCCCTGTTGCCAACAGGAGTTCTGGACCTAAACAGACCGCACGCCAATGACCTCCGCCCCCCCGCTCCCCGACGCCGCGCCCCGCAATTGGGTGGACCGGTTCGCGCCCGCGACGCTCCGGCCCTGGCTGAAGCTCGGCCGCTTCGACCGGCCGACCGGGATCTGGCTCTTGATGCTGCCCGGCTGGCAGGGCGTGGCCCTGGCCGACGCCCTGGAGCACCGGGCGCCCGACGCCTCGCTGCTGGCCCTGATCTTCCTGGGCGCGGCCCTGATGCGCGCGGCCGGCTGCGCCTACAACGACATCGTCGACGGCGACATCGACGCCAAGGTGGCGCGCACGGCGCTGCGGCCCATCCCGGCCGGGCAGATCGGCGTGCGGCAGGCCTGGGCCTTCGTGATCGCCTGCTGCCTGGGCGCCCTGGCGATCCTCATCTCCCTTCCGCCGACGGCGGTGCTGCTGGGCGTGGCCTCGCTCGCCCTGGTGGCGGCCTATCCGTTCATGAAGCGGATCACCTGGTGGCCGCAGGCCTGGCTGGGGCTGACCTTCAACTGGGGCGCGCTGCTGGGCTTTTCCGCCGCCATCGGGATCGGCCCCAGGTTCTGGCGCGGCATGGCCCCCTATGTGTTCGAGACCGGCAACACCGAACTGCTCGGCCGCGCCATCGCCGACAGCGCCCTGCAGTGGCCGGCGATCCTGCTCTACGCCTCGGGCGTCTTCTGGACCCTGGGCTACGACACCATCTACGCCATCCAGGACCTGGAGGACGACGCCCTGGCCGGCGTGAAGTCCTCGGCCCGGCGGCTGGGCGCCCATGCGCCGATCGCCATCCTGATGTTCTACCTGACCAGCCTCACCATCCTGCTCGGGATGGGGGCGGTGGCGGACCTGGGCCCCTACTATTTCATCGGCCTGATCGCCTATGGCGTGCAGCTGTGCTCCCAGGCGCGCCGGGTGCGCACCGACAACGGCGCTGTGGCGCTGCGGCTCTTCAAGTCCAACGCCTGGGCCGGGCTGATACTGGTGCTCTCGATCGCCGCCGGGACCCGCTACTTCCTGGACGGCTGACGCGCCATCATCCTGTCTTCCCGGGCGTTGGCGCGCTATATTCCAGGTCATGAGTGTCGCCGCCCGCGTCGATCCGAAGACCTATTTCACGCCGCAGGAGTGGGCGCCGCTGGCGCGCCGTTCGCCGTGGAAGGGCCTGGCGCTGCTGGCCCACGCCTGGCTGGTGATCGGCCTGGCCATGGCGCTCGCCGTCGCCGCGCCGGGCTGGTGGAAGCTGATCGCCATCCCGATCGCCATCGTGATCATCGGCGGCCGCCAGCTCGGCGTCGCCATCCTGATGCACGACGCGGCGCACGCGGCCCTGCACCCCAACCTCAAGGTCAACGACTGGGTCGGCCACCACCTGACCACCGGCGGCCTCGGCGACTATCGCAACTACCACCTGGCGCACCACAAGTACGCCCAGCAGGCCGAGGATCCGGACCTGGTGCTCTCCGCGCCCTTCCCGATCACCCGGCTGTCGCTGCGCCGCAAGATCGTGCGCGACCTGACCGGCCAGACCTATTGGAAGCAGCGCTGGAGCGGCCTTTTCCAGCGGATCGCCAACCGCAAGCCGGGCGAGCCGCTGTGGCCGCTGGTCAGGGAGGCGATCTACGGCCGCCGCCGGTTCCTGATCGGCATGGTCGTCACCGTCGCCGTCACCGCGCCCTTCGGCGCCTGGTGGGTGTGGCCCGTGCTGTGGCTGGTCCCGCAGGCCACCTGGCTGCCGATGATCAGCCGCCTGCGCAACATCGCCGAGCACGCCTGCGTGGCCAAGGACGAGCCTGACCCCCTGCGCCACGCGCGCACCACCCATGCGGGCTGGCTGGAGCGCGCGGTGATCGCGCCCTATTTCGTGAACTACCACTGCGAGCACCACATGTTCATGCATGTGCCCTGCTACAACCTGCCCCGCATCCACCGGATGATGCGCGACAAGGGCGTGCTGCCGGCGATGCTCACCTCGCCCGGCTATCTCGACGTCCTGCGCCTCGCCAGCGCCAAGCCCGCGGCGCCCAGGCCGATCGCCGCGGCGGCCTGAAGCGACTCTGAAGTCCCCTCGCGGCAAGCCCGCAGCTTGGGCTTGACCATCTGGACTACGCATGTAATTTCTACGGAAAGTTTACAACCGTAGTCTGGAGAACGCCCCATGCAATCCCCCTCGATCCTGGCCCCCGCCGATCCCGCCCTGGCGCTGGTCGCCGCCGACCACAGGCTGAACGGCCTGGGCGTCATCCTGCACGCCAAGCCACTCGTCCTGGTGGCGATGGTGGTGCTGTTCGCGGCCATCGTCGGCGCCGCGGCGCTGTGGGTCGCCCAGGCCAGCCGCCCGGGCCCGCGGGCCGGATCGGCCCTGGCCTGGCTCGAGGCCATCGCGTCGGGCGCGCCGATGCTGGGGCTGGCGGCCGCGGCCTACGGCCTGATGGACGCCTGCATCGGCATCGCCAACGTCCGCCCGGTCCCCAGCCTCAGCATCATCGCCCCCGGCCTGGCGGAGGCGCTGTTCTGCATCATGCTGGGTTGCCTGGCCTCGGCCATCGCCAACGTCGGCGGCAAGCACCTGAAGGCCCGCCTGCAGGCGCTGGAGACCGCGGCCCCGGCCGAGCGGCCCGCCGCCGCGCCGCTGTCGCGCGCCATGGCCTGACGCAGCCGATCGCGGCCTGCGCCGTTTGGGTCTGGAGCATCCCTCCAGACCCGGCGGTCCCATGCCCCGATCTCACAAAGGTTTGGCCCTGAAAGGCTCCTGCCGCTGCGGCGCCGTGCGCTTCACCGTGCAGAGCCACACGCCCGTCCCCTACCAGCGCTGCTACTGCTCGATCTGCCGCAAGACGGCCGGCGGCGGGGGCTATGCCATCAACCTCGGCGCCGACAACCGAACCCTGGAGATCGAGGACCCCGGCAAGGCCATCCGCATCTTCCGCGCCGAGATCGCCGACGAGGATGACGGCCACTGCGAGGTCTCCACCGGCGAACGGAACTTCTGTTCGAAGTGCGCCACGGCGCTCTGGCTGTTCTCGCCGGAGTGGCCCGACCTGGCGCATCCCTTCGCCTCGGCCATCGACTCGGAGCTGCCGGTCCCGCCGTCCAGGGTCCACCTGATGCTGAAGTACAAGCCGGCCTGGGTGGCGGTGAACCGGGATCCCCACGACCGGTGCTTCGACCTCTATCCCGACCAGTCCCTGGAGGACTGGCACAAGCAGCGGCATCTGTGGGTGGAATAGGCCCGCCTTCCTGACCTCCGCTCATCCCCGCGAAGGCGGGGATCCAAGCTGAGCAAGGATCGGCCCGCGGCGAAGCCATCGACAGGCCGCATGGATTCCCGCCTTCGCGGGGATGAGCGGAAATCTACGGGGCGGGATTCACCCGCTTGGCCGTGAACAGGGCCTCGACCTCGTCCGGCCGCGCGTTGTTGAAGTCCAGGCGCACGCGCCCGTCCTGCGTGCGGCTCACCGTCACCGGGGCCGAGGAGTTGGTCAGCTCCCAGCCCTTGGGCAGCACCACGGCGTTCTCGGCGCGGCCGAAGGTGCGGTCGAACACCAGCTCGTCGCCCACCAGCTTGTAGCGGCCGGGATCGGTATAGGTCTCGCTCATCCGCAAGCGGATCGACTGGCCGGGCTGGAGCGGCTTGAAGTTGAACACCACGATCTCGCTCTGCGGCGTCACCTTGCCGATCTCGGGGTCGTCGATGCCGGCCTTGGTGATCTCATCGCCCTTCAGATGGACGGCGGGAATGGACTCGCCGGTGTCCAGGTCCTTGGCGCTGGGATTGGTCGCCACCGAACCCGTGCGCACCACATTGATGTAGCGGCTCACCCCGGCCTTCTCCTCGGTGTAGTCGTGGTAGAGGTCGAAGGCGTGGGTCTCCGGCGGCTGCAGGAAGTAGACGATGTCGCGCGTCTGCCTGGCCCGTTCGCCGAACTTGCGGGCGGGCACGCTGGAGGGCGCGGCCGACAGCGTCCCGGGCTTCGCCCGCAGCTTCAGGGGCGCCTCGCCGGGGGTGATGTTGTAAAAGCTGACGCGGATGCGCCCGTCGGACTCCTGGGTCACCTGGGAGGGATAGTTGCAGGTCTCCAGCACATAGCCCTTGGGCAGGACCACCGCGTTCTTCTTGATCCCCAGCGGGCGGTCGAAGACCAGGTCGCCGTTCTGCACGTAGTAGCTCTTGGCGTCCTCATAGGTCTTCTCGATCAGGATGCGCTGCTCGCCGCCGCCGGCCGGCACCGGATGGGCCAGCTCCACGCGGATGTAGTCATAGGTGGGATCGGCCTCGGGCAGGCCGGTGGTCTTGGCGGACTCGCCCGACACCTGGGCGAACTTCAGCGGCTTGCCGGTGGCAAGGTCGGTGACGCTCTCGTCCGACGCCACGGAGCCCTTGCGGATCGGATTGAAGAAGGCCGTCGCGCCGGGCCGCACGGCGGTGATGTCGTAGATGATCCGGAACTTGCCCGACCCCGGCGCCAGCAGCTCATAGCGCGTATAGCCATTGGCCTCCTGCGGCTGGCGGCGCGGGGTCTGCGCCCCCGCGCTCCAGGCCGCGGCCAGCATCGCCGCCAGGATCAGCACACCGCGTTTCTTCATCTTCGTTCCCCTACTCGACCGACCTGGAAATCATGAACTGCTCGAGCTTGCCGTCCGGATAGCCGCGCTCCACGGCGCTCAGCACGGCCTTGGCCGTGACGATCTTCCAGATCCGGCCCTTGAAGCCGCCGCGCGTGAACTCGCTCTCCAGGGTGAACAGCCGCACGGGCCCATAGGCCGCGAGCCCCGCCTTCTGGTCAGCCAGCACCGAGGCCGAGAGGTAGGCGTTGCCGTTGTCGGTGAAGAGGCTGCGGTCCAGGGTCCCGGCCTGGAAGCCCCTGAACACCGCCCGCGCCCGGGCCTCAACCTCGGTGGGCGGCAGGACGACGAACGCCACCCGCGCGGCGACGTCGTCGGGGCTCGCCCAATCGTTGTTGGTGAAGGCGATCACCGCGGTCTTCTGGCCCGGCCACATGATGTTGGACGACAGGAAGCCGGAGCCGCCGCCATCGTGGCTGAGCTGTAGCCGGCCGTGGTCGTCGCGGACGTTCAGGCCCAGGCTGTAGTGGCTGTCCTTGCCGTCCTTCAGCTTCACCGGCGTGTAGTAGGCGTCGTAGGAGGCCTGGGCGAGCAGGCTGCGCGCCATCAGGCTGACGTCCCAGCGGGCGAGGTCGCTGGGCGCCATGCCGAGCTCGGCGGCGCCGAACAGCCAGCCCGGCGCCTCCTTCTGGGCTGGCCGGACCGGGCCGTCGCCCCAGCGGGTATAGGCGCCGGCGTCGCCCGCCGGCAGGGCCTGCTGGTCGGCGTCCACCACGCCGGCCATGTGCAGCGGCTCGAAGACATTGGCCTTCAGGAAGGAGATCAGCGGCTGGCCTGAAACCTTCTCGACGATGGCGCCGGCGATCACGAAGCCGGTGTTGGAGTACTGCCAGTCCGAGCCCGGGGCGAAGTCGAGCGGGCGGCCGCCCCATTCGTCGATGATCGCCTTTATGCTGGCCGGCCGGGTCATCTCGGCGGTGACGAAATCCTGCGGCCAGTAGTCCCGGAACCCGGCGGTGTGGCTGAGCGCCTGGCGGATGGTGACGCCCTGCGGCTTGGCGAGGTCGGGCAGGTAGCGGGCAAGGTCGTCGTCCAGGCTGAGCTTGCCTTCCTCCTGCAGCTTCAGGACCGCGGCGGCGGTGAACTCCTTGGAGATGCTGTCGATGGCGTAGCGGGTGGTGGTGGTCGCCGGCGCCTTGGGGCTGAGGCGTGCGCTGCCGTAGGCCTTGGCGTAGGCCAGCTCGCCCCCGCTCACCACAGCGATCGAGACCGAAGGCGCGCCGGTCTTGGCCAGCCACTCGCCGACGCTGGCGTCGATGTCGGCTTGCTGTTGGGCGCTCAGCGGCGCGCCCCGGGACGGTGCGGCGCAGGCCAGCACAGCGGCGGCGGCGAGAGTGACGCTCAAGATCCGCATGATGTGCTCCCCGGCCCGAGCGGACGACTATGGCCGATCAGGTCGCCTGCGCCAGCCGTTTCGGCGCGGTCAGGCGCCAGCTGCCGAGCAGGCGCGCTTCCAGGTGCGTCCAGTCGAAACCGTCCGCCTCGAAATTGAGCCCGATCCAGCCGGAGGGGCCCATGTAGGGCAGCCATTTGTAGAGGTCGGGATCGGCCTCGATCAGCAGGTCCTGCTCGTCGCGGCCGTCGGTCTTCACCGCCGCCGCCGTCAGCCCGTCGCCGTGATGGTCGTGCCAGAAGTAGCAGAACATCTTCCCGGCCACGTCGAACGCCGGCATGCCGTGGCTGAGCCGCTCGCCGGTATGCGGCAGCGCCAGGCAGAGAGCCCGCAGGCGTTCGGCGGCGGCGTCGGGGTCGGCGAGCATCCTGCATCATCGCCGAGATCGCCGGGCCGCGAAATGGCGTGCGCACGCGCCGGTTTCGCGCGAGGCTGACCTTAACGGAAAGGGAGGGCGGCGTGACCATCGCCGACTGGTGCATCCTGGGCGCGGTGCTGATCTATCTTCTGACTCTCGCGCCGATCAAGGCGATCGGCCACCGCGACTTCGACAACTATGCGCCACGCGATCCGGCCTTCTACGCCACGCCGCTGCGCACCCGGGTGCAGGGCGCGCACGTCAATGGCCTGGAGACCTTCCCGTTCTTCGCCGCGGCGATCCTGCTGGCCGAGATGAAGCATGGCGCGCAGCCGGTGGTGGACGGCCTGGCCGTGGGCTTCCTGGTGGTCCGGCTGGCCTTCGTCGGCGCCTACATCGCCAACCGGGCCTGGACGCGCACCCTGATCTGGAACCTGGGGTTCCTGCTGAACGTGCTGATCTTCCTCTCGCCGATCCTCTGGCGCGCCTAGACCGCGCCGGTGGCGATCAGGCTGTTGGCGCAGTCCATGATCGTCTCCTCCAGCGGCCGGGGCTTCCAGGCCAGCATCCGCTGGGCCTTTTCCGAGGAGAAGTCGTGCTTCACCCCCAGGCCGGGCGTCACCGAGCCCAGGTCCTTGTCGAACAGGCCGGCCAGGCGGATCACGAAGTCGGGCATCTTGCGGGTCGGGATCTTGGCCTGCTGCGGGCCGGTGACGCGGGCGCGCAGCAGCTCCGCCAGGTCGGCCATCCAGGCGTAGTTGGCCGCCGCGATGTAGCGCTCGCCCGCCGAGTTGTCGTCGATCATGGCGCGCACGTGCAGCTCAGCCACGTCGCGCACGTCCACGACGTTGAAGCCCAGCCGCGGCAGGCCGGGCACGCGCCCGCTGAGCAGCCGCTCGACCACCTGCACGGATTCGGAGAAGTCGCCGCTGGTCACCGGCCCGAGGACCAGCGCCGGATTGACCGTCGCCAGCTGGGTGTCGCCGGTCTGGGAATGGATCATGTCCCAGGCGGCGCGCTCGGCGAGCGTCTTGGACTTGGCGTAGACCGACAGCTTCGGATCGTCCGGATCGCTCCAGATCGTCTCGTCCGCCGTCCAGTCGCCGCGCTCGCCCTTGTTGGTCGCCGCCACCGAGGAGGTCAGCACCACCCGCTTGACCTTGGCCTTGATGGCCGCGCCCACCGCCCGCCTGGCGCCTTCACGGGCAGGCACGATCAGCTCGTTGGGATCCTTGGGATCGGAGACGCCCAGCGGCGAGGCCACGTGCAGGACGTAGTCGCAGCCGTCCATCGCCGCGTCCCAGCCGTCGTCGCTGGTCAGGGTCAGGGCGTGGAAGCTGAGGCGGTTGCCGGGGTCGGTCACCGAGGCGATGGCCGCCCGCGCCGCCGGCTCCTTCGCCAGGTCGCGCACGCTGGTGCGGACCACATAGCCCTTCTGCAACAGGGTCGCGACGCACCAGCCGCCGATGTAGCCGGAGCCGCCGGTCACCAGCACCGTTTCCACGCCGTCCTTCGACTTGCCCGCCATCGTCCATCTCTATGTTGACACTGCTCAGATAGCAGCCTTAGCAGTTTTGACGCTCAGCGTAACCGGGTCCGCGCGCGGAAGGCCACCCTGACGCGCAGCGCCGAAATCTACCGTTGCGTGCAACTCGCTGCATTCCGCAGCGCTTCGCTGCAACTCCTCGGGGCCGGAAGCGGCGCCTATCGATGGGCGCATGGAAGCCCAGCACACCCTCACCGCCGCCGCGCTCGACATTGACGCGGCCAACGACAGCCGCTCGCCCGGGCTTCGGCCCGCACCGATCACGCCAGCGACCAACCGCTACATCCAGGAGCGTCTCGGCCGGGCCATTCGCCTGCGCCGCCGGATGATGGACATGACGCTCGAGGACCTGGCCCGCTACTGCGGCGTCACCTTCCAGCAGGTGCACAAGTACGAAAGCGGCCTGTGCGCCATGTCGGCCTCGCAGCTGTGGAGCATCAGCGTCGCGCTCGGCGTGCCGGTGGCCTACTTCTACGAGAGCCTGGCGGCGCCGGAGCAGTGGCGCCCGCTCGCGGAAGACCCGCACATCCGCCGGCGCTAGTCGCCCTGCCCTTCCCCCATCGCTAGACTGTCCCCCAGGACGAACGCCTTGGGGGACGAAGCCCATGATCCGCAACCTGATGCGGCTGGCCTGGCATCTGGACGAATGGCTGCAGGAGAAGCTGGGCCGGCCCTACAACCTGCTGCTCGGCGTGGGCATCGTGCTGGGGCTGGGCCACCAGATCGGCGACCTGCCCAAGGATTTCAGCCACGGCGGCGGGGTGAGCACGCTCTTGATCGCGGCGATGGACGTGGCGTTGCTGATCAACCAGGCCGGCCAGTTCCACCAGCACCTGGAACGCCGCCGCGCCATGCCCCGCCGCCGGCTGCGCAACCGCGGCGACGGCAAGGCGGTGGCCAAGACGGACAAAGAGGACTGAGAGCCATAGAACCTCCCCCACACGCTGCCGCTATGGGGGAGGTTTTTGGCGCCGGCGTTGGCTATTTCCGCAGGTTGTCGGTCCGGGTGATGAAGGCCGCCACGTCGTCGTGCATGGCCTTCAACGATGCGTCGTTGGCGTACACCATGTGGCCCGACGGATAGTAGTGGTAGCTGATGTTGGCCTGCAGGTTGTCGGGGATCGGCAGGTGCTTCATCTCGTAATAGCCCTCGTAGAAGGGCGTCGCGAGGTCGTAGTAGCCGCCCAGCAGCAAGACCTTCAGGCCCGGATTGTACTTCATGGCCGAGGCCAGGTCGGGCATGACGTTCAGCATGGCGCGCGGCGCGCCGAAACCGCGGCCCGGCGGCACGTGGGCGTTGTCCCAGAACCGGAAGACGTTGACCGACGGCTTGAAGCCCTTGCCCTCGCCGTAGTGCAGGGTCCCGCGGGCATAGTCGTTGAACAGGCTGACGTAGGCCGACGACAGGGCGGCGGCCTGCGGGTCGTAGGACGCTTCCTTGCTCAGCGGATCCATGTCCGGACCGGAGAAGCGGGTGTCGAGGCGCCCGGTCGTCAAGCCCTGGTCGACC
>NZ_DASYAF010000052.1:0-5766 GCF_036501465.1 Phenylobacterium sp.
CAGCAGCGGATCGGGCGTCGGCCCGGCGAGCTTCAGTTCGCCGGCCGTCACCCGCGAGACATAGCCGATGACATGGGCGAAGGCGCCGCCGAAGGGATAGACCCTGGCTTCGTTCATGTCCGCCTGCAGGCCGGGAAGCTCTGGATTGCGCACATTGATGCGGGCGAACTCCTCCCAGCTCAGGTCGTCGGCGATGGCCACCGGCACGAAGCGCGGCCCGTCGTCGATCTCGCGCAGCAGCTCCTGATGCCGCTCCGCGCTGATCGGGATCAGGGTTGCGGCCGCCTGCAGGGTGGCTTCCGGGTCCTTGGCCTCGTCCTTGAGCAGCAAAAGCCGGAAGTTCGGCCGGTTGGAGGCCAGCTCGACGCCGTTGCGGTCGAGGATGCGGCCGCGCGGCGGCGGCACCAGGCGGAAATTGTACTGGTTGGAGGCCGACAGCGTCGTGTAGCGGCTGTTTTCGAAAATCTGCAGCTCGGCCAGCCGCGCGCCCAGCGCGGTCAGACCCAGCGAGGCCAGGCCGCCCATGACGAAGGCGCGCCGGTGGAAGACGCTCTGGCGCTGATTGACTTCGCTGAAGAAGAAGGCCGGCTCGGTCATCTGAAGCGTACATCCGCGTCGTCGAACCGCTCGATCAGCGTATTGGCGAAGGGAAAAAGCAAGAGGGTGATGAAGAACTGCCCGAAAAGCGCGAACGGGCCTGGGATGGCGCCGGTTTTCATGAAGGTGATCAGGGTCCCGACCCCGAAGGCGAGCGCGCAGGCCGCGCCGTACCAGATCCACAACACCACCGCGCCCCGCCCGGTCAGGGTGGCGCGGACGGCCAGCACCAGCCCGTAGGCGCTCAGGAGCGCCAGCGGCCAAAGCCCGACCGGCCCGCCCCAGAACAGGTCGAGCCCAAGGCCCAGCGCCAGCAATACGAAGGGCGCGATCATCGAGGGCCGGATCACCGCCCAGGCGAAGGCCAGGACCATGGGAAAGACCGGCTCGGGCGGCTGCAGGCCGAAGATGCGCACGGGCGCGGCGAACAGCAGGGTGACGGCGACGGCGGTAAGCACCGGCAGGCCCAGCCACTGCAAGGGATCCAGGCGGCTGGCGCTGTTGGCGTAGCTCATGGCTGGGCTCCGGCGGGTGCGCTGGACGCCGCAGGTATGGGCTTGGGTTTGGGCTTTGGCTTTGGCGCGGGGGTCGGCTTGGCGGACGACGCGGCCAGGGATGTGACCGCCGGCCTGACCGGTTTGGCGGACGAGGCGGCCGGCGTCGCGGACGCCTTCTTGACCGGCTTCTTGAGCGGCTTCGACGGCTTGACGGCGGTGGGCTTGGCCGAGGCGGCCGCCGGCGCTGGCGAGGCCGCGACCGGCTTGGCGGAGGAGGCGGCGGCCACGGGCGGCGGCGCGGGCATGGCGCGGGCGGCGACGTCGGCGGCTTCGGCGGGCGGCAGGGGCGGCACGGTGGCGGCCTGCAGTGCGCGCTGATCCGCCAACTGACTGAAATCGCGGAACAGCAGGATGCGCACCAGGTCGATCGGGCCGTCGTCGGAATCCAGCCGCACCCGCCAGGCGCCGTCCAGGCCCTGAACCACCGTGCCGACCGGCAGGCCGCGCGGGAAGAGGCCGCCGTCGCCGGAGGTCAGGATGCGGTCGCCGGCCTTCACCGGATCGGCCCCGCGCAGATAGTCCAGCTTGGGTTCGCCACCGCCGTCGCCGGTCAGAATGGCGCGGGAATTGGAGCGGTCGTCGAGCACCGGGGTGCGGCTGGCCACGTCGGTCAGGAGCAGGACGCGGCTGACCCCCTTGGCGACGCCCAGCACCCGGCCGACCAGGCCGTGTTCGGTCATCACCGGATTGCCCACCGCGACCCCGGCCTCGGTTCCGGCGTCGGCCAGGCGGGTATTGGCGAAGGGGCCGCGGGAATCGGCGATCACCCGCGCGCCGACCATCGGAATCGGCGGGTCGGTCTTCAGCCCCAGGAGCGATTGGTAGCGGGCGTTCTCGTCCTTGAGCGCCACGGCCTTGTCACGCCACTGGCTCAAGTCCGCCACCTCGGCGCGCAGGCGGCGGTTTTCCGAAACCGCGAAGAAGTACTGTTTCACGCCGTTGACGCCGTCGCCGATCCAGCGGAACGGCGCGGCGATGACGTTGGAGACCGGCCGGGTGACGGAATCCAGCGCGCCGCGGCTGGCGCCGATCGCCTGGCCCTGCAGGGTGCCGCGATGGTCGCCGAGCAGCAGCGCCACGCCGATGACCATGGCCACAATGACGGCCACCGCCGCCGTCCATGTCAGCGGAACCTTCAGGTCCTGAAAAGGGCCGTCCCTCAAGGACACCTTATTGTCGCTCCAGGCCGGTCTTTAGCCCCCGCCCCGCCTTGTACTCTACGACATGGATGATTCGAGCACGCCCTTCATCCATTTCGGATGCTCGAGCACCTTGCCGCAGCCCAGCGCGACGCAGGAGAGCGGATCGTCGGCCACCGTCACCGGCAGGCCGGTATGGTCGCGGATCTCGGAATCCAGCCCGCGCAGCAGCGCCCCGCCGCCGGTCAGCATGATGCCCTTGTCGGCGATGTCGGCGGCCAGTTCCGGCGGCGTCGCCTCCAGCGCGATCTTCACCGCCTCGACGATCTGGGTCACCGGTTCGGTCAGCGCGTCGGAGGCCTGCTTTTCACTGATGCGCACCTCGCGCGGCACGCCCTGCATCAGGTCGCGGCCCTTGACCTCGATGGCCAGGCCCTCGCCGTCGGCCGGCGCGCGGGCGGTGCCGATCTCCTTCTTGATCCGCTCGGCGGTGGTCTCGCCGATCAGCAGATTGTGATGGCGGCGCATGTAGCTGATGATCGCCTCGTCCATCTTGTCGCCGCCGACCCGGACGCTGCGGGTATAGACGATGCCGGACAGCGACAGCACCGCGACCTCGGTGGTGCCGCCGCCGATGTCGACCACCATCGAGCCGGTGGGCTCATGGATGGGCAGGCCGGCGCCGATGGCCGCGGCCATCGGCTCGTCGATCAACCCGACCCGGCCCGCGCCGGCGTTCAGGCAGCTGTCGTTGATCGCCCGCCGCTCGACCGCCGTGGCGCCCGAGGGCACACAGACGATCACCTTGGGATTGGTGAAGGCCTTGCGGTTGTGAACCTTG
Organism: Phenylobacterium sp.; assembly: GCF_036501465.1. GTDB lineage: Bacteria > Pseudomonadota > Alphaproteobacteria > Caulobacterales > Caulobacteraceae > Phenylobacterium. Next base: position 3,135 of record NZ_DASYAF010000052.1, read on the forward strand.
CGGATGAAATACTTGATCATCTCTTCGGCCACTTCGAAGTCGGCGATCACCCCGTCGCGCATGGGGCGGATGGCTTCGATGTGGCCGGGCGTGCGGCCCAGCATCTGCTTGGCCTCGATGCCGACGGCATGCACCACCTTGCGGCCGCCGACATGCCTGAGGGCGACCACCGAGGGCTCGTTCAGCACGATGCCCTTGCCCTTCATGTAGACGAGTGTGTTGGCCGTGCCGAGGTCGATGGCGATGTCGTTGGACATGACGCCAAAAAGGGACGGGAACATTCAGGGCCTTGGGCAAAAGAGGTGATGTGGGACGCGACGCGGAAGCTCCGTAAAGCTTTGCAGACGCGTTACAACTGCGCGCTCCCCAACGCGGTCGTCAGACGCCCCATGACTCAACGAAGTCTGTTCCCTCTGCACTCCGAAACGCCTGATTTCAAGGCCCTATCTGACGCGCATTTACGCGCCTATTCAGCGCAGGGTGGTCATCACCACCCCCACAATTACCGCGAGACCGGCCAGGATCTGCCGGGCATGTAGCCTTTCGGCAAAAAACCGCCGTCCCGCCAGCGCGGCCATGGGCGCCTCGATGACGCCGACGGCCCGCACCGGGGCGGCCGGCGCCAGGCCCAGGGCGACGAACCAGCAGGCCGACGCGCAGGCGCCGCAGAGTCCGGCGAGCAGCGATTCCCGCCACCTGGCGATCACCGCAACCAGGGCGCCGCGGTCACGAAACCCAAGCCACACAGTCAAAAACGTCGCCTGCATGGCCTGCACGACGGCGACCGAGGCCACCGCCGCATAGACCGGATGGGCGGGCTCCATGGCCATGGTGGCGTGACGGAAGGCGTTCAGCGCAAAACCGAAGCAGAGGCCGGAGAGCAGGCCGAACATCGCCCCGCTGAGCGGCTGCTCGCCGGTCGCCCCGCGCGGCCAGGTCAGGGCCGCCAGACCGCCCGAGGTGATGGCCACGCCGATCCAGGCGACCACGGTCAATTGATCGTGAAAGATGATCAGCCCAAGGATGGCCGCCAGCGGCAGCGAGCTCTGCTGCAACGCCGTGCCGACCGCGAAGCCCGCCCGCCGCATGGCCACCAGCAGCGCCGCCGTCGCCAGCACCTGGGCCACCGCGCCGGTCATCGCCGCCGCCCAGAAGCTCGCCGTCAGGTGCGGACGCGCCGACGGCGTGACGACAGCCGCCGCCGCCACGAACAGCAGCGAGAATGGCAGCCCGAACAGGAACCTGACCAGCGTCGCCCCCCACGGCCCCGCCGACGGCGCCAACCCCCGCTGCAACCCGTTGCGGGCGACCTGCAAGGCCGACGCGGCGATCGTGGCGGGAACCCAGAGCAGGGCGAACATGGGACTCACTCGGAAAGGCCGGAAACGCGATCCTTCTCCCCTCGCGGGAGAAGGTGGCTGCGAAGCAGACGGATGCGGGCCGCGCCGGACGAAGGAAAGAGGGCTCTCGCGCGGTCGTGGAAGGCTGGGCGCGGCCCCTCATCCGACCGGTCTTAAGACCGGCCACCTTCTCCCGCGAGGGGAGAAGGGACGCGGTTGCGGCGCTGTGCTCTTCCCTAGAACCCGCTCGCCAGCGCTTCTGGGGGCCGCGTCTTTTCCCGCCGGGCCATGAGGTTGTTGAGCGCGTTGACATAGGCCTTGGCGCTGGCGGTCATGGTGTCGGTGTCGGAGGCGGTGCCGGTGGCGATGCGGCCGTCCTCCTCCAGACGCACCGAGACCTGGGCCTGGGCGTCGGTCCCCTCGGTCACCGCATGCACCTGGAATAGCCGCAGGGCCGCCGCGTGTGGCGCGACCTGGCGGATGGCGTTGAAGACGGCGTCCACCGGCCCGTCGCCGGTCGCGACAGCCGAATGCTCGACCCCGTCGATCGAGGCGGTCAGCACCGCCTCCTGCGGCCCCTCGGTGCCGGCGACGACGCGCAGGGAGACCACCCGGATGCGCTCCGAGCCCTTGGCCAGCTCGTCGTCGACCAGGGCCATGATGTCGTCGTCGTAGACGTCCTTCTTCTTGTCGGCCAAAGCCTTGAAGCGGGTGAAGGCGTCGTTCAGCGCATTGTCGCCGAGCTCATAGCCCAGGCCTTTCAGCTTCTCGCGGAAGGCGTGGCGGCCGGAGTGCTTGCCCATGACCAGGTTGGACGCCCCCTGCCCCACGTCCTCGGGCAACATGATCTCATAGGTGCCGGCGTCCTTCAGCATGCCGTCCTGATGGATGCCCGCCTCGTGGGCGAAGGCGTTCTTGCCGACCACCGCCTTGTTGAACTGCACCGGAAAGCCGGTGATGGCCGAGACATAGCGGCTGGCGCGGGTGATGTGGGTGGTGTCGATGCCTGAGTCGAAGCGCAGCCGGTCGCCGCGCACGCGCAGCGCCATGACGATCTCCTCCAGCGCCGCATTGCCGGCCCGCTCGCCAAGGCCGTTGATGGTGCACTCGACCTGGCGCGCCCCGGCCTCGACCCCGGCCAGGCTGTTGGCCACCGCCAGGCCCAGGTCGTTGTGGCAGTGGGTGGAAAACACCACGCCGTCCGCCCCCGGCACGTTTTCGATCATGTCGCGGAACATCTCGGCATATTCCGACGGATAGGTGTAGCCGACCGTGTCGGGCAGGTTGATGGT
>NZ_DASYAF010000053.1:0-8364 GCF_036501465.1 Phenylobacterium sp.
GATGCGTTCGACGGCTTCACCGCGGCCGGACGCGGCGTCACCATCGAGCGCTCGTACATCTGGGCCGAAACGGCCGGCGGCGACATCCTGGTCGAGGTCAGCGTCTACGCCGGCCCCTCCCGCTACGACCACGGCGCGAAGGCGAGCCGGGTGATCGCCAAGCCTTGAGTCTCCGATCCTCCACCGTAGGGGGAGGATCAAGAATAGTGGTCCCCCTCCCGCTACGGTGGAGGCAAGGGAATATCGAGACAGTCTGTCTCGTCTTCTTCTATAAGGCGAAGCTGGATTCGGGAGACTTGCATGAAGCGTTTGGTGATGCTGGCCGTTGGGCTGGCGCTGATGGCGGCGGGGCCGGTGGCGGCGCAGGGGTTCCATGTGGTGCGCGGCGTGGTGGCCGCGGTGAGCGCCAGTTCGGTGACCGTGACCGATCGCGACGGCAAGCCGGTGGTCGTGGCGCTGGCGCCCGACTGGAAGGTCTCGGTGCTGACGCCGATCAGCGCCGACGCCATCGTGCCCGGCAGCTTCATCGGCACCACCGAAATGCCGCAGGCCGACGGCACCGGCCTGTCGCTGGAGGTGCACGTCTTCCCGCCCGGCGTGAAGATGGGCGAGGGCCACTATCCCTGGGACCTGCAGCCCGGCGCGATGATGACCAACGGCACGGTGGGCACGGTCAAGGCCGTCGGCGCCGGCCGCGCGCTGGACGTGAGCTATCCGTCCGGAACCCGCCACGTGGTGGTGCCGGCCGGCGCGCCGATCGTGCAGATCACCCCGGGCGGCGCGCAATCGCTGATCCAGCCTGGGGTTTCGGTCTTCCTGGTCGCCGCGCCGGGGCCCGGCGGCGGGCTGATCTCCAACTCCATCTCGACCGGCGTCGGCGGCGTCGCGCCGCCCATGTAAGCGCCGCGCTGTGCCTTTGCGGCAACAGTGACGTTTTGCGTTAAGGAATCAGCCTAGGCTGTGGGAACGGCTGCCCATGGGGTTGGGTTTGGGTAGGCGGGGCGGGATCGTGATCGCACGGTCCTCCAACACCCACCGGAGCCTAAACGCATGGCCGTTCGCCACCTCAGTCCAGTGCCCGACACCGAGCTCGACGCCGCCCAGCCGGCCAACAGCGAGGTGGTCGCCATTTCGCGCGGGCCGGAATCCGCCACCGAGCGCATCCGCCGCCTGCAATGGGAGGCGCGCGTGCTGGCCGCCGAACAGGTCGAGGCCGTCGGCGCCGAGCTGGAGGTGCTGGCCGCCCGCGCCCTGGAGATCGCCGAGGGCGGCGAAGCCTATCCCGCCGGCGTGCGCGAACTGGCCTCGCGGATCGCCGCCGACCTGCCGGAAAAGGCCAAGACCCTGCTGACCATCCTGCACCGCAACGGGGTCGGGTCTTAAATAATTTCGCAAAGTTCACGGGCCGCTCACCCTGTCTGGCTAAGCTCGGGGTTCGATCTTCCAAGCTGACCCCAGAGACCGTCCCGTGCCGATCGCGCCGACCTATCGCCTGATCTATGCCAGCCACATCGCCCCGGTGTGCCAGGACGACCTGAAGGCGGCGCTGACCCGCATCGTCAGCCGCTCCATCGCGGCCAACCGCAAGGCGAAGATCACCGGCCTGCTGATCGCCCACAAGGGCTGGTTCGTGCAGGCGCTGGAGGGGCCGAGGGCCGCGGTGGACAGGCTGTTCGACACCATCGCCGCCGACCCGCGCCACCACCATGCCCTGCCGATCAGCCAGGGCGAGATCGATGGACGGCTGTTCGAGCAATGGAGCATGTGCGCGCGCATGCTGACCGCCAACGACGAGGCGGTGCTGTCGGCCCTGAACCCGAAGAGCGCCTTCGACCCGACCAAGATCCCCGACCGCACCCTGATGCGCCTGCTCGCCACCGTCGCCGACGTCCACTGGCGCGTGCTCAGCGAACAACAAAGCCTGGCGGCCTAAAAGACCTCTCCCGGAGGGAGAGGGAGGGGCCCGCCGGCGAAGCCGGTGGGACGGTGAGGGGTTACGGCCTCTCGGATTAGCCTGAAACGCGGTAACCCCTCATCCTCCCACGCGCTTGCGCGCGCGGGCCCCTCCTTCTCCCTCTGGGAGAAGTCTTTTACTTCGCCAGTTCGGCCTCGATGGCGCCGACGATGATGGGGTCGTCGGGGGTCATGCGGGGGGAGAAGCGGCGGGCGACGTGGCCGTCCTTGGCGACCAGGAACTTCTCGAAATTCCACAGCACCGAGCCGTCGGCGGGTGCGCGGTCGCCGACGCCTTCGGCGACCGGGACGGCCTTGGTCAGGGCGGCGTAGAGCGGGTGCTGGCCGTCGCCCTTGACGACGATCTTCTCGAACATCGGGAACTTGACCCCGAAATTGGTGGTGCAGAACTGGGCGACCTCGGCGTTGGTCCCGGGCTCCTGGCCGCCGAACTCGTTGGCGGGGAAGCCGGTGACCACCAGGCCCTTGTCCATGTAGTTCTCGTAGAGCTTTTCCAGGCCTTCGTATTGGGGGGTCAGGCCGCACTTGGAGGCCACATTGACCACCAGGACCACCTTGCCCTTGTAGTCGCCGAGCGAGGCCGGGGCCCCGTCGATACGGTTGACGGGGATGTCGTAGACGCTCTCGGCCATGGCTGGCGCTCCTTTTGCGTGACGGCGTTTTGTCGGCCGCACCCTAGGCGCGCGACGCCGCGCGCGTCAAAGATGAACCGCCAAGTGCGCCAAGGACGCCAAGAAGAGCGGAACCTTGGCGAACCTGGCGTCCTTGGCGGTAAAAAACCTGGGTCCCGCCTCCGCGGGGATGAGCGGAATAAAGACTTAGCCCTTGATCTCGATCCTGGATTTCGGCGGGCCGGCCTGGGTGTCTCGGGGCAGGGTGATCTTCAGCACGCCGTCGCGGAAGGCGGCCTCGATCCGGTTGCGCTCCACGTCCGGCGGAATCGGGAAGGCGCGTTCGAAGCGGCCGAAGCGGCGCTCGCTGATGCGGTAGGCGGCGGTGGCGTCGTCGCGCACCTCGGCCTTGTGCCCCGAGATGCTGAGCACGTCGCCCTGGATGGCGATCTCGACATCGTCGCGGGTCAGGCCGGGCAGCTCGACATCGAGCAGATAGGCCTTGTCGGTCTCCTTGATGTCGGCGGCGGGCTGGCCGAACAGCGGCGCGGCGCCGGCCATGGCGAACGGCCGCGCCGCCCTGAGCGACGGGAACAGGCCAAAGCCGGCCAGCTGGCGGAAGGTGTCGTCGAACCAGCGGTTCATCTCCATCTGCATGGCGGTGAACGGCTCCATCGAGGCGCGCCAGGACTCGGCGACCTCGCGGCCGGCGCGGCGGCCGGTTTCCGCCATCTGACGGCCGGTCTCGGCGGCGTCGTGGGCGAGATCGCCGCCGTTCTGCTGGAAGGACCGCGCTTCGCCCTGGACGGTCTGGCCGCCCTTGCGCTCGCCGTCGCGTTGCGGGGACTGCGTCTTGTCGGCGTTCGGCGTGGATTGTGGGGTCTCGGCCATGGAAGGCCTCCGTTTGGCTGGAGTGGGTGTGGTGGTGGTTGGTCCGCGCGCCCCCGGGCCTCGCCCCCACAATCGCCGGCGAAGGTCAGAGTTCCGCGACGCCGCGATCAAGTTTTTGCAACAAACCCGGCGGGGCGCCGTAAGAGGCGCAGGTGACCGAGCAAGCCCTGCAGATCATAGCCCGCGGGCCGCGCGCCGACGCCGAGGCCGCCGCCCGCGCCATCGATGAGGACGCAGGCCTGGAGGCCGCGACCTATTCCATCCTGGAGGAGGACGAGGCGCGCGGGGTCTGGCGCATCGACGCCTTTCCGGTCACGCCTGAGGAGGCAGACGGGTTTCGCCGCGTGCTGGGCGGCTGGCCGGGGCTGAGCGTTGCGGTCGAGGCGCTGGCCGACGCCGACTGGCTCGCCATGGCGCTGTCCGGCCTGCCGCCGGTGCGCGCTGGGCGGTTCTTCGTCTTCGGCCAGCACGATCGCGGACGCGCGCCGCCGAACATGGTCAACCTGCGCATCGAGGCGGGGGCGGCCTTCGGCACCGGCCACCACGGCACCACGGTCGGCTGCCTGATCGAGCTCGACCGGCTGTTGAAGGCGCGCCGTTTCCGGCGCGTGCTCGACGTCGGCGCCGGCACAGGCGTGCTGGCCATCGCCGCGGCCCGAACCGGAAGCCGCATCGTGCGCGGCACGGACATCGACCGCCCTTCGGTGCGGATCGCCGGCGAGAACGCCCGGCTGAACGCCGCCCGCGTGCGCTTCCATGCCGCCGGCGATCTCGCCAACGTGCATATCCAGGCCGCCGGCCCTTACGACCTGATCTTCGCCAACATCCTGGCCCGGCCGCTGGTGGCGCTGGCCCATCCGATCGCCTCGGCGCTGGCGCCCGGCGGCCGGGTGATCCTCTCCGGCCTGCTGCGGAGCCACGAGCGACGGGTGCGCGCCGCCTACCTGGCCCAGGGGCTTCGGTTCGAGCGCAGGCTCTATCGCGACGCCTGGGTCACACTGGTTATGGCCCGCGCCTAGGCGCCTTCTCCCGCGAGGGGAGAAGGGTTAGGTTCTTCCCATGCGCCAGACCTTCGACGAAACCACCGATCCCTCCTTTGGCGGCAAGCACCTGCCGCTGATCCGCAAGGCCATGGCGGCGCAGGGGCTGGACGGCTTCCTGACGCCGCACGAGGACGAGCATCAGAACGAGTACCTGCCGGCCGCCAACGACCGGCTGGCCTGGGCCACCGGCTTCACCGGCTCGGCCGGGGCGGCGGTGATCCTGAAGGACAAGGCCGCCATCTTCGTCGATGGCCGCTACGCCCTGCAGGTGCGCGACCAGGTCGATCCGGCCCTGTTCGAGGTGCGCGACCTGGTCGACGGCGGCGTGCCGGCCTATCTGGAGACCGCGCTCGCCAAGGGCCAGACGGTCGGCTACGACCCGCGCCTGCACAGCCCCGACGCGCTGGAACGGCTGAGCGCCGCGGCGGCGCGCGCGGGCGCCGCGCTGAAGCCGGTGGCGGCCAATCCGCTCGACCAGGCCTGGGGCGGCGAGCGGCCAGCCCAGCCCAGCGCCATGGTCGTGCCGCATCCGCTGGAATACGCCGGCGAATCCTCCGCCGAGAAGCGCTCGCGGGTCGGCGGCGGCCTGATCGGCGTCGGCGCCGACGCCGCGGTGCTGACCGCGCCGGCCTCCATCGCCTGGCTGTTCAATATCCGCGGCGGCGACGTGATCCGCTCGCCGCTGCCGCTGGCCCAGGCGATCCTGAACGCCGACGGATCGGCGATCCTGTTCCTCGACCCGGCCAAGGTGTCGCCCGAGCTGCCCTCCTGGCTGGACAACGAGGTGGTGGTTTCAGCCCCGGAGGCCCTGCCGGCCGCCCTGGCGGCGCTGAAGGGTCGCCGCGTGGTGGTCGATCCCAGCCAGTCCTCGGCCTGGTATTTCGAGACCCTGGCCGTCGCCGGGGCCGAGATCGTGCGCGCGCCCGATCCCACCGCCCTGCCCCGCGCCACCAAGAACGCGGTCGAGATCGAGGGCGCCCGCCGCGCCCACATCCGCGACGGCGCGGCCCTGACCCGCTTCCTGCACTGGCTGGCCACCGAAGCGCAGACCTCGCTGCCGGACGAGGTCGAGGTGGTGAAAAAGCTGGAAGGCTTCCGCGAGCAGACCGGGGCGCTGAAGGACCTCAGCTTCGACACCATCGCCGGCGCGGCCTCCAACGGCGCCATTGTCCACTATCGCCCGACGCTCAGGCTGAACAAGCGGGTGCAGTCGGGTTCGCTGCTCTTGGTCGATTCCGGCGCCCAGTATCTCGACGGCACCACCGACGTCACCCGCACCGTCGCCATCGGCGAGCCGTCGCCGGAGATGTGCGACCGCTTCACCCGGGTGCTGAAGGGCCATCTGGCCCTGGCGCGGGTGCGGTTTCCGGCCGGCACGACGGGGTCGAGCCTCGATCCCCTGGCCCGCGCGCCGCTCTGGGCCGCCGACCTGGACTACGACCACGGCACCGGTCACGGCGTCGGCAGCTATCTGGGCGTCCACGAGGGGCCGCAGCGCATCTCCAAGGCGCCCAGCACCATCGCGCTGCAGCCGGGCATGATCGTCTCCAACGAGCCCGGCTACTACAAGGAAGGCGCGTTCGGGATCCGCATCGAGACCTTGCAGGTGGTGGTCAACGCCGACCCGGTCTCCGGCGGCGAGCGGCCGATGCTGACCTTCGAGACCCTGACGCTGGCGCCCATCGACCGGCGGCTGATCGAGACGGTGCTGCTCAATCCGGAAGAGATCGAACAGCTGGACGCCTACCACGCCCGCGTCCTGGCGGTGATCGGCCCCCTGGTCCCCCCCGACACCGCCGCCTGGCTGGCCGAGGTCTGCAAGCCCCTGATCGATCGCGCGGAAGACTGAGCGACATAATTCACCGCCGTGAGCCGCGCCTCTTAGACTTCTCCCGTGGGGAGAAGGAGGGGCCCATCGCGCTTGCGATGGGAGGATGAGGGCGTACGCCGCTTCAGGCTAATCCGAGAGGCCGTAACCCCTCATCCTCCCACGCACTTGCGTGCGCGGGTCCCTCCTTCTCCCTTTGGGAGAAGTCTTGATTGTGCGTGTATTTACGCCTCGTCCGCCGGGGCGCGGCCGAACCAGAGCATGGCGGCGCCGATGGCGGCGACGGCGGCCAGGATCGGGCCGACGGCGTCGAAGCTGGCGACCGGTACGCCGGCGCCGGCGAGCGCATCGCGCCCGAAGGCCAGCACGAAGGCGCCGACCACCAGAACGCCCACGGTCAGGCCGGCGACATCGATCAGCAAGCGCCGGCGCGCAATGGCCTGCTGGACGCCGAGTTCGAAGATCAGGTCGCGCGCCGGCGCCCCGGTCTGGTCCCAGAATTCGGCCAATCTGGTCTCGGCGTCAGTCATCCGGGCCTCCGAGCACGGCGAGCAGTTTAGCGCGACCGCGCTGAACATGCGATTTGATCGTTCCGAGCGGCAGGCCGAGCGCCTCGGCCGCCTCGCTATGCGAGAAGTCGCCGCCCAGGCAGAGCGCCACGGCGGCGCGCTGTTCGTCCGGCAGGCCGTGCAGGGCGGCGGCGAGATCCATCCGCGCCTCGGCGCCGAGGTCGCTGGGCGGGGTCGCCTCGAGGCTGTCGTGGCGGCGCCGCTCCCGCCCCCGCGAGCGGCGCAGGGTCAGGCTCTTCTTCCAGGCGATGGCACAGAGCCAGGAGCGCACGGATGCGCCGCCGCGATAGAGCAGCAGGCTCGACCAGGCGGTCAGGAAGGTCTCCTGGGCCAGGTCGTCGGCGTCGCGAGCGTCGGCGCAGGCGCGGCGCAGGAAGCCGCGCACGGCTTGCTGATGCCGCTCGACCAGCTGCTGAAAGGCCCGCTGCGAGCCGCGCCGGGCCGCCGCGACCAGATCGGCGTCCGGCTCGGACAAGATCAGTCGATCCGCCAGAAGGTGGCCAAGAGCGCGGTGACGACGCCGGCCGCGGTCAGGGCGCCGGCGATGATGGCGACGATCAGATAGGCGTCGTTGTTCTGATGCCCGTAGCGCCAGGCCAGGCTGAAACCGAGCGTGACCGCGCCGGCGAAGATGGCCCAGTTCCAGCGCCGCAACGGCTCTGCGGCATTGCGGTACTCCCAGCGGCGCTCCCAGCGATCCTGGCGGCGGCTCCGCTTGTCGGCGGCCTTGGCGGTGGCCGCATCGGCGACGGTCTCGGCCGCGGCCTGCCAGCGGAAGCGCCGGCCGCCGAGCGCGTCCAGCACCGCCGGCGGCGGCTCGCGCCCCTGGGCGGCATAGACTTTCAGCGCGTCGATGGCGTCGCGCTGGCGGCGATAGCGCAGATAGCGGTTCCAGGGCTCGAAAATCGCCTGCACGATCGGCACGGCCAGGGCGGCCAGAATGATGATCAACCACCAGTGCTTGTCCCAGTCGAAGGTCACGGGCCGCGCTCCTTTGCGGATCGAGCGGCGCCTCAACGCCGCCCTAGTGAAGCTTAGTCGCCGCGGGACGCGCGAATGGATGCAATTTTTTGCCCTCTCCCCCGCTCTTCGCGGGGGAGAGGGAGGGGTGAGGGGGCCGCAGCGGTTCAGCGGGCAGGGTCGACGGGCCTTTCGCGCGGAAAGGCCGCTCCCCTCACCCTGCCCTCTCCCCGCTTTGCGGGGCGAGGGTTCCAGAAATCAACGCGATCCACTCGTCCTCGGTCAGCACCTGCAGGCCGAGTTCGGCGGCGGTCTTCAGTTTCGAGCCCGCGCCGGGCCCGGCGATGACGATGTCGGTCTTCTTCGACACCGACGACGCCACCTTGGCGCCCAGGGCTTCGGCCTGGGCCTTGGCCTCGTCGCGGGTGAGGCGTTCCAGCGCGCCGGTGAACACCACCGTCTTGCCGGCCACCGCCGTGTCGGTCTTC
>NZ_DASYAF010000054.1:0-6107 GCF_036501465.1 Phenylobacterium sp.
CGACACCTGGGACCGGCTGGACCAGATAAGCTGTCCGGTGCTGATCGCCGCCGGCCGCTACGACGGCATCGCCCTGCCCAAGACGCAGGACCGGATGGCCGACCGGATCGCGGGCTCGAAGCTGCGCTTCTTCGAAGGCGGACACATGTTCATGCTGCAGGATCGCGCCGCCCTGCCCGCGATGCTGGATTTCCTGAGCGGGAAGGCTCAGAACTACGCTGGCTCAGAGTCCAGGCCCTCCCGACGGCTACGAGTCTCCCACCAAGCCAAATAAACCGAATGCATGGGATCAAAAGGCCTAGGAGAATGGACAGACGGGTAATACCGCCCGTCCCTCTTCTTCGCGTGATATTTATCCCAGAGGACGCCGGATTGCTCGCGCTTGACCGCCCCGAAAAGCTGTTCCTCAAACCACTTCGCTTCGTCTCTGGTTAAGCGATCTGCCAAAACTACAAGGTGGTGGAATTTCTCAATGCGGTATTCGTTGCCTCGCTCCCATGCAGATCGATAAGTATACCCAACAACATATCCTTCGACTTTCGGAGGATCGACGATCGCACGAATGGTACTTAGATACACTGCTAGTCGTTTCTCCAAAGAAGAGTTCATAGCGGATTGGCCCATTCGACTGGAGACAAGACTTCTTGATATTTCACTCGTCATCCGGGTAGGGAGCAAGATGTTTTTGGCGGCGTCAGGGCTGCCCGAATCGCCGTTTGCCCTGATGTGAGCTATGCCGGGACCAATGGCCCGCCCGCGAGTCCCGACCTTCTCCAGAACGCCACGCACGCCGCGCGGCGGCCGCAGGGGCAATCCTGGCGCGTTGCCGCCGGTGGGGGTGGCCGATGTGGTCGAGCGCGACGCCGATGGCGACCTGTTCGTACGGCCGTCCAAGGGCAAGGAGGACGGGCCGACCTACCGGCTGGCGCCCGACCGCGGCGAGGCGGCCGCCGGCGCGCCCGGCATGGGCGACCGGCTGCTGGTGCGCTTCGAGCGGCTGGAGGGCGGCGAGACCGAGGCGCGGCTGATCAAGCGCCTTGGCCAGAGCGCCCACCGCCTGCTCGGCGTGGTGCGCAAGGGCCGCGGCGAGACCCGTATCGAGCCGGTGGATCGCAAGAGCCGCGACCGGCTGGTGCTGACCGGCCCGGACGCCGCCGCCTTGCGCGACGGCGACCTGGTGCTGGCCGAGGTCGGCGCGGCGCGCGAGCGCTACGGCCCGAAACAGGGCAGGCTGCTGGAGGTGGTCGGGCGCGAGGACGAGCCGCGCGCCGCCTCGCTGATCGCCATCCACAGCCACGGCCTGCCAACCGGCTTTACCGCCGCGGCGGAAGCCGAGGCCGAGGCCGCCGAGCCTCCCACCCTTGCCGGCCGCACCGACCTGCGCCACCTGCCGCTGATCACCATCGACCCTTCCGACGCCCGCGACCACGACGACGCCGTCTACGCCCATCCGGACGACGACCCGAAGAACAGGGCCGGCTGGGTGGTCTGGGTCGCCATCGCCGACGTCGCGGCCTACGTCCGCCCCGGCTCGGCCCTGGACCGCGAGGCGCGCGACAAGGCCAACAGCGTCTACTTCCCCGACCGGGTCGAGCCGATGCTGCCCGAGCGACTGTCGAACGGCCTCTGTTCGCTGCGTGAAGGGGAGAGCCGCGCCTGCATCGCCGTGCGCATGGTGTTCGACGCGCAGGGCCGCAAGCTGTCGCACCGCTTCGTGCGCGGCCTGATGCGCTCGGCCGCCAAGCTGGCCTACGAGCAGGCGCAGGCGGCGATCGACGGCGCGCCGGACGACGTGACCGGACCCCTGCTGGAGCCGGTCCTGGCGCCGCTCTGGGCCGCCTATGGGGCGCTTAGGACCGCCCGCGACAAGCGCTCGCCGCTGGAGATCGAAAGCACCGAACGCCGCATCGTCATCGACGAGGGCGGCCAGGTGGTCTCGATCATCCCGCGCCGCTATCTCGACGCCAACCGGCTGATCGAGGAGATGATGATCCAGGCCAACCGGGCCGCCGCCGAGACCCTGGAGCAGCGCCGCACGCCGCTGATCTACCGGGTGCACGAGGCGCCCAGCCAGGAGAAGCTGAAAAACCTCACCGACTTCCTGTCGACGCTGGACGTGCGCTGGAGCATGGGCGAGGCGCCGCGCACCGAGCGCTTCAACCGGCTTTTGGAGCAGATGCGCGACACCCCGCACGCCGAGATCGTCAACGAGGTTGTGCTGCGCACCCAGATGCAGGCCATCTACAGTCCCGACAATGTCGGCCATTTCGGGCTCAACCTGGACCGCTACGCCCACTTCACCTCGCCGATCCGCCGCTATGCCGACCTGATCGTGCATCGCGGCCTGATCCGGGCGCTTGGCCTGGGCGACGACGGCCTGACCGACGCCGAGATGGCCACCCTGACCGAGATCGCCGAGCACATCACCCTGGCCGAGCGCCGCGCCATGGCCGCCGAGCGCGACGCCACCGACCGCTATGTCGCCGCCTTCATGGAGGGACGCGAGGGCGCGGAGTTCACCGGCCGCATCACCGGCGTCACCCGCTTCGGCCTGTTCATCCGCCTGGCCGAGACCGGCGCCGACGGCCTGGTTCCGGTCTCGACGCTGGGCGGCGAATACTTCGTCCACGACGACCGCGCCCACGCCCTGGTCGGCGAACGCAGCGGCCGCCGCTGGCGGCTGGGCGCCGAGGTGCAGGTGCGCCTGCGCGAAGCCACCCCGATCACCGGCGGCCTGCTGTTCGAAATGCTCAGCGAACCCGAACCGCCAGACCCGAAGGCGCCGCGCGCCCGGCTGGGCGTACGCCGGCGCGGCCGGCGGTAGAGCGACGGGACCACTACGCGTCCCTTCTCCCCCCGCGGGAGAAGGCGCCCCCGCGAAGGCGGGGGCGGATGAGGGGCCGCGCGGGCAGATGGTAAGAGGGCTCCCGCGCGGTCGTGGAAAGCTCAGCGCGGCCCCTCATCCGACCGGTCTCCGACCGGCCACCTTCTCCCGCGAGGGGAGAAGGGTCAGGCTGAACGGACTTCAGATTCAGACAGCCTTGGCCGCGACTTAGCGCTTGTTGTATTCGTAGTCCTCTCGCTCGCCCGGGACGCCGGAGCGCAAGCCCTGCGGCAGCGGCGCGCGCGTGGCGTTGACCTTGGCGTGCGCATCCAGCGCGGCCTGGTCTTTCCAGAGTTCGAGCAGCACCAGCTTGTCCGGGTTCACCGCGCTCTGGAACACCTCGAACTGCTCGCAGCCGGGCTCCTGCATCACCTCCGCACAGCGCGTCTTGAAGGCCTGTGCGAAGTCCGCGCCCTTGCCCGGGGCCGCGGTGAGGGTGATCAAGAGCCGAAGCGACATCTGGTTTTCTCCGATTGCGCCAATGCGCCGCGGAGAAGGGCCGCCTTCGCGGCGCGGCGTCAAGCTTCCCGGGCGGCTTTGACCCTAGGGCAGGCTTTTCGCCGCTCGCGGGACTCGCGATACTAGCCGCCATGGACACACCGATCGTCACGACCGCGCCGCGCCCCGACGTCGCCGCCCGCCCACCAGGAACCCGCAGCGTGCGGCCGCGGGACGCCGCCACCCTGATCATCCTGCGCCGCGACGCGAAGAAGCCGCGCGTGCTGATGGGCCGTCGCGGCGCCGGCCACGACTTCATGCCCGACAAGTGGGTCTTTCCCGGCGGCCGCATCGATCGCAGCGATTTTCGCGCGCCGACCGCCAACGAGCTTCGTCCCGACGTGGCGGCGCGACTGGCCGAAGGGGCGATCCCGCGCCGGGCGCGAGCGCTGGCGCTGTCGGCCATCCGCGAGACCTTCGAGGAGGCCGGCCTGTTGTTGGCCGAGAAGGCCGAGCCGCGGTCCATGGCCGGGCCCTGGCGCGATTTCTTCGCCATCGGCGCCCTGCCCGATCTGGAGGCTCTCGACATCATCGCGCGGGCGGTGACGCCGCCGTCGCGGACCAAGCGGTTCGATGCGCGCTTCTTCGTGGCCGAGGCCGACCGGCTGCTCAGCCTGGAGCGGCGGCCCGATTGCGGCGAGCTGGACGAGATCGCCTGGGTCGATCTGGACGAGGCCCTGGCGCTCGACCTGCCGGACATCACCCGCTACGTGCTGCGCGAACTGCAGACGCGGCTGGACAATCCCGACGGCCCGGCGCGCTTCATGCGCTTCTGGCGCGGCCGAAGGTTTACCGAGCAGACCTAGTAGAGGCCCGGGATCAGGCGGTAGGGGGTGGCGGCGCGGAAGCCGGCGAAGCCGGCGTCGTTGGCCAGGACGCGTTCCTCGGCGGCGATGCGGAAGACCTGCAGGCCGAGCCCGACGCCATAGACGGCGGCGTTCCAGAGCGACGGGTTGAGCAGGAAAAAGCCCACCTGGCCGACCAGATAGGCCGCATAGATCGGGTGGCGCACGATACGGTAGGGGCCGCTCACCTTCAGGCCGCGATTGGCCGGCGCCATGCCGAAGCTGAACCGCAGGGTCAGCTTGGCGATGACCTGGAAGACCAGGCCGCTCAGCATCAGCCCGGCGCAGACTCCGATCGGCGCCAGCGGCGCCGAATGCGCCATCGGCGCCACCAGGAGCGGCGCGGCCGTCGCGCCGACCGCCAGCGCCCAGTCCATCGGAATAAGCGATAGCTCGCGCGCCCGGCGTCGGAGCAGGATGAGCCCGACCGCCAGCGCTTCGGCGGAAAGCTGCAGATAGTTGAGCCAGCTGCCGCCCGACCCGACGGACTGATAGACCCGCCAGGCCATGAAGCCGAACAGGCCGAGGACGAAGAGTTTTTCGACGAGGTCGAGACCGACCAGAAGCCGCCCACGTGCGATGCTCACGGGGGCTGCGGCGACAGTCGCTTGATCGGCCAGATCCATGCCCGGGATTTGGCCCGGCAACGGATAAGAATGGGTGAATGACCGGCGCCTGACCTCCCTTGCACCGCAAGGCCGGCGCCCTATGTCCGTTGCAGAGGCGAGGCTCGAGGCGACCGAGGAACTCTGATGACGTCGCCAGCATCGCCCGGCCAAGCCGCCGCCCCGCCGCCGCTGCAAGGCCTGCCGCTGGCGGTCATCTCGATCGGGCTGGCGCTGGGCACCTTCATGCAGGTGCTCGACTCGACGATCGCCAACGTCTCCATCCCGACCATATCGGGCAATCTGGGCGTCGCCCCCGACCAGGGCACCTGGGTGATCACCCTCTTCGCCATGGCCAACGGCGTCTCGGTGCCGTTGACCGGCTGGCTGATGGGCCGCTACGGGGTGGTGAAGACGTTCGCCGCCTCGGTGGCGCTGTTCACCTTCGCCTCCTTCCTGTGCGGCGCGGCCTGGAACCTGCCGTCGCTGCTGGCCTTCCGGGTCCTGCAGGGCGCGGTGTCGGGGCCGATGATCCCGGGCTCGCAGGCGCTGCTGATCTCGATCTTCGCCCCGTCCCGGCGCGGGCTGGCGCTGGCCATCTGGTCGATGACCACCCTGGTGGCGCCCATCTGCGGCCCGATCCTGGGCGGCTGGATATCGGACAACATGTCCTGGCGCTGGATCTTCTACATCAACGTGCCGGTGGGCATCGTCTGCACCCTGATCTGCTACCGCGGCCTGATCGCCAGGGAGACGCCGACGTTCAAGCGTTCGATCGACACGGTGGGCTTCTTCTTCCTGCTGGTCTGGGTCTGTGCGCTGCAGGTGATGCTGGACCGCGGCCAGGACCTGGACTGGTTTCATTCGCCGCTGGTCGTCTTCCTGGGCGTCATTTCGGCGATCGGCTTCGTCTCCTGGCTGATCTGGGAGCTGACCGACGCCAATCCGATCGTCGACCTGGCGCTGTTCAGGTCGCGCAACTTCGCGGTCGGCACCCTGGTCTTCTGCCTGGTCTATGCGGTCTTCTTCGGCGGCAATGTGCTGCAGCCGCTCTGGCTGCAGACCCGCCTGGGCTATATCGCCACCTGGGCCGGCTTGGTGGCGGCGCCCAGCGGGGTGGTGGCCGTGCTGCTGACGCCGATCTTCGCGCGGTTCAGCTCCCGGATCGACGCCCGCATCACCGCCACGATGGCGCTGCTGGCCTTCGCCATCTCCTTCCTCATGCGCGGCGCGCTACCGCCCGACACGAGTTTCGGCGTCCTGGTTATGCCCATG
>NZ_DASYAF010000055.1:0-45333 GCF_036501465.1 Phenylobacterium sp.
CTTCCTCGACGCCTACAACTTCGCCAAGCGGCTGAAGACCCTACAGGGCCTCACACCCTACGAAGCCATCTGCAAGGCCTGGGCGGATAAGCCGGATCGCTTCAGGATCGATCCCGTCCACTTGACCTCGGGACTGAACACGCCACAGGAACGGCGCCTTAGTCATGCGCCGCCGTGGGCTGCCGCCGCCGCGCCGCCGCTTTCCCGGAACCGGGGTCCGCCGAAGCCCGTTTCCGACCCCAGGGACACACCCGAGAAGATTGGAGACCCCCATGAAGACTCTGCTGATCGGACTGGCCGCCGCCGGCGCCGCCTCGGTCGTGGCGCTGAGCGCCGCCCCGGCGTCGGCTGAGGTGGTCTGTAACCGCGACGGCGACTGCTGGCACGCGGATCGCCACTACCACTATCAACCCAACTTCGGCGTCACGATCCACCCGGACGACTGGTACTTCCACCAGCGCTGGGACGATCGCCGCCACTTCCGCGACTACCATCAGGGCCGCGGCTACTACCGCGGCGGCGTCTGGATCCCGTTCTAGACCCGATCCCGATCGCTAGAGGGAGCGCCCCCGCCGCGGGGGCGCTTTCTTTATGGGCACAACCCCAGTTTGAAATCCGGCGGCAAAAGACCGGCGCGAGGGTCCGCGACCCTCCCCCTAGTTCGCGTGATGTCGCAGCGTTCGTTTGCCCCTTCGGCGCAGCCGCGCCCCGCTCGGCCTGACCTCGTCCAGGACGCCCTGGAGCGGGCGGATGTGGCGTTGCGGACCGGCGGTCTCGAGGATGCCGCGCGGATATCCGGCTCGATCCTGGCCGCCGACGGGGCCGACGCGCGGGCCGCGCGGATCCTGGGCCAGGCGCTGCTGCGGCTGGGTCGCGCCGAGGCGGCGCTCAATCCCCTGCAACAGGCCGCCCGCCACACCGAAGACCCGGCCGTCGAGACCCTGCTCGCTCTGGCCCTGATCGATGCCGGACGGCCGAAGGACGCCTGGGCGCCGCTGCGCGCGGCGACCGCTCGCCGCCCGGCCTATCCGCCGGCCTTCCTCGAACTCGGCGCGCGGCTGGGCGAGGCGGGCCGGTTCGACGAGGCCGCCGAAGTCTTCGAGGCCGGGCTGGCCGCGGCCCCGGATGCGGTCGTGCTGCGCGTGGGCCTGGGCCACCTCTGCCTGGCCCGCAACGACCGCGCCCAGGCGCGGCGGCAATTCCAGGCGGCGCAGGCCGCCCAGCCCGCCCGGCGCGACGCCGCCGCGGGCCTCGCCAGCGTCCTGGCGCTGGACGGCGACCACGCCGAGGCCGCCCGGCTCTATCGCCAGGCGTTGCAGGCGCGGCCCGACGACGCGGTGCTGCAGATCGGCCTCGCCAAATCCCTGCTTGAGCTCGGCCGCCGCGACGAGGGCGAGGCCCTGCTGCGCGCCGCCGCCGGGGCCGGCCCGCAACTCGCCGCCATGGCGACGGCGGCGCTGGCCGCCACCCCGCGCGGGCGGATGTTCCTGCGCCCCAGCGCCGCCGCCGCCTACCTCTGCGCCGCGGCCTGAGCGCCCGCCCTAGGCCCGGTAGCGCTTGCGGTAGACGCCCTTCTCGCGGCCGATCTCGCTCACCACCTCGTGCGCGCGCTGCGCCTGGGCGTCGCTGAACGGGGCGGTGCGCACGTCCCAGGCCTCGCGCTTGATCGGATAGCACTGGGCGATCGGCGTGCCCTTGGGCAGCACGCCCGCGAAGCCCGTGTCATGCCAATGGGCCGGGAAGTTGATCCAGGCGTCGTGGAAGCGGTCGCAGTCCACCATCCCGGTCAGGGTGGTGAACGGCAGGTCGAAGCGGTTGGCCGGATGGGTGAACAGCAGCGACCAGCCCGGCGGCGCCTCGATGGTCCAGAGGTTGTGGAACTTGATCAGCACCCGGTCCGGCTCGAACAGCGGCGTGCCGGTCACCTGGCTGGAGTCGTGCAGCCCGATCGGGGCGCGCACGAAATTCACCGAGCGACCCGCCGGCAGGTCGAAGTCCCAGGAGAAGGCTCCGTCCTCCACCGTCACGTCGCAGAACAGCGGGATCAGGAAGCCGCTGGTCATGGCGTCGATGAACGGCGGGCAGCGCTTGACCGTGTCGTCGTCGCCGCCCGTCACGGCCGACCAGGCGTGGGCCGGCATGGTCTTGACCCAGCCCGGCAGCCCCTGCGCGGCGGGCACGGGCGGCGGCAGGAGCCCCTCGAGCTCCTTCGGGCAGCGGAACGTCAGGCTCATAGCGGCCTCGGGGCGGGATCGGGGAGGATCTGCGCTCTATCGACGCAATCCATCGCCTGTTCAGATGGCGCCTTTATTTCGAAACACCGGTATCTTGTGAAACATGTTCACCGAATCCCGGCCGATCGGGTTTCAGGCGGCCCGGCGGCCCTCGCGACCCGACGCCTGACCCACCGCATCCGTCCTTCGTTTCGACAACTGTCGAAGGGTCGCCGCGGTGACGGCCGCCCTGGACAGTCCGCGGCGGTCGCGCTCATCTGCGCCGATGAGCGACCCCGCCGCGCTGCACGCGCTCTGCCAGCAGGGCCTCACCCACCACCAAGCCGGGCGCCTGGCCGAGGCCGCACAGGCCTATGAGCAGGTGCTGGCGGCCGACCCCGGCCACTTCGACGCCCTGCAGTTCCTGGGCGTCCAGCGCATCCAGACCGGGCGGCTGGACGAGGCGGTCGAGCTCCTGCGCCGCGCCATCGCCGTGCGCGCCGACGCGCCCGGCGTGTTCGGCAACCTGGCCAATGCGCTGAACGGCCTGCGCCGCTTCGAGGAGGCCGCCCACGCCGCCGACCGGGCGCTGGCGCTCAACCCCAGCTTCGCCGAGGCGCACGGCAACCGGGGCCAGGCGCTGCGCGCACTCGGCCGCCTGGACGAGGCCGCGGCCAGCTACGCCCGCGCCGCCGAGCTCGGGCCCACGCCCCAGGCCCACTTCAACACCGCCACCACGCTGCGCGAACTCGGCGCCCTGGACGCGGCGCTGGCGGCCTGCGACCGCGCGACCGCCCTGGATCCCGCCTTCGTCGAAGCCTGGCGCAGCCGCGCCATCGTGCTGGGCGAACTCGGCCGGCCTGGCGAGGCGCTGGAGAGCTTCGATCGCGCGCTCACGCTGCGGCCGGGCTACGCCGAGGCCTGGGCCGGCCGCGGCAATGTGCTGAGTGGGATGGGCCGCCATGCCGAAGCCCTCGAGAGCTTCGATCGCGCCCTGGCCGCGCGGCCCGACTTCGCCGAGGCCCTGGCCAACCGCGCCGCCCCGCTGCGCAGCCTGGACCGGGCGGGCGAGGCCCTGGCCGACGCCGAACGGGCGCTGGCGCTGCGGCCGGACCATGCCGAGGCCCACGTCGCCCGCGGCGGCGCCCTCTACGACCTGCGTCGCCTGGACGAGGCGCTGGCGAGCTACGACCGCGCGCTCGCGCTCGAGCCCCAGCGTCCCGAGGTCCACGACAACCGCGCCGTCGTCCTGCATGAGCTGCGCCGCCTGGACGAGGCCATGGCGGGCTACGACCGCGCGATCGCGCTCAGGCCCACCTTCGCCGAGGCGCAGCATCACCAGGCCATGTGCCGCCTGATGCTGGGCGATTTCGCCGCCGGCTGGGCGCAGTACGAATGGCGCTGGGCGACCGAGCAGTTGGGCTGGGACCGCTCACCGTCCCCCGCGCCGGTCTGGCTGGGCGAGGGCGAGGTGGTCGGCCGCCGCGTCCTGGTCCGCGCCGAACAGGGCCTGGGCGACACCCTGCAGTTCTGCCGCTACGTCCGCGACCTGGCCGCCCGCGGCGCCGCGGTGACCCTGGCGGTGCAGCCGGGCCTGGAGCGCCTGCTGGCGCGGCTGGAGGGCGTGGTCCAGGCGCCGGTCCGCGGCGCGCCCCTGCCGCCGCACGACCTGCAGGTCCCGCTGATGAGCCTGCCTCTGGCGCTGGGCGCGGGCGCGCCCGGCGGCCAGCCCTATCTCAGCGCCGACCGGGACGCCGCAGCGGCCTGGGCCGCGCGCCTGGCGGACGCGCCCGGCCTGCGTGTCGGGCTCTGCTGGGCCGGCGGCGTGCGGCCGGGACAGTTCGTCGCCGATCGCATCGACCGGCGCCGCTCCCTGCCGCTGGAAGCCTTCGCGCCCCTGGCCGACATCCCCGGGCTCACCCTCTACAGCCTGCAGAAGGGCCCGCCGGCCGCCCGGCTGGCCGACCTTCAGGGCGCGGGATGGGCCGGGCCGGCCATCGTCGACCCCACCGGCGAACTCGCCGACTTCGCCGACACCGCCGCCCTGGTCGCGGCCCTCGACCTGGTCATCACCTGCGACACCGCCGTGGCCCACCTGGCCGGGGCGCTGGGCCGGCCGGTCTGGGTGCTGAACCGCTTCGACGCCTGCTGGCGCTGGCTGGACGGCCGCGACGACAGCCCCTGGTACGAGACCGCCCGCCTGTTCCGCCAGCCCACACCCGGCGACTGGGACAGCGTCATCGCCCGGGTGCGCGAGGCCCTCGCCGGCCTCGCGGCGGGCCGCTAGGTCGCCGGCTCCTCGCCCTTCAGCCGCCGCGCATCGGCCGTGGCGGCGTCCAGCTTGCGGATGCGCTCCTGGTAGAGCCTGGAGAGCTTGTCCGGGTCGCTGACCGTGTTGCGGGCGTCGCGCCAGGCGAGCTGGCGCTGGCGCAGCAGGGCGCGGTCCTCGTGCGCCGCCAGGGCCTCGGCATAGGCGCGCCGCAGTTCGCGTTGCAGCTTCTGCAGGTCCGCGTCGCCGCAGATCGTGCGGTCCGCCGGCGTCGGCGCCGCCGTGCAGCCGCCGGCCGCGCTGGCCCGGATCGGCCGCTCGTCGGCCGCATCCGCCTCGCCGCCGCCCGTCGCCTCGGCGAGCCGTCCCGCCGCGGCCGGCGCGGCCGGCGCGGGCGCGGCGGCCACGGCTAGCGGCGTGGGTGGGGGCGCAGCGGCCGCCGGGTTGTCGGCATGGGCCGGGTCGGCGGCGGTTGGAGCGGCGTTGGGAGCGGCGTTCGAGGCCGCCGTGGGCGCCGCGTTCGGGGTGAGCGCGCCATCGACGCCAACCGTTGGCGCGGCCGGGGCGGCCTCAGCCGGGTTCGGCTGGGCGGCGGGGGCCGGCGGCGGGTTGAGCGCCGCGGTCTGCACGGGCAGCGCCGGCGGCCCTTCGCGATAGACCGCCACGCCCCAGCCCAGCGCCGCTCCCAGCGCCAGGCCGAGCGCGAAGCCCAGCGGCGCGCGCGGCGGCGGCTTCCTCGGCCGCGGCGGGCCACCCTGCGCCCGGTTTCGCGCCATGCGCGGCGGCGGTTGCGGCGCGCCGGCCCCCAGCCGCAGGTCCACGTCTCCCAGGTCCGTCTCCTCTAAGTCCGCGCCCGCCATCTGCGCCGGCGCGGCGTCGAACCCGTCCAGGTTCAGCGGGCCGGGGCCCAGGTCCTGCGCCGCGCCCTTGCGCCGCGCGCCGCGCCGCTTCGGCGGCGCCGCGGAGGCCAGCGTCAGGGCCGGCTCGGGATCGGGCTCGGGTTCAACCTCGGGCTCCGGCGGCGCGGCGGCGTGGGCCGGCCCCTCCCTGGCTGGCGACCACAGCGGCGCCGGCGGCAGGTCGTCCGCCTCGGCCTCGTCCGCCTCGTCCAGGGCCACCACGAACTCGCGCGGCTCGCCGTCGCGGCCCTTGGCCGTGCCCTCGCGGCGCACCTGCATCTCCTGCAGCACCTTGTACGAAAGCGTCGCGTCCCCGCGCCGGCGGCTCGCATCGAGCAACTGGCGAAGCTCGCGCGTGTTCAGGGCGGAGAGGTTGATCTGCAGCATCGGCGGGCGTCCTGGGCGCGTCACATGTCTCGCCGGCGCCCGTCACTTCACCAGCCTGCGCAGTATTATGCGGCCCGCGCGTCGAGGGAAGCCCCCCGCGCCGCGACCGAACCGCGCCCCGCGCGCGCCATCCGTATCGACCCGTAGGGATCGCCCCGAAATTGTCGGGCCGGGGCGAAACACTTAACCCTGACAACGGGCTCTGGAGGCCCTTGGGAGGGCAAGGTGTCGAACGACCTGCGCGTCCTGGTGGTCGACGACCACCCGGTGAACCGGCTGGTGCTGTCGGAAATTCTCACCTATCTCGGCTGCTGCGTTTGCATGGCCGAGGACGGCGCGCAGGCGCTTTCCTCATCGACGGTGGACCACTTCGACCTGATCTGCCTGGATCGGCACATGCCGGGCCTGTCGGGCGACGACGTCGCAGAACGCCTGCCGGCCGAACAATTCGTGCTGGCGTGGTCCACCGACCTCACCGACCTGCCCAACCGGTTCAACGGCGTCCTGCCGAAGCCGGTGTCAATCGCCGCCGCCCAGGTGGCCATGGAGCGCGCGCAGGACTGGCGCCGCCGCGCCTACACCCGCGGCTCGCCGGCCGCCCCGCCGTCCGCACAGGCCGCGGCATGAGTTGGTCCATCGACCCGCCGGCCCGCTTCACCCTGCACTACGAGTGGCCGCGGAAGCCGCTGCGCCCACGCGCCGGCGCCGCCCGTCCCACCCCGCTCGCCCTGATCGCCGACAGCCTGGAGGACGCCAAGCTGGAAGCCGCCATCCTCTATGCCTGCGACGAGCGCACGCCGCCGGCCTATCGGATCGTGCGCGGCGCCAAGCGCGTGGTCTACCGCTTCCCCGAGGCCATCGCCGAAGCCGCCTGACGCCATCGCCGGCGCGTGTAAGCTGGCCCGATGACCACCCTCTACATCGACGCCGACGCCTGCCCGGTCCGCGAGGAGGCCTATCGCGTGGCCGCCCGCTACGGCCTCGTGGTGTTCGTGGTCTGCAACAGCTGGATGCGCACGCCGGGCGGTCCGCGGGTCACCCTGGTCGTGGTGGACGAAGGCCCCGACGTCGCCGACGACTGGATCGCCGAGCGCGCCGGCCCCGGCGACGTCGTGGTCACCGCCGACATCCCGCTGGCCGGCCGCGCGCTGGCCGCCGGCGCCCAGGCGCTGCATCCGGCCGGGCGGCCGTTCACCCCCGACAACATCGGCGGGGCCCTGGCTGGCCGCGCGGTCGGCGAGCACCTGCGCTCCATGGGCGAGGTCACCCGGGGCCCCTCGGCCTTCACGCCAGCCGACCGCTCCCGCTTCCTCCAGGCCCTGGATGCGGCGGTGGTGAAGGCGCGCCGGGTCGCGCGACCGTGAAGGCGGGATCGCCAACGAGGGGGGATCGCCAATGAGGGGCAGGTCGAATGATGGCCGGATCGAACGTAAGCTTCGCCGGCGCGTTATGGTCTGTGGACGTCACGCGGAAGGACAAGCGCTTGGACTTCAAACCCACCCCGATCGAACGAGCCTTCGAGTTGGCGCAGTCCGGCGAATGCGCCGGTGTCGCGGACATTCGCGAACGCCTGCGCAAGGAAGGCCACAGCACCAACCACATCACTGGCCCCAGCCTGCTGCGCCAGTTGCGCGACATCTGCCTGGTCACCCCGTCGGTCCCCAAGCCCCAGGCCTAGCCTGGCCCGCCGGGGGCTCGCCCATTGCTGAGGCTCGCCGAGTCCGGCTAGCGATAGCGAACCGCGAACCTCCGCTGGGGACGGCATGAACGGCGATCAACCGCGCGCGCGGCTTGGCGAGCCCTGGGAGCCGCCGCTCAAGTTCGAGGAGCGGCTGAAGGCCCTGGTCCCGCCGGCCGCCCGCATCGCCTATCTGCACCGCAAGCGGCTTCGCAAGGGCGAGGCGGAACTGCGCCTGGTCGCGTTCCTGGCCGACCGGGCCCGCGTCTCCATCGACGTCGGGGCGAACCAGGGCGTCTACGCCTATGCGCTCCTGCCCCACAGCCGCCAGGTGCACGCCTTCGAGCCGAATCCAAAGCTGTTCCGCATGCTCCGCGCCTGGGCCAAGGCCAGGACCGGCGTCGTGCTGCACGCCGAGGCGCTCGGCGACGTCAGCGGCCCGGCCGACCTGCTGGTGCCCATGGGTGGGCGCGGCTTCTCCAACCAGGGCGCCTCGCTCAGCGCCGTCAAGGTCAGCGGCGAGCACCGCAAGCTCACCGTCCAGGCCGCCCGCCTCGACGACCTGGGGATCGAAGGCGTGGGCTTCATCAAGATCGACGTCGAGGGCTTCGAGCTGCAGGTGCTGGCCGGCGCCGCCGCGACGCTCGCCCGCGACCGCCCCAACCTGCTGGTGGAGATGGAGGAGCGCCACACCGGCCGGCCGCTGCCGCAGATGGTCGCCGCGGTCACCGCCCACGGCTACGACGCCCTGGCCCTCGTCGACGGCGTGCTGACCCCCTTCGCCCGCCTGGACCTCGCCAGACACCACGGCGACCCGTGGTCGGAGCACTACGTCAACAACCTCATCTTCCTGCCGCGGTGAAGGGGCGGCGACCGTCAGGCCGCCGCGGACCGCCTCAGGCCGGCTTGCGGACGCGCCACCGCATCAGGCCGCCGACTGAGAAAAAGCCGATCAGCATCAGCGCCCAGGCTTCCGGCTCCGGCGTCAGGATCGGCACCGTGACCACCTGGAATCCGCCCAACGACGTCGCGGTCAGCGACAGCGCGGCGGAGTTGAAGTGGGTCGGCGAGTTCAACCCTGTGACGTCCGGGTTGATGTACTCGATCGAGCCGATCGTCCCGGAAAGCGGCACGCCGATGTTCCCGAAGGTCGAACCCACCAGGGTGGGCTGGGTGCTGGTGAAGCCATTGACCCCCAGGGTGGTGATCAGGGCGCCGGTGTTGTCGAACAGCTTCAGCATCTCGTTCGGGTTCTCCTGGACGGAGACGAAGTCCGGCGAGATCAGCGAGATCCGGAAGAGGCCGAAGGTCGGGCCGGTGAACGCCAGCCCCTGCCCAGGCAGGAACGAGACCGTGTAATCGACGGAGTCGCCGTTCGAGATCAGTTCCAGGTTGGAATTGCTGAAGGTCGGGTTGAACCCGGTGTTGTTGTTCGAGGTCACCGAGGTCGGGGTGACGATGGCGGCGCCAAGGTCGAAGGTCTGGTCGACGATCACCGCCGCGGCGGACGCCGCCGTGGCCCCGAGGCACCCGATAGCTATCGTCGCGACGGCTGCGGCCAAGGTAATTTTCGGCGTGCGCATTTGCGTAATCCCCCGGGATTCTTTCCAAGATGAATATGATGTCGCGATACCAATAGAATTCGCGTTCACCATTAGGATACCGTCCTCCTCCGCCGTCAATCACTCCGACTGTATTTTATTCTCGTTCGAGTCCTTGGGCGTCATGAACTTCCAAAAACTTCAATCGGACTCGGTTGGAATACATTGTATATTAAAACATTCTCCAGTCTCTAAGGTCAAGCTGTGGGAATACTTTCCGGCGCAGGTTCGCTAGCGGTCGCCCCGCCGCGCACGCCCTGCGCTCGATGATCGTGTGCGGTTTCGGGCTCGGCCGTCGCTGTCAGCCCGTGCCAGCCCGAGCCTTGGGGCCTCGGCGTCTCTAAGGACGCGCCGGCTCCGCCGGCCTGCGGCTCACGCACCAGCCGTCGCGGTGCAGCCAGCACGACCCGTCCCGGGCATGGGCGTCCAGCCGGATCGAGGCGATGTCGGAATAGTCGAAGGCGCCCTCCATCGCCCGCCGCAGCTCCGCTTCGCCG
Source organism: Phenylobacterium sp. (assembly GCF_036501465.1). Classification (GTDB taxonomy): domain Bacteria; phylum Pseudomonadota; class Alphaproteobacteria; order Caulobacterales; family Caulobacteraceae; genus Phenylobacterium. The sequence goes on from NZ_DASYAF010000055.1 coordinate 9,545, forward strand.
CGCGCGGACCTCAGGCTGGCGCTGGTGGTGATGTAGGGCATGGAGACGAAGCGCGCGGCGTACCGGTCCCGCCCAGCCGGCCGGACCTTCAGCGTCACGCCCAGCCCGATGGTCTTGAACCCCTGGTCGGTGAAGGTCAGCGACACCACCAGCGCCCCGCGCGGAGACAGCCCCCGCAACCAGGCGAGCGGCAGGTCCGAGATGCCGGCGTGGACCAGCACCAGGTCGGCCGCCTCGACCGGCAGCGCCGCCCCGTCGCCCACCGCCAGCGCCACCTGCGGCAGGTGCGCCAGGTTGCGCTTGGCCTGCCGCCCGAGCCGCGGATCGATCTCGGCGGCCCGCACGCGGCCGCCCGGCCCGACCAGCGCCGCCAGGATGGCCGTGTAGTAGCCCAGCCCCGCGCCCACCTGCACCACCGACCCGCCCGCCGGCGGCGCGGTGTCCGCCAGCCACGAGGCGATCACGCTCGGCAGGCCGGCGTTGATGAAACTGCCCGCCGCCAGTTCCACCGACAGGTCCGCGTAAAGCGCCCGCGCCTGCGCGCTCGGGGTCCGCTCATAGTCGAAATAGGGCGGCGCCTGCGATGGCCGATAGACCTGCCAAGGCCCCGGCGGCGAATAGGCCTCCCGCCGCGTCGCCGCGAACGCCGCCACGACCCGCGGGTCGGCGCAGCCACCCTTGGCGCACACCGTCTCGGCGTAGGCCTGGCGCACGGCCGTCAGGGCATCGTCAGCCATAGGCATGTCCATCTCACCACCGAAGAACGTACCGCAACCACCACCGCTCATCCCCGCGGACGCGGGGACCCAGGCGTTTTTCGTGAGAATCTATCCGCGATCACGAAGCTGCCCCGAGACTCTGGAACCCAAAAAACCTGGGTCCCCGCGTCCGCGGGGATGAGCGGATGAGGGAGGTGGCCCCACAGGGGGCACACCTCGCCTTAAATCCCATGGATGATGCGAGCCTTGGGGCCTCGGCGTGTCAAGGTGAGGCGCGGTCGCCGTAGGCGAGCCATCGCTCCAGTGGAGCGATGGCAGCAACGAACGCCCGTAGCGCAAGCGGAGGGCCGTACTTAGCGCCTCCGGCGCGCCGCGCAGCGGCCGGGCAAAGCCCGGGCCCTGAGCCTTGTCGGCGATTTGGGCTTGGCACAAGGCGTCCTATCCAGAAATTTCCGCTGAGCATCTAATCCTAGGCGGGTGAGTTTCCCCCGCCTTGACTCCCCCGCCACCTTCCCGCATCCCTCCCCCGACTCTCGCGGGAGAGATCGGGGTGGTTCGCCGCCCCGGAGCCGAAGGCGCAACCGCCCCGGAAACGCTCAGGCAAAAGGACCGCGACGGGCTGACAAACGCTGGAAAGTGTCCTTCGAAGCTTCACGCGAAGAAGGAACGCCGAAGGAGCAGGGGGCCGCGTAGCCATCGCGCGGCTCGAAATCTCTCAGGCCCAGGGACAGCGGGGGCGCGATAGCGGCGGGAGCGATTCCGGCGCTCGCCCCATCGTCGCTCCGGAGCCTCCCGTGTCCCACGACCCCGCAGACGCCCCGCTCAAGACCACCCCGCTGCACGCGGCGCACATCGCGCTGGGCGGCAAACTTGTTCCTTTTGCGGGCTACGAGCTGCCGGTGCAGTACACAGACGGCGTGCTGAAGGAGCACCTGTGGACCCGCGAGCACGCGGGCGCCTTCGACGTCTCCCACATGGGCCAGGGCCGGTTGCGCGGTGTCGCGCCCCTGGCCGCCTTCGAGGAAGTGGTCCCCGGCGACTTCATCGGCCTGAAGGCCGGCAAGCAGAAGTATTCCATGCTGCTGAACCGGGCCGGCGGCATCATCGACGACCTGATGGCGTCGCGGCCGGACGACGACGGCCTGTTCCTGGTGGTCAACGGGGCCTGCAAGGAGAACGACTTCGCGGTCATAAGTGAAGAGCTCGGTCCCCAAGTGCAGATCGAACGCTACGAGGACCGCGCCCTGGTCGCCCTGCAGGGCCCGGAGGCCGCCGCCGTGCTGGCCGCCCACGCGCCCGAGGTCGCGGGCATGGTGTTCATGGACATCCGCTGGGTGAAGGCCTTCGGCGAGGACCTGATCGTCAGCCGCTCCGGCTACACCGGCGAGGACGGCTTCGAGATCTCCATTCCCGGCCACGCCGCCGCGCGGATCTGGAACACCCTGCTCGACGACCACCGCGTGAAGCCCATCGGCCTGGGCGCCCGCGATTCCCTGCGCCTGGAGGCCGGCCTGCCGCTCTACGGCCACGACCTGGACGAGACCGTCAGCCCGGTCGAGGCGGGCCTGACCTTCGCGGTCAACAAGAACCGCCGCGAACAGCGCGACTTCCCGGGCGCGGCCCGCATCGTCAAGGAACTGGCCGAAGGCCCGGCCCGCAAGTGCGTCGCCCTGAAGGTGCTGGAAGGCGCGCCCGCCCGCGAAGGGGCGGAAATCGCTGACGCGTCCGGCCGGGTCATCGGCGTCGTCACCTCCGGCGGCTATTCGCCCATCCTGAAGGGTGGCATCGCCATCGGCTTCGTCCCGCCCGCCCACGCCGAGCCCGGCGGTCGCCTGAGCGTCATCGTGCGCGGCAAGACCCAGGCCTGCGAGGTCGTGAAGCTGCCGTTCGTCCCGCACCGCTACGTGCGGAAGGCGGGAGGATGATGCGCCCACCCTTCCGTGTCATCCCGGAAAGCGCGCAGCGCTTGTCCGGGACCCATCAACGCCGTGAGGCCGGAAAAAGCCTGGCGGCGACGCTGCGAACAGCCGTTCGCCACGGTGTCTATGGGTCCCGGTCTTCGCTTCGCGAAACCGGGATGACATCCGTTTTTCAACTCCGCCCCTAAGCCCCAGGAGCATCCTCCCATGCGCTTCACCAAGGATCACGAGTGGGTCGAGGTCGATGGCGACGTCGCCACCGTCGGCATCACCGCCTACGCCGCCGAACAGCTGGGCGACGTGGTGTTCGTCGAGACGCCGGACGTCGGCAAGACCGTGAAGGCCGGCGACGGCTTCGCGGTGGTCGAGAGCGTCAAGGCCGCCTCGGACGTCTACGCCCCGGTCTCCGGCCAGGTGGTCGAGGCCAACGCCGCGCTTGGCGATGCGCCGGAGACCGTCAACGCCGCCCCGGAAGCCGCCGGCTGGTTCGCCAAGGTCAAGCTCGCCAACCCGGCCGAAGTCGACGCCCTGATGGATCGCCACGCCTACGAGCAGTACCTCACCACCCTCTAGCGCCGCTCATCCCGGCGAAAGCCGGGACCCAAGCTGAGTCCGATCTCGATCCACCGCCTTCGCCTCAACCCAGACGCCGCATGGGTCCCGGCTTTCGCCGGGATGAGCGGAAAGTAGAAATCGCATGAGATACCTGCCCCTCACCCCCGATGACCGCACCCAGATGCTGGGCGTGATCGGCGCCGATGGCATCGACGCCCTGTTCAAGGACGTGCCCGCCGCCGCGCGCCGAGCGGCCTTGTTCGACCTGCCCAAGCGGGCCGGTGAGCTCGAGGTGGAGCGCGAGCTTTCGGGCCTGGCGGCCAGGAACCGCCCGGCCGGCGCGGGGCCGTTCTTCTGCGGCGCTGGGGCCTATCGCCACCACGTGCCGGCCAGCGTTGACCACATCATCCAGCGCTCGGAGTTCCTGACCAGCTACACGCCCTACCAGCCGGAGATCGCCCAGGGCACGCTGCAGGTGCTGTTCGAGTTCCAGAGCCAGGTCGCCGCGCTCACCGGCATGGATGTGGCCAACGCCTCGATGTACGACGGCTCCACGGCCTGTGCAGAAGCCGTCATGATGGCCCAGAGGGTCACGCGGCGCGAAAAGGCGGTGCTCAGCGGCGGCCTGCATCCGCACTACGCCGCCACCACCCAGACCATCGCCCACGCCGAGGGCATGGAAATCAACCGCCTGGCCGCCGCCATCGACGCCGAGGCCGCGGTCATCGACGCCATCGACGCGGAAACCGCCTGCGTCGTCGTCCAGACGCCCAACGTGTTCGGCGTGGTCACCGACGTTTCGAAGATCGCCGAGGCCGCCCACGCCGCCGGCGCCCTGCTGATCGTGGTCACCACCGAGGCGGTCAGCTTCGGCCTGCTGAAATCCCCAGGCGAGATGGGCGCCGACATCGCCGTGGCCGAGGGCCAGTCGATCGGCAATGCGCTGAACTTCGGTGGCCCCTACGTCGGCCTGTTCGCAGCCAGAGAAAAGCTGGTGCGCCAGATGCCCGGCCGGCTCTGCGGCGAGACCCTCGACGCCGACGGCCGCCGTGGCTACGTGCTGACCCTGTCGACCCGCGAGCAGCACATCCGCCGCGAGAAGGCGACGTCGAACATCTGCACCAACTCCGGCCTCTGCGCGCTCGCCTTCACCATCCACCTGTCGCTGCTGGGCGAGACGGGCCTGCGCCAGCTCGCCGCCCTCAACCACAGCCGCGCGCGCGAACTGGCGGGCGCGCTGAAGGGCGTGGCCGAGGTGCTGACCCCGCGGGTCTTCAACGAGATCGCCGTGCGCGTGCCGCCAAACAGCGGGGGCGCGGCGGCGGTCGTCGAGGACCTGCTGGCCGACGGCATCGTGGCCGGCGTCCCCTATTCGCGCCTCGATCCGCACGCCGGCCTGGACGACGTCCTGTTGCTGGCGGCGACCGAGACGACCACGTCCGAGGATATCGCGGCCCTGTCTGCCGCCCTGAAGCGGAGGCTCGGCTGATGGCCATGTCGAACGTGGGCCGCCCCACCCAGCCCGGGGCCGCGTCCGAAACGACCGCGCACACGACGCTAAGCGGCGGCCGCGGCCTGCTGCAGGACGAGCCGCTGATCTTCGAACTCGGCGGGTGGGACAAGACCGGCGTCGACCTCGATCCGGCCGACCATGACGCCGCCGACCTCGGCGACCTGGTGCGGTCCGCGCCGATCGGCCTGCCCGGCCTGTCGGAGCCGGAGACCATGCGCCACTACGTGCGTCTCTCCCAGAAGAACCACGCCATCGACCTGGCGATCTATCCGCTGGGCTCATGCACCATGAAGCACAACCCGCGCCTCAACGAGAAGATGGCGCGGCTGCCGGGCTTCGCCGACCTGCACCCGCTGCAGCCGGTCTCGACCACCCAGGGCGCGCTCGACCTGATCGACCGCCTGGCCCACTGGTTGAAGACGCTCACCGCCATGCCGGCCGTGGCCATGACGCCCAAGGCCGGCGCCAACGGCGAACTCTGCGGCCTGCTCTGCATCAAGGCCGCCCATGAGGCCGCGGGCCAAGGCCACCGCCGCACCGTGCTGGTCCCGACCTCGGCCCACGGCACCAATCCCGCCACCGCCGCCTTCGTCGGCTATTCGGTGACCGAGATCGCCCAGACCCCGGACGGCCGCGTCGACCTCGCCGACCTCGCTGCCAAGCTCGGCCCGGACGTCGCCGCGATCATGGTCACCAACCCCAACACCTGCGGCCTCTTCGAGCGCGACGTGATCGAGATCGGCCGCCTGACCCATGAGGCCGGCGCCTACTTCTATGCGGACGGCGCCAACTTCAACGCCATCGTCGGCCGCGTAGCCCCCGGCGACCTCGGCGTCGACGCCATGCACATCAACCTGCACAAGACCTTCTCCACCCCGCACGGCGGCGGCGGTCCGGGCGCGGGCCCGGTGGTGCTGTCCAAGGCGCTCGCGGCCTTCGCGCCTGCGCCGTGGATCGTCCACCACGCCGACGGCTTCGGCCTGGTCGAGGAAGCGATCGGCGAGGCGGCCCAGGCCTTCGGGCGCATGTGCGCCTTCCACGGCCAGATGGGCATGTACGTGCGCGCCTACGCCTATATGCGCAGCCACGGCTCCGACGGCCTGCGCCAGGTGGCCGAGGACGCGGTGCTCAACGCCAACTACATCAAGGCGCGCCTGTCGGCCGAGATGACGCCGGCCTTCCCGGACGGTCCCTGCATGCACGAGGCCCTGTTCGACGACGCCTGGCTGGACGGCACAGGCGTCACCACGCTCGACTTCGCCAAGGCGATGATCGACGAGGGCTTCCATCCCATGACCATGTATTTCCCGCTGGTCGTGCATGGGGCGATGCTGATCGAGCCCACGGAGACGGAGTCGAAGCGCGAGCTGGACCGGTTCTGCGACGCCCTGCTGGCGCTGGCCCGCGCGGCCAAGACCGGCAATGACCTGGACCGCTTCGCCGGCGCGCCCTACCTCGCCCCGCTGCGCCGACTCGACGAGACCCAGGCGGCTCGCAAGCCCAAGCTTGTGTGGCGCGCGGAAGCCGGGACGCCGCTCGCCGCGGAATGATCCCCTTCCGTTCGCGGAAGGAATCTTCGCGCCAGAGGCGAATTTCTTGTGTCTGGCGTGCATCGGAGTGTGGCGCCGGCGCCATCGCCGGCCAAATCCACAATCTGGCCGAAATTTAACCCAGCCGGCGCCTTTACGAGTCCAAGGTGCGTTCGCATATCAGGTTTACGCAGCGGCGGTTCGACCTCCCCTTGAGTCGTGCGCGCGTCATCAGGTTAGATCCGTGACTTTCGCCATGCCTTCGCTGCGCGTGCACCGCGCCTCCGACGAGTTTGCCCGCGACTTGCTCGCGCGGATGACCCGTTGGCTGCTGCTGGGCTTGGGCGGCCTGTTGATCCTGGTCGGGATCGTGGCCGAGGTGGTCCCACCGCCGATCCACTTCATGGGGATGCCGCTGATCGTCATCGGGCTGATGATGGTGCTGCGCAACTCCTTCAAGGCGCGTCGCCGCTTCGTCGAGATGCAGCGGGCCCACCCGAAGGTGGTCTTCCCGATGCGCCGGCTCCTGCGACGCGAGCCGGAGGTGATGCTGGTGTTCTGGCAGCAGTACCTGCGGGTCGAGCGCGTGGTTCTGCCGCGCCGCTACCGTTTCGCGGTCCGCTCGCGCCGGCGCTTCAAGCAGCGCTTTCGCCGCCCGCTGGCCACCGCCTGACTTCGCCGCTCGTCCCGGCGCAAGCCGGGATCCATACGACGCTTCAGAAATGACAACGCCCCGGAAGCTCAGGCTCCGGGGCGTTTTCTTCGAACGCCGCTTGGGTTCCGGCTTTCGCCGGGATGAGCGGCCGACCTTACTGCAGCTTGCCGGCCAGCTGGCCGATGGCCGTGTCGATCAGCGGGTCGGCCTTGGCGCCGGCGATGCGCGAGGCCAGCACCTGCTCGGCCATCTGGGCGGCGAGTTCGCCGGCCGCGGCCTTCACCTCGGCGGTGGCCTGGGCTTCGGCGGTGGCGATGCGGCGCTCGGCCAGTTCGCCGCGGCGCTGGATCTGCTCGGCGAGCTTCTCCTGGGCCTCGGCGTGCATGCGCCGGGCCTGCTCCTCGGCGTTGGCCAGGATCTCCTTGGCCAACTGCTCGGCGTTCTCGCGGTCGGCCTGGATGCGGTCGAGCAGGCCTTGAGCCTCCTGGCGCAGGCGGGTCGCCTCGTCGAGCTGGGCGCGGACCTTGTCGCCCGCGTCGCCCAGGGTCTTCCAGGCAAGCTTGTGCGCGCCGGCGACCACCAGGACCACCACGAAGACCACGAAGGCCGCGCCAACCCAGAAGTGGGCGGAAGTCAGCAGGTCCATGGTCCTAGGCTCTCCTGGCGGCGGTGAGTTCCACCGCGGTCGCGGCCTTGCCGGTCAGCCGCCCGACGATGGCGCCGGCCGCGTCCGACGCGATGGCGGCCACATTGCTCATCGCCGCGTCGCGCGACTTGGCGATCCGCGCCTCGGCCTCGGCGCCCTTCTCGGCAAGCTTGGCCTCTTCCTCGGCGAGCCGGGCGGTGACCTCGGCCTGGGCCCTGGCGCGGGCTTCGGCGGCGACCCGCTGGGCCTGGGCGCGAGCCTGGGCGGTCTCCGCCGCCGCGGCCACGGCCTGGGCCTCGGCTTCGTCCTTCAACCGCCGCGCGTCGGCGATGTCGCCACTGATCTTGCCCTCGCGCGCGCCGATGGTGCCGCCGACCCGCGGGGCCGCGAACAGGCGCACGAACAGCAGCATCGCCACGAAGACGATGACCAGCCAGACGATCTCGCCCGGCCACCATTGGAGGTCGAGTTGCGGCAGGCCGCTGCCGGAATCGGCCGGCGCCGTGCTGGCTTGGGTCTCGGTCGCCATCGGCGATCTGGCTCCGGCTACTTAACGCCGTAGATCAGGATCAGCGAGACCACGAACGAGAACAGGCCCATGGTTTCGGTGAGCGCCATGCCGAGGAACAGCATGGTCTGTTGGCTGGCCGCGCCCGCCGGGTTGCGGATGGCGGCTTGCAGATAATTGCCGAACAGCACGCCCAGGCCGATACCGGCGCCGATCATGCCCGAGGCGGCCATGCCGGCGCCGATGAGCTTGGCGGAAACGTGGAAGTCGATGACGGAAGCGGCGTGGGTGGGATCCATTGGGATAGTCCTCTTGTCGGAAGTCTGTTGGGTTGGGGCTAGTGGCCGTGACCGAAGTTCACGACCTCGTTGAGATAGACGGTGGCCAGCGCCGCGAAGACGAAGGCCTGCAAGGCCGCCACCACCAGCTCCAGGCCGGTCAGGATGACGATCATCGCGAAGGAAAGCGCGCTCGGGACGAGATAGATGGAGGACAGGCCGCCGGAGAGGCCAAGGATGCCGAGCGCCACCACGAAGGAGCCGAACAGGCTCAGCACCACGTGGCCGCCCAGCATGTTGCCGAACAGACGCAAGGCCAGGGTCACCGGCCGGATGAAGTAGGACAGCATCTCGATCGGCACCATGAAGATCAGCATGACCTTGGGCATGCCGGAGGGCGCGAACAGGGTCAGGAACTTCGGTCCGTGCTTCACGAAGCCCAGGAAGAAGATGCTGAAGAAGGTCAGGACGGCCAGGGTCGCGGTCACCGCGATCTGCGAGGTCACCGCGAAGGCCAGGCTGACGCCGGCCAGATTGCCGAACAGCAGCAGCACGCTCATCAGGTTGAGCACCAGGATGAAGATGAAGAGCGTCAGGAGATAGGGCACGTATCGCCGCCCGTCGGGCCCCAGGATCGGCCCGACCAGCACCCGGTCGATGACGTTGTAGAGCGCCTCGGCGGTGGCCTGCCCGCGATTCGGCACGATCTCGCGCCGGGCGGTGAGCGCGAAGAACAGCATGATCAGGATCGCGGCCGCGAACATGCTCACGACGGAATTGGTGATCGACATGTCGATCGTCAGCCCGCCGACGTGCAGGGGCGGCAGGGGCACGATCTTGTAGATCGCGAACTGCTCCATCGGGTCGATGGCGGGTTGGGTCGCCATGTTCGGCCTTAGTCCTCGTCTTCGTCATCGGGGACGCTCGGCGCAGACGCCTGGCGTTCCATTGCAATCCGGCTCGCCTTCGCCGCGGAGGTGACCGCCGCGAAGATCGAAACCCCTCCGCCGATCAGCAATCCGCCGATCAGGCCGAAGGGGGATGTTCCCGCGAAGTGATCCACGAGCCAGCCTAGGCCGACACCCCCGAGCACCCCGCCCACCACTTCGCCTAAGAAGCGGTACCCCTGCGCCATGGCCGCGTAAGTGTCGCCACTCACCTTGCGGGTCTGGGCCGCCTCAGCCGCTCCCAAGCGCTGATCGAGGCTGGCTAGGGCCTCGTCCGGCGATTCATTGGGGTGAGGCATACGTCAGACGGCCGGCAAGACCATGACGTCGCCGCCACGGCGGGGGCTTTCGGGTCGCGCGGAACCTATAGACCGTGTTGCGGCGCGTCAAGGCTGGGCGAATGTCGTTTATCACCTTGTTTTCTAACGGCTTTTGTGAGGTTGCAGCACAAGGGGCGGTCGGTGGGGCGCCGCCCGCGTCCGGCCCCGCGCCGGCCGCGGCCTATTGGGCCGCCATGGCCTCCGCCTGGCGCAGGTCGACGCTGACCAGCTGGGACACGCCGCGCTCGGCCATGGTCACCCCGAACAGCCGGTCCATCCGCGACATGGTCACCGGGTTGTGGGTGATGGCGATGAAGCGGGTCTCGGTGCGCCGGCGCATCTCGTCCAGCATGTTGCAGAAGCGGTCGACGTTGGCGTCGTCGAGCGGCGCGTCCACCTCGTCCAGCACGCAGATCGGCGCCGGCTGGGCCAGGAAGACCGCGAAGATCAGGGCCGTGGCGGTCAGCGCCTGTTCGCCGCCGCTCATCAGGCTCATGGTCGCCATCCGCTTGCCGGGCGGGCAGGCGTAGATCTCCAGGCCGGCCTCCAGCGGGTCCTCCGAGTCCACCAGCCGCAGCTCCGCCTGGCCGCCCTGGAACAGGGCCTGGAAGAGGGTCTTGAAGTGGTCGTTGATCACGTCGAAGGCGGCGACCAGGCGATCGCGGCCCTCGCCGTTCAGCTCGTCGATTCCCTGGCGCAGGCGCGCGATCGCGCCGGTGAGGTCGCTGCGCTCGGCCTGCATCACCGAAAGCCGCTGGGCGTGCTCGGCGGCCTCTTCCTCGGCGCGCAGGTTCACCGGGCCGATGCCGTCGCGCTGGCGCTCCAGATTGTAGAGGTGGGCCTCGACGCCGCCGGCGTCGGTGGGGATGGCGACGGCCTCGTCGGCCAGCTTGCGGGCCAGGGCCTCGGGCTCGATGCGGGCGGTCTCGCGGATCTGGGTGGAGACCTCGGCCAGGCGGCTGGCCGCGGCCTCGGCGTGGGCGGCCAGGCTGGCGCGGACTTCGCGGGCCTCGGAGGCGGCGGTTTCGGCGGCGCGCAGCGCGCGGTCCGCCTCGGCGCGTTCGTGCTCGGCGCCGGCCAGCGCGTCGGACGACTTGGCGCGGCGGGCCTCGGCCACCGCCAGCTCGTCCAGCAGGGCGGCGCGGCGGGTCTCCAGCGTCGCCGGCGCCTGCCGCGCTCTGGCGAGTTCAGCTTCTGTCTTCGTCCGGGCGGCGGCCAGCACATCCAGGCGCTTGGCGGCGGCGGCCGAGCGGCGGGTCCAGTCCTCGCGGTCGGCGACGAGCAACTCCAGCCGCCGTGCGCGGCCGCCCTTCTCACGGACCTCCAGCTCCAGGGCCGCGCGGGCTGCGGCGGCGGCGTCCCGGGCTGGACCGGCGGCGGCGCGGGCGGCGGCCAGGCGCTGGGCCAACTCCTCGCTGTCGCTCTCGCTGGCCGCGGCGGCCTGGGCTGCCTCGAAAGCCTGCTCCAGCTCGGCGACCTCGGCCACGAAGCGGGCGATCACGTCGTCCAGCGACGCGGCATGGGCCTCCTTGCGGGCCGCCTCGCGGTCGAAGCGCTCCAGGGCGGCGCGGGCGGCCAGCGCCTTCTGCTCGGCGGCCGGGGTCTCGCGGCGGGCGGCGCGCAGGGCCTCCTCGAGCGCGGCCAGGCCGCCGGCGGCGTCCTTGGCGGCGGCGCGCGCGGCCTCGGCCTTGGGCGACAGCGCCTCAATGTCGTGCTCGACCTCGGCCAGGCGCGTCCTCTGCTCCAGGCGCACGGCGGCGGGCTTGGGCGCCTCGGCGCGCGCCGTGAAGCCATCCCAGCGCCAGAGATCGCCTTCCCGGGAGACCAGGCGGCAGCCGGGCTGGAGCGCAGCCTGCAGCGCATCGCCCTCGGCGCGGTCGACCAGGGCGGTGAAGGCCAGGCGCGCGGCCAGGGCCGCGGGCGCCTTGACCAGGCCGATCAGCGGGGTCGCGCCCTTGGGCCACGCCGGCGGCTCGGCGTCCCGGCCACCCCAGAAGGCCGGCGCCGAGCGATCGAGGGCGGCGTCCAGGTCGTCGCCCAGCGCCGCGGCCAGGGCCTTCTCGTAGCCGCGGTCCGGCGACACGGAATCCAGCGCCGGGGCGAAGCCGCCGCGCTTGGCCTGGGCGACCAGCGCCGCCAGCGCACGGGCCTCGGCGGTCAGCCGGCCGAGCTGTTCGTCCTGCTTGCGGGCCGCCTCGCGGGCGGCGGCCTCGGCGGCCTGCGCCGCGACCCGTTCCTCCTCGGCCTTCTCCAGGGCCAGGCGGGCGGCGGCGAGCGCGGCCTCGGCGGCCTCCAGCTCGGCCTTGGCCTGGGCGGCCTGGGGGTTGGCGACCTCGCCCAGCGCGGCGCGCTCGCCCTTGGCCTGGTCGAGGGCGCGCCGCGTGCGCGACAGCCGGGTCTGCGCCTCCTCCACGCGGTGGGCGGCGGCGGCGCGAACCGCCTCTTCCGCCGCGGCCTGGGCGGCGAGCGCCTCGACCTCGGCGTCGGCGGCGGCGCGGGCGGCTTCGGCGGCCTTGGCGGCGGCCTCCAGCTCCGGCGTCCGCTCCGGCGCGGCGGCGATGGCGGCCTCGAGCGCGGCCACGTCTTCCGCCAGCCGGGCGAGCGCGGCGGCCGCGTCCTCGACGATGTGCTCCTCGCGCGCGCGGTCGGCGTCGATGCGGGCGGTGTCGCCGGTCAGCCGCTCCACCTCCGCGGCATGCGCCTCGTGCTCGCGGTCCAGCCGGTCCTTGTCGATGGCCAGCTTGTGCAGGATGGCCGCGGCGACGGTCTCGGCCTCCCTGAGCGGCTTGATCGCCTCGTCGGCGGCGGCGGCCCGGGTCGTGGCGGCCGCTGCGCCGGCGGCCGTCTCCTCCACCGCGCGGACGGCGGCGGCGGCTTCGGCGGCCAGGCGCTCGGCGGACTGCGCCGCCTCGGCCCAGCGGGCGTAGAGCACCGCGCCCTGCAGGGCGCGGATCTCGGCCGACAGCTTCTTGTAGCGCTCCGCCTGGCGCGCCTCGCGCTTCAGCCTCCCGAGCGTCGACTCCAGCTCGCGCGCCATATCCTCCAGCCGCGCCAGGTTGGCCTCCGCGGCGCGCAGGCGCAGCTCCGCCTCATGGCGGCGCGAGTGCAGGCCGCTGACCCCGGCCGCCTCCTCCAGGATCATCCGGCGATTCTGCGGCTTGGCGGCGATCAGCTCGCTGATCTGGCCCTGGCGCACCAGCGCGGGGGAGTTGGAGCCGGTCGAGGCGTCGGCGAACAGCAGCTGCACGTCGCGGGCGCGGACTTCGCGGCCGTTGATCCGGTAGGTCGAGCCCTCGCCCTTGTCGATGCGGCGCACCACCTCCAGCACCGGGGCGTCGTTGAAGGCGGCGGGTGCGCGGCGGTCGGCGTTGTCGATGGTCAGCGCCACCTCGGCGTGGTTGCGCGAGGGCCGGCCCGCGGCGCCGGCGAAGATCACGTCGTCCATGCCGCCGGCCCGCATGGCCTTGGCGGAGTTGGCCCCCATCACCCAGCGCAGCGCCTCCAGCAGGTTCGACTTGCCGCAGCCGTTCGGGCCCACGACGCCAGTGACGCCGGGTTCTATCCGGAACTCGGTCGGATCGACGAAGGACTTGAAGCCCGAGAGGCGCAGCCGCTGGAAATGCACGGGAGGTCTAGCGGCCTCCCGCCTTCAGGGCCGCCTGGATGGCGGCGTCCATCTCGGCCGGCGTGGTCGGCGTGGGATCGAGCCGCTTGCCGTTGACGAAGATGGTCGGGGTGGAATGGACGTCATCCTGTTCGTCGGCGCGCTGGGCGCGGCCGGCGACCGCCTGGGCCGCGGCCTCGTCCGAAAGGCAGGCGTTGAAGTGCGCCTCGTCGACGCCGTTGGCGGCGGCGATGTCCTTGAAGATCGGCTTGATGTCGCCCTGGGTCCAGCGCGCCTGGCTGCGGAACACCTGGTCGACGACGGTGAAGTACTTATCCGGCCCGGCGCAGCGGGCGATCATGAAGCCGGCGGCCGCGACATTGACCGGCTCGGTCAGCATCTCGCGCAGGGTGTAGCGGACCTTGCCGGTGTCCACCCACTTGGCCTTGAACGGGGCGAACACCGTCTCGTTGAAGTGGCCACAGTGCGGGCAGGCCATGGAGGCGTATTCGATCACCTGCACCCTGGCGTTGGGATTGCCCAGGCTCATGTCGTCCGGCCGCGAGGCGGGCGGAGCGGCCGCCCGGGCGGCCGAGGCGATCGCGGCGCCCGCGCCGGCGAGGACGGTGGCGGCGATCGTGAAGGTGCGGCGGTCCAGCATCGGCGTCCTATCCCGCCGCCTTGGCGATGGCGGCGTCCAGTTCGGGCAAGGTCATCTCGCCCTCGATGCGCCGCCCATTGATGATGAAAGTGGGCGTAGACGTGACCTTGTCCACCTTCTCGTGCCGCTCGACCCGCGCCTCCAGGGCCTTTTCGGCGTTCATGTCCTTGAGGCAGGCTTCCATCTGCGCGTCGCTCATGCCGCCCGGATTGGCCGCGATCCGCTGCAGCACGCCCTTGGGATCCTTGGTGGCGACCATCTCCTCCTGGCCCCGGAACACCGCGTCCAGCACCGGGAAATAGCGGTCCTTGCCGGCGCAGCGGGCGAGCAGGAAGCCCGCCGCCGCCAGGGCCTCCGGCTCGGTCAGGAACTCCTTCAGGGTGTAGCGGACCTTGCCGGTGTCCACATACTTGGCCTTGAAGGCGGGAAAGACCTCCATGTCCCAGCGCGCGCAGTGCGGGCAGCTCGCCGAGGCGTACTCCACCACCTGCACCTTCGCCTTGGGATCGCCGAGGCTCATGTCGTCGGCCTGGGCCACCGAGGCCGGGTCCTGGGCGCGCGGCGCGCAGGCGGAGACCCCGCTCAGCGAAAGCCCGGCGGCGAGAAGGACGGCGATGATGCGGCGCTCGGCCATGCGTCTAGGGAGTCTCCCAGAGGGAGCCGAGTTAAGACCGATTCCCACCGCGCCCAAGACGGCGCAACGCCCCAGGGGCCAGACTCCTGTGGGTCAATCGTCGAACTTGCCGGCCTTGGGCGTGCGCGCCTGGCGCAGGACGCCGCGACCCAGGGCGAGCAGGGCGGCCTTGAGCTTGCCCTCCGGGGCGGCGGCCAGGTCCTGCTGCAGCCCCGCCTCGGCGGCGGCGTCCAGCGGCGGCAGGCGACGAGGGCGACTGGCCGGGAGTTCGGCCTTGTTCTGCAGCGGCCCCTGGACGATGCGCAGCTTCTGCACCGCGTCCGCCCCCAGGAAGATGTTCACCCGCGCCAGGATCTCGTGCGCCTGGTGCTGGATGATCGCCGCCGCCGGCCCGGCGACGCGGATCTCCAGCGAGGACGGCCCGCCGTTGCGGCCGCGGACCAGCTTCACCGGCTCGGTGCGCTTGGCGATCTCCGGGCCCACCACCTCGCGCCAGCGGGCCTCCAGCGCGCCGCCGCCCTGGCTGAACCGGGCGTCGAGCGGCTTGAGGCTGCGGTTCACCGCCCGGCTGAGCGGCGGCGGCGGACGGCGCTGCGGGCGCGTGCGCTTGCGGCCGAGGATCTCTAGCGCCTCTTCGTGGCTGGGAAGGTCGCGGCGGCGGGGCATGGGCCACTCTAACCTCCGCTCATTCCCGCGGAAGCGGGAATCCATGCGGCGCCTCAGCCTGGATCCCCGCCTTCGCGGGGATGGGCGGGAATGTTAGGGACCGAACGTGAACCCCGACCTTCTCCGCGCCCAACTCCTGGCCTGGTACGACGCCAACGCCCGCGACCTGCCCTGGCGCGTGGGGCCGAAAGCCCACGCCGCCGGGGTGCGCCCCGATCCCTATCGGGTCTGGCTGTCCGAGGTGATGCTGCAGCAGACCACCGTGCCGCACGTCATCCCCTATTTCCTGAAGTTCACCGCCCGCTGGCCGACGGTCTCAGCCCTGGCGGCGGAGCACGACGGCGAGGTGATGGCCGCCTGGGCGGGGCTCGGCTACTACGCCCGCGCGCGCAACCTGCTGGCCTGCGCCCGGGCGGTGGCCGGCGACCACGGCGGCGTCTTCCCCGACACGGAAGAGGCCCTTCGGACCCTGCCGGGGCTCGGCGCCTATACCGCCGCGGCGGTGGCGGCGATCGCCTTCGACCGGCCGGCCAATGTGGTCGACGGCAATGTCGAGCGGGTGATGGCCCGGCTGTTCGCGCTCGAGGCGCCCCTGCCGGAGGCCAAGCCGGAGCTGAAGCGCCTGGCCGGCGAGCTGATCCGCGATCTCCGCCCCGGCGACTGGGCCCAGGCGCTGATGGACCTGGGCGCGACGGTCTGCAGGCCCAAGGCGCCGCTCTGCGAGCGCTGTCCGATCGCCGCCCACTGCGCGGGGCTGGGAACCGGCGCGCCGGAGGCCTTCCCGCGCAAGAGCGCCAAGGCCGAGCGGCCGCACCGGCACGGCGTGGCCTATGTGCTGACGCGGGGCGAGGAGGTGGCCCTGGTGCGCCGCCCGCCAAGCGGCCTTTTGGGCGGCATGCTGGGCCTCCCCACC
Source organism: Phenylobacterium sp. (assembly GCF_036501465.1). GTDB lineage: Bacteria > Pseudomonadota > Alphaproteobacteria > Caulobacterales > Caulobacteraceae > Phenylobacterium. The sequence continues at coordinate 25,612 of NZ_DASYAF010000055.1, forward strand.
AGCGACTGGCGGGCCGGGCGCTGGAGCGAAGCCGAGGCGCTGGCCGCCGCCCCGGCCCATGCCCAGGTCAAGGCCGCCTGGCGCGGCGTGGGCGAGGTGGAGCACGGCTTCACCCACTTCACGCTCACCCTGCAGCTCTATCGCGCGGAGGGCGAGGCGAAGGACGTGATCTGGACGCCGCGGCGGGGTCTCGACGCCCTGCCCAGCGTCTTCCTGAAGGCGGCGCGAGCCGGGCTGTCGAACCTGCTCTAGTTCATCACCGCCTTTTCGAGGTCCTTCAGCAGGGCGGCCCAGGTCTTCTCGTACTGGGCCTTCATCTTGGCGTCGGCGTCAGGGTCGACACCCTCGGCCGGCGCCTGGGTCACGGTGACCCTGGTGCCCGCGCCCCTGTCGGAAAGCTCGAAGGTCACCAGATGGGTCTTGCCCGGCGCGGCGGAGCTTTCATGGGTGTAGCTCAACCGCTTGCGGGGCTCGAAGGACCGGATTTCGCCGCGGTCCACGAAGGGCTTGCCGTCCGCCTCGCGGCGCAGGGTGATAGGGTGGCCCACGGTCCAGTCGGTGCGGACCTCGGCGCCCATCATGAACTCCTTCATCGCGTCGCGGGACGTCAGGGTCTCCCACACCTCCGCAGGATGGGCTGGAATCAGACGTGAGACGCTGGCGGTCATCGGAACCCTCCTTCACTCCGTCGGTTAGAACGCGAGCGAGCGGTTCGAGGTCCCCGCGCGCGTCAACCTGCCGCAGGCGCGCGGACCCAGGGTTTCAGGACCTGGTAGATCGGGGGCGTCGTGGGCCCGTCGCGCGTGACGTCGATCAGGTGACGCCGATTCGTCAGCTGGCGCACCGCGTTCTGTACGGACGATTTCGACAGTCCGGTCTCCAGCGCGATGCCGGCCAGGCTGGCGGCGAACCGCCGGCGCCCGCCGTCGGTGCGGGCCCAGAGCCACAGATAGACCAGGAAAGCCGAGGGCGTGTGGTCATGGCCGACCAGGTCGCGCATCAGGATGTCGACCACATAGGGATCGAGTTCGATCTTGCGAGTCATGATCGTTACTATAGCAATTATCGGACGGATTGCCGCCCCGCTCCGCGATCCGGCAAAGCTTCCGCGAAAACCACGGAGCGCCGCATGATCACCCACCTGAAGTTCGCGGGCCTGCCCTGCCGGGACCAGGAGCTGCAGCTCAAGTTCTGGACCGAGAAGATGGGCTTTCGGGTCACCACCGACCAGCCCATGGGCGGCCAGCGCTGGATCGAGCTGGCGATCGGCGGCAGCCAGACCGGCCTGGTGCTGTTCACCCCGGAGGGTCACGAAGACCGCGTCGGAACCTTCTTCAACGGCTCCTTCGCCTGCGACGACGTGGAGCAGACCCACCGCCAGCTGTCCGAACGCGGCGTGGAGTTCCGCGGCCCGCCGGAGAAGCAGCCCTGGGGAACCTTCGCGGTCTTCAAGGACCCGGAGGGCAACGAGTTCGTGCTGAGCTCGCGCTAGGACCGGGCAGCTCGCGACCCTCCTCCCACAGGGGGAGGAGGACGCTTGGATGCCGATGCGCCTAAGCCGCCATCCCCTGGCGGACCTTGGCGCGCAGCACGTCGATCGGGGCCAGACCCTTGTCGGTCTTGAAGTGCCAGTAGGTCCAGCCGTTGCAGGCCGGCTGGCTCTGCACCATGGCGCCGACCTTGTGGATCGAGCCGGTCAGGTCGCCGGCCACCAGGCTGCCGTCGGCGCGCACGCGCGCGGCATGGCGCCCCTTGTCGTCGTAGAGCACGTCGCCGGCGCGCAGCAGCCCTGCCTCGACGATCTGGCCGAAGGGGATGCGCGGCTCGGTCTTCTTGGAGCCCATCACCGCCAGGTCCTCCGGCGCGACCGGGGTGACGGTGGCGATCCGCGCCTTGGCGAGCGCCACATAGTCGCTCTCGCGTTCGATGCCGATGAAGCGGCGACCCAGCCGCCGGGCGGCCGCGCCCGTGGTGCCGGTGCCGAAGAACGGATCGAGGATCACGTCGCCCGGCCGGGTGGAGGCCAGGATCACCCGGTGCAGCAGGGCCTCGGGCTTCTGGGTCGGGTGCGCCTTCTGGCCGGCGGCGTCCTTCAGCCGCTCCTCGCCGGTACACAGCGGCAGGCTCCAGTCGGAGCGCATCTGCAGCTCGTCGTTGGCCATCTTCATGGCGTCGTAGTTGAAGGTGTAGCGCTTGCCGCCGCGCGACTTGGCCGCCCAGATCAGGGTCTCGTGCGCATTGGTGAAGCGCGTGCCCTTGAAGTTCGGCATCGGGTTGGACTTGCGCCAGACGATGTCGTTCAGGATCCAGAAGCCCAGGTCCTGCAGCGTCGCGCCAACCCGGAAGATGTTGTGGTAGCTGCCGATCACCCACAGCGCGCCGTCGTCCTTCAGCACCCGGCGGCATTCCTTGAGCCAGGCGTTGGTGAAGGCGTCATAGGCCTCGAAGCTGTCGAAACGGTCCCAGTCGTCGTCGACGGCATCGACCTTGGAGTTGTCGGGCCGCAGCAGGTCGCCGCCGAGCTGCAGGTTGTAGGGCGGGTCGGCGAACACCAGGTCGACCGAACGGTCGGGGAGCTTCTGAAGCTCCGCCAGGCAGTCGCCCTGCAGGATGGTGTCGGCCGATACGCTCATGTCTGACCCGATGGTTCGAAACCCGGAGTCAGAATCTGCGGCCCTTATGGTGAAGGGTCCGTTGCCAGACTTGGTGAACGAGACCTTAAGCCGGTCCCCATGGCCAAGCTTCGGATTGCCGCAGGGGCGTGGCGCCACAGGTTGTAGCGCTACAATTCAAGATAGGTGCTGCGCTCGCTCGACACGCGAACAGGCGAGTCGGGGGCAACGGGCGCCACCATGTCAGACGAGACCACCGCCTCGGCCGATTCCGCCGCCGACGCCGCGCTGGAGCGGCGGCGTCGCCGGCGCCTGGCGGCCTATACGATGCTCTGGACCCTGATCCTGGCGCTGCTGCCCAGCATGCTGCAGATCGAGCCCCCGCGCGGGGCGCGCCTCGACGCCCTGCGGGTCCTGGGTCAGGCCGACGGCGCATCCGGCGGCCCGCGCCGCGGCCGCCATCGCGGCCGGGCCAGCGCGGCGGCGACGACCCGGCCGGCGCCGGTCAACTATGGCGCGCTCCGTGAAGCCGGGCCAACCGAACTTGCGCTGCAATCCGGGCTGGCCGGCAATGTCCCGCAGGCCGTGCAGGACATCGGCCCGCTCAGCGTCTCCGACCCGATGCCGGTCTCGACCTCGCTGCTGGGCGCCAATCCCGCGACGGCGGCGGCCTTCTCGTTCCCGAACCTGCCGTTCACCAGCCTGCCGAGCCTGGTCACCGGGCCCTTCATCTCCAATCCGGGCGCGCCGCCGACGCCGGTGACGCCGCCGGTCACGACCAATCCGATCGATCCGGGCACGCCGGGCGTCAGCCCGAACCCGCCGGTGATCGTCACCCCGCCCACTACGACGCCGACGCCGCCCGACGACGGAAACCCGATCGTCTCGCCGCCGACGGTTATCCCGCCGGACGGCCCGCCCGTGGTGGTCGTCACCACGCCCACCGATCCCGGCGATCCGGGAACGCCGCCGATCACGGGCGATCCGGGTCTGTCTCCGCCGGGCGGCAGCACACCGATCGTCGCGCCGGCGGGCGTGCCGGAGCCCTCGACTTGGGTCGAGTTGATCGGAGGTTGCGGTCTGGCGGGCGCCCTGCTGCGCCGCCGGCGTCAGCCGCCGACGACCTTCCTGGCCCGCTCCAGCGCCTTGACGGTGGTCTCGCGGCTGGGCTGAACCCGCGGCATGCGGTTCCAGGCGTCCAGGGCGGCGACCTTGTAGGCCTCGGCCAGCGTCGGATAATTGAAGGTGTTCTCGACGAAGTAGTCGAGCGTGCCCTCCAGGTTCAGCACCGCCTGGCCGATGTGGATCAGCTCGGTCGCCCCTTCGCCCACGATGTGGACGCCCAGCAGGCGGCGCGTCTCAAGCGCGAACAGCATCTTCATGAAGCCGGACGAGATGCCCATGATGTGGCCGCGCGAGGTCTCGCGGAACCGCGCCACGCCGCACTCGTAGGGGATGCCGCGCTCGCGCGCCTGCTCCTCGTTCATGCCGATGGTGGAGATCTCCGGCACCGAATAGATGCCATAGGGGAAGAACTCCGGCGCATGCTGGGTGGGCGCGCCGAAGGCGTGGCAGGCGGCGATCCGGCCCTGTTCCATCGAGGTGGAGGCCAGGCTCGGGAAGCCGATGATGTCGCCGGCCGCATAGATGTGCGGCTGGGCGGTTTGGAAGCTGTCCTTGTCGACGCTCAGGCGGCCGCGGGCGTCGGTCTCCAGGCCGCAGGCGGCCAGGTCCAGGCCCTCGGTCGCGCCTTCGCGGCCGGCGGAGAACAGCACCATGTCGGCGTGCAGCTCGCGGTCGTCGGACATCTTCAGGTGACAGTGCTGCGACCCGACCACGTCGGCGGCCACCACCTTGGCCCCGAAGCGGACGATCACCCCGCGTTCGCGCAGGTCGTGCAGGAATTCGTCGGCCAGCTCGCGGTCGAGGAACGGCATCAGGACGCTGTTGGGCTCGATCAGGGTGACCTTCACGTCCAGGGCCGAGAAGATCGAGGCGTACTCCACGCCGATCACGCTCGCGCCCACCACCACCAGCTGGCGCGGAATGCGGGTGATCTCCAGGATCTCGTCGGAATCGACGATGTGCTCGCCGTCGAAACCGATGTGCGCCGGGCGGAACGGGCGCGTCCCGACGGCGATCAGGAACTTGTCGGCGGTGTAGTCGGACATACCGGCCGAGCCCAACACGGAGATCGAATGGGCGCCCGTGAAACGGGCCACGCCCTCGATGGTGTCGACGCCATTGCGGGCGAACTGGTGCTCGAGCACCTCCACCTCGTGGTTGAGGGTGATGTCCAGCCGCCGGCGCAGGTCCTCGGCGCCGATATGCTTCTTGGCGCGATAGGCCGCGCCATAGAAGCCGCGCTCGCGCCAGCCCGAGAGGTTCAGCACGGTCTCGCGCAGGGTCTTGGACGGGATGGTGCCGGTGTGCACCGAGACCCCGCCGACCCGGCGGCCGCGTTCGATCACCAGCACGCGCTTGTTGAGCTTGGCCGCCTGGATCGCGCCACGGCGCCCGGCGGGACCCGACCCGATGACGATCAGGTCGTAGTGATTGTTCTCGTGCAACGTCGTCCCCTCCCGGCCTTCTGCGGGCGGAGTAACCTTAAGCGTCGCGGGTTAACCCGGGATTTTGGAAGACTTTACGAGTGGTTAGCGCCGAACCAGCGCACCTCGGCGGCGTGCGCGCCGGCGTTCGCCAGCAGCCGGTCCTCGCCGCCGGGCCAGAGCGTCAGGGTCACATCCATCAGGGGCGCGGCGCCGCGAGGCTCCATCCGCAGCCAGGCGACGGGCGCATCCGGCGTGGCCTGCGCGCCGATCTCGGCGATCAGGGCGGCGAGCGCTTCCCGGCTCTCAGCCGGCATGTATTGCCAGAAGACCGAGTGGTACAGGACGCTCGCTGTCCCAGGCTTGGGCGCGACCTTGGCGCGGACCCAGTCGATGGCGTCGGCCCTTTCCACATGGACCTTGTTGGCCAGCGCCACGTCGATGGCCGCGTTGATCCGCACCAGCCGCTCCGTCTGGTCGGCCCAGATGTAGGAGACAAGCCGGCGTCGCTCATCCGGGTCGTGAAGGTCAATGGGACGACGGTCGCAGGCGGCGCGCTCGATCACCGACACGCGCGCCTCCACGGGTGGGGATCCACCCTCCCAGGCGGTGTCGATGCGGACCGCGGCGGCCGGATCGCCCCAAGTCACGTCGCCCATCCGGTAGCGGTAGCGGTCCCACGAAAGGTTGAGCCCGGCGCTGGCGGCGATCTCGAAGCAGCGCAGCGGCAGGCCGGTCGCCTTGGCGATCTCCAGGAAGCCGCCCAAGAGCGCGATGGAGCGGCGCACCTCATTGGTCTGCGGCTCGTGCGCCATGAACCGCGCCAGCCGCTGGCGATGCTCGACCATGGCCACGCGAACCGCGGCCCAGATCGCCGCGGCGTCCAGCGCGTCATAGGCCACAGAGACCGCCGGGTCGTCGCCGGAGAGCGCCAGCTCGCGCCAGGACCCGATCAGCCGCAGCGGCGCGGCCGCGTCGAACTGTGTCCGTAGGTTGGAGTCCGCCCACGGCGCCATCAGCGCCTTCACCGGTCCGCCGGCCAGCCAGTCGGCCGCCGCCCGGTCCAGCAGCTCGCCGTTCAGCGGCGAGCCCATGTTGCGGCAGATGCCGGCCTGCAGGCTCAGCGCCTTCGCCACGGCGGGGATTTCGGGCTCGTCCATGCCGCCATGGCGCGCCAGGCGCCGGGACAGATCAAGATTGATTCAGCCGGTCAATCCTCGAAGCCGAGCGCCGCCTGCTTCAGCGGCTCGCCCGCCAGCACGAGCTTCACCGGGGACCATCCCGTCCGATGGATCGCGCACGGCCCCAGCCGCTGCAGCGCCTCCACATGGACCTCGGCGTGATAGCCCTTGTGGCTGGCGAAGCCGTAGCCGGGATAGAGGCCGTCCATCTCCACCATCAGCCGGTCGCGGGCGACCTTGGCCAGGATCGAGGCCGCGGCGATCGACTTCGACTTGCCGTCGCCGCCCACCACCGTCTTCACCTCGCAGGGCAGGTCGAAGCGGTAGTTGCCGTCCACCAGGGCGAAGGCGGGCGCGAGCGACAACCCTTCCACGGCCCGGCGCATGGCCAGGCCCGCGGCGTGCAGGATGTTGAGCGCGGCGATCTCCTCGACGCTGGCGAAGGCCACGCACCAGGCGAGCGCCTTGCCCTTGATCTCCACCTCCAGCGCCTCGCGGGTCTTGGCGCTGAGCTTCTTGGAATCGTCCAGGCCCTTGGGAATCCGTTTCGGGTTCAGGATCACCGCCGCGGCGCTCACCGGGCCCGCCCAGGGGCCGCGGCCGGCCTCGTCCACGCCGCACACCGGGCCGCCCACGAAGGCTTTCTCGAGCAGGAAGGTCGGGCCCCTGGCCACGCTATTCATTCCCCATGGCTAGTCCGGCCCCAAATCTAGTCCGCCCCATAGCTAGTCCGCGGTGTCCACGGCGACCACCTTTTCGGTGTGCTTGTTGAAGCTCACCCGCACCAGGGCCGGCCCGTCGGTGCGGCCGGCCGGGCGGTAATAGGTCACCACCCAGACCTTGTCGTAGTCGGTGATCTGGGCGCGCCAGTCGGCGTAGGCCTCCATGTGGCGGCGCACCAGTTCGTCGTGCGCCAGCTTCAGCGCCTTGAACTGGTTGATCTCGCCGATGTGCACCGGCCCGACGGAGGTCTGGCAGGCGGCGAGGCCGGCGGCGACGGCCAGCGCGGCGATCAGGCGCGGCCTCATCGGCCCTGCCCCATCGCCTTCACCGGCGCGTGGCGGAAGCAGCAGGTCAGGTGGTCGTTGACCATGCCGACGGCCTGCATCCAGGCGTAGACGATCACCGGGCCCACGAACTTGAAGCCCCTGGCCTTCAGCGCCTTGGAGACCTCGAGCGCCAGCGGCGTCTGGGCCGGCACGTCGGCGATCGCCCCACAGCCGGTCTGGATCGGCTTGCCGTCAACGAAGCCCCAGCAGAACGCGGAGAAGTCCTCGCCGGCGTCGCGCATGGCCAGGTAGATCTTCGCGCTCTCGATCGCCGCGTCGATCTTGGCGTTGGAGCGGATGATGCCGGCGTCGGCCATCAGCCGCGCCCGGTCCTCGGCGCCATAGCGGGCCACCGTCTCCGGATCGAAGTTGTCGAAGGCCGCGCGGAACGCCTCGCGCTTCCTCAGGATGGTGATCCAGGCCAGCCCCGCCTGGAACCCGTCCAGCACCAGCTTTTCCCACAGCGCGCGGCTGTCGTACTCCGGCACGCCCCATTCGGTGTCGTGATAGGCCTCATAGAGCGGGTCGCCGGCCATGCCGCGCCAGCCGCATCGGATCGGGGTGTCTGCCATGCGCCGCACTCTTCTCCGAGCCGACCGATCCGTTCAAGCGGCAGATCGCTCGATGGGCGTCGAAGGCTTCGAACTGACGCAGCGCGCCTAGGCGGCCTCCAGGCCCAGGGCCGCCAGGAACCAGGCGGGGCGCTCCAGGGTGACCGCCCGGCCGTCCACCAAGAGCGCCGCGCCCTCCGCCCGGTCCAGCCGCATCAGGGCCATGGCCCGGCCCGCGCCCACCGAGGTCACCACCCCGGCCCGCAGTTCGCCCGCCAGCACCTCGGCGCCGGGCTCGGGAGCCGGTCCGGAAAACACGATCGGCAGCATGCGGCTCTTCACCTGGCCCCGCCGCTTCATGCGCGAGGTGGTCTCCTGGCCGACGAAACAGCCCTTCCGGAAATCGATGCCGTTCAGCAGGTCGAAGTTGGCCTCGATCGGATAGGCCTTGTCCGATCCCCAGTCCGCCGGCCCCGGCACGCCGAGGCCCAGCTTGGCCGCATCGCGGACCGACTCCTCGGCGATGGCGGCGCCGGGCGGCGGCTCGACCCCGTAGCCCCGCCAGCCCAGGGCCGGCAGTCGCGGGTCTCTCACCCACCCGCTCATTCCCGCGAAGGCGGGAATCCAAGCTGAGTCACCATACGGATCCCGGCCGTCGCCGGGACTCCCGGAAAACAAGACAGACGCCGGCGTCTCATCCGCGGCGATCTCCACCTTGGCCCGCAGGCGATACATGGCCAGCCGCTGGATCATCGCCGCCCGGTGCTCGGCCGCCACGTCCAGCCAGCAGCCGTCCGCTCCTGCCGAATTGGAGCGGGCGACCACGAACAGGTCGTAGAGCAGCCGTCCCTGTGGGGTCAGCAGGGCCCCGAACCGCGCCTCGCCGGGCGCCAGGGTCTCGACGTCCTGGGTGATCAGCCCCTGCAGGAAGTCGCGCCAGTCCGGCCCGCCGATCGCGATCAGGGCGCGGCTCTTCAGCCACGCAAAGGTCATGGATTCGATCCGGGGCTGGCTCATCACGCGTAATTTGGGGCGTCCGGCGTTGGAGCGCCAGCCATACGCGTCCTATAGAGGATCGATGTCGCGCGGCGCGTTCCCGATCCTGTTCATCACTTCCAACCGCATCGGCGACGCGGTGCTGTCCTCGGGCCTGCTCAAGCGGCTGACCGACGAGATCCCCAACGCCCGTTTCACCATCGCCGCCGGCCCGGTGGCCGCGCCGCTGTTCGAGGAGGTCCCGACCCTCGACCGGATCATCACCGTGGAGAAGGCCAGGAACCGCGCTCACTGGTTCGACCTCTGGCGCGAGGTGCGCCGGACCCGCTGGGGCCTGGTGGTCGACCTGCGCGGCTCGGGCCTCTCACGCTTCGTCTCCACCCGGCGCCGGGCGATCTGGCGCAAGGGTTCCGGCCCGCCGGTCCACAAGGTGATCGAGGCGGCCCGGGTGCTGAAGATCGAGGACGACCCGGCCGCGCCCTACATCTTCACCTCCGAGGAGACCGAGGCCCGGGCCGACGAGCTGACCGCCGGCCACGGCCCCATCCTGGCGCTCGCGCCCGCCGCCAACTGGCTGGGCAAGACCTGGCCGCTGGAACGCTTCAGCCGGGTCGCCATGCGCCTGCTGAACGACGGCGGGATGATGCAGGGCGGCCGGCTGATGGTGCTGGGCGGGCCCGAGGACGGCAAGCTCGCCAAGGGCCTGCGCGACGTGGTGCCCCGCCACCAGTTCATCAACCTGACCGAGGACACCGACCTGATCACCGCCTTCGCCTGCCTGAAGCGGGCGCGGCTGTTCATCGGCAACGACTCCGGGACCATGCACCTGGCCGCGGCGGCCGGCGTGCCCACCGTGGGCGTCTTCGGCCCGTCCGACGAACGGCTCTACGGCCCCTGGGGCGAGGCGGTGCGGGTGGCGCGCGGCCCGCGCAGCTATGAGCAGATCCGCGCCGTTGACCCAGGCTTCGGCCAGGCGCTCTGTCACATGATGGACCTGCCGGTCGAGACCGTGGGCGACATTGCCGAGGAACTCTTGGCCGCCACCACGACCCGCTTCGAAACGGAAACCGATGCCTGAGACCTATGACCTGATCGTCCGCGGCGGCGAGGTGATCAACCACGCCGGCCGCGGCCCCGCCGACGTGGGCGTGAAGGACGGCAAGATCGTCGAGATCGGCGACCTCGCCCAGGCCTCGGCCGCGGAGGTGTTCGACGCCAAGGGCCTGACCGTCATGCCCGGCGTCATCGACACCCAGGTCCATTTCCGCGAGCCCGGCCTGGAGTGGAAGGAAGACCTGGAGACCGGCTCGCGCGCCGCCGTTCTGGGCGGGGTCACCGCCGTGTTCGAGATGCCGAACACCGAGCCCACCACCACCGACCCCGACGCGTTGGCCGACAAGCTCGCCCGCGCCAGGGGGCGAATGCACTGCGACCACGCCTTCTACGTCGGCGGCACGCACAACAACGCCCCGTGGCTGGGCGAGCTGGAGCGCCTGCCCGGCTGCTGCGGGATCAAGGTGTTCATGGGCGCCTCGACCGGCAGCCTGCTGGTGCAGGACGACGAGGGGATCGAGCAGGTGCTGCGCCACGTGAACCGGCGCGCGGCCTTCCACTCCGAGGACGAATACCGCCTGGCCGATCGCCGCCCGCTGGCCCGGCAGGGCGACTGGACCAGCCACTACGAGGTGCGCGACGCCCAGACGGCGATCCAGTCGACGGAGCGGCTGGTGCGGATCGCCAAGCGGCTCGGCAAGCGCATCCATGTGCTGCACGTGACCACCGCCCAGGAGGTCGCCTTCCTGGCCGACCACAAGGACGTGGCCAGCGTCGAGTTCACGCCGCAGCACCTGACCCTGGAGGGGCCCGAAGCCTATGAGCGGCTGAAGGGCTACGCCCAGATGAACCCGCCGATCCGCACCGCCGAGCATCGCGCCGCGCTCTGGGCCGCGCTGGCCAACGGCATCCCCGACGTGCTGGGCTCCGACCACGCGCCGCACACCTCCGAAGAAAAGGCCCGGCCCTACCCGGCCTCGCCCTCCGGCATGCCCGGCGTTCAGACGCTCTTGCCCGTGATGCTGACCCACGTGGCCGAGGGCCGCCTCAGCCTGGAGCACCTGGTGGACCTCACCAGCCACGGGGCCAACCGGCTCTTCCAGCTGGCCGACAAGGGCCGGATGGCCGAGGGCTATGACGCCGACCTCACCATCGTCGACCTGAAGGCCCGGCGCACCCTGCGCCACGACATGATGGCCAGCCGCGTGGGCTGGACGCCCTTCGACGGCATGGAGGTCAAGGGCTGGCCCATGGCCACCCTCATCCGCGGCCGGGTGGTGATGCGCGACGACGAGGTTGTCCTGCCACACGCGGGCGAGCCGGTCCGCTTCCAGGAGACGCTGGTCACCTGATCGGCGCCGTTCGGCTGGCCGCGCTTGACGGGGCGGCCGCGCGCGGATCGATTGCGCGCCGAACGATCCGGGGAGCCACCATGAAGCGCCTGTTCCTGTCCGCCGCCGCCATCGCGCTGATCGGCGCCACGGCGCTCGCCGCGCCGGCGGCTCCGAAAAAGGGCGCGCCCACCGCCGCCGAGGCCAAGGCCTTCGTCGCCAAGGCCGAGAAGGACCTGGCCGACGAGAGCGTCTACGGCGCCCACGCCGAATGGGCCTACGAGACCGACATCACCGTCGACACCGGCTTCCTGACCGCCAAGGCCAACGCCGAATCCACGGCGATGCAGACCCGCTACGCCAAGCAGGCCGCCCGCTTCGACCATGTGCAGGTCGACGACGTCACCCGCCGCAAGCTGATGCTGCTGAAGAACGGCCTGGTGCTGCCGGCGCCCGACCGGCCCGGCGCGGCCCAGCAGATGGCCGACATCGAGGCCCACCTGGCCAGCCTCTATTCCACCGGCACGGTGACCATCGACGGCAAGACCCTGCACCTGGAGGACCTGGAGGACGAACTCGCCAAGACCCGCGATCCGGCCAAGGCCAAGGAGATCTGGGAGAAGTGGCGCGAGGTCGCCCCGCTGATGAAGGCCGACTACGTCAAGCTGACCGCGCTCGCCAACGAGGGCTCGCGCGGCATCGGCTACAAGGACACCGGCGCGCTCTGGCGCGCGGGCTACGACATGAGCCCTGACCAGTTCGCCGCCCTGACCGACAAGCTGTGGGGCCAGGTCGAGCCGTTCTACGTCAACCTGCACTGCTATGTGCGCACCCGGCTGAACGCCAAGTACGGCGACGCCGTCCAGCCCAAGACCGGCCCGATCCGCGCCGACCTGCTGGGCAACATGTGGGGCCAGCAGTGGGGCAACATCTATGACGTGGTGGCGCCGGCGAACTCGCCCGGCATGGGCTACGACCTGACCAAACAGCTCGAGGCGCATGGCTACGACGCTGCGAAAATGGTCAAGACCGCGGAGAATTTCTACGTCTCCATGGGCTTTTCGCCCTGGCCCAAGACCTTCTGGGAACGCTCGATGATCACCCGGCCGCGCGACCGCGAGGTGCAGTGCCACGCCTCGGCCTGGGACATCGACAACAAGGACGACATCCGGCTGAAGGCCTGCATCCACGTCAATGCGGACGACTTCTTCACCGTCCACCACGAGCTCGGCCACAACCTCTACCAGCGCGCCTACTCGAGCCAGCCGTTCCTGTTCGAGAACGGCGCCAACGATGGCTTCCACGAGGCGATCGGCGACTTCGCGGGCCTGAACGCCCTGACCCCCGGCTACCTGAAGCAGCTCGGCCTCATCGACACCGTGCCCGGGCCGCAGGCGGACATCCCTTATCTGCTGAAACAGGCCATGGACGGCATCGCCTTCCTGCCCTTCGGCCTGCTGGTCGACAAATGGCGCTGGGAAGTCTTCTCCGGCCAGGTGACGCCGGAGCATTACAACGACGCCTGGTGGGCGCTGGTGAAACAGTACCAGGGCCTGGTCCCGCCGGGGCCGCGGCCGGCCGACGCCTTCGACCCGGGCTCGAAGAACCACATCGCCACTTCGGTGCCCTACGCCCGCTACTTCCTGGCGCGGATCTACGAATACCAGTTCTACCGCGCCGCCTGCCGCCAGGCCGGCTGGAAGGGGCCGCTGAACCGCTGCTCGGTCTATGGCGACAAGGCCGTGGGCGCGAAGTTCGGCAAGATGCTGGCCATGGGCCAGTCGCGGCCGTGGCCCGAAGCGCTGGAGGCCTTCACCGGCGAGAAGGACATCGACGCCACGGCCATCGCCGACTACTTCGCCCCGCTCAACGCCTGGCTGACCGAGCAGAACCGCGGCCAGAAGTGCGGCTGGTGAGGCGGCCCTAGACCAGGCCCAGCTCGGCGCGGGCCTTCCTGGTCAGCTTGCCGGCGATCAGCGAGTGCGCCGTGCGCAGCCAGTCGCGCAGGTCATCGTCGGGCGCGGCGTCCAGCGCCACGTTCACCCAGTGGCCCTTGGCGCAATAGGGCGCCTGGCGGCCCGGGCCGTCCTCGGTCAGCACCACGAAGCCGACGGGGCTCACCTTGAACGAGATCCCGCCCGACAGGCCGCAGATGGCGAACACCTTGCCGCCCACCTTGTAGACGTCCGATCCGCCCCACTGGACGACCTTGGTCACCGCGGGCAGGCCCATGGCGAAGGCCTCGATCTCCTCGCGGGTCACAAGCCGAGCTCGGCGCGCTGCTTCCTGGTCAGCTTTTCGGCCACCAGGCCGTGGGCCGTCTTCAGCCACGCCTTCACCTCGGCCTCATCCAGCGCCGAGAGGTTCTCGAACATCACCCACTTGAACCGCGCGGCATAGGGCGCGGGCTGGGCGCGGCCGGTCTGCGTCAAGGCCTCATAGGCGATGTCGGTCATCTTCATGGAGAAATGGCCGCCCGAAGGGTCGGTGGCGGCGAACATCTTGCCGCCCACCGTGTAGCAGCGGTCGGCGCCCCATTTGATGGAGACCTCCGCGCCGGGCAGCGCCAGCGCCGCCTTCTCGAGCTGCGCTGGCGTCACGCCCCTTAAGCCTCGACGCCCACGCCGATCGGGCAGACCACGCCGGTGCCGCCGATGCCGCAATAGCCGGCCGGGTTCTTGGCCAGGTACTGCTGGTGGTAGTCCTCGGCGAAGTAGAAGGCGCCGGCCGGCGCGATCTCGGTGGTGATCCTGCCGTAGCCCTTGGCGCCCAGCGCATCCTGGTAGGCCAGCTTCGAGGTCTCGGCCTCCGCCGCCTGGGCGTCGTTCTGCGGATAGATTCCCGAGCGGTACTGGGTGCCGACGTCGTTGCCCTGGCGCATGCCCTGGGTCGGGTCGTGGTTCTCCCAGAACACCTTCAGCAGGTCCTTGTAGCTGACGACCTTGGGGTCATAGACCACCAGCACCGCCTCGGTATGGCCGGTGCGGCCGGAGCAGACCTCCTCGTAGGTCGGGTTGGGGGTGATCCCGTTCACATAGCCCACCGCCGTCGTCCAGACGCCAGGGACCTGCCAGAACACCCGCTCCACGCCCCAGAAACAGCCCATGGCGAAGACCGCGGTCTCCAGGCCCTCCGGATAGGGGCCCTTCAGCGGATGGCCGTTCACGAAGTGGGTCGTGGCGGTGGGGATCGGATGGGCGCGGCCCGGCAGGGCCTCGGCGTCCGTGGGCATTTCGAGGGTCTTGCGTCCGAACATGGGGCCTCCTGGCGCTAGGTCCGCAAGATAGTCATCCGCGCCTGGGTTTGCACGTTCCGCAAAGGGAAGCTTCCGCGCGTGACGCTAGGTCAATTCCGTGTCAGTGTTCTCGGCGAACCTCGTTAGGGAGAAGCGTCCATGAAACGCGTGTTGAGCGCCGCTGTGGTCGGCGCGAGCCTGACGGTGCTGGCCGGAGGCATCGCATTCGCGAGCGGGGGCGGCGGCGGCGGCACGCCGGCGGGCGGCGGTGGGAACATGCCCAGCGCCTCCAGCCCGAGCTACGATCCGTCGATCGAATACGCCAAGGCGATCGCGGCCCTGAAGGCCAACAACTACAAGGACGCCGCCCGCGCCGCGGGCCACGTGACCGACGTCGTGCCGAAGAACCCGGACGGCTGGCATGTGCTGGGCGTCGCCACCGCCGGGGCCAATGACTGGAAGGGCTCGCGCCGGGCCTACGAGAAGATGGTCAAGCTGGCCCCCGACGACGCCACGGCGCACGCCGGCCTGGGCCTGGCGCTCGCCAACCTGAAGGACAAGAAGGCCCAGGCGGAGGACGACTGGCTGAAGGCCAAGGCCCAGGCCTGTGGCGATAGCTGCCCCGACGCCGCGCGGTTGAAGGAATTCACCAGCACGGTCGAGGCGGCCATGAACCCGGCGGCCGGCGCGCCCAAGCCCAGCGCCATGCTGGACCGCTCGCTGCTGTTCGGCGGGGCCAAGGCGGGCGACGCGGCCTACGAACTGGCGGTCGGCCTGATCAACGACCGGCGCTACGACGAGGCGCTGGCCGCGCTCGGCAAGGCCCAGGCGACCTTCGGGCCGCACCCGGACATCCTGACCTACGAAGGCTACACCTGGCGCAAGAAGGGCGATTACGCCCGCGCCGAGGCCTACTACCAGCAGGCGCTGGCCATCGCCCCCAACCACATCGGCGCCACCGAGTACTATGGCGAGCTGAAGGTGGCGAAGGGCGACATCGCCGGCGCCCGGGTCATGCTGGCCAAGCTGGACAGGATCTGCGCCTTCGGCTGCGCCGACGCTGAGGAGCTGCGCCGTTGGATCGACGCCGGCGGCGACCCGCAGAAGCACTAGCGGCCCTCGGCCTCGCGAGCCTGGTCCTCACCGCGGGCGCGACCGCGCTCGCGGCGCTGGGCGACGCGCCCCTGCGCGCCATGTTGTGGGTGGCGCCCGGCGCCGACCCGGCCCGCGCCCTGGGCTCGGTCCCGACGGAATGCCTGAAGCGCCCCGCCGACCCGGCCCTGGCGGCCCGGATCGAGGTCGGGCGCGCGGCCTTCCGCACCCAGGTCCTGCTGGGCGGCCAGGCGGCGCGCGCCGGGATCAACTGCGAGACCTGCCACCGCGACGGCCGCGCCAACCCGGACTTCCACTTCCCGGGCCTCTCCGGCCCGCCGGGTACCGCCGACGTCACCAACTCGCTGTTCTCGACCCATCGCGACAACGGCATCGACGATCCCAAGCCGATCCCCGACCTTTCGGGGGCCAAGGCCAGGCTGAAGGTTGACCAGGATCTCGCCCAGCGGAAGCTGGAGCCCTTCATCCACGGCCTCATCACCGAGGAGTTCGACGGGCCGGAGCCGACCCCGGCCGTGCTCGACGGCCTGGCGGCCTATGTCCGCGCGCTCCGTCCCGAAGCCTGCCCGGCCCAAGCGCGCGAGCCGTTCACGGTGGCGCTGCTGATGGCCGACGCGCGGCGCGCGCTGCAGGCCGGGCAGGAGCGCATCCGCGCCGGCGACGACGCCTCGGCGGTGCTGATGGTGGCCAGCGCCCGAAGCCGCCTGGGGCTGATCGACGAACGCTTCGCCGCCCCCGCCCTGGCCGCGCCGCGCGCCAGCCTGCGCGCCGCCGACCGCCGGCTGGAGGCGATCCAGGCCGTGCTGCACGACCATGGACCCGACGCCGAACGGCAGATCGCCGCCTGGCTCGCGGCCTCGCCCCGGCTGGAAGCCGAACTCGCCGCGCGCCAAGGGCTCTCGCTGTTCGATCCGGCCCGGCTGGCGCAGGCGGCCAAGCGCCGCTTGCCCGGCTAGTCCCCCTCTCGTATATGACGCGCCTTCCGACGGGGCGCGCCCCGAGCGGGCCTGGTGAGGTGGCCGAGTGGCTGAAGGCGCACGCTTGGAAAGCGTGTTTACGGGAAACCGTAACGAGGGTTCGAATCCCTCTCTCACCGCCAGCCCCGCCGGCGAAATCGGCGCTGAAATCCCGCATTGCGACCAACCCCGCCGCCCGTGCGACGAGTGGACTTGATCCATCGCCGCGGACTGGGGCCTCCTCATCGGCGCCTAGGACGCCCCGCGGCGACGGGAGGACAGATGAAATCGATCTGCATGGTTGCGGCCCTGATGGCCCCCCTTGTGGCCCTGGCGACGCCGGCCGTCGCCGACGATCGCACCCTGCTCACCGGCATCGAGCAGCAGCTCGTCGACGCGATCACCGACGGCAAGCCGCAGGTGTGGGTGCGCTATCTCGACCCCGCGGTGATCTATGCCGAGGAGGACGGGACCTACAAAGGCAAGGCCGAGATGGTGAAGGAGGTCCGTCCCCTGCCCAAGGGTCTCGGCGGCGAGATCAAGATCGAGCTTCTGTCCTATCACCAGGACGGCGACACGGCCGTCGCCCTGTTCCGCCAGCATGAGGTCGAGCGCTATTACGGCCAGACCATCCACGCGAGCTATCTGACCAACACGGTCTGGAAGAAGCGCCCGGCCGGGTGGCGGCAGATCGAGGGTCAGGTGATCGCCGAGCGGACCGACCCGCCGTCGATCGCCCTGCCCGCGGGCGACCTCCAGAAGTTCGCCGGGACCTACAAGCTGCGGGACTCCGAGCCGGCCTACACCCTGAAGGTCGTCGGCGGAAAGCTGATGGGCGAGCGGACCGGCCGGCCGGCGTCGGAATGGAATGCCGAGACGCGCGACGTGTTCTTCATCAAGGGCGATCCGCGCATCCGCAAGATCTTCCTCTATGACGCAAGCGGCAAGGTCACCGGCTTCATCGAACGGCGCGAGACCTGGGACATCGTCTGGGACAAGACGGGCTAGACAAGCTCGCGAACCTTGGGGCCTGATGCGTGGCGCCAGGGGGATACGGCGTAAATGATCAAGATAGCAGCCCGGTGGGCATCGGTGGCGGTCGCGCTTGCGGGCGCGTCGCTGACGTTGGGCGCGGGCCAGGCGGCGGCCGCGACGCGCGGCGAGGTGCTCGCCGGGTTCACGGTGAAGGGCCAGCCGATCCCGTGCGTGGCGCAGGCGGACGGCGTGCGCGTCTGCCATGGCGACGGGAAAGGCCCAAAGGGAGACGACTTCCGCCTGAAGACTTTCGACGGCATGCCGCTGGCGCTGGTCGTCACCCTGCCGCCGGCGCCCTCATCCGGACCCGATGGCGACTATCCCCTGGTGATCCAGAGCCACGGCTGGGGCGACCCTCCGACCGGGCCGGACGACGGGCAGTATGGCGGCCCCACCGCACGCCAGTGGGCGAAGGAGGGCTACGCGGTCGTGCAGCTGGCGGCGCGCGGCTGGGGCGACTCCTGCGGCAGCATCAACTCGCGGCTGCTCGATCTGCCGGGCTGCCTGAACGGCTACGTTCGCCGGGCCGACTTCCGCTATGAGATCCGCGACGCCCAGTACGTGGCCGGGCTCCTGGTCGACGAGGGGATCGCCGACGGGGGCCGCATCGGCGCCCAGGGCGAATCCTATGGCGCCGGCACGTCGCTCGCCCTGGCGACCCTGAACGACCGGGTGATGAACGCCGATGGGAGCTTGAGCCCCTGGACGAGCCCCAAGGGGACGCCGCTTCACATCGCCGCCGCCGCGCCCTTCGCCGGCTGGAGCGACGACACGGCCCTGGCCCCGAACGGGCATTGGCTGGACACCCAGACCACCGCGACGAACCGCGCCTCGCCGGTGGGGGTGCAGAAGATGTCGATCGGTCGAGGGCTGTTCACGGTCGGCATGCAGGGCGCCTTCTACGCGCCGCCCGGCGGCGACCCCGACATGATGCTGGAGTTCGCGCTCGCCACCGCCGGCGAGCCGTACGATCGGCCGCAGGTCCGGGCCATGCTCAAGGCCGGCGCCCAATTCCACTCGTCCTACGACCTCTTGGCGGGAACCTTCGGGACGGCCCGGCGGGCGCCCGCGCCGCTGTTCCTCGTCAACGGCTTCACCGACGACGTGTTCTGGGCCGACGAGGTGCTGGTCTACTACAACCTGCTGCGTTCGCTCTACCCGTCCGCGCCGGTCGAGGTGCTGTTCGGCGACATCGGTCACCAGCGCGCGCAGAGCAAGCCGGCCGACCTGATGCTGGCGGGCGGCCGCATCCACGCGTTCCTGGCCTACTACCTCAAGGGGGCCGGGCCACAGCCTGCGACGGACGTGACCGCGCTCACCCAGACCTGCCCGAAGAGCGCCCCGTCCGGCGGTCCCTACACCGCGGCGACCTGGGCGGCCCTTCACCCCGGCGTTGTCAGCTTCAGCGCCAAGCCGACCCAGACGATCCTGTCCGCCGGCGGCGATCCCAAGGTGTCCAAGGCGTTCGACCCGGTGTCCGGGGGCCTGTCCTGCACGACCGCGCCCGCGGCCGACGAGGGGCGCGGCGTCGCCACCTACCGGCTGCCGACCCCCACCGGATCGGGCTACACCCTGCTCGGATCGCCGACGGTGACCGCCGACCTGAAGGTCACCGGCGAGTTCGCCTACATTGCCGGGCGATTGGTCGACATCGATCCTGTGACCAACACCAAGACGCTGGTCGCGCGCGGCGCCTACCGGATCGATCCGAAGGCGCCGAACGGTCGCCAGACCTTCCAGCTCTCCGCGAACGGCTGGCATTTCGCGCCCGGCCACTTCGCTCAGCTCGAGTTGCTGGGCCGGGACGCACCCTTCCTGCGCCCCTCCAACGGGGTGTTCTCGATCGCGGTCTCGAACCTGGAGCTAAAACTGCCCATCCACGAGGCCCGATGACGGACGGGGCGGCGCGCGGGGCCGCGACCTAGCTGTCGTTTCCAAGAAGGTTGTTCACACGCTGCCAGGGTGTGAGGCCTGCGATGCCGGAGTGTGGGCGATCGAGGTTGTAGGCGTCGGTCCAGGCTGCGACGGCCTGGGTTCGTTCGGCCGAGGAGCGGTAGGGCC
>NZ_DASYAF010000056.1:0-9061 GCF_036501465.1 Phenylobacterium sp.
TGGCCCACATGCCGCCCATGCCCGCGCGGCCATCGGCCGGCGGCGGAATGTCGGCCGGCTTCGGGACGTCCCACGGCTCCGGCTTCCAGACATTACCGGCCGGGTTCTCGGTGCGTTTGAGGAGCTGGCAGGTGGCGCGCCCAGCGCTCACCCCGCCGGAGATGAACTCCGCGTCGATCACCCGGATGCGGTTGCCCTGGCGGACCACGGTGGTGGTGACCTCCACCGGCGACAGGTCCGGCAGGCGGTACATGTCGACCGTCAGCCGCGCCGGGATGAAGTCCGGGTCGCCGTGCAGCCGCTCGATCTCGGCGCCCAGCAGACCCGCGATCACTCGCCCATGCAGGGAGTTGGGGTTCCAGGGACCGCGCGCGGCGGGGGTCGGGACGTAATGCGTCCCCTCGAGGATGAAAAACGGTTCGTTCGCCATGGCCAAGCTGCGTAAGGGCGCCAGCCGGGGCGATCAAGCTCTCGCGCTCAGCGGACCAGGCCGCGGAATTCCTTGCTGCGGCTGAGCCAGGCGGCGGCGTAGCCGCAGATCGGGACGATCGTCAGCCCCTGGTCACGCGCCTGGGCGGAGAGCGCCGCCATCAGCCGCCCGCTCGCGCCGGTCCCGCGCAGCGCCGGCGGGGCATAGACATAGTCGATGTAGAGCTCGCCGCCCTGCCGGCGGTAGTCGGCATAGGAAGTCAGCCCCCGCTCGTCCATCTCGTAGCGGGCGCCGGTGTCGCGAAGCTCAGAACCGCGGGACTCCGACATAACAGGTTCTCCTTACAGCGATACGCGTCTAGCTTCACCGCCTGACCGTAGTCTCAACCAGTAACTGGCGTTCGTATGGGAGGGTTCAAGATGCAGCGTTCAATGATCCTGCTGGCCACCGTCGCCGCCCTGGCGACGCTCAGCGCCTGCTCGAAGAAGACCGACACCGCGGCCACCGGCACGGCCGCCAACACCACCGCGACGGCGTCGGCGTCATCGTCCGGGCCGATGGGCTTCCCCAGCCGCAAGGCCGGCCTGTGGGAGCAGACGGTTTCGTCCGACCAGTTCCACCAGACCATGAGCATGTGCCTGGACGCGGCGACCGACGCCAAGATGAAGGTGTGGGGCAGCCAGATGCGCGGCGGCAAGACCGACTGCTCCGAACAGAAGATCACCCCGCGCCTGGGCGGCGGCTGGAGCATCCACGCCGTCTGCGCCATGGGCGAAAGCGGCACGGTCACCACCGATGGCGAAGCGTCCGGCGACTTCGGCTCGCACTACACGGTGGACATGACCTCCACGACCTCGGGCTCGCCGATGCAGCAGGCCAACGGGGTGCATAAGGTCAAGATGGAAGCGACCTGGAAGGGTCCCTGCCCGGCCGACATGAAGGGCGGCGACATGGCGCTGCCCGGCGGCATGAAGATCAATGTGCTCGACGCCGCGGCCGGCAAGCCGGCGTTCGCCGGAGCCGGCGGCCACATGGATCGCGCCCAGATGGAAGCCATGCGCAAGCAGGCCCTGGAGATGGCCAAGCAGATGAAGGCCGAACAGAAGCAGTAGCAGCCTAGGCCAGTTCCACCGCCATGGCGGTGGCCTCGCCGCCGCCGATGCAGAGGCTGGCCACGCCCCGCTTGCCGCCCCGGGCCTCCAGGGCGGCGAGCAGGGTCGCCAGGATGCGCGCGCCCGAAGCCCCGATCGGGTGACCCAGCGCGCAGGCGCCGCCGTTGACATTCAACTTGTCGCGGTCGATGCCCAGGTCGCGCTCGGCGATCATCGCCACCACGGCGAAGGCCTCGTTGACCTCGAACAGGTCGACGTCGTCCACGCTCCAGCCGGCGCGCTTCAGGCACTTCTGGATCGCCGGGACGGGCGCTGTGGTGAACAGGCCGGGCTCGTGGGCGTGGGCGGCGTGGGCGGCCACGCGGGCCACGATGGTCATCCCCAGCTTCCTGGCCACGCTCTCGCGGGTCAGCACCAGGGCCGCGGCCCCGTCGCTGATCGATGAGGCGTTGGCCGCGGTGATGGCGCCGTCCTTGGCGAAGGCGGGCTTCAGCGTCGGGATCTTGGCCGGGTCCGCCTTGGCCGGCTGCTCGTCGTCCTCGATCAGCACCGCGCCCTTGCGGGTGACCACCTCGAAGGGGACGATCTCCTTCTTGAAGGCGCCGGACGCCGTGGCGGCCTTGGCCCGGGTCAGGGACGAGATGGCGAACGCGTCCATCGCCTCGCGGGTGAACTGGTACTGCTTGGCCGTCTCCTCGGCGAACGAGCCCATCAGCCGGCCCGGCTCATAGGCGTCCTCCAGCCCGTCGAGGTACATGCTGTCGTAGGAGGTGTCGTGGCCGATGCGCGCGCCGCCGCGGTGGTTCTTCAGCAGGTACGGCGCGTTGGTCATGCTCTCCATGCCGCCGGCCACGATGATGTCGCAGGTCCCGGCGGCCAGCGCGTCGTGCGCCATGATCGCCGCCTGCATGCCCGAGCCGCACATCTTGTTGACCGTGGTGGCCTCCACCGACTTCGGCAGGCCCGCGTGGATCGCCGCCTGGCGCGCCGGCGCCTGGCCGAGGCCGGCGGACAGGACGCAACCCATGACGATCTGCTCGACGGCGGCCGGATCGGCCTTGGCCCGCTCCACCGCGGCGCGGACGGCGGCCGCGCCGAGATCGGTGGCCTTCACGGGCGCGAACACCCCCTGGAAGCCGCCCATGGGCGTGCGGGCGTAGCTGGCGATGACGACGGGATCGGAGGCTTGGGTCATGGGGCGCATATAGGCCTTACCCCCATATCCGTCATCCTCCGGTCGCCCGAAGTGGCGATCCGGGGGACCCAAGCCGTGTCACCCCATTCTGCGCTTCAGTTTGGGTCCCCGGATCAGCCTGCGGCTGACCGGAGGATGACGGCCTGTTGGGCTAGGCGTGTTTGTGGTTCAGGCCCTTAAGGGTCTCGGCCAGCCGCGCCTCCTTGCCGACCTTGCCGCCCTTCTTGGCGGCGGCGTGCAGCTTGGCGGCGGGGATCTTCTCGTCCTTGGGCACGTGCAGCGCCTCGTGCAGCTTGCCCTTCTTCTTGGTCGCGCCGGCGATCCACTTCTTCTTCTCGGCCATGACAGGTCTCCTTTCGCGGGAGAACGGCCGGGCGCGGTCAGAGGTTCGCGCGCACCGCAGACGCGATGAAGCCGCCGCCCAGCACGCGGGTCGGGGCTTCCGGGGCGTAGAGGGCGCAGGCCTGGCCGGGGGCGACGCCTTCCTCGTGGGTGTCGAATTCGACGCCCGGCTGGCCATCGACCATCGCCAGGTGTCCGGCGACCGGCTCGCGGGTGGAGCGCACGCGGGCCAGCACCGGGCGGCCCGCCGCGCAGGCCGCGTCCAGCGAGGGCTCGTCGCCCAGCCAGTTGGCTTCCTTCAGCGTCAGCGCGCGGGTCAGCAGGGCTTCGCGCGGGCCGACGATCACCTGGCGGGCGTCCGCATCGATGCGGGTGACGAACAGCGGGTCGCCGACGGCGACGTTCAGGCCCCGGCGCTGGCCGATGGTGTAGCGGGTCACGCCCTCGTGGCGGCCGAGCACCCGGCCGTCCAGGTGGACGATGTCACCGGGCTCGGCGCCATGCGGGCGCAGGCGGTCGATCACCGTGGTGTAGCGGCCTTCGGGGACGAAGCAGATGTCCTGGCTGTCCGGCTTGTCGGCCACCGCCAGGCCCAGCTCAGCGGCGGCGGCGCGCACCGCCGGCTTCGGAAGCCCGCCCAGCGGGAAGCGCAGGTAGGCGAGCTGTTCGGCAGTGGTCGCGAACAGGAAGTAGGACTGGTCGCGGGCGGGGTCGGCGGCGCGGTGCAGCTGGGCGCCGGCGGCGGCGGGTTCGCGGCGGACGTAGTGGCCGGTGGCCATGGCCTCGGCGCCGAGGTCGCAGGCCACGTCCAGCAGGTCGCGGACCTTGACCGTCTGGTTGCAGCGCACGCAGGGGATCGGCGTCTCGCCACGCAGATAGGCGTCGGCGAAATCCTCCATCACCTGGTCGCGGAAGCGGCTCTCATAGTCGAGGACATAGTGCGGGACGCCCAGGCTCTCGGCGGCCGTGCGCGCGTCGTGGATGTCCTGGCCGGCGCAGCAGGCGCCCTTCTTCTGGATCGCCGCGCCGTGGTCGTAGAGCTGCAGGGTGACGCCGACCACGTCATAGCCGGCGCGCGCCAGCAGGGCGGCGGTGACGGTGGAGTCCACGCCGCCGGACATGGCGGCCACGATCCGGGTCCCGGCCGGCAGGCCCACGGCTTCCCGCGCGGCGGCGATCAGGCCGTCGCTCAGGGTTCCTGCATCGATCACCGGGGCGTTCATGGGCGGCTATCTAGCCCCTCGGGCCCGGTTTTTCGAGGTCAGTGCATGAAGAAGCCGATGAAGTCGATGTCGGACCAGGCGGGACCGGCCGGCCGGCCCTGGCCCGGCGGGGTCGCCAGCCGGGCGGCGGTGATCCCCTTGGACGACACGACGATAAGCCGCTGGTCGCCGGCGCCGCGGGCGATCACCATGTCCTTCGGGACCCGCGAATAGTCCTCCCGCGCGCGGACGCCGCCGGGGTTGTTGGCGGGTAGCCACCACGTGATCCCGTAGGCGGGATTGGCGGGCGACGGCTGGAACTCGGCCTTCAGCGTCGCGGCGTCGACGATCTGCCTGCCGCCCGCCTTGCCGCCGGCGCGGATGAACTCGCCGTACTTGACCCACTCGCGCACGCTCAGCACCGCGCCCTGCGGCAGCAGGGCGTCGCCGTTGGGCGTCCTGCGCCACTGGCCGGGATGCAGCTCGATCGGGTCGAGCACCCGGCGCTTCAGATAGAGGTAGGGATCGCCCGGCTGGCCGGCGGCCGTCAGCTTGCGGCGCATGACCTCGCCGAAGGCCATGTAGGGCGCCGGGCCATAAAGGAACTTCGTCCCTGGCTCGGCGGTCAGCGGCATCTTGACGGCGTCGGCATAGGTCGGCGGATGGCCCACTTCGCTGGGCATGCCGGAGCTCAGCGACAACAGCTGGCGGATCGTCACCTTGGCCTTGCGCGGGTCGGCCTTCCACTCGGTCACAGTGTCGGCGACGGGTTCATCGAGGGCGAGCAGGCGATCCTGCACCGCCGCGGCCAGCATGGCGCCGACGAAGCTCTTGGTCCCCGAGGCCGTCTCCATGGCGTGGTCCGGCGCGCCCTCGCCCGCGTAGCCCTCGCAGATCGGCTTGCCGTCCTTCAGCACCAGCACGGCCGCGCCGCGGCGCGCGGCGGAATAGTCGAGCGCCTTGCGGCAATCCGGGTCGTTGGCCCCTGCATAGCCCTGTGCGGCCGCCGCGCCGGCCCCGACGGCCAGAGCGAGCGCCAGGCCCGCGATAAAGCTGCGTGTCCACATCGACGCCTCCCAGACTTGAGACGCCAGCGTCGCAGGGTTTTCGCGCGAAATCTACCGACCAGTCGGTCGGCTCAGCCTGTGGCGGGCAGCAGGTTGATCAGGCTGTCGCTCTGCAGCGCCTGCAGCACCCGAGCGGAAGCCTGCACCGAGAGCTGGGCGTTGCTGAGGTCGGTGGCGGCCTTGGCCATGTCGGCGTCGGTGATGTTGCCGATCATCGCGGTGAGCGAGTTCTGCTGGGTGGTCAGGCTGGCCTGGACGTCGCTGACCCGGGCCTGCGTCAGGCCGTTCTGGGCGGTGGAGGTCGTCAGGCCGGTGCCGACCTGCGTCCAGGTCTGGATCTGGGTGGTCAGGAAGTCCTGCTGGGCCTGGGTGAGCTGGCCGCTGAGCGGCCCGCCGGGGCCGTCGTTGAACGCCTGGATCGCCTGGAAGGCCTGCATCATCGGCGTCGCCAGGTTGCTGGCGAGCTGGCCGGTGGTGACGGTGGTGTTGTCGTCCAGCTTCGCCTGGGTCTGGAAGTTGTCGTTGCCGAAGAAGGTCGAGAGCGCCGGGCCGGACGTCAGGTCGGTGAGCTGGGCGGCGTTGAAGGACTTGGTGTTGATCTGGCCGCCGGAGAACAGGTACTTGCCGTCGTACTGGGTGTTGAGGTCGCTCGATGCGGCCGAAAACGAATCCTGCATCTCCTGCATCAGCGTCTCGCCGCTGCCGCTGGCGAGCGCGTTGGCGATCGCCGTGCGCACGTCGGTGGCGGTGTTGGAAAGATCCGTCAGCGCCTGGTCCTGGGTGCTCAGCTTGGCCGCCACCTGACTGTTCTGCGCCTGGTAGGAGACCAGTCGGGTGTTCACCGACTTCATCGCCGTCAGGGTCTCCGCCTGGGTGGCGAAGGCCTTCAGGTCGTTGCCGTTCTTGGTGGAGGAGACGCGGTTTTCGGCGTTGGTCTGCTGGTTTTCGGCCAGCAGCAGGTTCTGCAGGATGGCGGAATAGGCGCCGGCGGTGGAAACGCGATCGACCATGGTTCGGTCCTCTGGATCTCAGTCAGGAAATCAGGCTGTTCAGGACGTCGAACAGATCCTTGGTCGCCTGAATCATGCGGGCGTTGGCCGAATAGGCCTGTTGATAGGTGGTCAGGTTCACCAGCTCCTCGTCGAGGTTCACGCCCTCGACGGAGGCGCGCTTGGCGTCGGCCTCGGTCTGCACCGCGGTGGCGCTGCTGGCGTTGCTCGCGGCGGTGGCGGCGTCGCGGCCGAGCGAGCCGCCGAACTGGGCGGCGTAGTTGCTGAGCGTCATGGAGACGTTGCCCAGGTCGCCGGCCGCCTTGAACAGGATGCTGTTCTGCTCGGCCTGCGCCAAGGCCAAGGCGCCGGTCCCGTCACCGGGAGCGACCGCCGACTGGCCTGCCGCCACCCCCAGGTTCAGGGTGGCCAGCGGCAGCTTGGTCGGGTCCGCGGCCATGGCCGGATTGACCTGATAGCTGGACGCGCGCGCGGCGCGCGCCACCTGCCCCACGCCGAACAGCTGGCTGAATGAGGGGCCGCCCGCGCCGCGCTGGGTGTTGTCGGCCACCACGCTGACCGTGGCGTTCTGCGGGGCGTTGCCGGTGAAGGCGAGCCCGCCCTGGGCGTCCAGGGTGAAGGACCCGTAGATGCCGATGCCGGTGGAGCTGCTGTTGAGCGCGTTGACCAGGTCGCCGACGCTCGGGTTGCCGGCCGGCGGCACGGCCACCGTCACCTGCTGCAGCGGCTTGCCGTCGGCGGTGGAGACCTGCAGCGTGATGGTGCTGCCGGGGGTGAAGCCGTTGGGGTCGGAAGACGACAGGCCGGTGTCGTAGGTCGAGATCCCCGTCGAGGTGATCAGGTCGTTCAGCCCGAAGAACTGGGAGAAGCCCTGGCCGGCCTTCTGCGAGGTCCCCTCGTCGATCGCCACGCCGTTGGAGCCGGCGGCGGAGATGCTGAGCTGGCCGTTGGCGAAGCTGGCCGAGCCGGAGGCGCCCAGCGCCGTGTTCAGGCTGGTGAGGAAGTTCGCGGGCGTGAAGCCGCTGGTCGGCCCGCCGTTGACGCTCATCGTCCCGTTGGTGAAATCGATGGCCACCGTCTTCTGCACGACGCCGTTGGGGTCGGTGATCGCCACCGTCGACTGGCCGGAGAAGCCGCTCAGCGCCGTGGGCAGGTCCAGGCCGGTGTTGCGCCCGGTGAGCGTGGACGGCGGCGGCGAGGCCGTCGAGGCGTTGCTGGCGGCGTTCAGAGCCTGGGCCGTGCGCGAGACGAACTCGCCCAGCTGGTCGGAGATGCCCGGCAGCTTGTCGTTGCGCAGCGACAGCAGGCCGCCGAGCTCACCGCTGACTGGGGCGATCGGCTGCGGGCCGGAGTTGGCGCCGCCGGTGGTGACGCTGAGATAGCCGGGCGTCGTGCCGCTGTTGTTGTAGTTGACCGTCGAGGGACCCGTGCCGCCACCGGCCAGCAGCACCCCGTCGGCGGTGCGCACCGTCACCCCGCCGCTGGGCAGGTTGTTCACCTTGACGTTCATCAGCGTGGAAAGCTGGTTGACCAGCTGGCTCTGGATGTTCTGCGAACCGGTGGCGTCGCCGCCGCTGACCTGGGCGCGGCTGATGTCGGTGTTCAGGGAATCGATCTGCGACAGCAGGCTGTTCACCTGGTTGACGTCGTCGGTGACCTTGGCGTCGACGCTCGACTGGAGCTGGCTGACCTGGGTGTTGATCTGGTCGGCGTCGCTCAGGAAGTTCTGGACGTCGGTCACCGCCTGGCCGCGCAGCAGCGCCGAGGAGGGGTCGTTGGCCGCCGACGCGAACGCCGCCGAGATCTGGTCCGGCATGTTGAAGAAGTAGTCGTCCGAGGTCGGGTCGCCGAACAGGGTCTGGGCGTTGTCGAGGAACTGCGAATAGACGTTGGCGCTGCTCGCGTCCGAGCCGGCCGACAGGCTGGCGGCCTGCAGGTACTGGTCGGTGACGCGCTTGACCCCGACAACCTGCACGCCGGCGCCGGCGCCGGCCTCCACCTGCTGCTGCTGCACGACGGTCTTGCGCGTGTAGCCGGGCGTGTTGACGTTGGAGATGTTGTCCGAGATCGCCGTCAGGGCGGCCTGGGCCGCCTGCAATCCCGACGTCGAGATCTGAAGGGCGCTTGAAAGGGTCATGGCGTCTTACGACTCCGCCCGGCAAAGGATGACGCGCGACCCGGCGGATTCTGCCGGGGGGATGGCTAACGCCCGCGCGACGGGCCGGGAAATCTTCTTTGTTTTCAACATGACCCCTTCCGAGGGCCGGTGAGCTCACGTCCCAAGTCGCAAGACCGGCGCCAGTTCGGACAGACCCTGGAAAGGCACGCCCCCGCGCGCGTGAAGGCGCGTGTGGGGCCGGCTGATCTGGGTGGGCTGGGCGGCGATCCCAACGCGGCAGGAAACGTCCACAGGCGCCGCTTCGGCTCGGCAAAAACCGCTCTTCCCCTGGGTGGGCGGCAGGCCCTGGAACGCCTGTTTCCCAAGCAAAATCAGCATTATGCCAAGTTGGCGCGAAGGTTGCTCCAGAGGGTCCGAATGATTCCGGCGCAGCAGGCGCCAGACGCTCCTCCCTCAAGCCAGGCGAAGCCCGCGTATGTCCGCTGTCGCGATGAACCCCGCACCTGTTCCAGCCCCCGGCCCCGCCGGCGCGGGCCAGGCCACGGGTGCGTCGGGCAGTTCGGGCGTATCGGCGAGCGGCCATC
>NZ_DASYAF010000057.1:0-3087 GCF_036501465.1 Phenylobacterium sp.
CCCTGGCCTTCTCCGCCGTCACCGTCGCCGCCGCCGCCTTCTTCCGCTGGCGCCACTTCATGTGACGCGGGCGCGCGAGGATAGTCCAGCACCTCGCTGCTATAGGTCTCCACCACCTCCGAGAACGGCCGCCGCCGCGCGCCGTAGAGCACCGCCCGGTGGCGGAACAGTTCGTCCGGAATCGCCAGCGCCCCGCCGCCGCTCGAGTCGGCGACGGCTGGCGGCCTCCCGACCCGCAGATCCCACCGCGCCGGCAACGGCGACCACAACAACTCCGCCGCCAGCGTCTGCCGCACCGGATGCAACCCCGCCACCGCCCGCCCGAACGGCGTATCGGTGGTTTCCAGCACATGGTTCATCGCCGCCGTCAGACGCCCGGGCACGTACCAGTTGTCGGCCTCCGACAGCACATGCCCGCCGCAGCTGAGACGCACCCGCCGATACTTGACCCGCTCGCCTTGCCCCACCTGCAACACCCGCCGCTGCTCGTCGGTCACCGGCTTGTCCACGCCCCGCACCCGCTCCGCCGTGAGCCGCGGCGGCGACGCCATGCGGTGCTCGCCACACCAGGCCTCGAGCGTCGCCGTGGCGCTCGGGCTGGCCAGCAGCCGGGCGTCGAGCGTCTCGATGACGGCCAACGCCTGGGCGCGGCCGAGTGGGGTGTCGGGCCAGGGCGACGCTGGGGCGGCGAACGATGGCGCGGAACTGAGGAATGACAGCACCGCCGTCACCGCTGCGATCGTTCGCTGCACGCTTGGCTCCTTACATAGCGGTGACGGGGTCAGGGTGACCTTAGCCGCGCGTCCCTCGCCTCCGCCAGCCCGATGGCGATGAGTCGCCCGCGCCGAGACAACGCCCCCGCGCGCGTCCTATAGTCGCGGCGACGGCGGGACGCGGCAGGGGAGCGGGCTATGCGGGCGAGGACCAGGGCCTTGGGCGTCGGGCTGGCGGCGCTGATTGCGGCGGCGGCCACGGACGCGGCGGCCAATGACAGCAGCGCCGAGTTGGCGACGGGCGGGCTGGTGCTGACCAGGAACCCGGCCATCGAGATGCGCTCGGAGGATCTGTCCATCTCCACCAAGGCGGTGCGGGTGCACTACGTCTTCGCCAACACCTCGGCCAATGACGTGACCATCCTGGTGGCTTTTCCCATGCCCGACGTCACCATCGAGGGCCTGGACGACAACATCGTGGTGCCCAGCGAGAGCCCGACCAACCTCCTGGGCTTCGTCACCACCGTCGACGGCCAGCCGGTGGCGGCGCAAGTGGAGCAGAAGGCGCTGAAGAACGGCGCCGACATCACCGCCTATCTGAACGGACTGGGCATCCCGCTGGCGCCGCACCTGCAGTCGACCAACGACGTGCTGGACAAGCTGCCGAAGGCCGCCCAGGACGCCCTGGTCGCCAGGAGCCTGGCCATCCCCGACGACTATGACGTCGGCCACGGGATGGAGCATCACCTGTCCGCCGCCTGGACGCTGAAGACCACCTTCTATTGGCGCCAGACCTTTCCCGCCGGGCGGACCATCGATGTCGAGCACAACTACACGCCCTCGGTGGGCGGCACGGCGGGGACGCAATGGGCTGATCCGGCGTTTGTCGGCACGGCGCTCTACACCCAGGGCCGGCAGCGCTACTGCATCGACGACGCCTTCCTGGCCGGAGCCGCCAAGGCCAGGACCAGCGCCAACGGCTACATGACCGAACAGCGCATCGACTATGTGCTGACCACCGGCGCCAACTGGAAGGCGCCGATCGGCGATTTCCACATGACCATCGACAAGGGCGCCTCGGCCAACCTGGTCAGCTTCTGCGGCAATGGGGTGGCCAGGACCGGCCCGACCCGGTTCGAGGTCCACTACACCAACTTCACCCCGACCAAGGACGTGGCGATCCTGCTGCTGGTCCCGGTCGCGCAGCAATAGGCCGTGGGGTTGGAAAGCCCGGCGCCGCCTGGGTGACTCGAACACCCGACCCCCGCATTACGAATGCGGTGCTCTACCGGCTGAGCTAAGGCGGCCTGCCGTGGGAGCGGTGTTTAGTCGGGTTTCCGGAGCCTCGCAACGGCGAGCGGGTTCGCCATAGCCCATCGGCAACGCCACCGCGTCCTTCTCCCCTCGCGGGTTTCGGAGCGTTCGCCGAAGGCGATCGGCTGACGAAGTCAGGCGAAGCGCAGATGGGTGGCCGGTCGGAGACCGGTCGGATGAGGGGCCGCGCTTAGCTCTCCACAGGATTCTGGGCGCCCTCTTCCCAACAACCGGCGCGGCCCCTCATCCGCCCCTGCCTTCGCAGGGGCGCCTTCTCCCGCGAGGGGAGAAGGGACGCGCGATACATTCGTCGCCCACGAATCAAGGCGTCGAGGATTCGGCGCGGGCCCAGTCGTCTTCGGGGCCGGGGTCATAGGTCGTCGGGGCGAGGATGGCCTCGGGCGACGAAAAGGGAGCGCCGGGCTCGTACGCCGTGGGCAGCTCGGGCAGTTCGCTCATCACCCGCTCGCGGCGCTCAAGGCGCGGGTGGATCAGTTCGCCGGTCTCGGCATAGGTGGAGACCAGCCTGGCCCAGTCGGTGGGGGCGTAGGCGAAGGCGCGGCCGGCGGGGTCGAGGTCGGTCCAGTCCGGCTCCGGCTGGGCGGCGAGGCCGCGGGCCATCCAGGCGCGGGCCTCGTCGGCGCGGCCGGCGGCATTGGCGATGCGGGCCATCAGGCCGCAGAGCCGGGCGTCGGGCGGGCCCTGGTCCATCGCGTCGACGGCGGCTTGCGCCGAGGCCGGCTCGCGGTTGAGCAGGGCCTGCTCAGCGGCGACGAAGCAGCTCTCGCGGTTGGATGGGTTGAGCGCGGCCAGTTCGCCCAGCCTGGCGGCGCGGGCCTTGGGCGTCTCGGCCGTCTTCAGGTCGCGCCAGAGCAGGTAGAGGGCCGGGTGCGGGCGGGCCTTCCAGGCCTGTTCGATCAGCGGGGCGGCGCGCGCCGGCTTGTTGTCGGCGATCAGCAGGCGCGCGGCGATCACCGGCCCCGGCGGGAAGCCGGGATCGAGCTTGGCCGCCTGGAGGGCGAACTCCAGCGCCTGGAGCCGCAAGGCCGGGTTGGGACTG
>NZ_DASYAF010000058.1:0-11681 GCF_036501465.1 Phenylobacterium sp.
CGAGCCGTACAAGGTGTGGACGAAGCGCGTGCCCTTCTCGCCGGCCGCCTTGGTGCGGGCGTCCATGCGCCGCGCCTGGAAGTCGCCAGTGTTCGAACACGAGCTGATCTCGCGGTAGGTCGCCTGGCTCGGCAGCCAGACCTCCAGGTCGTAGGTCTTCCTCGCGCCGAAGCCCATGTCGCCGGTGCAGAGCAGCATGGTGCGGAACGGCAGCTCCAGCCGCTTCAGCACCGCCTCGGCGCACTCCACCATTCGCTCGTGCTCGGCGGCCGACTGCTCGGGCGTGGTGATCGAGACCAGCTCGCACTTATAGAACTGGTGCTGGCGGATCATGCCGCGGGTGTCGCGCCCCGAAGCGCCGGCCTCCGAACGGAAGCAGGGGGTCAAGGCGGTGAGCCGCATCGGCAGCTCTTCCTCGGCGACGATCTGGCCCATGACCATGCTGGTCAGCGGCACCTCGGCGGTGGGGATCAGCCAGCGGCCGTCGGTGGTGCGGAACAGGTCGTCGGCGAACTTCGGCAGCTTGTCGGTGCCGTAGGCGGCCGCATCGTTGACCATCAGCGGCGGCGAGACCTCCAGGTAGCCGTGCTCGCGGGTCTGCAGGTCCAGCATGAACTGGCCGAGCGCGCGCTCCAGCCGGGCGAGCTCGCCCTTCAGCACCGTGAAGCGCGCGCCGCTCATCCGCGCGGCGGCCTCGAAGTCCATCAGGCCCAGGCTCTCGCCCAGGTCGACGTGGTCCCGGGGCTTGGCGATGGCGAACGGCGTCCCCCAGCGGCGGACCTCGACGTTGTCGTGCTCGTCCTTGCCGGCCGGCACGTCGTCGGCGGGGATGTTCGGCAGGCCGGCCAGCAGGTCGTTCAGCGCCTGGCCGGCCTCGCGTTCGCCAGCCTGGGCGGTCTCCAGCGTGGCCTTCAGGCCTTCGACCTGGGTCATCAGGCTCTGGGCCAGCGCTTCGTCCTTGGCCGCCTTGGCCTGGCCGATCCTCTTGGACGCCTCGTTGCGCTCGGCCTGCGCCTGTTGCCAGCCGGTCTGGGCGGCGCGCAGCGTCCCGTCCAGGGCAGTGATCTCAGCCACCAGGGCGGCGCCGGACAGCCCCTTCGCGTCCCAGCCTTTGACATAGGGCTCGGGGTTTTCGCGCAGGGCTCGGATGTCGTGCATGGTCGCCGCTTGGGGGTTGGAAGCGGCCCCTCTCTAGAGCGCGTTGGCGCGCGCGCCAAGGCGGAGCGCCGGATGGGCCCTAGGCGGCCGCGTCCTCGTCCTTGCGGCGCAGTTCCACAAGCTTCACGCAGCCCACCGAGACGAAGTAGAGCGCGACGATCGGGAACGAGAGGCAGAGCTGGCTGATCGGGTCCGGCGGGGTGATGATCGCGGCCACCACCACGATGCCCACCACCGCAAAGCGCCAGCCGGCCATCAGCATCTTGGAATTCACCAGGCCCGCGATGCCCAGCAGCGTCAGGATCACCGGCAGCTGGAAGCAGAGGCCGAACGCCAGCAACAGGGTGGTCACCGTGTCGAAGTATTCCGAGACCTTCGGCATCAGCTTCACGGAGATGCCGGTGGTGCTGACGATCTGCTGGTTCAGCGAGAACCACAGCACGAACGGCAGGATCATGTAGTAGACCAGGGCCGCGCCGACGACGAACAGCACCGGCGAGGCGATCAGGAACGGCAGGAAGGCGCGCCGCTCCTTCTTGTAGAGTCCGGGCGCCACGAAGGCGTAGACCTGCTGGGCCAGCACCGGGAAGCTGAGCGCCACGGCGCCCAGCGCCGACAGCTTCAGATAGGTGAAGAACTGCTCCAGCGGCGCGGTGGAGATCAGCTCGGTGACGCCGCCGGGCGCGGGCGGCAGCGACTTCATCCCCGCCAGCACCTCGAACATGCCCTTCGCCTGGACGAAGGGCGCGGTGAGCGCACCCAGCCCATGGGCGTTGGCGCTCGCGTCCTGCGCGCGCACCGCCAGCAGGTTCGACGCCACGGCGAAGGGATGGATCAGGAACTGATAGGCCTGCTTGGAGAAGATGTAGCAGAACACGAAGGCGACGAAGAGCGCCACGAGGCAGGTGATCAACCGCGATCGCAGCTCGATCAGGTGATCCAGGAGCGGCGCGCGCGAGGCCTCGATTTCGTCGTCTGTGGTTTCGCTCACGAGACGCTCGCCTTCCGGACGCGCGGCTTCGCCGCCGCGGGTTTGGCCGAAACCGCCTTAGCGGCCGGCTTGGCGGCGACCTTCGGCTTGGCCGGCGGCACGGCCTTGGCGGCCAGCGCCTTGGGCGCGGGTTTCGCCTTGGCCGCCGTCGCGGTCGCCGTCTTCGCGGGGCCGCGCTTCGCGCCGCCGGCGGCCTTCGCCCTGGCGGCGGGCTGCTTCGCGCGGGCCTTCCGGGCCGGCTTGGCTGGGGTGATGTCCACGTGCTCGGTCTGGGCCGGGGTGTAGGGATAGGCCACCGGCTGGTCCAGCGAGACGCCGACGTCGCTCAGGCCCTGGCTGATCTCGTTGAAGGTCTGGGTCATCTCGGGCGACGTCGTATGGGCGGCGATGTCGGCCAGCTGGCCCTGGCGCATCGCCTCGACCTCCTTGCGCAGTTCGTCGAGCTCCGACTGGCGGGCCATCTCGTCGAAGCTGGCGCGGAACTCCGCGGCCATGGCGCGGACGCGCGCCATGAACTGCCCGAACTTGCGCAGCAGGATCGGCAGATCCTTCGGACCGACGACCACAAGGGCCACGACCGCGGCGATCAGGAATTCGAGTGCTTTGCCTTCGAGGAACATGGCCGTGGGCTTAGCGCGGTTTCAGGCGCGATGGAAACAGGCCCCGGCCATGGTGAAGGTTTGGCGGGCGATCGGCCTGGGAAATCAGGCCTTCGACTTCGAGGTCGAGCGCGAGGCGGTCTTGGTCGCGCCCTTCGCGGCCGTGGACTTCGGCAGCGGCTTGGCCGGCTCGGCGGCCTCTTCCTCGTGCGCCTCGTCCTCGCCCTTCAGGCCCTCGCGGAAGGCGCGGATGCCCTTGGCGGTGTCGCCCATCACGCTGGAAATCTTACCGCGACCGCCGAACAGCAGCAGCGCCACCGCGGCGATCAGCAGGATGTGCCAAATCGAAAGAGCGCCCATGGCGTCGCAGAACTCCTAATTCGTCGCGCCCCGGCGACCCGTCTTGAAGGGGCTATATAGTCGGTCTTCGGGCGGCGCGCCACGCGACATTCCGCGGGGCGCCGCCCGGAGCGGTCAGGCGCTTTCCTCGCCCAGGAAGTCGGTGTGGAACTCCGGCTGGTCGCCGTCCTCCAGCGGGTCCTCGTCCAGGGCCAGCGCATTGGGATCGGGCACGGCGAAGTCGGCCGGCAGGTCGAGCGACAGCAGGCCCGCCGCGCGCATCTCCGCCGCGCCGGGCAGGTCGCCGAGATTGGCCAGGCCGTAGTGTTCCAGGAAGGCGTCGGTGGTGCCGTAGGTGATCGGCCGCCCGGGCGTGCGCCGCCGCCCGCGCATGCGCACCAGGCCCAGCTCCAGCAGCACGTCGAGCGTGCCCTTGCTGGCCTGGACCCCGCGCACCGCCTCGATCTCGGCCCGCGTCACCGGCTGGTGGTAGGCGATGATGGCGAGCGTCTCCTGGGCGGCCCGGGACAGGCGGCGCGGCTCTTCGCGCTCGTCGGTCATCAGCCAGGCCAGGTCTTCGGCGGTCTGGAAGCGCCAGCGGCCCGCAACCTCCACCAGCTCCACGCCCCGGCCGCGGTAGCGTTCCTTCAGGACGACGAGCGCGCCGGCCACGTCGGCGCCCTCCGGCAGGCGCTTGGCGAGGTCGGCGTCGCTCAGCGGCCCGGCCGCGGCGAACAGCAGCGCCTCCACCTCGCGCTCGGTATAGGCCACGTCGCTCATGCCGCCCCCGCCTTCGCGCCGCCCAGGTCCTTGCGGGTGCGCAGATAGATGTCGGCGAAGGCCTCGAGCTGGCGGGCCTCCAGCGCGCCCTCCTTCACCAGCTCAAGCCCGGCCGACAGGGTCGAGGCCACGTAAGAGGCCCGCGAAGGCCCCTGCCCGCCCGAACCCCCGCTTGGGCCGAGCGGCGCCACGCCGGCCAGCGGCGTCCAGCGGCCCAGCTCGGGCAGCAGGCGGCGCAGGCGATCGCGCGCCTCCTCCAGCGGATAGGCCTGAGGCATGGCCGGGGTGTAGCGGCGGCTGGCCTCCTTGGTCCGCTGGGCGATGTAGGCGCTCATCAGACCGTAGAGGTCGCCATCGATGCGGCCGGACGGGATCACCTTGATCGCCTCGGGATCGCCGCGGGCGAAGACGTCGCGGCCGAGTTGCGGGCGCGTGCGCAGGGCTTCGGCGGCGTTGCGCATGGCGTCGAGCTTGGCCAGGCGGAAGGCGAGCCGCGCGGCGATCTCCTCGGCCGGCGCCTCGTCGCCCTTGGGCTGTTCGGGCTTGGGCAGCAGCAGGCGCGACTTCAGGTAGGCCAGCCAGGAGGCCATCACCAGATAGTCGGCGGCCAGCGCGAACTGGGCTTTCCGCGCCTGCTGCACGAAGGCCAGGTACTGCTCGGCGAGCTTCAGGATCGACAGCTGGGTGAGGTCAACCTTCTGGCTGCGGGCCAGGGCCAGCAGGACGTGCAGCGGGCCTTCGAAGCCGTCGATGTCGACGATCAGCGCCTCGCCGTCCTCGGCGGCTGTGGCCGCGGCGGCGAAGTCGAGGTTGGGTTGGAAGGGGCCGCTCATGCTGCGAACCTGCCGTCGAACGCCGCGTCGAACCGGGCCCGGGCCTCGGCGGCGTCGAACGGCTCCGGCGCCCGGGCGAGCCGCGCCAGCGCCGCCGCCGCCCGCGCCGCGGCCCTGCCCTTCAGCAGGCCCGCGCCGGCGACCACCGCGGCCATTTCGTCCATGGAGCCGTTGCAGTGCAGGACCACGTCGCAGCCGGCCGCGCGGCTGGCCTGGGCGCGTTCGGTGAAGTCGCCGCTCAGCGCCTTCATGGAAAGGTCGTCGCTCATCACCAGGCCGTCGAAGCCGATCGCGCCGCGAACCACCTTGCGCATCACCTTTTTCGAGGTGGTGGCCGGGCGCTTCCTGTCCACGGCGGTGTAGATCACGTGCGCGGTCATCGCCATGGGCATGTCGGAGAGCACCCGGAAGGGCGCGAAGTCAGCGGCGTCCAGGTCCTCGAACGGGGCGTCGACGACCGGCAATTCCAGGTGGCTGTCGGCCATGGCGCGGCCGTGGCCGGGGATGTGCTTGATGACCGGCAGGACGCCGCCGGCGATCAGCCCCTCTGCGGCGGCGCGGCCCAGCAGGGCCACCTCGCCCGGCGTGCGGCCATAGGCGCGGTCGCCGATGATCTCGTGGCCGTTCGGGTCTGGCACATCCAGCACCGGCACGCAGTCGACGTTGATCCCCAGCGCCGCCAGGTCATGGGCCATCAGGCGCGCGCCCAGGCGGGTGATCTCGCGGCGCAGCAGCGGGTCGTTGCCCTTCAGGTCGCCGAAGGCGCGGCCCGGCGGGTAGCGGCCCCAATGCGGCGGGCCCAGACGCTGCACGCGCCCGCCTTCCTGGTCGATCAGCACCGGAGCGTCGGCGCGGCCCACGGTCTCTCGGAGGGCGGCGATCAGGGCGCGCACCTGGTCCGGCGCCTCGACGTTGCGTTTGAAGAGGATGAAGCCCCAGGGCTTCACCCGCCGGAAGAAGGCCTTCTCCTGCGCCGACAGCGTCGGGCCCGCGCAGCCGAGGATGGCCGCCGTCACACTCATCTGGGCGCGCTCACTTGACGAAGCAGGCCTTCCCGGCGGCCTTCAGCTTGTCGCAGAAGGCAGTGGCGGCGGCGCGGTCGGCGAAGCCGGTCACCTGGACGCGGAACAGGGTCTTGCCGTCCTTGTCGACCTTCTCGATGGACTTGCCCTTGCCGGCCGCCGCGCCCGGCGCGACGGCGGCGGCGTCGCTCCAGGCCTTGTCGGCCAGGGCCTGGGACGAGACAGCGCCGATCTGCACCGCCGCGCCGCCGGCCTTGCTGGCCGCGGGCGCGGGGGCGGCAGGCTTCCCGGCCTTGGCTTCCGCCTTGGGCGCAGGCTTGGCGGCTTCGGTCTTGGCCGGCGCCGGAGCCTTGGCGGCGGGCGGCGCGACCTTGGCCGGCGGCGGCTCGGCCTTGGCGATGACCTGCGGCTTCGGCGGGGTCGTGGCCGGCGGCGGCTTGGCGGGCGCGGCGGCGGCCGGCGGCTGGGCCGGGATCGCCGGGCGCAAGGCCGGCGCGGGCTGAGCGGGCGCCGGCTGGGCGGGCGGAACCTGGGTCACCACCACCGGCGCGGTGGGCGCGCCCCGGGCCTGCGGCTGCTCCGGCGGCGGCGCGAACTTCGGGGTGATCGCGTCGGACGGCGCGGCCTTGCCGCCTTCGGTCTTGTAGATCTGCAGGCCGGCGGCGGGATCCTGCGGCTGAGCGTCGGCGGGCGGCGGGGCCTTCATGCCGGCCACCGGCTGGCCCACGGCCTGCGGCGCCTGGCCCGCCTGGCGCACCCCGTTCCTGTAGAACAGCACGATCGCGCCCGCCACGGCGAGTAGCACCAGCACCGAGATGATCAGGGTGAAGGGCAGCGGCCGCGACCCGCGCACGGGCTGGCGCGCGTCGAACGCCAGGGGCGCGTCGGTCGGGGGCGTGTAAGCGCCGCGCTCGTGATCGGACATCGAAGGCTCCCGCTTGGCCGCGCCTCGGCTTGGGATAGGCCGAATCGCACGTGGAACGGCCAGTCTAACCGAGCCTGCGCCCCGCCAACCGCCGACAGTCGGGATTCCTGTGGGTGGACTGCGCCCGAAATGAGGTAAGCCGCAGGAACCGGCCAACCGCGCCGACCAGGCCCAGCGAGACACATATAAGAAACATATAATGGCTACCGACGACCACCCGCAGCTCATCGTTTGGGATTCGCCCGCCATGCCTCCGGCAGAGGACCAGCGCGTTCGTCAGCCGGCCGCCGCCACGAGCCCCGAGGACCAGCGTGTCCGCCAGCTGATCGCCGCGGCCGGCCAGGCCATGGCGGCGGGTCGCACCTTCGACGCCGACGGCCTGCTGCGCCAGGCCGAGAACCTCGCGCCGGAACATCCGCTGGTGCTCAACGAGCGGGCCATGCGGCGGCTGAGCGCCGGCGATTTCGCCGCCGCCGAAGGCTTGACCCGCCAGGCGCTGGCGGCGAACCCGGAGCTGGCCGCGGCGTGGCTGAACCTGGCCACCGCCCTGCGCGGTCTGAAGCGTCAGGACGAGGAGCTGGACGCGCTCAACCGGGCCCTGGCTCTGGAGCCCACCAACATGCGGGCCCTGCTGCAGTCGGCGGGCCTGTACGAAGCGCGCCAGGACAGCCGCACGGCCGCCGCCACCTATCGCAAGGTGCTGATGCTGATCCCGCCGGGCGTCCAGATCCCGATGGAGATGCGCAGCATCGTCGACCACGCCCGCCGGGTCGTCGACGCCAACACCCAGGCGCTGGAAAGCTTCCTGGAAGGCCATCTCAAGGCGACGCGCGCGCAGTTCGCCGGCGAGTCCGCCGCGCGGTTCGACAAGTCGCTGTCCACCTTCCTCGGCAGGCGACGCGTCTTCCGCCCGCAGCCGACCTTTCTCTATGTGCCCGAGTTGCCGGCGATCGAGTTCTACGACCGCGCCGATTTCCCCTGGCTGGACGAGATCGAGGCGGCGAGCGACGACATCCGCCGTGAACTGGTCGAGGTGCTGGCCGACGGCCAAGCGGTGCTGGAGCCCTATATCGCGCTCTCGGCCACTCCGGACGAGAAGTGGCGCAAGTTGAACAATTCGAAGAGCTGGGGCGTCTTCTACCTCTGGAAGGCCGGCGAGGCGCAGGCCGAGAACATGGCCCGCTGCCCCAAGACGGTGGCGGCGCTCGCGAACTGGCCGAAATGCGAGCTGCCGGGCTCGGCGCCCACGGCGGTGTTCTCGATCCTGGAGCCACACACCCGCATCCCGGCGCACACCGGGGTGAACAATGCGCGGCTGATCTGCCACCTGCCGCTGATCGTGCCGGGCGGCTGCGGCTTCCGGGTGGGGGCCTCGAGCCGCGAATGGGAGCCCGGCAAGGCCTTCGTCTTCGACGACACCATCGAGCACGAGGCCTGGAACGACAGCGACGACCACCGCGCGGTGCTGATCTTCGATATCTGGAACCCCCACGTCAGCGAGGCCGAGCGGGCCATGGTCAGCGCGCTGACCACCGGGGTCGAGCAGTTCTACGGATCCCTGCCGTCATACCTCTGAAAATCTCCTCTCCCAACGCGGAGCGTAGAGGGAGAGGATAGGGAGACGCCGGCGCCGGCCCTCTCCCTATCCTCTCCCTCTCGGCGCTGCGCTCTCGGGGGAGATGGAGACTCCTAGTGCAGTGAATCCAGGTGGAAGAGCTTGCGGTGCTCTTCGATGGCGTAGCGGTCGGTCATGCCGGCGATGTAGTCGCAGACCACCCGCGCCTTGCCCGCCTCGTCACGGGCGTGGGTGCGCGCGTACCACTCGGCCGGCAGCACGTCCGGCTCGGCCATGAACAGCTGGAACATCTCGGCCAGCATGCGGCGCGCCTGGCTGCGAGTGCGGTTGACCCGCCAGTGGCGGTACATCTTCTCCATCAGGAAGGCGCGCAGCGCCGAGAGGTCCTCGGCCATGTCGCGGGAGAAGGCGACGAGCGCGTGGCCCAGGTTCCGCACGTCCTCGGGCGAGCCCACCTTGTCGGCGGCGGCGCGGCGGCGGGTCTCGGCCAGCACGTCGTCGACCATGGCCCCGATCATCCGGCGCACCGCTTCCAGGCGCAGGATGCGCGCCTCGGCGGTGGGATAGTCCGCGGTCGCGCCGGCCACGTACGGCCCGATCAGCGGGATCGAACCCAGCTCCTCGAGATTGAACAGGCCGGCCTGCACCCCGTCGTCCACGTCGTGGTTGTTGTAGGCGATGTCGTCGGCCAGGGCGGCGACCTGGGCCTCGGCCGACGCCCAGCCGGACAGCCGCAGGTCGTAGTCGGCGTCGAACTCGGCGATCGCCCGCCAGGAGGGCTTCTCCAGCTTATCGATCACCGGCCCGTTGTGCTTGATGACGCCCTCCAGGGTCTCCCAGGTGAGGTTCAACCCCTCGAAGCGCGGATAGCGGCGCTCCAGCTTGGTGACGACCCGGAAGGTCTGGACGTTATGGTCGAAGCCGCCGAACCCCTGCATCTGGATCTGCAGCTCATCCTCGCCGGCATGGCCGAAGGGCGGATGGCCGAGGTCGTGGGCGAGCGCGATCGTCTCGGCGAGGTCAGGGTCGAGACCCAGCGCCGTGGCCAGCGAGCGGGCGATCTGGGCGACTTCGAGGCTGTGGGTCAGGCGGGTGCGGAAGTGGTCGCCCTCGTGCGCCACGAAGACCTGGGTCTTCTCCTTCAGGCGGCGGAAGGCGGTGGAATGGATGATCCGGTCGCGGTCGCGGGCGAAGGGCGTGCGCGTGCGGCTCTCGGGCTCCTCGACCTTGCGGCCCCGCGAACGGGCGGGGTCCTCGGCGTAGGGCGCGCGGCTCGGAAGGGTTTCGGCCATCAAATCCATCTATAAGGGCGGCCACTTGGTGATGACCGCGAGCGCCCTCATATAGTGCAGGCCTTTCATTCGTCTAACCGCCCTTATGCGTCCCTTCGAACGTCCATGACCACGACCGACCTCACGCTCAGCCCGGCCGCCGCCCAGCGGATCCATGCCATCGGCCAGGCCGAAGGCAAGCCGCTGATGCTGCGCGTGGCGGTGGAGGGCGGCGGCTGTTCCGGCTTCCAGTACCAGTTCGACCTGGTCGAGGCCGCCCAGCCGGACGACCTGAGGATCGAGCGCGATGGCGCCGCCGCCCTGGTCGATGAGATGTCGCTGGTGCTGCTGAAGGGCTCGGAGATCGATTTCGTCGACGAGCTGGCCGGCGCCGAGTTCCGGGTGCGCAACCCCAACGCCAAGACCAGCTGCGGCTGCGGCGTCAGCTTCTCGATCTGAGCACCAGGCGGTTGCGGCCCGCGCGCCGCTCATAGGCCTCGATCTCGCACCACGCCTTGATCAGTGCCAGGCCCGCACCACCGCCGCGCTCCAGGTTCGGCTCGGCCGTCGCCGCGGCGCGCGGATCGAAAGCCACGCCGGCGTCGCTGAACGCCAGGCGCACGCAGCCCGCCGCCGCCATCGACAGGCGCACCACCACGCGGGTCCGCGACGCCGGACGGCCGTGCTCGACGATGTTGACCACGCACTCCTCCACCACCACCGCCAGCTGGTCGGCCGCCGCCTCGCCCAGGTCCGCGGCGGCGGCGAA
Organism: Phenylobacterium sp.; assembly: GCF_036501465.1. Taxonomy (GTDB): domain Bacteria; phylum Pseudomonadota; class Alphaproteobacteria; order Caulobacterales; family Caulobacteraceae; genus Phenylobacterium. The sequence continues at coordinate 10,264 of NZ_DASYAF010000058.1, forward strand.
GGCGCGGGCGACGACCAGGGCGCGCCCCGCCGCCCCCGGCCCGACCGCCAGGCGCACAACCCTCACGGGAGAGGTCTCGGCGTTGGCCGACAGCTTTGCTATGACAGTCCGCCTATTGGGGTTTCGGGGGTGGGGATGCTCAAGCTTGTCGCGGCAGGATTGCTGATCGCGGGGATCGTGTCGACTGAGGCCCTGGCGGCCGACATCGGGCGCATCAAGACGGTCGCCGGCCAGGCTGCCATCGTGCGCGCCGGGGCCACCATCCCCGCCACGCCCGGCGCCACGCTTTCGGTGAAGGACGTGCTGACCACCGGCAAGGACGGCCGCATCGGCATCACCTTCATCGACAACAGCCGCTTCGCCATCGGCCCCAACGCGCGGGTCTCGCTGGCGGAGTTCGAGTTCGACGACACCACCCACAAGGGAAGCTCCCTCACCCAGGTGGACCGCGGCTCCCTGGCCATCGTCTCCGGCCAGATCGCCAAGGAAAACAAGGACGCCATGAAGGTGAAGACCCCCACCTCGCTGCTGGCCGCGCGCGGCACCCGCTTCGTGGTGGATGTGCCGTGAAGCGCATCCTCGTCCTGCTGATCCCGGCCGTCCTGCTCTGCGCCTGCGCCACCACCCGTGGCGCGGTGACGCTGCTGCCGGGCGAGAACGGCGCGCCCGTGGGCGCGGTCGCGATCTTCGATCCCAAGACCGGCGCCGAAAAGGGTTCGCTGACCGCGGCGAACACCGCCTCGGCGCTCGGGGGCAAGGTCGCCGCGACGGCGGTGGATCCTGCGAAGTACGCCGCCCTGACCGATACCCTGCCGCCGCCGCCGACCCACTTCACCCTCTACTTCATGGAGGGGCTGACCACGCTCACGCCAGCGTCGGAGGCCGAGCTGAAGCAGGTGTTCGACGAACTGGCCAAGCGGCCGGGGGCCGAGGTGCTGATCACCGGCCACACCGACACCGTCGGCAAGGCCGAGGACAACGACAGCCTGTCCCAGCGCCGCGCCGAGGACATCCGCCAGCAGCTCATCAAGCAGGGGCTGAACCCGGCCATCAGCCGCGCCGTGGGCCGCGGCATGCGCGAACTTCTGGTGCAGACGCCGCCGGGAACCGACGAGCCGAAGAACCGGCGCGTGGAGATCACCGTCCGCTAGGGTGCGCGCCAGTAAGTTGGCGGCGGTCCGCGTCCACTTCGAGGCGTAAGGGCTATGACCGCTATCGACCCGTTGCGGACGTTTGCTCCTCTCCCAGATGCGGCAGCATCGTGGGAGAGGCCGGGCGAGGGCGGCGCCGGCGTTTTGAGCCGCCGCATCCTTGGACCCGTTGGCGCTTTAAGGATGATCGGGTCCAAGCCAGCGGGTGATCTGACGGCCGCGCCGCCCTCTCCCGGCCTCTCCCACAGCGCTGCCGCGCTTGGGAGA
>NZ_DASYAF010000059.1:0-38087 GCF_036501465.1 Phenylobacterium sp.
ACTGCGCCCAGTTCTGTCACCTGTACGACCAGAACAGCTTCGATCCGGACTATGAGTCCATGCCGCTGGAAGCCTTCGAGCCGATGCTGCGGCGGGTGACCGAGGTCCCCAAGCAGTCGATCTACAAGCGCGACTGAGGTCGGCTTCAGCGCAGGAACGGCAGCAGGCCGCCGACCTCGCGGCGGTATTGCGCATAGGGCGCGCCGAGGGCGGCGACCAGCATCGCGTCCTCGACCCGCACCCGGTAGAGGTAGGCCGGGATCGTCGCCAGCAGCGAGGCCCCCACGACCGGCGCCGCGCCCGAGGTGGTCGCGATGGCGTTGAGGCAGAGCAACGAGCCCAGGTAGCCCGGGTGGCGGATGAATCGATAGGGACCGCCGCGTTCGATCGTGTGGTTCTCCTGGGTCAGCAGGGTGCGGGTGTAACGCTCGCGGAGCTTCAGCACCGCCCAGAGACGAAGCGCCAGCCCTGCGACGCCGGCGGCGGCGGCGGCCCAGGCGATGGCCGGCATGCCGGGCAGGGTCTCGCTGAACAGCCAGCGCGTCCAGGCTGGTTGCGATGCGTCGACCGCCGGCGCGAGCTTCATCGCGGCGGCCCAGCCGAGCACCGGAACAGCGGCCGCCAGCGAGAGCGTCAGCGAGCTGCGCCGGTCCGTCGCCCCTGCCCGGCTCGAGCGGGCGCTTGCGCCGAAGCGGACCTCCGACTGGATGACATAGAGCACGAGGAGCGCGGCGCCGGCGGCGCCGTAGGGACGCCCGGCGAAGCCCAGGGCGCCGGCGACATCATGCAGAAGGCCCGCCGCCATCACGCCCAATAGGCCAGGGCGACGATGGCGACGATCGCCAGGATGGCGAGAATTTCCACGGCCCGGGGGTCGCCCTGGCTCGGATTGGGATCGTAGGGGTCGCGCATGGCGGTCTCCTTCTCGGATAGGGACAATTTCAGGCTTCGAAGATCGCCTCGATGGGTAGCGCGAACAGCTGGGCGATCTTGAAGGCCAGCGGCAGGGAGGGGTCGTACTTGCCGGTCTCGATGGCGTTGACGCTCTGGCGCGAGACGTCGAGGCGCAGCGCCAGATCGGCCTGGCTCCAGTCGCGTTCGGCGCGCAGCACCTTGAGGCGGTTCTTCATCCGCGCGCCCTCAACTTCACCCAGCCGGTGGTGAAGCCCTGGCAGACGCAGAACAGCACAAAGACGTGGTGCAGCGAGATCTGCGGGAGGCCGGCGAAGTCCTGCAGGAAGCCCCAGCCGGTGCAGACGGTGAGCGTCAGGCCGGTGGCCGCGACATAGGCGCGGATCGAGAGCATCCGCTGGTACTCGTCCTCTTCCTCCTGCAGGTAGCGCAGGACGATCAGCACCACGACCGCGACCGGGATCGCCGGGGCGACGGCGGCGAGGTAGAGCCAGGGCGCGGGCGGCAGCAGGCCGTGATGGGCCGCATAGTCCACCGGCACGAGCACGGCGATATAGCTGGCCATGGCGGCGGAGAAGCGCAGCATGTAGCGCCGCCAGGACGGCTTGGTCATGATCGACCGGGGAAGGGTGGCTTGGGCCATTTCAGGTGTCCTTGGAAAGGGGCGGATCAGCGCTTGGTCGCCCGCCACCAGGCGGACAGGACCAGCCGGCCGGCCAGTTGCGCGACGAGCAGGCTCGCCATCCCGAAGCCGAAGGCCCGGATCGGCGTGACGCCTTCCAGCAGACCGGGCGCCGCGCCGGACGCGATCAGGCCGTAGATCAGGACCGCGACCACGACCCCGGCCATGCTGCCCCAGTACCAGGCGAACTTGGTCCGCTCCTGCGCGAACTCCTCGGCCCGGCGGAAGGCGGCGACGGAGAACCAAAGCGCCCAGGCGAACGCCACGGCGACGCAGGCCAGGGTCGCGGCGACATAGGCGCCGTCCGCGGCGGCAGGGTGAGAGAAGACCATCCGCGGCGCGAACATGATCGCGATGGCCCCGATCACGCCCACGGCCCCGAAGGCGTAGGTCTGGATTGACCGGCGATCGATCATGGGAAGTCTCCTTGTCTTGATGACAAGGAAACACGACATCTAGAGACTGTCAAGCATCCATGACAAAAAGTCGCGTGGATTTGTCTTTCGGAGGATCGGCTCGGGCGACCTAGGCCAGGGCGGGAATCGGGCGGATGACGGGCTGTTCGCGATGCAGGGCCAGGACCGCGCGGGCGTCCTGCCAGACCTCCACATGGTCACAGCTCAGGTGCTGGTCCAGCAGATTGCCCGCCTTGATGAAGGTTGCGCCGTCGTCAGGCAGTTCGAATGCTTCGAACGACGGCGATCCGCCGTCCTGGTTGCAGAGGTGGAAGGTGTACATCGACATCGGCGATCTCCCGTCGCTTCCGGAAGCGGGAGCGGGGGCCTTGGGGGACCCCTCTCTCAGCCGTTGGAATCCCAGCGGTGCTTTCCAACGATCGGTGGAGCTTACGCTTCTACTGAACCAGTGTCGCATCAAATGAGGCGTGTTCGACGGTCGCGCCGAGGCCTGCCGCAGAAGGCCATGCAGGTCGGCCGCTAGACCGAGGTCGGGGTGTGGATATCGCCGGCGAAGGTCGCGCCGAACAGGCCCAGGACGAAGCCGGCCGCCAGGGCAGCGAAACGAAGGAAGCGCATGGTCCAGACCCCGTTCGAGGGCCGGCGCTATTCGCCCCAGACCCGGAAGTGCTTGGATAGCTTGAGGCCCTGGCGCTGGTAATGCGACCCGAGGTCGCCGTAGAGCCGGTCGGGCTTTTCGGTCAGCGGCTCATAGACCAGCCGCGCCACGGTCTGGCCGTCCTCCAGGATGAACGGCGTCTCGTGGCTGCGCACCTCCAGCACCCCGCGCGAGCCCTTGCCGTGCGCCTCGTCGGTTCCGAAGCCGGGATCGAAGAAGCCGGCGTAGTGGACTCGGAACTCGCCCACCGAGGGGTCGATCGGGGTCATCTCGGCGGCCTCCAGCACCGGGATCTCCACCGCCCCTTTGGAGGCCAGGATGTAGAACTCGCCGGGGTCAAGCAGCAGTTGGCCGTTCTGCGGCCGCAGAGGCTCCCAGAAGTCGCGCGGATCGTGGCCGTCTTCCTTGTCGAGGTCGACGAGGCCGGCGTGGCGGCGGCCGCGGAAGCCGGCGATCTCACCCGTCAGGTCGACGCCGACGCTTTCGGTGCGCAGCCGTGGCGGCTGGCCGGCCTTCAGCCGCAGCTGGTTCAGTCGCGTTCCGGCGCGCACCAGCACCGAGAAGGTCTGCGGCGCGATCTCCATGTAGAGCGGACCGTCGTAGTGTTCGTCCACGTCGTCGAAGGCGTTGCCGCGGTCGGTGAGCAGGCGCACGAAGACGTCCACCCGGCCGGTGGAGCTCTTCGGGTTGGCGCGGGCCGAGACGCCGGCCGGCAGCTTCAGCCGCTCCTGCAGCTCGGCGATGTACACGCAGCCACGCTCCAGCACCGCCCCGTGGGTCAGGTCCACCGGGTGCATGGCCACCTCGGCGATCCGTTCGCGCACCGTGTGGCGGCCGGGCAGGAACGAGGCGCGCACCCGCCAGGCGCGGCCGCCGAGCCGCAGGTCGAGGCTGGCGGGCTGGACCTGGTCGGGCTCGAAGGCGCTGTCGGCCGCGATCGCGCCGTTCGCGATCAGGGCCTCGATGGCTTGGCAGGGCAGGATGCCCACTATCTGCTGAACGGGGCGTCGGGTCTCGCTCATGGGCGGTCGAGACTTATCGCAGACGGCGCAGGTTGCAAGCGATCTGCGCCGGCTATCAGGAAACCGCGGCTTGACGGGGCGCCGTCGCTGCCGTTCTTGCGGCCACTGTTTGGAAGGAGCGTGTCATGGCCGAGAACCCGCAGGACTGGGACGTCGAAACCCGTCTGGTGCGCGGCGGCATGGCCCGCTCGCCCTACGGGGAAATATCCGAGGCGCTGTTCCTGACCCAGAGCTTCGCCTATGACAGCGCCGAGGCGGCCAACGCGCGCTTCGCCGGCGACGATCCGGGCTTCATCTACCAGCGCTTCAGCAACCCCACGACGCAGATCTTCGAAGACCGCTTGGCGCTGCTGGAAGGCGCCGAGGTCTGCCGCGCCACGGCCTCGGGGATGGCGGCGGTGCAGGCGGCGCTGATGGGGCTGCTGCGCGCCGGCGACCACCTGCTGGCGGGCCGCGCCCTGTTCGGCTCCAGCCGCTGGATCATCTCCCAGCTGCTGCCGCGGTTCGGGGTGGAGACCAGCTATGTGGACGCCACCGACCTCGACGCCTGGAAGAATGCGGTCCGGCCCAACACCAAGGCGCTGTTGATCGAGAGCCCGGCCAATCCGCTGCTGGAGGTGACCGCCATCGGGGCGGTGGCCGAGATCGCGCATGCGGCCGGCGCGAAGCTGGTGGTGGACAACGTCTTCGCCACCCCGATCTTCCAGAAGCCACTGGCCCTGGGCGCCGACGTGGTCGTCTATTCCGCCACCAAGCACATCGACGGCCAGGGCCGGGTGCTGGGCGGGGCGATCCTGGGCGCCGAGCCCCTGATGACCGAGGCCTACAAGGACCTCCTGCGCCACACCGGCCCATCGCTGTCGCCGTTCAACGCCTGGGTGCTGCTGAAGGGGCTGGAGACGCTGGAGCTGCGCGTGCGCCGCCAGACCGAGAACGCCGGCAAGGTCTCCGACGTCCTGGCCGCCCATGCGAAGACCAAGAAGGTGATCTACTGCGGCCGCAAGGACCACCCGCAGGCGGCGGTCATCGCCAACCAGATGACCGGCGGCGGCAATGTCGTGGCCTTCGACCTGGGCAGCCGCGAGGCGGCGTTCCGCTTCCTGAACGCGCTGGAGATCGTCGACATCTCCAACAACCTGGGCGACGCCAAGTCGATGGCGACGCACCCCTGCACCACGACCCACCGCTCCATGCCGGAGGCCGAACGGCTGGAGATCGGCCTGACCGAGGGCTGGGTGCGGATGAGCGTCGGCCTGGAAGGCGCCAGGGATCTGTCGCGCGACGTCAGCCGGGCGCTGGACGCGGCCTGAGGGCTGGTGTTCCCTCCCCTGTCTTGGGGATGAGGGTTCAGATGAAGCGTACGACGTGGGCGCTGGCGGCGGTGGTCGGCGCGATCGGCCTTGGCGCGGTGGGCTCGAGGGCGGGCGCCGAGCCGCCGCTGCTCTCGACCTGCGAGGGCAAGGCCCCCGGAGAGACGAATAGGGCCGCGGCCTGCGACGCCATCCGCGGCGACCGCGCCGGCGGCTGGCTGGCCCAATCCAGAGCTGAGGTGATGGGCATGCACGGCATGGTCACCACCAGCCAGCCGCTGGCCGCCCAGGCCGGGCTGCAGGTGCTGAAGTCCGGCGGCAACGCGGTCGACGCGGCGGTGGCGACAGCGGCGGTGCTGAGCGTCGTCGAGCCGATGAACGTGGGCGTCGGCGGCGACCTGTTCGCCATCGTCTACGTCGCCAAGGCGCACAAGCTCTATGCGCTGAACGCCAGCGGCATGGCGCCGTCGGGCGCGACGCCGGAGCATTTCGCCAGCCTCGGCTACCATGCCGACCCGAAGAACTGGGGCTCGGGCTCCGGCATGCCCCAGGGCGGCATCCTGCCGGTGACCGTGCCCGGCAGCGTCTGGGGCTGGGACGCCATGCTGAAGCGGTTCGGCACGAAGTCGCTGAAGGAGATGCTGGCCCCGGCGGCGGCCTACGCCGAGGAAGGCTTCCCGGTCAGCGAGCGGATCGCCGACGACTGGCGCCTGCCGCGCGCCCTGCCGACCGTCGGCTGCTGCAAGACGCAGGACCCGGACTCGGTGGCCGTCTGGTATCCGGGCGGCAAGCCGCCGCAACCCGGCCAGGTGTTCCGCAACCCTGACCTCGCCAAGACCCTGCGCCTGATCCAGGCCAAGGGGATCGACGCCTTCTACAAGGGCGAGATCGCCCAGGCGATCGTGGCCAAGTCCAACGCGGTGGGCGGCACCATGACCTTGGGCGACCTCGCCGCCTACAAGGGCGAATGGGTCGAGCCCGTGCATACGACCTATCACGGCCATGAGGTCTATGAGCTGCCACCGCCATCGCAGGACTGGGCGGCGCTGGAGATGGTCAATGTGCTGGAGCAGTGCATGCCGACCTGGGCGCCCGGCCAGACCCTGGCCAGCCTAGGGCCGCGCAATCCGCTCTACTGGCACCTGATGGTCGAGGCCAAGAAGCTGGCCTACGCCGACCTGATCGCCTTCAACGCCGACCCGGACTTCGTGAAGGTCCCGATCGAGCGGCTGCTGTCCAAGGCCCACGCCAAGGCGCTGTGCGGCAAGGTCGATCCCAGGCGCGCGTCCTCCACCGGGCCGGCCGGCGAGGCCGACGGCGCGGGCGACACCATCGTGCTCTCAACGGCCGATGCGGAAGGCAATATGGTGGCCTGGGTGAACTCCAACTTCTCGGGCTTCGGCTCCGGGCTCACCGTGCCGGGCTACGGCTTCGTGCTGCACAACCGCGGCGGCCTGTTCAGCCTGGACCCCAAGTCGCCCAATGTGATCGCGCCGCACAAACGGCCGTACAACACGCTGGCCGCCGGCTTCGTGATGGACGGCGACCAGCCGCTGATGACCCTGCTGCTGATGGGCGGGGACATGCAGGCCCAGGGCCACGCCCAGGCGCTGGTCAACATCTTCGACCTGGGCGCCAATCTGCAGATGGCCACCGACATGGCCCGCTTCCGCCATACCCAGGTGCCCAACACGCTGACCCTGGAGCCGTCGCTGTTCGACGTGGTGGGCGCGCGGCTGGCGGCCATGGGCCACCGGCTGACCCCGCCCTCCAGTTCCGGCGTCGGCGGCTTCCAGGCGATCCTGGTGCGGCAGGGCCCGCCCGCCAAACCCGGCGGGCCGCCCACCCGCGTTTACCGAGCCGGCTCCGACCATCGCAAGGACGGCCAGGCCGTCGCCTGGTGACCACCGCGCTGTTGTGTTGACGACGGTCCTGGGGCCTTCGCGCCCCCGGTGCGTTGTGCGAGAATGGCGCCGATGAAAACCATCAAACCTCTGTTGCTCGGCTTGGCCGCAGCGCTCGCGATCGCCATGGGCCCGCTGGCGCACTCCGCCGCGCCCGCGCCCAAGCCGGCCAAGGACCCCGTGCCGCCGGCCATGATCGACGACAAGTCCGTCGCCGCCTGGATCGGGCGCTATGTGAAGGCCGAGGGCTGGGTGCTGGTGAACTACGACGCCGAGGGCGTGCGGCTGGCGGCGCCGGAAGGCGTGGCGCTGAAGTCCGACGGCCTGGTGGAGACCGAGATCCGGCACGAGCTGTTCAGCCCGATCATGCTGCAGTCCGGGACGGCGCGCTCCGGCCTGGCGCACTGGGCGGTGGATTGCGAACACCGGCAGTTCGCGGTGCTTCAGAGCACGGCCTATGCCTACAACAACCTGAAGGGGCCGGTGGTCGCCGACCGCAAGGGCGACCGGCGGCTGTTCCAGGAGCCGGTGGCTTCGGAGAACGACACGCTGGACGCGGTCTGCGACGCCATCAAGTCCGGCAAGCGGCGCCTGGACGGCAAGCTGAAGCTCGCCCAGCCGACCTGACTTTCCCTCATTCGTCATCCCCGGCCCTGTGCCGGGGATCCATACACACCGAGGACGCAGACAGTTCTGCGACGCCCGCGCGCATGGATGGCCGGCACGAGGCCGGCCATGACGGCAGAAAGGGTTCAGTTGACGGGCGCTTCCGTTACGGCGCCGGCGTCCACCGCGTAGGTCTTCGAGCAATACTCGCAGGTGACGCGGATCTTGCCGTCCGGCTCGACCATCTCGGTGCGCTCGGAAGGCTCGAAGGACTTCAGCACCGTCTCGATCCGTTCCTGGTTGCAGCGGCAGAAGGCGAACAGCGGCGCCCCGCCGAACACCCGCACCCCGTCCTCGTGGAACAGCCGCCAGAGCAGGGTCTGGGACGACAGGTCCGGATCGGTCAGCTCGTCCTCGCCGACGGTCTCGAAGAAGGCCTGGGTGCGCACCCAGGCCTCGTCGGTCGAGCCGCGGGCGTCGTCGCCGGCGATGTACTGCACCAGCATGCCACCGGCCCGCCAGGCCCCGCCATCCTGAGGCTTGGCCTGGGTGACGGCCAGGCGCACCCGCGTCGGCGTCTGCTCGGACTGGGCGAAGTACTGTTCGGCGCAGAGCGCCAGCGTCTCGCCCTCGATGGCGGTGACACCCTGGTAGCGGTCCATGTCCGGGCCCTGGTCCACGGTCATCATGAAATGGCCCTTGCCGAGCAGCGACTTGGCGCCGGGCCGCGCGAAGCCGGTGGCCGCGGCGGCCACCGCATCGGGATCGAACCCGCAATAGCCGCGCAGGCCCCCGGAGGTGTCGTAGTCGGCGACCACGAAGCGCACCGGACCGTCGCCGCGCGCCTCGACGATCAGCCGGCCGTCGAACTTCAGGTTGGAGCCCACCAGGGCGGCCAGCGCGCAGGCCTCGCCCAGAAGGTTGGCGACCGCCTCCGGATAGTCGTGGCGGCGCAGGATCTCGTCGATGGCCGGGCCCAGCCGCGCCAGCCGGCCGCGCACCGGCTCGCCCTCGATCTGGAAGGCGGTCACCGCGTCGTCGGGAATGGGAGAGGAAGCAGGCTTGGAAGGCATGGGCGCCGATATAGGCGCTCGGCCGGCAAATGCGAACGCGACCTCCCGTCCTGTCAGCCCCGCAGGATCGGCTTGCACGCGCGCTGTTGCGCCAGGTTCCACAGCGGCAGCAAGAACGGCCAAGCTTTCAAAGGCGTGCTACGGTCGATGAACTCACCTGGAGGGGATGAGATGACCTTGAACCCAATGTCTGTCCGCACGCGCCGCGTCGTCTTGGTTGGGGCCGCCATCGCCCTGCTGGCCGCCGCCGCCAGCGCCGCCGCGCCGCAGCGCAAGCCGGACCTCGCCGACGCCGTGGCCGGATCCTACGCCGGCGACGTGATCTCCGACTCCAAGGGCTCCAGCCAGTCCGGCGTCACCCTGACGCTGACGCGCACGGGGCCGAACACCGTGCAGATCACCTCGAGCTATCCGCGCCTGCCGGTGGTCAGCGTCGGCCTGACGGCGGCGATGTCCAAGATCGTCATGAAGAGCGGCGACACCGCTTTCGTCTACGACCGCGCCACCCGGTAACTGGATGTCAGCTTCCACAACGAGGTGAGCTGGTCGGGCCAGAAGCAATAGGCCGGCGAACCCGCCTCCAAGGCTGACGACGTAAAGCCTCGTGACACGAGGAACGACCTCCCGGAACTAGCGTTAGCTTGCCGGGCGGAGTGGCCGGCATGTCTCCATCGCAGATCAGCAGGCGTACGGCGCTGGGCGCCGGTGTCCTGGCTTTCGCGGCGCCGCTCACCGGGGCCGCGGCGCAGTTCAACGGCGGGGGCCTTTTCTGGGCCGCGAACACCTCAACCTATCCCACCGCCGTCGACCTGAAGGCCAGCTATCAATTCCTGACCGGCGACGAAGCGGCGTTCGTGGAGGCCGCGGCCCTGCGGATGATCCCGGCCGACCCCACCGGCCCCAGCGCGCTGGAGGCCGGCGTGCCGCTGTTCCTCGACCGCCAGCTGGCCGGCGACTACGGCAAGGGGACCCGCCTCTACATGCAGGGGCCGTTCGCCAAGGGGACCGCGACCCAGGGCTATCAGGCCAAGTGGCCGCCGGCCGGTTTCCATCGCGCCGCCATCAAGGCCATCGGCGACCATCTCGCCCAGGGCGGCGGCGCGACATTCCACAAGCGCGACGAGGCCGACCAGGACGCGTTCCTGAAGGATCTTTCCGACGGCAAGGTCGACTTGGGCGGCGACGTGGACGGCAAGGCCTATTTCAAGCTGCTGCTGCAGAACGTGATGGAAGGCTACTTCGCCGACCCGATCTATGGCGGCAACCGCAATCTGTCCGCCTGGAAGATGATCGGCTTCTCCGGCGCGCGCTACGACCAGCGCGCCTATGTCTTGAGCTACGGCAAGCCCTATCCGCTGCCGCCGGTCGGCATCGGCGGACGACCCGCCTGGTCGGTGAAGGGCTGAACCATGGCGATCCGCAATCCCCCGGTCGACGCGGTGCTGGTCGGCTTCGGCTGGACCGGCGCGATCATGGCCCAGGAGCTGACCGACGCCGGCCTGAACGTCCTGGCGATCGAGCGCGGCGACTGGCGCGACACGCCCACCGACTTCTCGCCGGCCTACGCCCAGGACGAGCTGCGCTACTACTGGCGCCACGAGCTGTTCCAGCGGCTGAACCACGACACGCTCACCATCCGCAACAAGGCGAGCGAGACGGCGCTACCCATGCGCCAGCTGGGCTCGTTCCTGCTGGGCAGCGGCGTGGGCGGCGCGGGCGTGCACTGGAACGGCCAGGTCTGGCGCTTCCTGCCCACCGACCTGAAGGCCAAGAGCCACAACCTGCAGCGCTACGGCAAGGCCGCCGTCCCCGACGACATGACCATCCAGGACTTCGGCGTCAGCTACGACGACCTGGAAGCCGGGTACGACAAGTTCGAGTACCTCTGCGGCGTCTCCGGCAAGGCCGGCAACCTCAGGGGCGCCATCCAGGCCGGCGGCGATCCCTTCGAAGGCCCGCGGCAGCGGGAGTATCCCAACCCACCGCTTCAGATGCCCTATGCGCCGACCCTGTTCGGCCAGGCGGCCGCGGGCCTCGGCCGCCATCCCTTCCCGCATCCGGCGGCCAACGCCAGCCGCGCCTACACCAATCCGCTGGGCGTGACGCTGGGGCCCTGCACCTACTGCGGCTTCTGCGAGAAGTACGCCTGCGGCAACTATTCGAAGGCCAGCGCCCAGACGACCATCCTGCCGGTCCTGATGCGCAAGAAGAGCTTCACGCTGCGCACCAACTGCGAGGTGCTGAAGATCAACCTGTCGGCCGACGGCAAGACCGCCACCGGCGTCACCTTCATCGACGAGACGGGCCAGGAGGTGGAGCAGCCGGCCGAGATGGTCGTCCTCTCAGCCTACATCCTGCACAATGTGCGCCTGCTGCTGCTGTCGGGGATCGGCAAGCCCTACGATCCGGCCACCGGCGAAGGGATCGTCGGCAAGAACTACGCCTACCAGATCACCTCCTCGGTGAATGTGTTCTTCAACGACAAGATCCTGAACCCCTTCGTGGGCGCCGGCGCCCTGGGGATGATCATCAACGACTTCAACGGCGACAACTTCGACCACACCGGCCTGGGGTTCATCGGCGGCGGCTACGTGGGGATCCTGCAGACCGGCGCGCGGCCGATCGAGACCCATCCCACCGCAACCGGCGTCCCCACCTGGGGCCTGGCGTGGAAGAAGGCGATCGCTCGCGACTATCTGAAGACCACAACCATCGCCACCCACGGGGCGGTGATGGCCCATCGCGGCAACTGCCTGGACCTCGATCCGACCTACAAGGACACCTTCGGGCGGCCCTTGCTGCGGATGACGTTCGACTACACCGACAACGAGCACAAGATGTCGGACTACCTGACCGACCGCGCCGCCGAGATCGGCAAGGCCATGGGCGGGCGCGAGATCAAGGCCAACTACCGCAAGGGCTCCTGGGACGTGGTTCCCTACCAGACCACCCACAACACCGGCGGCGCGATCATGGGCGAGAGCCCACGCGACAGCTTCACCAACAAATACCTGCAGAGCTGGGACGTGCCGAACCTGTTCGTGCTGGGGTCCACGGCGTTCCCGCAGAACCCCGGCTACAACCCGACCGGCACGGTGGCCGCCCTGGCCTATCATGCCGCCGACGCGATCAAGAGCCAGTACCTGAAGGCGCCGCACCAGCCGATGGTGCGGGCGTGAGGCGCCGCGCGGCCCTGCCCGTCCTGGCCGGCGCGGCGCTGGTGATCCTGGCGCGCCCGGGGCCCACAGGGGCCCAGGTCGTCGCGCCGGCCGCGCCCTCCGCCGCGACGCCGGCGAGCGCCGTCGCCCTGCCTACCGCGCCGCAGGACCCGCAGGTGGCGCGCGGCCGCTACCTGGCCGTGCTGGGCGATTGCGAGGGCTGCCACGACCGGCCGGGCGGGCCGCCCTACGCCGGCGGACTGCCGCTCAACACCCCGTTCGGGACCATCTACAGCGTCAACATCACCCAGGACCGGGAGACCGGCATCGGGGCCTGGAGCGCCGACGACTTCTGGAACGCCATGCACAAGGGCGTGCGCCGCGACGGGGCCAAGCTGTATCCGGCCTTCCCCTATCCCTATTTCACCCACGTAAGCCGCGCGGAGTCCGACGCGCTCTACGCCTATTTTCGGACCGTCGCGCCGGTGAGCTACCGGCCGCCGCCCAACCGCCTGCCCTTCCCCTTCAACCTGCGGTTCCTGGTGGGCGTCTGGAACGCGCTCTACTTCAAGGCCGACGACAGGCCGGTTTCGGGCGCGGACTCAGGCCAGCACATCGTCCAGGGCCTCGGCCACTGCGGCGCCTGCCATACGCCCAAGACCTTCCTGGGCGGCGACAAGACCGACCACGCCCTGGAAGGCGGTCAGCTCGACACCTGGGCGGCGCCGGCGATCAACGCCGACCCGCGCCGCGGCCTGGGGTCCTGGTCGACCGCCGAGGTCGCCGAATATCTGAAGAACGGCCGCAACGACCGGGCCAACGCCTCGGCCTCCATGGCCGAGGTGGTGACCCATTCCACCTCGCAGATCACCGACGCGGACCTCGCCGCCATCGGCGACTACCTGCGCGGCCGCCCAAGCCATGCCGACCCGGTCGATGCGAACTTCAAGCCCGACGGCAAGGTCATGGCCGCCGGCGAGGCGATCTACGTCGACGAGTGCGCGGCGTGCCACGCGGTGGACGGCAAGGCCGCGCCAGGCCTCTTCCCGCCGCTGCCGGGCGCGGCGGTGACCCAGTCGACCGATCCCACGACGGTGATCCGCTTCATCCTGTCAGGGGCCCAGACGGTCGCCACCGACGCCAAGCCGACGCCCCATTCCATGCCGAGCTTCGGCTGGAAGCTCACCGACGCCCAGGTCGCCGCCGTCGCCACCTATGTCCGCAACAGCTGGGGCAATGTCGCGCCGGCGGTGCGGCCGGGCGATGTCGGCAAGATCCGCCGCAAGGTCGGCCAGGCGGTCCAGAAGCCCTCGGCCAAGGTCTAGCCGGCGACGCCTCAGATCGCCCCGAAGCACCAGGCCAGGATCGACTTCTGGGCGTGGATGCGGTTCTCCGCCTCGTCCCAGATCAGGCTCTTTGGGCCATCGATCACCTCGTCGGTGACCTCCTCGCCGCGGTGGGCGGGCAGGCAGTGCAGGAAGACGGCGTCGCCCCGGGCGAGGTCCATCAGCTCCTCGTCCACCTGATAGGGCTCCAGCGCCTCGATCCGCTCGTCATGGTCGGTGTCGCCCATGGAGACCCAGGTGTCGGTGATCACCACGTCGGCGCCCCTGACGGCCTCACGCGGATCGTCGCCGGCCTGCACCAGGCCCTGCTCCTGGGCGGCGCGGGCCAGGTCGCGCAAGTCCGGATGATAGATCGCGGGGCAGGCGATGTTCAGCCGGTAGCCCAGTTTGGGCGCGGCGTGGATGAAGCTGGCGCAGACGTTGTTGCCGTCGCCCACATAGGCCAGCGTCTTGCCCGTCACCGGGCCGCGATGCTCCTCGATGGTCAGCAGGTCGGCCATGATCTGGCAGGGGTGGCTGGCGTCCGACAGGCCGTTGATCACCGGGATCGCCGAGGACAGCGCCAGCCGCTCCACGTCCTGGTGGTTGTTGGCGCGGATCATGATCGCGTCGACCATGCGCGACAGCACGCGTGCGGTGTCCTCGATGGGCTCGCCGCGGCCGATCTGCATGTCGACGGCGTTGGAGATCAGGACGTCGCCGCCCAGCTGGCGCATGGCCGCATCGAACGAGAAGCGGGTGCGGGTCGAGTTCTTCTCGAAGATCATGGCCAGCACCCGGCCGTCGGCGACCGCGTCCTCGTCGCGCTTGCCCTTGGGCCAGCCGAGGCGCGCGGCCTTTCGGCGCTTGGCGTCCTCCAGGATGGCGCGCAGATCGGAGCCTTCGAGCCGCCAGAGGTCGAGGAAGTGGCGGACTTGGCTCACGCCCCAACCTTGTCTTGGGGCGCCTTGGCCTTGGCCCGCGCGGCCTCGCACGACGCCTCCAGCTTGCCGATCGCCTCACTGGCCTCCTCGAGGGTGAGGTTCAGCGGCGGCAGGAGGCGCACGCAGTTGTCGCCGCCGCCGGCCAGCAGCAGATGGTTGTCGCGGGCGTGCTGCATGAACTCGCGGTTCGGCGTCTTCAGCTTCAGGCCGATGAGCAGGCCCTTGCCGCGGACTTCCTGGACCACGTCGGGGAAGCGTTCGATCAGGCCGGAAAGCTGCTGGGTGAAGAAGCCGGCGATTTCGCGCACATGGGCCATCAGCTCGGGCTTGACGATCTCGGCCAGGGCCGCCTCGCCCACCGCCATGGCCAGGGGGTTGCCGCCATAGGTCGAGCCATGGCTGCCGACGGTCATGCCTTGCGCGGCCTCGGCGGTGGCCACGCAGGCGCCGACCGGAAAACCGCCGCCCAGGGCCTTGGCGAGCGCCATGATGTCCGGGCTCGCGTGGCCCGCCCATTCGTGGGCGAAGAGCTTGCCAGTGCGCCCCAGGCCGCACTGGATCTCGTCGTAGATCAGGAGCGTCCCGGTCTCGTCGCAGAGCGCGCGGATGTCACGCAGCATCTGTTCCGGCCAGGAGCGCGCGCCGCCCTCGCCCTGCACGGGCTCCAGGATGATCGCCGCCGTGGTCGGGCCGACCGCGGCCTTGACGGCGTCGAAGTCGCCGTAGGGCAGGTGGACGAAGCCCGGCAGCGGCGGGCCGAAGCCCTCGGTGTAGTTCGGATTGCCGGCCGCGTTGATGGCGCCCAGCGTGCGGCCATGGAACGAGCCGTCGAAGCCGATGATGTCGATCCGTTCCGGCTGGGCCTTGGCCCAGTGGTATTTGCGCGCGGTCTTGATCGCGACCTCGATCGCCTCGGAGCCGGAGTTGGTGAAGAACACCACGTCGGCGAACGACGCGTCGGTCAGCGCCTTGGCCAGGCGCTCCTGGCCGGGGATCGTGAAGATGTTGGAGGTGTGCCAGAGCTTCTCGGCCTGGTCCTTCAGCGCCTTGACGAGGATCGGGTTGGCATGGCCCAGCGCGTTCACCGCGATGCCGGCCATGCAGTCGAGATAGGCCTCGCCGTCCCCAGTATAGAGACGCGCGCCCTCGCCTCGTTCGAACGCCAGCGGCGTGCGGCTGTAGACCGCCATGATGTGATCGCTGGGAACGGGGGCGGCAGTCGTCTGCGTCACCGGAAGGGCCCTCCTAAAACGGAAGCATCCCCGCCGCTTGGCGACGGGGACTGGAAGGCTTGGCGTTCTCGTCTTCTAGAGACCTGAAGTCAACGACAAGGCTGTCATGTCTTGATCTTGTAGCCGGTCTCGAACATCCGGTAGCAGACGAAGCCCAGGATCAGGACCAGGCCCGCGGTCAGGCCCGCGCCCACCGCCAGATTGCCCTCGGCCTGGCCGATGAAGCCGTACCGGAAGCCGTCGATCAGGTAGAAGATCGGGTTGAACTTGGAGAAGCTGCGGAACGGCTCCGGCAGCTTCTCGATCAGGTAGAAGGTGCCCGACAGGAAGGTCATCGGCATGATGACGAAGTTGGTCACCGCGGCCATGTGGTCGAACTTCTCGCTCCACAGCCCGGCCATGATGCCCAGGAAGCCCATGATCATCGCCGCGCCGACCCCGAAGTAGAGGATCGCCCACGGCTGGGCCACCGAGTGAATATGGGCGAAGAACACCACCGCCACGAAGCTGATCGCGCCGACGAACAGGCCCCGCGTCGCCGCGCCCGCCCCGAAGCCGACCAGGTGCTCGAAGGGCGACAGCGGCGGGGTGATGAAGTCGCCCATCAGGCCGTTGAACTTCGCCTGCAGCAGCGATGACGAGGAGTTGGCGAAGGCGTTCGACAGGATCTGCATCATCACCAGGCCGGGCGCCACGAAGGCGCCGTAGGGCACGCCGTGCACCTCCCGGCCGCCGCCGACCGCCACGACGAACACCAGCATATAGAGCAGCGCGGTGACCACCGGGGCGGCCAGGGTCTGCATGCCGACCTTGATGAAGCGGCGCACCTCGCGGACGTAAAGGGTCTGCAGGCCTCGCCAGTTGACCCCGGAATAGTCGCGCGGCAGCGGCGGCAGAACGGCCCCTTCCTCTGGCGCCATGGCCGGAACGGAGAGGGCGGCGGGCATGTCCTTCATGTCCCTCATGTGCGCCCCAAAGCCGTCGCCTTCAAGGCCGGCGGCCATCGCGCCGGACCCGGGTCGCAGGACCAGCCTGCATAGGGCGATAGCCAGGGCGCGCGGAAGCGTCGCGGCCCGCCGTCCACAGCCTCTTGCCGAATCAATATCTAGTTCCTGTGGACGAAAGGCGGGGCGCCTATTGTGGCCCTTAGGGAGTTGTTTACTACTGGTGGTGGTTGGTGGGGCCGGAGACGGCTGGACGCCACAAGATGTTGAATCTGAACGACCCCGCTCTCGTTTTCTTGGGAGGCGGCGTCGCGGACGACAAAGGGCGGGAGGCGGAAATGGGCTGGACGGACGAACGCGTCGAACTCCTCAAGAAGCTTTGGCAGGACGGGCTGTCGGCCAGTCAGATCGCCAAGCAACTCGGCGGGGTCACTCGCAATGCGGTGATCGGCAAGGTGCATCGCCTGGGCCTGTCGGGCCGCGCGACCCCCTCGAAGCCGGCGCGCACCGTGTTCAAGGCTCCGCGTCCGTCGCGCCCGATCTCCTCGGCGCCGGCCGCGCCGCGCCGGATCGCCGAACCGGTCTCCCACGCGCCCACGCCGCCGATCCGCTATGTCGACGAGACGCCCGGCACGGCCACGGTGCTGACGCTCGGCGCCCACATGTGCAAGTGGCCGATCGGCGACCCGTCCATGGACAACTTCACCTTCTGCGGCCGCCGCACCGGCGAGGGGCCCTACTGCACCGAGCACAGCCAGGTGGCCTACCAGCCGGCCCAGGCCAAGAAGCGCTCCGGCGCCGCCGAACTCGCCCGGAGCCTTCGCCGCTACATCTGATTAACCGAATCCGCCCAAAGAGGCGGTCGAATATCCCGTTGGGGATGGCAATCCGTTGGGGATGGGGGCGCGTTCGGCCCGCGGCGGTTTCCGCCAGCAGGGCCGGGCGCGTCCTTTTCCTTATAACCACCTTGGAACCCAACGCGGTGTCATCCCGGAAGCCGCATCGCGGCTGTCCGGGACCCATGAGCACCGAACTTCGAGATTGGGATCCATCATCTCCGGTTAGAGGTCGATCCAGTGCGGGTTGGTCTCCTCGATCAGGCGCACCTTCCAGTCACGCCGCCAGCGTTTGAGCTGTTTCTCGAAACGGATCGCCGCCGTCACTTCGCCGAAGCTCATGAACCAGATCAAGCGATCCACGTCGTGGCGTTTCGTGAAGCCCGGCGTTTCCTTAGCCTTGTGCTGAGCGATGCGCGTTTCGAGGCTGTTCGTGACGCCGACATACAGCGTTCCGTGCCGACGATTAGAAAGGATGTAGACCCAGTAGCTCATCTTGCGGGCGCGGCGCTCATGGGTCCCGGTCTTCACCTGCGGCGAAACCGGGATGACACTGCAAATCGAGAACAATTAGAGAACATTCTCAAGCTGCGAGACTTGGGAATCGGTAGGCCAGCCGCTACCTTCCGCGCATGACAGATGCCGCTCCCGAGGCAGCCACGACGGAAGATGGCAACGCCCGCCCCTATTCGGTGTCGGAGCTGGCGTTCGCGCTGAAGCGGACGCTGGAGGACGCCTATGGCTTCGTGCGGCTGCGGGGCGAGCTGTCGAAGGTCACCCACCATTCCAACGGCCACGTCTACCTGACGCTGAAGGACGACCGCGCGGCCATCGACGGGGTGGTCTGGAAGGGCCAGGTGCGGGGTCTGTCGGTGCGGCCCGAGCAGGGGCTGGAGGTGATCGTCACTGGCAAGATCACCGCCTACCCGGCCGGCTCGCGCTATCAGATCGTCATCGAGACCATGGAGGCGGCCGGCGTCGGCGCCCTGCTGGCCCAGCTCGAGCGGCTGAAGGCGCGGCTGGCCGACGAGGGCCTGTTCGCGGCTGAGCGCAAGCAGTCCCTGCCCTATCTGCCGGCGACCGTCGGCGTGATCACCAGCCCGACCGGCGCGGTGATCCGCGACATCCTGCACCGCATCCGCGACCGCTGGCCCTGCCGGGTGGTGGTCTGGCCGGTGGTGGTGCAGGGCGACGCCGCCGCCGCCCAGGTCTGCGCCGCCATCAAGGGCTTCGACGCCCAGGACGGGAGCGGCCCCATCCCGCGACCCGACGTGCTGATCGTGGCGCGCGGCGGCGGCTCGGTGGAGGACCTGTGGCCGTTCAACGACGAGGCCCTGGCGCGCACGGTGGCGGCCTGTTCGATCCCGCTGATCAGCGCCGTGGGGCACGAGACCGACACCACCCTGATCGATTTCGTCTCCGACCGCCGCGCGCCGACGCCCACCGCCGCCGCGGAGATGGCGACGCCGGTGCTGGCCGAGCTGAAGGGCTATGTCGGCGACCTTTCGGCGCGGATGCACCGCTGCGGCGGTCGCGCGGTCGAGGATCGCCGCGGGCGGATCGCGGCGGCGGAGCGGGCGCTGAGACGCGTGCCGGACCTCATCGAGCTGGCCACCCAGCGCTTCGGCATCGTCTCCGGCCGGCTGGGCGCCGGCCTGGCCCGCAACGTCGCGGTGCATGAGCGGGAGCTGGTGCGCACCACCGCGCGGCTCTCGCCGCTGCTGCTGCAGCGGCCGCAGGCGGTGCAGCGCCAGCGGCTGGACGGCGTGGCCGTGCGCCTGCCGCCCGCCATGGCCCGTGGCCTGGAGCGGGCGAGCGAGCGGTTCTCCGCGCTTTCCAAGCTCTATGCCAGCGTCGATCCCGAGCGGCCGCTGCAGCGCGGCTTCGCCCGGGTGACGCGGGCCGACGGGTCGATCGTCCACGCCGGGGCGGCGCTGGCGAGCGGCGAGGACGTGGCCATCAAGTTCGGCGACCAGGTGACCCGCCAGGCGGTGATCGACGGCGCGCCCGGCGCCTCGCCGTCCGCTCCCGCCGCGCCCAAGCCGTCGAAATCCAGGCCGAAACCCGGGCTGCCCGCGCAAGGCGACCTGTTCTAGGGGCGACTTGTTCCAGGGCCGATCTGTTCTCGCGCCGCCCGAGACGCTACATAGAGGCCATGAACGCCCACGACCGCGACCTGACTGGCGCCGAGCTGGCCCGCCTGCACTACGGCGACGGCGAGTTCGCCGTGCTGAAGCCCGGCCGCTATGTGGTCTGCGCGGTCAGCGGCAAGAAGATCCCGCTGGAGCAGCTGCGCTACTGGAGCGCCGAGCTGCAGGAAGCCTACGCCGGCCCCGGAGAGTCCCTCCAGCGGTGGCGCGAGGTCCACGGGTAGTCACCCCTCCCCGTCAGGAGAGGGTTTTTTCTTCCGCACGCTCCGATAGGTCTCGTTCGGCCAGCGGCGGTGCACCCAGAACCATTCGGTGGGCCGCGCCAGGACCTGCCGCTCCATCAGGGCGTTGATGCGGCGCACGCCGGCCGCCACGTCGGCGTTGCGGTCGCCGGTGTTCTCCAGCCGGAAAGGCTCGTGGATCACCACGGTGAAGCGGGCCTTCTCGCGCCGCTGGACGGTGATCAGGATGATCGGGAGCCCTTCGCTGAGCGCGAAGGTCGAGGCCCCGGGCGCGGTGTGGGCGATCTTGCCGAAGAACGGCGCGGCGACACCGCCGTTGAACTTCTGGTCGTTGAGCAGGGCGATGGATTCGCCCCGGCGCAGCGCCCGGAACAGCTCGCGCGTGCCGGACATGCCCTTGGGCGCGAACATGCTGACCCCGTAGTCGCGGCGTTTTCCCACGATCCGCTGGTCGATGTAGGGATTGTTGGTGGCCCTATAGGTGACCTGGCACTTGATCCCCGAACGGACGATGGCCACCGCCATCACGTCAAAGTTCGAGAAATGCCCCGAGATCAGCACCGCGGGCCTCGCCGGGCCTGCGAGGACGCTCAGGCGTTCGCCATGCTCGACCTCCACCCGGCCCGGTTCGGCCGCGATGCGGTCAAGAATGGGGAACTCGGCGATCCATCGGCCCGTTTCCTCCCACTGGGCCCGCAGCATCGCCTTGATGTCCGCGTCGGGGGCCGTTGGAAAGACAATGCGCAGATTGGTTTCCGCGATCGCATGCTTGCTGGTTAACGGCCCGAACGTCCGGAACACCCATGCGCCAAAATCCGACACCGCATCGATCGGACACAGTCGCGCCAAAAACTGAGCAAAATCATATGCCCAAGCTTCAATATGCCACAGCCACTGCTGACGATCGGGAGACCGGGATTCTGTCATGCATCTTTACTAAGGCTGGCTTCGTAACCTTAGCAACGGGCGCTTTGGCGCCAGGCTTGCGGCGAAAACCCTGTTCAGTCCCGGAGTGGGACATAGGGATTTCGAGGAGGATGGGCGTCTTACCATGATGGATCTCATCGACATTCACCTGGGTCGTCGGCTGCGTCGCCGCCGTCGCATCCTGGGCCTGACCCAGCAACAGCTCGCCGGCGCCTGCGGGGTCCGCTTCCAGCAGATCCAGAAGTACGAATGCGCCGCCAATCGCATGTCTGCGGCGCGTTTGTGGCAACTGGCCGAAGTGCTCGAAGTGCCGGTCAGCTACTTCTACGAAGGGCTGGGCCAGGACACGCATCTCGACAAAGAGCCGGAGCCGCCGGAGCCGTATCAGGGCAAGGAGACCAAGGACCTTATCCAGGCCTTCTACGCCCTGTCCGAACGCCCGCGCCAGCGTCTGCTCGATCTGGCCAAATCTCTCAACGAAACGGAGGCCGATATCGTCGGCCACGCCTTTCCCTGACGACAGGGGCGTCCCTGAAGACACGGGTGGCCACGACGCGGCGGCTGGGGGTAAAGCGGTCGAATGACCGCTTCCGCCTCCGGGCTCGCCTCCACGAAAGTCGATGAGCTCGACGCGTTTTTGGTCGAACTCAACGCGGCGGCGGCAGGAGCGATCCTGCCGCTGTTTCGCGCCGACCACGGCCTGATCGACAAGGGCGGGGCCAAGGGCTTCGACCCCGTCACCGAGGCCGACAAGGGCGCCGAGCGCGCCATCCGCGCCCTTATCGCCCAGCGCTACCCCGACCACGGGGTGATCGGCGAGGAATATGGCGAGGACCGGCCGGACGCCGAGTTCGTCTGGGTGCTCGACCCCGTCGACGGCACCCGGGCTTTCATCTGCGGCCTGCCGGTCTGGACCACGCTCATCGGCCTGCGCCACAACGGGACCCCGGTGCTGGGCTCCATCGGCCAGTCCTACATCGGAGAGCTGTTCATCGGTGGACTGGGCCGGGGCTCGCGGCTGATCAGCCGCGGCGAGAGCCGGCCGCTGAAGACCCGGCCCTGTCCCAGCCTTTCCGACGCCCTGATCGCCACCACCGACCCGATCATCTTCCGCGAGCTGGAAGCGGCGGCCTGGACCCGCCTGCGCAGGGCCGTGCGCCTGGCCCGGCTGGGCTGCGACGCCTATGCCTACGCCATGGTGGCGGCCGGCGCGCTCGACCTCGTGGTCGAGACCGGGCTGAAGGCCTGGGACATCGACGCCGCCATCCCGGTGATCGCCGGCGCGGGCGGCATCACCACCGACTGGGAAGGCCAGCCGGTGGGCGCCCAAGGCGGACGGGTGGCGATCGCCGGCGACCGCGCCTGCCTGGAGCAGGCGCTGGCCGCCCTGGCGGGCTGAACGACCCCTAGGCCTTCTTCGGCGCCGCGGGCTTCCTGGCGGCCGGCTTCCTGGCCGCAGGTTTCTTGGCCGCCGCGGGCTTCTTGGCGGCGGGTTTCTTCGCCTTGGCCGGGGCCTTGGCCGCAGCAGGCTTGGCCGCAGGCTTCTTCGCGACTGGCTTCTTGGCGACGGCCGGCTTCTTGGCCGCTGGGGCCTTCTTGGCGGCGGCGGGCTTTGCGGCGGGCTTCTTCGCCGCCGGTTTCTTGACCGCCGCGGGCTTCTTCGCCGCGGCCGGCTTGGCCGCAGCCTTGGAAGCGGCCGGCTTTTTCGCGGGCGCCTTCTTCGCCGCCGCCTTCTTCGCGGCCGGCGCCTTGGCGGCCGCGGGTTTCCCAGCCGGTTTGGCCACGGCCTTCGCCGCGGGTTTCTTGGCCGCGGCAGGCTTCTTGGCGGCGGCCTTTTTGGCGGCCGGTTTCTTGGCGGGGGCTTTCTTGGCCGGCGGCTTGGCGGCCGCCGCGGCCGAAGCCGTGGCCGCCGGCGCCGCAGCGGCCGGGGCGGGCGTGGGCGCAGGTGCGGGCGCTGGGGCCGGAGCCGCCTTGGGAGGCGCGGCTGGCGTCGGCGCGGTGCGGCCGAGAAGGGCGTCGAGCGCCTTCATGAAGGGATTTCGCATCGGGTCGGTCTCCATCAGGATTTCGTGGTAGGCGCCGGGGATGGTGATCAGCTTTCCCTGCGGCAGGTGACGGGCGGCGGCGGCCTGGGCCGCGTTGTCGACGAGTTGGTCGGCCTCGGCGGACACAATGACCACCGGCACGGTGACGTTCCGCAAGGTGTCCGGGCGGGCGAGGCTGGCGGTGGCCTTCAGGCAGAAATCGATCCAGCCCCAGGTGGGGCCGCCCAGCGCCAGCCTGGGCTCGGCCTCCACCAGGCTCCAGGTGCGCGCGTGACGCGCCGGATCGTGGGTCAGGACATTGCCTTCGAAGGCGGAATCGAACGGCTTGCCGGGGCCGGTCAGGGTGTAGAGCCGCCCGCGGCCGATGGCGATGTTGAGGCCGGTCAGCGCATTGGTGATGAAGGGCGGGAACGGCGAGCGGATGCCCAGCATGGGCGCCGACAGCATCGCGCCCGCGAACCGGTCCTCCCCGTGCGTCATGGCCAGCAGGGTCAGGCAGCCGCCCATGGAATGGCCCACCGCCGTCCAGGGCTTCGGCAACCGGTCGGAGAAGGCGCCCAGTAGCGCGCGGAAGTCGTCGAGATAGGCGCGGTAGCCGCGGGCGTGGCCCTTCAGCGGATCGGCGAGCTCGCGCTGCGAAAGCCCCTGGCCGCGCCAGTCGTGGGCCAGCACCACGAAGCCGCGGTCCATCAGCTCGCCGATGAACTCGTAGTACTTCTCGATCGGCTCGGTGCGCCCGCCCGACAGCACGATCGAGCCGCGCATGCGGGCCGGCGCGATCGGTGGCGTGAAGAGGGCCGCGCGCAGCTTCGCGCCGCCGGCGCCGGCGTACCAATAGGCCTCGCCGCCCGGCGGGGCCTTCGCCAGCGGAGTCTCGACAAGGGGTGCGGGCTCGAGCATTCGGGGCGAGCCTACGCGGCCTTGGAAAACAGGGATTGAATCGCCGGCTGCAGCCGCATCGCCAGCCCCATGTCGGAGAGCCGCAGCCGCCCGGTCATCATGGCCCGCGTGGGGTCGAGTTCGCCCTTGCCCAGCGCGGTCAGGTCCTTGAGGCCGACGGTGACCACCAGGTCCGCGGGCAGATCGTCGTTGGTGACGTGCGATCCCAGGATGTGGATGACGCCCTCGCCCTTCAGGTCGAGCTTGATCGAGGCGCCGAGCGCGCCGGCCGCGGCCTCCGACGAGGCGGCCTGGCGGATACGGTCCGTCAGCTCCTCCAGCGTCGCCATACCCAAGCTCTCCCAAATCAGGGATGAGCTTCGCTTCAGACGTGTGCGAAGTAAACCGTCACGCGTGCGCCGCGCCTACGACTTGAGCGGTTTGACGAACCGCAAGGTCATCCGGTCGCTCTCGCCGATGGCGTCGTACCTGGCGCGATCGAAGGTCGGATCCGGCGGCTGGCCGGGGGCGGACGAGCGGCGCACCGGCGGCAGGGTCCAGACGCCGAAGGGATGGTTGTGGTCGTCCTTCGGATTGGCGTTGATCTCGCTGGCGGCGTCGAGCCGGAAGCCGGCCTCCTGGGCGAGCTGGACGACGTAGGCCTGGGGCACGTAGCCGCTGGACGCCATCACGTCGGGCGTCGCGGCCGGGTCGGCGCGATGCTCCTCGACGCCCAGGACGCCGCCGGGCTTCAGGGCCGCGAAGGCGTCGCGGAACGCCTTCTCCGCCAGGCCCGCGGCCATCCAGTTGTGGATGTTGCGCAGGAAGAGCACGAGGTCGGCGGAGGCCGCCGGCGCCACCGCCGCGCTGGTCGGCCCGAAGGCGGTGAAGGCGATCTTGCCGTAGAGCCCCGGCGCGGCGGAGAGCTTGGCGCGGAAGGCCTGGTCCAGCGTACGGCCCTCGGCGTCCTCGGTCTGCAGGCCCACGGCGTAGTACCGGCCGCCGGTGGCCGCGACGAAGGGGGCGATGATGTCGGTGTACCAGCCGGCGCCGGGCCAGAATTCCACGACCGTCTGGCCAGGCTTCAGCCCCCAGAACTGCAGCGACTGGAGCGGGTGGCGGAATGGGTCGCGGGCGCGGTCCGAGGCTGCGCGCCAGGACCCGGCGACGGCGGCCTCGATCGTCTTCGGCGGCGTGGCGCCCTTCGGCCTGGGCGAACAGGCGCTGAGCGCCAGGGCGCCCAGCATCATGCCGCGCCGCGAGAAGGAAGGATCGCCCATTGGCCCTCGCTGACGCCCCCCGGCGCAAGCTCCGCGATTGACCTAGACCCTGCGGCGGTCGCGGTCAAAACAACGCGGGCCTCGCACCCTTGAACGCGGAAGTCCCGCGCCTAACTCATAGGCCGAAGGCGCTGGATGTCCGGGCCTTCTGGACGCTGCGCGAGGCCGACAGGCTCGCTTCAGGCGATCCATCTGAACCGCAACCTTGCTTCGACAAGAAGGATGTGACGCATGCGAACGATCGATTTTTCCCCTCTCTACCGCTCCGTCGTGGGCTTCGACCGCCTGGCTGACCTGCTGGACGCCGCGAGCGCCGACAGCGCCTCGGGCTATCCGCCCTACAACATCGAGCGCACCGACGAGAACGCCTACCGCGTGGAGATCGCGGTGGCCGGTTTCCGTCCGGACGAACTCTCCATCGAGGTGAAGGAGAACCTCCTCACCGTGACCGGCCGCAAGACGGCCAACGACGAACCGCGCCGGTTCCTGCACCGCGGCCTCGCGGAGCGGAACTTCGAGCGCAAGTTCCAGCTCGCCGACTATGTGATCGTGACCGAGGCGAACCTGGCCGACGGCCTGCTGTCGATCGCACTCAAGCGCGAGCTGCCCGAAGCCCTGAAGCCGCGCCGCGTCGAGATCGGCGTCGGCCAGCCCTCAACCCTGATCGAAGGCGACAAGGCCGCCGCGTAACCGCGGGCGACACTGAAGGGAAAGGTACGGGCGGCGCGGGCGACTGCGCCGCCCTTTTTCCGTGCCGGCCTAGAGCACCTCGTCCAGGCCGCGCGCCCCGTGGCGGGCGACGCCGGTGAAGTTGGCCTGCTTGGTGAGCGCGCCGGAGAAGTTGGCGCGGGAAAGGTCGGCGCCGATGAAGATCGCCTGGCGCACGTCGGCCCCGGCGAGATCGGCGCCCTTGAACTCGGTGTTGCGCAGGTCGCAGGCCAGGATGCGGTCGGCGCCCAGCAGCAGCGGCCCCATCTGGGCCTCGCGCAGGTCGGAACCGGAAAGCTTGGCGTTCGCCAGCTTGGCCCCGCGCAGGTCGGCGCGCCGCAGGTTGCAGTTGCGCAGGTCGCAGCCTTCCAGGTGGGCGCCCTGCAGCTGCACGCCCTCCATGTCGAGGCCGTAGAACACCGCCCCCTTGGCCGAGAGCGCCGTCAGGTTGTAGCCGCGGATGGTCTCCAGCGCGCGCAGGTCGGCGTTGTCGAAGACCGAGGGCGCGCCCTCCTGGCCGCCGGTCTCGCACCAGCGGGCGTGGTCCTGGATCATGGTCTTGTAGGGCAGGCTCGACGCGGCGATCCCCGCAGGCTTGTCGGTGAGCGCGCCGGTCATGTTGGCGTTGGAGACGTTCCACTGCAGCGTCTTGGCGCCCACCAGCACGGCGTCGCGCAGGTCGGCGCCGCCGAGGTCCGCGCCGGAGAGGTCGGCGCCGGAGAGGTTGGCGCCCTTCATGGTCGCCTGCTTCAGGTTGGCGCGCACCAGGCGGGCTTCCTTCAGCACCGCGTCGGTGAAGTCGGCCTTCACGGCGATGACGCCGGAGAGCTTGGAGCGTTCGAGGTTGGCGCCCACCAGCTTCGCGCCCTGGGCGTCGCCCACGCGCGCCGAGCCGCCGGCCTCGATGCGACGGAAGCCCACCTTGGGATCGGCGGCGGCCAGCACGCCCTCGCGCAGGTCGGCCTCGAACATGTCCGCGCCGGTGAGGTCGGCGTTGCGCAGGCAGGCCCCGCGCAGGTCGGCCCGGCGCAGCGAGGTTCCGCGCAGGTCGCAGTCCTGCAGGTCGGCGCCGAACAGGGTGGCGTTGTCGAGCCGCGTGCCCTGCAGGTTGCAGCCGGCCAGCACGGCGCCGGAGAAGTCCGCGTCGCAGAGGTTGCGCCCCGCCAGGTCGAGGCCCGAAAGATCGGTCCAGGCGAACACGGCCCGCGCGCCGCCGGGCTTGGAATTCCACAGCCGGTCGTGCCGGGCGCAGATCTGGTCGGCCTCGGCCTGGGTGATCCGGCGGGCGATATGGCTGGCTTCTGACATGGCCTGGATGGACTGGGGCTGGACGGGCTGGGCGGAAAAGACCTGCCGATCCTAGGCCTTGGATGCTTAACGCAGCCTTGCCAGCGCCGAAGTGTCAGGCCCCGAACGTCAGGCGCGGGGCCGATAGGCCGCATAGAGGTCCGCCGCCTCGTCGGCGAGCAAGCCGATTTCCACCGCGACCCCCGCGTCGCGCAGGCGCCGGAGGCCGCGACCGGCGGCCAGCGACGAGGCGTCCGAGGCCGCCACGACCACCCGCGCCACGCCGGCCCGCGCCAGCCGCTCGCCGCAGGCGGCCGCGCCGCTCGACCGCTCGCCGCAAGGCTCCAGGGTGACATAGGCCGTGGCCGCCTTGGCCGCCGCGCCGGCCGCGTCGAGGGCGATCTCCTCCGCATGCGGCCGCCCGCCCTGGCCGGTGGCGCCCTCGCCCACGGCGACGCCGTCGGCCACGATCACGCAGCCCACAGAGGGGTTCCGCCCGGTGCGGCCGACGCCGGCGCGCGCCAGGGCGATGGCGCGGCGCATCCAGGTCTCGTCCGCCAGAAAACTCATGGCGCCAACATGGCCCTTCGCCGTCGTTGGGAGAAGGCCGCGTCAGCCGCCGGATCTGGCGTGCGCCTTCGCCGCCTCGGCCTCCACGTGCCGGGCGCCGGCCAGCATGTTGGCCAGGCCGTAGTTCCCCTCGTGGCAGGCGTATTCGTACATCGGCTTTACGGCGCGGCGCAGCACCATCTCTCCAGCCCAGGTCTGGGTGAACACCGCCGGGTTGGTGACGCGAAAAGCATAGAGCAGCTCGTCAGGCCCGACGCGGGTGAAGCGCTCGACCGTCTTCATGTCGGCCTTGGGATCGCCCTTCGGATCGTCCACGTCGCGGGCCGGGAAGTTGGTGGTCTCGACCACCAGGGTCTCGCCCTCCCAGTGGGCGATGGAGTCGCCGCCGGGCACGCGCATGGCGGCCGGCAGGTGATCCTTGGCGCCCAGCCGCACGATCCGCAGCGACGACATCCATTCGGAGTGCATCACCAGATGCTCGCCGGTCAGCACCATCTCCAGATTGTCGTTGTAGCCGCCGTTCTGGTAGGGCGGCCCGGCGCCGTCGGTCTCGATGCAGCGTTCGCTCGCCTCCCGGCCCTCGGGATTGTCGAAGTCGATCTTCCGCGTCTCGCGGCGGGCCTTGAAGAAGGCCTTGGCGGCGGGGCTGATCGGCAGCTGGCCGTCGGCCGGCGCGACGATCCAGGAGGTGCGGACCTGGCCGCGGATCCGGGCCAGTCCCACGTCGGTCTCCCACCATTCGGATTCGACCCCGCCCACGGCATGGTCCGGATCGCCCGGCGGGATGTCCGGCGGCTTGCCGCGGTGCGCCTTCTCGTACTTGGCGGCCTCGGCCTCTGTCACCACGAGGCTCTTGAAGTCGTCCGGCCGCTCCATGCCGGTCAGGGAGGCGCTGGTCCACAGGCCAGTGAAGTCGGGATGCTTGACGACGGCGTGAGGCGATCCGGCGACGGAGAGGCCCGCCATCGCCCACCCCGCTATTCCGCCCGCAGCCGCAATCCGATTCATGGCGATTTCCACCCCGCGCCGATCGTAACAGGTTACGCTGGGTCAGGCGCAAACCGACGCAGGCGCGGGCCGGCGGATGGCTCAGCCGATGGCGGGCAGCGGCTGGGCGCGGGCCTCATCGAGGTAGCGCGCGGCGGTCGGCTTCAGGGTGGCGTCGAGCCGGACCAGCAGCGGATTGCCGGTGGGGATCTCGACGCCGACGATCTCCTCGCCCGAGAGGCCAAACAGCAGCTTGACGATGGCGCGCAGCGAATTGCCGTGGGCGGCGATCAGCAGGACCTCGCCGGCCAACAGCTTCGGCGCGATCTCCACCTCCCAATAGGGCTGCACACGGAACAGGGTGGTCTCCAGGCTCTCGGTGTCCGGCAGCAGCGCGCCGGCGTAGCGGCGGTCCTTGGAGAAATCGAACTCGCCGCCGGGCGCCAGCGGCGGCGGCGGCACGTCGTAGGAGCGTCGCCAGATCTTCACCTGGGCCTCGCCGTGCTGCGCGGCGGTTTCGGTCTTGTTGAGGCCGGTCAGGCCGCCGTAGTGGCGCTCGTTCAGCCGCCAGTCCTTCACCTCTGGCACGAAGGTCTGCTTCGCCGCCGCCAGCGCCAGCCAGGACGTGCGGATCGCCCGGGTCAGCACCGAGGTGTAGCAGCGGTCGATGGCCAGGCCGGCCTGGGCGATCAGCTCGCCGCCCTTCTTCGCCTGGGCCTCGCCCTCGGCGGTCAGGTCCACGTCCACCCAGCCGGTGAAGCGGTCTTCCAGGTTCCACTGGCTCTGGCCGTGACGCAGCAGGATCAGGGTGGGCAAGGCGAAGGGCTCCTCGGGAACGGGCATTGCGCGTGGTGGGGCGCTTTCTAGCGGCTGAGGCCGCGGACGCAACGCCTTGGTCCGGACACCGCGAAGCGGCTATAGAGCCGGCATGGATCGTCTCTACCTGCCCGCGCTCGCCGTAATCGCCGCCGCGGCGATCGCCGTGGCCAGCATTTGGCCCCAGGGCTATGGCGACCGCTCGCCCGGGCCGTGGGGCCATACGCCCATCCAGCAGACGCCGAAGATGCAGGCGGCGATGCAGCGCGAGGCGCTGGCCAACCAGCGGCGCACCAACCAGCAGCGCGCGGCGGCCCGCGACCTGCAGACCCAGGCGCTTGCGCCCTCCCAATGAGCAACGGGGCGCAATGAGCGATTTCGACGCCATCGCGGTCGGCCGCCGGGTGCTGGCCGCCGAGGCCGAGGCGCTCGGCCAATTGGCCGACGCCCTGGACGAAAGCTTCGTGGCCGCGGTCGAGACCCTGTTCGCCGCGAAGGGCCGCATCGTCGCCACCGGCATCGGCAAGTCCGGCCATATCGCCCGCAAGGTCGCCGCCACCCTGGCCTCCACCGGCTCGGTCGCCATGTTCGTGCACGCCACCGAGGCCAGCCACGGCGACCTGGGCATGATCGGCGCGGACGACGTGATCCTGGCGCTCTCCAAGACCGGCGAGACGCGCGAACTGGCCGATGTGATCGCCTACGCCAAGCGCTTCGGAATTCCGTTGATCGCCATGACCGCGGCGCCGGGGAGCGCGCTCGGCCGCGCCGCCGACGTGGTGCTCGGCATCCCCGATGCGCCGGAAGCGGCCGATGAGCTCAACGCGCCCACCACCTCGACCACCCTGCAGCTGGCGCTGGGCGACGCCCTGGCGGTGGCCCTGCTGCAGCGGCGCGGGTTCAGGCCGCAGGACTTCCGGGTCTTCCATCCCGGCGGCAAGCTGGGGGCCATGCTGCGCACGGTGGGCGACCTGATGCATGGCGCGAGCGAGCTGCCGCTGGTCGGCGGCGAAACGCCGATGAAGGACGCCCTCTTGGTGATGTCCGAGAAACGCTGGGGCATCGTGGGCGTCACCGACGCTCAGGGCCGCCTAGCCGGCGCGATCACCGACGGCGATCTGCGTCGCCACATGGACGGGCTGATGAACGCCACCGCCGGCCAGGTGATGACGCCGGGGCCGAAGAAGGCCGTGCCGCCCGGCATGCTGGCCTCCGAAGCCCTGGCGCTGATGAGCGACCCGCCGCCGGCTGTGACGGTGCTTTTTGTGGTGGAAGACAAGAAGCCGGTCGGCATCCTGCACATCCACGATCTGCTGCGGGCCGGGGTGATGTAGCCGAGCCGCAGGCGTACACATTCGCGAAGGACTTCGCGGCTAGGGATCGGCCCCGATCGTCCGCAGAACCGTTCTTCCGGAGTCCCCATGCTGCCTGCCCCCCGCGCCGACCTGGTCGCCAACACCTTCGAGTTCGAGAACCAGCCGCTGGTGAAGGCCACCGGCTTCCGCGAATACGACGCGCGCTGGCTGTTCGGGCCGGAGATCAACCTGTTGGGCGTCCAGGCGCTGGGGCTCGGCCTGGGGACCTACATCCACGAACTCGGCCAGAAGCGGATCGTGGTCGGCCACGACTTCCGCTCCTATTCGCTCAGCATCAAGCAGGCGCTCACCATCGGCTTGGTGGCCGCCGGCTGCGAGGTCATCGACATCGGGCTCGCCACCTCGCCCATGGCCTATTTCGCCCAGTTCGACCTCGACGCGCCCTGCGTGGCCATGGTCACCGCCAGCCACAACGAGAACGGCTGGACGGGCGTGAAGATGGGCGCCCAGCGCCCGCTGACCTTCGGCCCCGACGAGATGGGCCGGCTGAAGGAGATCGTGCTTTCCGGGACCTGGAAGCAGCGGCCGGACGGCAGCCTGGCCCATGTGGGCGGGGTGGCCGAGCGCTACATCGCCGATGCCGCCAGCCGCGCCGCCATCAACCGCCCGCTGACCGTGGTCTGCGCCTGCGGCAACGGCACGGCTGGGGCCTTCGCCCCCGAAGCCCTGCGGCGCATGGGTGTCGCGGTGGTGGTCGAGATGGACTGCCAGCTCGACTGGACCTTCCCCAAGTACAATCCCAACCCCGAAGACAGCGTCATGCTGCACGCCATGGCCGAGGCGGTGAAGCGGCACAGCGCGGACCTCGCCCTGGGCTTCGACGGCGACGGCGACCGCTGCGGTGTCGTGGACGACGAGGGCGAGGAGATCTTCGCCGACAAGATCGGCCTGATGCTGGCGCGCGACCTGTCGGCCCTGCACAAGGACGCGACCTTCGTGGTCGACGTGAAGTCCACCGGCCTGTTCGCCACCGACGCGGTGCTGAAGGCGAACGGCGCCAGGACCGTCTACTGGAAGACCGGCCACAGCTACATCAAGCGCAAGACCGCCGAGCTGGGCGCGCTGGCGGGCTTCGAGAAGTCCGGCCACTTCTTCTTCAACCCGCCGATCGGCCGCGGCTACGACGACGGGATCGTGGCCGCCGCCGCCGTGCTTTCGATGCTGGAGCGCAATCCCACCAAGAAGCTCTCCGATCTGAAGAGGGCCCTGCCGGTCGCCTGGACATCGCTGACCATGAGCCCGCACGTGGCCGACGAGGTGAAGTACGGCCTGGTCGATGATGTGGTCGCCGAATACACCGCGCTCCGCGACGCCGGCGGCACGATCCTGGGCCGCAGGATCGCCGATCTGATCACCGTCAACGGCGTGCGCGTGGCGCTGGAGGACGGCTCCTGGGTGCTGGTGCGCGCGAGCTCGAACAAGCCCGAGATCGTGGTGGTCGTCGAAAGCACTCAAAGCGAGGACGACATGCGCGCCCTGTTCCGCCAGGAAGTGAAGCCCCGCCTCGCCAAGCGGCCGGAAGTGGGCGCCTACAACCAGGAGATCTGACGAAAACGGGCGCTTCCTGGCAGGAAGCGCCCGATCGGGTTCGGGCTTGTGGCTCGGCGCGGGCTCAGCCCTGGCCGAGCTCCACTGGCACGAAGGTGTGCTGGCCGCCGCGGGCGACGAACAGCAGCACCGACTTCTTGCCGGCCTTCTTGGCCTCGGCGATGACCGCCTTCAGCTCGGCCGGGGTCTTGGTGGCGTGCTCGTTGGCGCGCAGGATCACGTCGCCGCGGCGCAGGCCCTTCTGGGCGGCGTCGGAGCCGTCGTCGATGCCGGCGATGCGAACCCCCTGGCCTTGCTCGTCGGGGGCGATCTGCAGGCCGAGCGAGCCGAGCTTGGCGCCTTCGTCCTCGGCGCTGGGGCCGCCGGGCTCGGTGCGGCCGTTGGACGCCAGCGCGTCTTCCGAAGGCCGCGTGCCGGACCGGACCACGACCTCACGCATCTGACCGTCACGGCGGACATCAAGCCGGATCGGCTCGCCCGCCTTGGCCAGGGCCACCGCCCGGGTGAGGTCGGCGCCGTTGGCGATCGGGGTCCCGTTGACCTTGGTGACGATGTCGCCGGTCTTCAGGCCGGCCTGGGCCGCGGGGCCGCCGTCGTTCACCTGGGCCACCAGGGCGCCCTTGCCGGCGATCCCGAGGCTGTCGGCGATCTCCGGCGTCACGTCCTGCACCAGGGCGCCGATGAAGCCGCGGGTGACCTTGCCGGTGGAGATCAGCTGCTTGGAGACCGAGGCCACCACATCGGCGGGGATGTCGAAGCCGATGCCCACGGAGCCGCCGGACGGCGAGAAGATCATGGTGTTCACCCCGACCACGCGGCCTTCAAGGTCGAAGGTCGGGCCGCCGGAGTTGCCGCGATTGATGGGCGCGTCGATCTGCATGTAGTCGACGTAGCTTGAGCTGGAGAGGTTCTTGCGCCCCAGGGCCGAGACGATGCCGGCCGTGGCCGAGCCGCCCAGGTTGAAGGGGTTGCCCACCGCCACCACCCAGTCGCCGACCCGCGGCTTGGCGCGGTCCTCGAAGCTGACGAAGGGCAGATTCGAGCCGTCGACCTTCAGCACCGCCACGTCGGTGGCGGGGTCGCGGCCGATGACGCGCGCCTTGAAGGTGCGGTCGTCGGTGGTGTGGACGGTGATCTTGTCGGCGCCCTCGACTACGTGGTTGTTGGTGATCAGATAGCCGTCGCTGCTGATGAAGAAGCCGGAGCCCGCGCCGTGCATGATCTGCGGCTGGGCCGGCGCCTGCTGTTGGAAGAACCGGCGCAACTCGGGCGGCAGGCCCTGCGGAAGTCCGCCCTCGCCGCCCTCGCCGCCGCCGAAGCCGTCGACGACCCGGCTCGGGCCGGCCTTGCCTTCCACCTCGATGGAAACCACCGCCGGCGCCACGCGCGACACGATGTCGGCGAAGGAGGCCGGGGCGGCCCCGGTCACCGGCGCCTGCGGTCGGGCGTTGACGGCGCCTTGGGGGGACGCGGCGTGGACGGCGTAGCCGGCGGCGCCGGCGAGGCTCAGGGCCGCCGCTGCGGCGCCCAGTTTCATGAGCGATCTGTTCGTCTGCATTTTCTGTTCTGACCTGTCTTGCGAGGCTCCGACCTTGGGAGACCTGGCGCCTCTAGCCCCAAGTTATCAAGCGTTATGAACGCGCTCAGTGACCAGGGTTGGACGAGCCGGTGTCCGACTTCCGGCAAGATTGCGGCGAAGCTTTGCGCAGCCGCGGCGCCAATAGGGGCCGAGCGGACAAAATTCACCTTTCTGCCCTAGGGACGCTGGCGAGCCGGCCGCGCCTGTGCTGAAAGCGCGCCGACAGCGGAAGTCGAGGAATATCCCCAATGCATGTGGCGATGATCGGGACGGGCTATGTGGGCCTGGTGAGCGGCGCCTGTTTCGCCGATTTCGGGCACACGGTGACCTGCATCGACAAGGACGCCCGTAAGATCGAGCAGCTCCAGACTGGGGGAATCCCGATCTACGAGCCGGGCCTCGGCACCTTGGTCGCCCAGAACGTCAAGGCCGGGCGGCTGTTCTTCGCCACCGACGCGGCCAAGGCGGTTCGCGAGGCCGACGCGGTGTTCATCGGGGTGGGCACGCCGTCTCGCCGCGGCGACGGCTATGCGGACCTTTCCTATGTCTACGCGGCCGCCGAGGAGATCGCGGGCCTGGTGGAAGGCTTCACCGTGGTGGTCACCAAATCGACGGTGCCGGTGGGCACGGGCGACGAGATCGAGGCGATCTTCAAGCGCGTGAACCCCAAGGCCGACGTGGCCGTGGTCTCGAACCCCGAATTCCTGCGCGAGGGCGCCGCGATCGAGGACTTCAAGCGCCCAGACCGCGTGGTGGTCGGCACCCTGGACGAACGCGCCCAGTCGGTGATGCGCGAACTCTACCGCCCGCTCTATCTCAACGAAACGCCGATCCTGTTCACCAATCGGCGCACCAGCGAGCTGATCAAATATGCCGCCAACGCCTTCCTGGCGGTCAAGATCACCTACATCAACGAGATGGCCGACCTCTGCGAGGCCGTCGGCGCCGACGTGCAGCAGGTGGCCCGCGGCATCGGCTTGGACGGCCGCATCGGCGGCAAGTTCCTGAACGCCGGCCCCGGCTACGGCGGCTCCTGCTTCCCAAAGGACACCATCGCCCTGGTCCGCACCGCCCGCGACGCCGGCGCCCCGGTGGAGCTGGTCGAGACCACGATCAAGGTCAACGACGAGCGCAAGCGGGCCATGGCGCGCAAGGTGATCAAGGCGCTGGACGGCGAGGTGAAGGGCAAGACGGTCGGCGTGCTGGGCCTCACCTTCAAGCCCAATACCGACGACATGCGCGATGCGCCGTCGCTGGCGATCATCCCGGCGCTGCAGGACAAGGGCGCCGCGGTCCAGGCCTTCGACCCCGAGGGCCACGAGGCCCGCGCCCTGCTGCAGAACGTCGACTTCAAGGACGATCCGTATGACGTCGCGGCGGGCGCCGACGTGCTGGTGATCATCACCGAGTGGGATCAGTTCCGGGCGCTCGACTTCGACCGGATCAAGCTGTTGATGAACCAGCCGAAACTGGTCGACCTGCGCAACATCTACAAGCCCGCCGACATGCACGCCCGCGGGTTCGACTATGTCAGCGTTGGACGGGACGTGACGATGGGGGCTGGGATCGCGCCCAAGCGCCGCGCGGCCGACCGCGGCTAGTCAGGGACTTTCGGAAGGCTTCGCCGGGCGGCGCTTTCAGAACGCCGAAGCGCCCCAGCGGAGCAGGGCTTCGCCGATCCACACGGCGCCGGCCCAGAAGGCCGACCCCAGGATGGCCACAAAAGCGAGGCAGGCCACCGAACTGGCGCTTCGCGCCATCGGCCGCGACATCCCGCCGTAGGCGAGGTGACGTCCCATGTTTTCTCCCAAGCTCTTCGTTCGATTGCGCCGGTCGAGCGACGCAACATGGACAATTTGTCATAAAGCTTAGGGCTTGGGTAGGGTTCTCTCCCAGCGGGCGAGCCGGTGTTCACATTCGTGTATTGGGCGCCCCGATCAGGCGGCGAGCGCCGCCTTCTTCACCGCGCCTGCGATCTCCTTGACCACCTGGCTGACCAGCTTCTCGTCGTCGCCCTCGGCCATGATGCGGATGAGCGGCTCCGTCCCGGAAGCGCGGACCAGGATGCGGCCGCAGCCGTTCAGCCGCTGCTCCGCCTCAGCCATCGCCGCCTGGACCTCGGCGTTCTCCAGCGGCTTGCCGGAGGCGAAGCGGACGTTCTCCAGCTTCTGCGGCACGGGTTCGAACTGCCGGGCCAGCGCGCTCATCGGCTTGTCGGCCTCCTTCAGCACGGCCAGCACCTGCAAGGCGGCCAGGAGGCCGTCGCCGGTGGTGGAGAAGTCCGACAGGATGATGTGACCGGACTGTTCGCCGCCCAGGTTGAAGCCGCCTTCTCGCATCCGCGCCATCACCGAGCGGTCGCCAACCGGAGTGCGCTCCAGGGTGAGCTTGCGGGCCTTCAGGAACCGCTCGAGCCCCAGGTTCGACATCACCGTCGCCACCACGCCGCCGCCGCGCAGCTTGCCGCGCTGGGCCCAGTCGCCGGCGATCAGGGCCATGATCTGGTCGCCGTCGACCACGTGGCCCTTCTCGTCGCAGATCACCAGGCGGTCGGCGTCGCCATCCAGCCCGATGCCGATGTCGGCGCGGTATTCCTTCACCGCCTGCTGCATGGCGCCCGGCGCCGTCGAGCCGACTTCATCGTTGATGTTGAAGCCGTCGGGGGCGACGCCGATGCGGATCACCTCGGCGCCCAGTTCGTAGAGCGCCTCGGGAGCCACCTTGTACGAGGCGCCGTTGGCGCAATCGATGACGATGCGCATGCCCGACAGATTGAGCCGGCGCGGGAAGGTCGCCTTGGCGATCTCGACATAGCGCGCCTGGGAATCGTCGATCCGCTGCACCCGGCCGAGCTTGCCCGGCGCGGCCAGGTTTTCCTGCAGGCCCTGGTCCATGCGGGCCTCGATCTCCATCTCCTGCTCATCGGAGAGCTTGAAGCCGTCGGGGCCGAACAGCTTGATGCCGTTGTCGGAAAAGGCGTTGTGCGAGGCCGAGATCATCACCCCGAGGTCGGCGCGCAGCGAGCGCGTCATCATCGCCACGCCGGGGGTCGGCAGCGGGCCGAACAGGCGCACGTCCATGCCCACGCTGGTGAAGCCCGCCACCAGCGCCGGCTCGATCATGTAGCCCGACAGCCGCGTGTCCTTGCCGATCACCACCAGATGGCGTCGCTCGTCCTTCGACATGAACAGCTTGCCCGCCGCCATGCCGACCCGGAGCGCCACCTCCGCGGTCATGGGAAAGCGATTGGCCTCGCCGCGGATGCCATCGGTGCCGAAGTAGGCGCGTTTGCTCATCGAAACGATCCGAAACCCAGATTTAGTCGACGCGCGCCGGCGGGGTGCTAAACGGCGCGTCGCGGTGATACCGCGCGCTTGCGTACCACAAAAGGACAGGCCTCCCCATGTGCGGCATCATCGGCATCGTCGGGCGACAGTCCGTACAGGAACGACTGATCGATAGCCTGAAACGCCTGGAGTATCGCGGCTATGATTCGGCCGGCGTCGCCGGTGTCGTGGACGGCAGGGTCCAGCGCCGCCGCGCGGCCGGCAAGATCAAGGCCCTGGAGGACGTGCTGGCGGCCGAGCCGCTGAACGCCACGGTGGGCATCGGCCATACCCGCTGGGCGACCCACGGGGGGCCCTCGACCCGCAACGCCCACCCACACACCCAGGGCCGCGTGACCCTGGTGCACAACGGCATCATCGAGAACTACGCCGAGCTGCGCGACGCCATGGCCGCCAGGGGCCGGGTGTTCGAGAGCGAGACCGACACCGAAGTGATCGCCGGCCTGATCGATTCGGAGCTGGAGGCCGGCAGGGCGCCGGTGGCCGCGCTGAAGGCGGCGCTCGACCAGTTGCACGGCGCCTATGCCCTGGGCGTGCTGATCGAGGGCGAGGACACCCTGGTGATGGGCGCGCGGCGCGGCAGCCCCCTGGTGGTGGGCTATGGCGAGGGCGAGATGTTCATCGGCTCCGACGCGCTCGCCGTCGGGCCCTTCACCAGCCGCATCGCCTACCTCGAGGAAGGCGACTACGTCGCCATCGACCACGACCAGGCGCTGATCTTCGACGCCACGGGCCAGCCGGTGAAGCGCGAGGTGCGCACGGTCGCCGCCTCCGCCGCCCTGGTGGAGAAGGGCAACTACCGCCACTTCATGGAGAAGGAGATCCACGACCAGCCGGAGGGCTGCCAGCGGACCATCGCGGCCTATGTGGACACTCTCACCGACCACGCCGCCATGCCGGGCGGGATCGACCTGGCGGGGCTGAACCGCATCCAGATCGTGGCCTGCGGCACCTCCTACATCGCGGGCCTGCTCGGCAAGTACATGATCGAGACCCTGGCCGACCTGCCGGTGGACGTCGAGATCGCCTCGGAGTTCCGCTACCGCGAGCCCGCGCTGACCGACGGCTCGCTGGTCATCGCCATGTCGCAGTCGGGCGAGACGGCCGACACGCTCGCGGCCCTGCGCTACTGCATGGCGAAGGGCATGACGAGCGCCGCCGTGGTCAACGCCCAGGAATCCACCATGGCCCGCGAGGTCGACGTGGTCTGGCCGATCCATTGCGGGCCGGAGATCGGCGTCGCCTCCACCAAGGCCTTCACCGCCCAGATCAGCGTGCTCACCGCGCTGGCCGTCGCCGCCGCCCGGGCGCGGGGCAGGATCGA
>NZ_DASYAF010000060.1:0-20435 GCF_036501465.1 Phenylobacterium sp.
CGAGACCGCGGGATCGGCCTGCAGTTCTTTCAGGAAATCCTTGCCTTCGAGCCAGACCTTCATCGCGTGGCGCTGTACCGCTTGATAGGCGTCCTCGCGCGCCAGGCCGGCCTGGGTCAGCGCCAGCAGCACGCGCTGCGAATGCACCAGCCCGCCCAGCCGCTCGAGATTCCTGGCCATGTTCTCCGGATAGACCACCAGCCGCTCCATCACGCTGGCCAGGCGGCGCAGCGCGAAGTCCAGATGCACCGTGGCGTCCGGCGCGATGCCGCGCTCGACCGACGAGTGGCTGATGTCGCGCTCGTGCCACAGGGCCACGTTCTCCATGGCCGGCGTCACCGCCGAGCGCACCAGCCGCGCCAGGCCCGTGAGGTTCTCCGTCAGGATCGGGTTCCTCTTATGCGGCATGGCCGAGGAGCCCTTCTGGCCCGGATCGAACGGCTCTTCGGCCTCCAGCACCTCGGTGCGCTGCAGGTGGCGGATCTCCACGGCCAGCCGCTCCATGGAGGACGCCACCACGCCCAGCGCCGCGAAATAGGCCGCGTGCCGGTCGCGCGGGATCACCTGGGTGGAGACCGGCTCGACCGCCAGCCCCAGCTTCTCGGCCACATAGGCCTCCACCTCCGGCGCGACATTGGCGAAGGTGCCGACGGCGCCCGAGATCGCGCAGGTGGCGATCTCGAACCTGGCCATCGCCAGCCGCTCCTTGCAGCGCACGAACTCGGCGTAGTGGCCGGCCAGCTTCAGGCCGAAGGTGGTGGGCTCGGCATGGATGCCGTGGCTGCGCCCGACGCAGGGGGTCGAGCGGTGCTCATAGGCCCGCCGCTTCAGCGCCGCCAGCACCAGGTCGACATCCTCGATCAGCAGGTCGGTCGCCCGCGAAAGCTGCACCGCCAGCGCCGTGTCGTTGACGTCCGACGAGGTCATCCCCTGGTGCAGGAACCGCGCCTCGGGCCCCACCACCTCGGTCACATGGGTCAGGAAGGCGATGACGTCGTGCTTCACCTCGCGCTCGATCTCGTCGATCCGCTCGGCGTCCCAGATCGCGTCCTTGCCCTTCGCCCAGATCACCCGGGCGGCCTCCTTGGGGATCACCCCCAACTCGGCCATGGCGTCGGCCGCGTGCGCCTCGATCGCGAACATGATCGAAAAGCGCGTCTGCGCGCTCCAGATGTCGGCGGCTTCCTTGCGGGCGTAACGGGGGATCATGGGCGGGGGTATGCGGGCGGGGCAGGCGGGGAGTCAACGAGGGTTTGCGGTCTGCGCCTTAAGGGTCATGGCGGCCAGTTTGCTTGCGGCTTCCGGCAACTCAAGGACTGGCGAAGCCAGCCGCTCCGCGGCGCGGCAGGGCCGCGTCCTTGACTTGCCGGAAGCCCCAAGCGCCCAATCAACCATGGAACCAAGGGCGTTCAGCATCCGGGGGATGCTGGCGGAACGGGCCGGTCAGCGGCTCGATAGGGAGGGCTTCACATGATCCGCAACATCTGTCTGGTCGCCGCCGTCTGCGCCGGCCCGCTGCTTCTCGCCGCCTGCGACAAGGCCGCGGCGCCGGCGGCGGATCCGGCCAAGGAGGCGGCCGCGATCCAGGCGCAGATCGACCTGTTCAATTCGTCGATGAAGGCCGGCGACGTGGAGAAGGCGATCTCGGTGGAGGCCACCGACTTCCACAGCTTCGGCGGCGGGCCGGACGTGACCAGCGCCACCGAGGACCTGAAGGGCGCCAAGGAGTCGATGCACGACCCGAACTACGGGCTGGTGGTGAAGGCCGACCATACCGAGGTGGCCAAGGCCGGCGACATGGCCTGGCAGTACGGGACCTGGGACGCCACGGCCTCCGACAAGGCCGGCAAGCCGGTGAAGGCCAACGGCCACTGGGTGGCGGCCTGGCGCAAGGACGACCAGGGGCGCTGGAAGCTGGCGGCGGTGAGCAACGCCAACGCCTGGCCGGGCGGGGCAGCGGCCGCGGCGGCGAAATAGGGGCGCCTTCGTTTCGTTTTCCCCGCAAAAGCGGGGACCCCGCTTTCGCGGGAAGGCGGGTCAGGGATCACCGGCCAGTTGCAGCACCGCGTCGGCCGCCTGGGCGAGGCCGGCGTCGGTGACCTGTTCCAGCTCCACCGCGCCCAGCAGGGCCCGGGTCTCCTGGCGGGCGGAGCGGGCGTAGGCGGGGTCGTAGTGGGCTTCGATGAGGGCCAGCGCCAGGGCTTCGTGGTCGCCGGCGTCGGCCAGCGCGCGCCACTCGGCCAGCGCCTGTTTGGCCGTGGTGCGGGGCAGGCGCGCGAGGATGGCGTGGATCGCTTGCGGGTCGCGGGCGATGTCGGCATAGGCGCTGGCGGTATAGCGGGCGCGGGCGGCGGGCGGCGCGGTCAGCGTGATGCGCGGGGCGGCCGCCATGCGCGCCCAGAGCGCCGGCGGCACCATGCGCTCGCCGACCTTGCTGGACTCAGCCTCGACGAACACCGGGCGGGCGGGGTCGAGCGCGTCGAGCGCGCCCAGCAGGCGGGTCTCGAACAGCTTCTGGCTGGGCTGGCCGCGACCCGGCAGGGCGCCGAACAGCGAGCCGCGATGGGCGGCCAGCGCCTCGAGGTCGAGGACCTGGGCGCCCTTTTCGCCGAGCCGGGCGAGCAGGGCGGTCTTGCCGGCGCCGGTGGGGCCGTCGATCAGCACGATGCGGGCGTGGGCGATCTCGCCGTCGTAGAGCCGCGCGACCACCTGGCGCCGCCAGGTGCGGTAGCCGCCGACCAGCACGCCGGTGCGCCAGCCGACGTTGGCCAGGATGGTGGCCATGGCGGCGGAGCGCTGGCCGCCGCGCCAGCAGTAGACCAGGGGTCGGAAGCCGCCGCCCTGGTCGGCGAGCGCGGCGTCGAGGTGGGCGGCGACATTGCGCGCGATGATCGCAGCCCCGATGCGCCGGGCCTCGAAGCGGCTCTCCTGCACATAGATCGCGCCGACCCGGGCGCGCTCCTCGTCGTTGAGCACCGGCAGGTTGAGCGCGCCCGGGATGTGGTCTTCGGCGAACTCGGCGGGGCTGCGCACGTCGATGACCGCGTCGAAACGGGCCAGGGTTTCGGCGTCGATGGCCGCAACGGCCTCTATCTCCGGCACGGGACGTCTTCGAGGCCGCAAATCATCGCCCTATAGTGGACCGATGAGCCAGCCCGACGATAGCCCGCCCGCCGCCGCCTCCGCCGTTCCGCGCCTGACCAGCCTGGCGCACGGCGGCGGCTGCGGCTGCAAGATCGCGCCCGGCGTGCTGCAGGAGATCCTGAAGGCCATGCCGGCGGCGGGCGCGTTCCCGGACCTGCTGGTGGGGACCGAGACCAGCGACGACGCGGCGGTCTGGCGGCTGAACGACGAGCAGGCGCTGGTGGCGACCACCGATTTCTTCATGCCGGTGGTGGACGACCCGTTCGACTTCGGGCGGATCGCGGCGACCAATGCGCTGTCGGACGTCTATGCCATGGGCGGGCGCCCGATCCTGGCGCTGGCGATCGTGGGCATGCCGGTGGGCGTGCTGCCGGCGGAGACGATCGGGGCGATCCTGGCGGGCGGGGCGGCGGTCTGCCGTGCGGCGGGCGTGCCGGTGGCCGGCGGCCATTCGATCGACAGCGTCGAGCCGATCTATGGGTTGGTGGCGCTGGGGATCGTGCATCCCGACCGGGTGCGGACCAACAGGACGGCGCGGGCCGGCGACGTGCTGATCATCACCAAGCCGCTGGGCGTGGGCGTGCTGAGCGCGGCGTTCAAGCAGGAGAAGCTGGACTCAGGCGACTATGCGGCGCTGATCGGCTCGACGACCCAGCTGAATTCGGTGGGGCCGGCGCTGGCCGAGCGGCCGGATGTCCACGCCATGACCGACGTGACCGGCTTCGGCCTCTTGGGGCACCTGCTGGAGATGTGCCGCGGCGCGGG
Organism: Phenylobacterium sp.; assembly: GCF_036501465.1. Classification (GTDB taxonomy): domain Bacteria; phylum Pseudomonadota; class Alphaproteobacteria; order Caulobacterales; family Caulobacteraceae; genus Phenylobacterium. The sequence goes on from NZ_DASYAF010000060.1 coordinate 3,910, forward strand.
GCTGGCGGCGGAGGTTGGGCTTTCGCCGCCGCTGCTGGCCGGCGTCGAGGCCCTGGCGAGGGCCGGCGTGCGGACCGGGGCCTCGGGCCGCAACTGGGCGAGTTATGGCGAGGCGGTGGACCTGCCGGCCGGCCTGGACGACTGGCGGCGCGACCTGCTCACCGACCCGCAGACCAGCGGCGGCCTGCTGGTCGCCGTGGCGCCGGAGGCGGCCGACGAGGTCCTGGCGGTGATCCGGGCCGGCGGCTTCGACGAAGCGGCGGTGGTCGGGCGGATGACCGAGGGCGCGCCGCGGGTGCGGGTGGCCTAGCTCACCATCTCCTCGGCGATGCGCCGCCGCGCGCCCCAGAACAGGCCGGCGCCCAGGGCGCCGACGACCGCGGAGCTCAGCAGCGCCCAGCGCACGCCCTCGGCGGGCCCCAGGTGTAGGCCCTTGTTGAGGAGGTCGGAGAGCGCGCCCAGGCTGAGCGCGCCCAGCACCAGCCCCAGGAAGTTGATCACGAACAGCATGATCGAGGCGCTCATCGCCCGCATCCGCTGCGGCACCATTCCCTGGGCGCTGGAATAGACCGGGCCGTACCACAGCGCGCCCAGGAGGTAGGTCGCGCCAAACATGGCGAAGGCCAGCGGCACGCTGGAGGTGGTGTAGAGGATCACCGAGCAGGGCAGGGCCACGAGCACGGCGACGGTGGGGACCGTGCCGTAGACCTTGAGGTCGCGCGCGCCCAGGCGGTCGGCGATCTGGCCGCCCAGCCAGGAGCCGACGGCGCCGGCTCCGCCGCCGATGATCCCCAGCGCCAGGCCGACGAAGGTCTGGGGCCGCAGGCCGAAGTGGTGGGCGAGCGCGGTCACCGCGGGTCCGTGGCAGCGGTAGAAGAAGCTGGGCGAGAAGGCGGCGTGGCCATAGCCCAGGAACGCGCGGACGCCGGCGCCCGAGGCCATGCCCCAGAAGGCCCGCTTGGTCAGCAGGTAGCGGAAGGTCTCGGAGAAGGTGGCGAGCTGCTGGCCGGACGCCTCGCCCGCGGCGCGGGCCTTCAGGGCGGCCTCAGAGAGCAGGCGGCGCGGCTCCTTCAGCGTGAAGGCGGCGATCACGGCCAGCAGCAGGCCGGGCGCGGCGGCGACCATGAAGGCCTGGCGCCAGCCGAAGTAGTCGCTCATCACCCCGCCGATCGCCAGGCCGAGCAGGCCGCCCAGCGGCGTGCCCATGGCGTAGAACGACAGCGCCGAGGCGCGCTTTTCCTTGGGCGTGTAGTCGGCGATCAGGGCGTGGCTGGTGGGCGTGCAGCCGGCCTCGCCGATGCCGACCCCGGAGCGGGCGGCGACCAGCTGGACGAAGTTCTGGGCGAAGCCGCAGGCGCCGGTGAAACCGCTCCAGGCGGCCAGGCAGCCGGCGATGATGAAGCCGCGGTGGTGGCGGTCGGCGGCCCGCGCCAGGGGAAAGCCCAGCAGGGTGTAGACGATGCCGAAGGCGAAGCCGGAGAGCAGGCCCACCTGCCAGTCGGCCAGATGCAGGTCGTTCTTGATCGGCTCGGCCAGGATGTTGATCACCTGGCGGTCGATGAAATTGACCACATAGATCGCCAGCAGCAGCCAAAGGGCGTAGCGGCGATAGGCGGCGGAGACGGGCGAAATGGCCTCCGGCGGAGGATTTTCGTCCAGCAGCGCGTCTTCCCCGGCTACAGCGGTGATTTCGGCCATCGACGTTTCCTCCGCGCGGCTCTAACGGCTGCTTAGGCAAGAGTTCCGTATTTATGCCGTTGAGGAAAGCCGCCCGGCCGAGTTATCGGCATGGCAGGCTTTAGCGGAAGGAGCCTCTATGGAACTGGTGATCGGGACCAAGGCCTGGTCGACCTGGTCGATGCGCCCCTGGCTGGTGCTGAAGCGGACAGGCGCGGAATTCCGCGAAATCCTGATCCCGCTGCGCCAGGAGCAGGGGGCGACGCTGTCGGCGATCCTGAAGCACTCGCCCACCGGGATGGTGCCGGCGCTGAAGGACGGCGACGTGCTGATCTCCGATTCGCTGGCCATCTGCGAATACCTGGCCGAGCGCTATCCGGAGCTGAACCTGTGGCCGCGCGACCCGCGCATGCGCGCCTATGCGCGCTCGGCGGTGGCGGAGATGCACTCGGGCTTCGCCTCGCTGCGCGGGGAATGCCCGATGGACCTTTCCATGTGGCCCAAGGCCAAGACGCTGTCGGAAGCGACGCACAAGGACATCCGCCGCATCGTCAAGCTGTGGAGCGACCTGATGACCAAGTTCGGCGGCCCCTGGCTGGTGGGCGAGGACTGGGGCATCGCCGACGCCTTCTTCACGCCGGTGGCGACGCGCTTCAAGACCTATGGGGTGAAGCTGTCGGACTTCGGCGACAAGTCGGGGGCCGCGGCGCGCTATGCCGAGCGCCTGCTGGAGCAGCCGGAGTTCAAGGCCTGGGAAGCGGGGGTCTGACCCCTTGGCCAAGGCGGCCGTCTTCCTGCGGGCGATCAACGTCGGCGGCCGCAAGCTGCTGATGGCCGATTTCAAGGCCGCGCTGGCCAAGGCGGGCTTCAAGGGCGTGCAGACGATCGGCGCGGCCGGCACGGCGGTGGTCGAGGCCGAGGCGGCGGCCCCGAAGCTGGAGGCCGAGATCGAGGCGATCCTGGCCAAGGCCTGCGGCATGGCGATCGATGTCTTCGTGCGCGACCACGCCGCGATGGCCGCGGTGGTGGCGGGCAATCCCTATGCGCAGCAGGTGAAGGACCAGCCAGCCTTTGTGGCGGTGAGCTTCCTGAAGGGCCACGCGGGGACGGCCGAGGTCGGGGCCATCCGCGAGAAGATCGCCGGCTTCGGCGGGCCCGAGCAGGTCGAGGCCGGCCCGGCCTGCCTCTACTTCAGCTATCCCGAGGGCCAGGGCCAGTCGAAGCTGACGTCCGTGGTGATCGAGCGGGCGACCAGGTTGCGCGGCACGGTGCGCAACTGGAACACCGTGACCAAGATGGCGGCGCTGACGGCGGGGTAGGGTTCGGCCTGCTCCTCTCCCGGCCTCTCCCGCGGCGCCGCCGCGCCTGGGAGGGGAGAAAAAGTGATGCGTCCTAACCCCGTTCGCCGCGGGGCTGCGTAGGTCGTCATGTAAGGCCCTGGGAGGCGGACATGACGACACGGACGACGATCTCGCTGCCACGCCGCGCGATGCTGGCGATGGCGGTCTCGGCGATCAGCCTGGCCGGCGCGGCGCGCGCCGAGACCGGCGACGAGCTGGTGGACCTGAAGGTGGTGGACCGCGAGAGCGGCCAGCCGCTGCAGGTCTGGCGCCACGACGGCCGCCTGTTCGTCGCCGGCCAGCCGGGCGCGCGCTACAGCCTGCGGGTCACCAACCATACCGGCGGGCGCATGCTGCTGGTCATGTCGGTCGACGGGGTCAACATCCTCACCGGCCAGACGGCCAACTATGGCCAGAGGGGCTATGTGCTCGACGCCTACCAGAGCTACGACGTGACCGGCTGGCGCAAGTCCGACAGCGAGGTCGCGGCCTTCACCTTCGCGCCGCTGCCGCAATCCTACGCCGCGCGCACCGGGCGGCCGCAGGACGTGGGCGTGATCGGCATCGCCGCCTTCCGCGAGCGCGTCGCGGTCGCCGCGCCGCCGGCGGCCGTCACGGCCCCGCCCGAACCGCCGCCGCCGCCGCCGCCGCCGCCGCCGCCGCCGATTTTCTCGGCGCCGCCGATCCCGCCGCGGATGGGGGCGCGGGCGGTTCCCTTAAGCCGCGGCTCGGAAGTCTCCGAAATGGTGGTCACCGGCTCGCGCAGGGTCGCCCCCGCGGCGGCCACGCCGGCCCAGCCGTCGGCCGCGGCCCGCGCGCCGTCGCCCGCGCCGGCGGACACCGTGGCCCTCGCCGAGCGGCGGACGGAGAAGCTGGGGACCGGGCACGGGGCGCGGGAGTGGTCGGTGGTGACCACCGTGGATTTCCAGCGCGCCACGGCCTATCCGCAGCTCATCCGCCGGATCGAGTACGACAGCTACGACAACCTGGTCGCCATCGGCGTGGTCCGCCCGCCGGGGCCGCCCGGGCGCTGGCCGCGGCCGTTCCCGTCGAACGGAAACGGGGCGGGCTACGTGCCCGACCCGCCGGGCGGCTTCTAGGTCTTTGCGCGCCAGGCCGTGCAAGGGCTAGGTTCGGCCTTGATGGAGCCGGACGTCGCGGACGACGCTGATCTTTTGCGCGCCCACGGCGCCGGCGACCCGCATGCCTTCGGACGGCTTTATGACCGTTATGACCGCGCATGTTTCCAGTTCATCCGCCGGCTGTTGGGCGCGGCCCACGGCGATGCGGCCGAGGACCTGCACCAGGAGACCTGGATCGCGGTGTCCAAGGCCGCGGCCGGCTTCGACCCGGACAGGGCCAGCTTCGCCACATGGCTGTTCACCATCGCGCGCCACAAGGCCTGGGACCATTTCCGCCGCCAGAAGGTCGCCGTGCTGGCGCCGGCGGGGGACGAGGCGGTGATGCTGGTCCCCGACCCGGGCCAGAGCCCCCTGGAGCAGGTGCAGTCACGCGAACTGGCCGAAGAGATCGTGGCCGCCGTCGAAGCCCTGCCGCTGGAGCAGCGCGGCGCCTTCCTGCTGTTCGCCCAGGCCGGGCTGTCGCTGGCGGAGATCGCCGAGGTGTCCGGGGTGACCGTCGAGACGGCCAAGAGCCGGCTGCGCTATGCGCGCGCCAAGCTGCGCCAGGCGCTGGCGGGTGAAAGGCCGGCCCATGCCTGATCGCGACACCATGCCCGATCCGATGGACAAGGCCTATGTCCAGGCCGAAGCGGTGCTGGACGACGCGGCCGCGCGCGCCGCGCGTCGTGCGCGGGTGCTGGCCGCCGTCGCGGCGGAGCCGGCGGCGACACCCGCCGCGGCTGAGCCACTGAGGCCGCGCCGCGCCTTGGGCCGGGGCGGCTGGCTGATCGCGGCCAGCGTCGTGGGCCTGAGCGTGCTGGTGGCCACGCGGATCAATCCGCCGTCGACGATCCAGGGGCCGGGCGCGGTCCAGGCGCTTTCCACGTCCACCGCACCGCCACCCGCAACGGCGCCCACGCCCTCCGCGCCCGAGGCTGCGCCGCCGCCGCCCGCCGCCGCCGCCGAAACGCCTGCAAGGCCCTCGAAGCCGCTTCGCGTCGGCCTCGCCGGGCCTGCCGCGTCGTCGCCGTCGGACCTGGCCGCCGCGCCGGCCCCGCCGCCGCCGCCGCTGGCCCTGCCGCCCGTGGCGTTTCTGGCGCCGCCGGCCCAGCCGGCCCCTCCGCCGGCGACGGCGCGGGCCGTGCAGGCGCCCCTGGCGCAAGCGCCCCTCTCGCCTACGCCCCTCACGGCCTCGCCCTTCGCCCGCGCACCTGTCGCCCCCTTCGCCAAGGCGGGCCGCGCCGCGCCCGCGCCGCCGTCGTCTGTGCAGGAGATGATCGTCACCGGCTCGCGCGTGGCGGCGCCGACCGCGGCCAGCCGCGCAGCGCTGTTCGCCGGCTCGCCGGCCGATCGGGCGGAACGGCTGCGCGAGGCGGCCGGCGACGGGCGGATCGACGAGGTGGAGGCCCTGCTGGACCGCGGCGTGCCCGTCGACGGCGCCGACGACGACGGCGAGACGCCGCTAATGAAGGCCGTGAAGGCGGACGAGCCGGAGATCGTCGCCCTGCTGGTCAGCCGCCACGCGAGCCTGGATCGCCGCAACAAGGCCGGGCGATCCGTCCGCGACATGGCCGCCGCGGCGGGCGACGCGAAACTCAAGGCGGCCCTGGGGCCGCGCGGCTAGGCGGCTGCGATCCTGCGTCGCCTTGGCGGCGGGGCCCGGGCAGGGCAGTTTAGGCTGGCGATAACGCGGGAGTCGGGGATTGGCCGAGACCGGACTGAGGCAACCCGCCTGGGCGGGCCGGCTCAACACGCCCAGCCGCTACGCCATGGCGTTGTGCGTGGTGGCGGGCTCGACCCTGCTTGCCCAGGCGCTGTTCATGCTGACCGGGTCGAACCGGCTGGGCGGCGCCTTCCTGGTGGGCGTGCTGTTCACCTCCTACCTGCTGGGATCGGGGCCGGGCTACATGGCCGCGGCGGTCTCGTTCGTGATCTACAACCTCTATGCGGGCAACGGCCGGCTGATCGCGCCGAGCTACCGGCCTGAGGACATCCTGGTCCTGCTGACCTTCCCGACGGTGGCGCTGCTGATGGGCAACCTGACGGGCCGGGTGCGCGACGAGGCCAAGCGGGCGCACGCCCGGGCGCTGACCACCGCGGTGCTGTTCGAGGCGACGCGGGAGTTCTCCGCCTCGGACGACGCCGCCCTGATCCGCACGCGGCTGGCCGACCACCTGGCGGCGGCGGCGCGCGGCCGGGCCTTCGTGCTGGATGGCGAGGACCTGGGCTGCGCGGGCGGCGCACCGCCCCCGGCGGCGGTGCTGAGCGCGGCGCGGGCGCTGGCGCAGGAGACCCGGACCGACCCGCGCACCATCGAGGCGGACGGCTGGCGGGTGCGGCTGCTGGCCGATGGGACGACCGCCGGCTGGTGCGGCGAGCCCGCGCCCAGCGCCGACGAGGAGAACCTGCTGCAGATCCTGGCCGACGCCGGGGCGGCGGCGAAGACCCGGGCGGCGTTGGCGGTGGCCAAGGCCGACGCCGAGGCCCGGGCGCGCACGGAGGATCTGAGGAACGCACTGCTGTCGTCGATCAGCCACGACCTGCGCACGCCGCTGGCGGCGGTGCTGGCCTCGGCCACGGCGCTGCAGGAGTTCGACGACAAGTTCGACGCCAAGACGCGTCAGGACCTGACGACCACCATCCAGGAGGAGACCGAACGGCTGAACGCCTTCGTGACCAACCTGTTGAACATGAGCCGGCTGGAAGGCGGGGTGCTGGACCCGGCCAACTCGGCCTTCGACCTGGCCGAGGTGGTGGACCGCACCAAGAGGCGGTTCGAGCGGCTGCGCGGCAAGCGCAAGATCGCCTGCGACCTGGACGAGGAGGCGGCGATCGCGTTGGGCGATCCGGTGCTGTTCGAGGTGGCGCTGGCCAATGTGTTGGAGAACGCCATCCGCTACAGCCCCGACGGCGGGACCATCTCGCTGCGCAGCTATCCCGAGGACGACCGGATCGTGGTCGAGGTGGCCGACGAGGGGCCGGGCGTGCCGGAGGCCGAACTTCCAAGCCTGTTCGACAAATTCTATCGCGGGGCGGCCGCCAAGCGGACGCCAGGCACCGGACTGGGGCTTTCCATCGTCCGCGGCGTCATGCAGGGGATGGGCGGCCATGCGAGCGCGGCGCTGCGGTCGGACGCCAAGCATGGCCTGGTGATGTCGCTGGCCCTGCCGGCGGTCCGGATGTGATTGGTTTGGGGGCTTGAGGGACGGATGACAGGCGATGGACACGAGACGTTGGGCCGGTTGCTGATCGTCGATGACGAGACGCAGATCGTGCGCGCGCTGACCCCGGCGCTGACGGCGGCGGGCTTTTCGGTGACCACGGCGGAAAGCGGCGAGGCCGCGTTGGCGGTGCTGGCGGGCGAGGGCGCCGAGGTGGTGATCCTCGACCTCGGCCTGCCGGACATGGACGGCAAGGACGTGATCCAGCGTATCCGCGAATGGTCGGAGGCGCCGGTGATCGTGCTGTCGGCGCGGGACCTGGAGAGCGAGAAGATCGCCGCCCTGGACCTGGGCGCCGACGATTTTGTCAACAAGCCGGTGGGCGTGGGCGAGTTGCTGGCGCGGATCCGCGCGGCGATGCGCGGGCGCGAGCGGCGCTTTTCCGCCCAGCCGCGGTTCAAGTTCGGCGACCTGGAGATCAATTTCCCGGCCAGGCGGGTGATGATCCAGGGCGAGGAGGTGCGGCTGACGCCGCGCGAATACCAGCTCTTGCGCATCCTGGCGGGGCACGCCGGCCAGGTGGTCACCCACAAGCAGATCATCACCGCCGTCTGGGGCGCGGATTCCAACGCCGACGCCCAGTTCGTGCGCGTGCTGATGGCGCAGCTGCGCCAGAAGCTGGAGGCCGACCCGTCGAGCCCGGAGATCCTGGTGACCGAGCCGGGCATCGGCTACCGCCTGCACTGCGACGACGAGTAGGGAGAGGGAACTCTCCTACAGCGGCGATTTGAACACGAACCAGGCGCCCAGCGCGATCAGGGCGAAGCCGACGCCATGGTTCAGGGTGAAGCGCTCGCCGAGGTAGGTCACCGAGAACACCGCGAAGACGGCCAGGGTGATGACCTCCTGCATGGCCTTCAGCTCGGCGGGGTCGTAGACCTGCCGGCCGATGCGGTTGGCGGGGACCGCCAGCCAGTATTCGAAGAAGGCGATGCCCCAGCTGGCGATGACGATCAGCCAGAGCGGGCGGTGCTCGATCTTCAGGTGGCCGTACCAGGCGAAGGTCATGAAGACATTGGAGCCGACCAGCATCAGGATCGGCAGGGTCGCGGCCCAGGCGCTCGGCATCGATGTCTCCCAGGGTGTCCGGACGCGCCCGCGCGGCTGTCCCGACAGGAGTTTGCTTGAGTCGCGGCGCGCGCGGCGACAGTTGGATGGCGCGGGCCGCCGCCCGCTCGCAGCCCTGTGAGACCCTGCCGATGCCCTCCGACGCAAGCCCGCCCGCCGAAAAGGCCGCCAGCCCGTTCTGGACAGAGGTTTGGGAGACGGTCAAGACCCTGGGCGCGGGCCTGCTGATCGCGCTGGTGCTGCGCGTGGTGGTGTTCCAGCCCAACACCATCCCGTCGTCGTCCATGGAGCCCGGGGTGGTGACCGGCGACTATGTGCTGGTCTCCAAATGGCCCTACGGCTGGAGCCGCGCCTCGTTCCCGTTCGATCCGCCGCTGTTTTCCGGGCGCGTGCTGGGCCGTGCGCCCAAGCGCGGGGACGTGATCGTCTTCCGCCTGCCGCGCGACCCGGACGTGCCCTACATCAAGCGGCTGATCGGCCTGCCGGGCGACCGGGTGCAGATCGTCAAGGGCCAGGTGTTCGTCAACGGCAAGCCGAACGCGCGCCAGTTCACCGGCTGGGCGCGCGACCACGACGACCCGGGCCGCATCGTGCCCAAGGTCGTGGAGACCAATGTGGACGGGAGCAGATACCTGACCTTCGGCGGGGCGCCGGACGGGGAGGCCGACGACACCGACGTCTATGTGGTGCCGCCGGGCCACTACTTCTTCATGGGCGACAACCGCGACAACTCGCTGGACAGCCGCTGGCCGGAAGAGGTCGGCGTGGGCTTCGTGCCGGCCGAGAACCTGGTGGGCCGCGCCGAGATGGTGCTGCTGTCGTGGAAGGCCGGCGCCTCGGTCCTGAAGCCCTGGACCTGGCTCAACCTCGACCCGCACCGGTTCTTCCTGCGGCTGAAGTAACCTCCCCCCGCCGTTTCACGGGGGAGATAGCTACTTCGCGCAGGCGGCCTGGAACTCGGCGTAGCTGACCCGGCCGTCGTGGTCGGCGTCGAGGCGGGCGAAGTCGGCGGCGGAGATGGCGGCGCGGTCGCGGGCCAGGCAGTCGAAGGCGGCGCGCTGGTTGGTGTGGGCCAGCGAGGGCAGGGCGACCGCGCCCAGGGCGGCGGCGACCAGGGCGCCGATGGCCAGGCGCATGCGCAGCGGGTGCGCGGATGGGGCGGCGCGGCCCGCCAGCTCGCCGTCGATGAAGCCGCGCAGGGCCTCGCTGGCCGAGCGGCCTTCGTCGCGGCAGCGGGCCATGAAGGCCAGCTTGGTCGGGTAGGGCAGGCGGATCTCGATCGTCTCGCTCTTCTTCAGCGGTCGGGTCATGAGGGGCCTCGCGGGTCAGTGTTCAGGTCGCAAGCCTAGCTGAAAGCGCAGTTCGCGTCGCCGCGACAGGAAATTCCTGTCCGGACAGGGCCTGTGAAGGTGCTAGGCAAGGCGTGGCCTGGTTCGTTCGGGGGTGATTTCCATGCGCATGGCGCTGTTGGCGGCCGTTTCGTTCGCGGTGGCGATGACGGCGGGCGGGGTGACGGCGGCCGAGCCCGCCCACAAGGCCGCCGAGAAGGCCGCGCCGGGGCCGGCCGATGCGAAGTTCCGGGCGATCTACACGGCCGAGTGGGCCTGGCGGAAGACCGAGTTCCCCGGCGAGCGGGGCGAGAACGCCGCGATCAACGACAAGCTGGGCAAGGTGGACGCCGCGTCCCAGCAGCGGCGGCTGGCGCACTGGGAGGACGTGGCGCGGCAGGTGGACGCCATCGCCGAAAAGGACCTCTCGCCGCCCGAGCAGGTGAACTACGAGGTCTACAAGGACCAGATCGCCACGCGGATCAGCCAGCAGAAGTTCCGCGAGTACGAAAAGCCGTTCAACTCCGACAGCCAGTTCTGGTCGAACCTGGGCTTCACCGCCAGCCGCACGTTCCACACCGCGCAGGACTATCGCAACTGGATCAGCCAGATGCGCGACATCCCGCGCTGGTTCGACGACGAGACGGTGAACATGAAGGCCGGGCTGGCGCGCGGCTTCACCCCGCCCCGGGCGACGCTGGTCGGCCGCGACAAGTCGGTGTCGAACGTCAGCCAGGCGGCGGACATCGAGCACAGCCTGTTCTGGAAGCCGTTCGTCCACATGCCGCAGTCGGTCTCGCCGGCCGACCAGGCGGCGCTGAAGGCCGAGGCGCATCAGGTGTTCGAGGGCTCGGTGCGGCCGGCCTACGCCAAGCTGCTGACCTTCCTCGACGCCGAGTACATCCCGCACACCACCGAGACGCTGGCCGCCGAGGACCTGCCGGACGGCAAGGCCTACTACCGCGCGCAGATCAAGGAGTTCACGACCCTGGACATGGATCCGGAGGCGATCCACCAGCTCGGCCTCTCCGAGGTCGCCAAGATCCACGCCCAGATGCTGGAGGTGATGAAGGAGACCGGGTTCAAGGGCGACTTCCCGGCCTTCCTGCAATTCCTGCGCACCGACCCGCAGTTCTATGTGAAGACCCCGCAGGAGCTGCTGAACCGGGCCGCCTGGATCGCCAAGCGGGTGGACGGCAAGCTGCCGGCCTTCTTCGGCTGGCTGCCGCGCAGCCGCTTCGGGATCGAGCCCGTGGCGCCGGACATCGCGCCCTTCTACACCTCGGCCCGGGGCGGGACGACGACCTACCTCTTGAACACCTACGACCTGCCCAGCCGGCCGCTCTACAACCTGACGGCGCTGACCCTGCACGAGAGCGCGCCAGGCCATTCGCTGCAGGGCGGGCTGGCCGACGAGCAGGACCAGCTGCCGCCGTTCCGGCGCAACGTCTACATCTCGGCCTATGGCGAGGGCTGGGCGCTCTATTGCGAGCGCCTGGGCGTCGAGATGGGGATGTACGACACCGCCTACGACCGCTTCGGCATGCTGACGTTCCAGATGTGGCGCGCGGCGCGGCTGGTGGTCGACACCGGCGTCCACCACGACCACTGGACCCGCGAGCAGGCGATCAAATACCTGCACGACAACACCGCGCTCGCCGACCACGACATCGAGATCGAGGTCGACCGCTACATCTCCTGGCCCGGCCAGGCGCTCAGCTACTACATCGGCATGATGGCGATCGTCGACGCGCGTGCGAAGGCCGAGAAGGCGCTGGGGCCGAAGTTCGACATCCGGGCCTTCCACGATACGGTGCTCTCCATGGGCAGCGTGCCGATCCCGGTGCTGAAGGCGCGCATCGACCGCTTCATCGCCGAGGGCGGGCGCGATCCGATGCCGGTGAAATTCCAGAAGAAGGGCGGCGACGAGGATCCGGCGACCTAGAGGGCCGGACTAGCCGAACGTCTTGCGCAGGCGGGTGAACAGGATCGGGCCGAAGTGGCGCAGCTGCAGGTCGCGTGAGGTCAGGGGATCGCGGCTGCGCAGGCCGCCGAAGATGTCGCGCTCGACCACGTAGTGATCCTCGTTGAACAGCTGCACGCGCCAGGTGATGTCGGGCCTGGGCTTGTAGTCGACGAAGACGTCCAGGCTGACGTTCTGGTGGTTGGTGTCGATCTCGTCGAAGCGGAAGAACCGCTCGTGGTAGGGGTTCACCCAGTCGACGCCCACGACCATGTTGTGGCGGGGCAGGTCCTGGGTGAAGTGCAGCTCGGCGTCGGCCGTGTGCTGGCCGGAGATGCGGCGCGCGGCGCCGGTGGTCGGGTCGATGACCGAGGAGTCCCGCCAGGTCCCCTGGCCGCGCAGGGTGGCGCCGGTGAGCCCGATCCGCTGGAGCTGCAGGCTGAAGGCCGCCACGAAATCGCTCTCGGTCCCGTCGCCGATGTTTGCCGGCGTGTCGAACACGCCGGAGGGCGAGACCACCGGGGCGCGGTCGATCACGTCGGTCAGGTCCAGCCGGCGCGCCGTCAGGCTGACCACCCCGTCCTTCCCGAAGTGGCGCTCGTAGGTGGCCTCATAGGCCCAGTCCTGTTGCGGCGTGAGGTTCGGGTTGCCGGCGGTGATCCCGATGCCGTTCAGCGCGGCGCTGGCCGCGAAGCTTGAGAAGTCGAGCTGGCCCACTTCGCGCTCGATCCGCACGCGGACCTGGTCGGCGGCGGTGGGCGACCAGGTCAGCACCAGCCGCGGCTTGGGGAAGGTCAGGGTCTTGGACAGCGTCACGTCGCCGGTCGACGAGATGGTCGAGGTCTCCACCCGGACACCGGCTTCGACCGTGAGCGTGGGGAGCGCCCGCCAGGTGGAGGTGGCGAAGCCCTCCGCCCGGCCCTCCTGAACCCGGACGTTGGCCGCCGGGATGGTGACCGCCTGGCCGTTGTCGATGAAGCCGGTGCGGGTTCGCACCCAGTTGAAGGCGTATTCGCCGCCGGCGTCGATGGTGAGCGTTGGCGAACGGCGCCAGTGCAGCACGCCGCGCCCGACGCTTTCGCCGCCGCTCGAGGCCAGGCTGAAATGCTGGTCGTCGGCAGCGGTCACGAACACCGAGTCATTGCCGGTCTTGTTGAGGTGCTGCAGGCCGAACGCCTCCAGCGATAGCCCGGCGGGCAGGTCGCGGGTGAAGTGCAGGCCGAACTCGCCGTCGGCGAGGTCCAGGCGCATGCGCTCGCGCTGGCGGCCGGCGACCGCGAAGTCGTCGCTGGAGTCGAGCCGGTAGGGCTGGTCCTCCAGGGTCAGGTTGAGGCGGATCCGCCCGCCGGCCAGCGGGCTCTCGAAGGCGCCGTTCGCCAGATACTGCCAGTTGGGGGCGGCGTTGCGGGTGTTGGAGGCATCCAGGACCTGGCCGTCGGGGCCCAGGATCAGGCGTCCGCCGTTGCCGTTCGATCCGTCGTGGCCCTTGGTGGTGGAGAGCGAGGCGTCCACCCGCCGGTCGCCGCCGCGCCAGGTCTCTTCCAGCGCGGCCTGGGGGTCGGTGTAGCCGTCGCCGGTCGTGAACTGGCCGGTGCTGAAGCGGCCGGTCAGCCCCTGGCCCGACTTGCGGATCACATTGGCCACCACCGTCTTGCCCTGCATGTCGATACCGGTCTGACCACCGCGGATCAGGTCGATCCGGGCCACCTGGCCGGCCGGGATGCGGATCAGGATGGACTGCAGGTCGTCGGTCTTGCTCGAGGGGCGCTGGCCGTCGATCAGCACATTGCCCGCCGCGCCCGCTAGGCCCCGGACCGCGCTGCCGTCGTCGAAGGTGAAGCCGGGCAGGCGCAGGATCATGTCGTAGGCGGTGTCCGGCCGCTGGGCGGCGAAGAACGAGGCCGGATAGGGGATCACGCTGCCGGCCGCCGCGGCGCCAGACGGCGGGGCGGGCAGCGGGGTGGGCGACGGCGCAGGCTCCTGGGCCCACGCCGCCGGCGCCGCCGCGAGGGCGGCGCAAAGGACGAAGCTCGTCGAGGATCTGGCCATCCTGGCTCCGATGCGCCGCCTTTCCCGAGCCTGCGATCCTGGGGCGGGACGGGGACGGGCGTGAGTGCCGGTCGGCACCGGCGGCGGGGGTGACTTTCGGCACCTGCCCCGCTTGGGCCCAGGTGCTAAGCTCGCCGGATGAAGGTGACCCGCCACTATCCCTGGCTGCTGGGCGCCGCGGTCCCGGTGTGGTTTGCGGTGGGCGTCGCCGCCATGGCGCTGGAGCCCGACGCCAGGACGGCGGGCGGGAGCCTGGCGGTGTGGCTTTTGCTGTTCGCGGTGTTCGCCGTCGCCGTGGCGGGGTCCGCCGCGGTCGGCCGCCGCTCGCCCCTGGCCCAGGTCCTGCTGATCGGCCTGGAGAGTCTGGCGGTGGTCGGCTTGGCGGCGGTGCCGCACCGCGGCGACCCGGGCCCGCTGCTGGCGCCGATCGCGCTGCAGGCGGCGCTGGTGTTCGGCGCGCGCCCGGCGCTGGGGCTGGTGGCGGCCCAGTCGATGCTGATCTGGGTGAGCCGCGCCAGCTACCTGGCCGACAGCCAGGCCTGGTTCTACTGGGTGGTGAACGTCGCCGCCGAGCTGATCGCGGTGGGCGTGGTGGCCCTGCTGCGCCGGGAGGCCGAGACGGCCGCGGCGCTGGCGCGATCGAACGGCGAGCTGCGCGCGACCCAGGCGCTGCTGGCCGAGAGCGCGGCGGCGGCGGAGCGGCTGCGCATCTCACGCGAGCTGCACGACGCCTGGGGCCACGACCTGACGGTGCTCAGCCTGCAGCTGGAGTACGCCAGCCACATCCCGCCGCAGGATGCGCGGGCCAGCGTGCTGGAGGCCCGCGACCTGACCCGCTCGCTGCTGGGCAAGGTGCGTGACGTGGTGGGCGCGCTGCGCCGGGTCGACGGCCACGACATCAAGCCGATCCTGGAGGCCCTGGCCCAGGGCGCGCCGCAGCTGAAGGTGCATCTGGACATCCCCAGCGCCATCGCCCTGCAGCCGGCCGAGACCGCCCAGACGCTGATGCGCTCAGCCCAGGAGATCATCACCAACACGCTTCGCCACGCCGGCGCGCGCAACCTGTGGCTCTCGCTGGAGGCCGAGGCGGACGGCGTGCGGCTGATCAGCCGCGACGACGGCCGCGGCGCCGAACGGTTCCGCCTGGGCAATGGGCTGAGCGGCGTGCGCGAACGCTTCGAGCAGCACGGCGGGCGGATCGTCTTCGAAAGCGGTCGCGGGCAGGGCTTCCGGGTGTCCGGCTGGTTGCCGGCCCCCAAGATGCTGGCCCCCAAGACGTTGGCGCCCAAGACGTTGGCGCCATGATCCGGGTCTTCCTGGTCGACGACCAGACCCTGGTCCGCAAGGGCGTGCGCGGCCTGCTGTCGCTGTTGCCCGACATCGAGGTGGTGGGCGAGGCGAGCGACGGGGCCGAGGCGCTGGAGCTGATCCCGCAGGCCGCGCCGGACGTGGTGCTGCTCGACATCCGCATGCCGGGCGTGGACGGGCTTTCGGTGCTGCGCCGGCTGGGCGCCAGCCCGACCACCCGCTTCATCGTGCTGACCACCTTCGACGACGCCGACGCCCTGTTCGAGGGCTGCCGGGCCGGGGCGCGAGGCTTCCTGCTGAAGGACGTGTCGCTGGAGCAGTTGGAGGCCACCATCCGCGCCGTCGCAGACGGGCGCACCATCCTGCAGCCGTCGATCACCGAGACCCTGTTGTGCAACCTGCAGATGGGCGCGATGGCGCCCGCCGACGACGGCATGGACGAGCCGCTGTCCGAGCGCGAGCGCGAGGTCATCCGGCTGATGGCCGGTGGGTTCAGCAACCGGGAGATCGGCGAGATGCTGGGCCTCAGCACCGGCACGGTGAAGAACCACGTCTCACGCCTGCTCCTGAAGCTCGACGCCCGGGACCGCACCAGCGCGGTGCTGAAGGCGCTGGCGAGCCGGCTGGCCTAGGCGCGAAGACAAGCAAGGGCGGCTGGGTGTCCCCAGCCGCCCCCGGCCAAGACCGGAGCCCCTCGCGATCGGGTTCGGCAATGTCGGAGAACATTGTGCGCCGAATTGCGCGGGGAAGATAGCCGGAGAATTCCCCTAACGGTTGCACCGTTCGCGCCCGGGCCTCACAGATCCGCGGCGCAAAGGTCGCTAGTGGGACTCAGCGGCCACGGCCTAGCCTGCCCGTCATGCCCGACGACGCGTTCCCGCCGTTCGTCCCGCCGGCGCCGCATCCGGAATCGCACCGCGCCGGCCTGCTGCATCTTGTCCTGCTGGGCATGACGCGGCCGCTGGACGCCTGGCCGCGCGCGATCTTCGAGGACCTCAGCTACCAGTCCCCGGCGCCCGGCGGCGTGCGTTTCATCATGGACCCGGCGGCGATCAAGACGGTGTTCGTGGACGAGGCCGACGCCTTCACCCAGGGCGCGATGTTCCGGCGGATCATGCGCCCGGTCTGGGGCAAGGGCATCCTGACCAGCGAGGGTCCGGCCTGGCGCTGGCAGCGGCGGGTGGCCGCGCCGGCCTTCCGCCCGGCCCACATGCACGCGCTGGCGCCCTTCATGAGCGCGGCGGCGCAGGCGGCGCTGGACCGCTGGGGCGCGGGCGCGGACGTTGAGATGTCGGAAGAGGCGGCGCGGATCACCTTCGACGTGATCCTGGATGCGGTGCTGTCCGGCGGCGAGGACTTCGACCGGGCCTCGGCGCGGGCGCGGATCCAGGCCTATCTCGCCAGCACGCTGACGCCGCGCCTGAGTTTCTTCTTCGCGCCGGACCGCTGGC
>NZ_DASYAF010000061.1:0-2968 GCF_036501465.1 Phenylobacterium sp.
AATCTTGGCGATCTGCGCCGCCATCGAGCCCACCGCGCCGGCGGCGGTGGAGACGAAGACCTGCTCGCCGTCCTTTAGCTGGCCGATGTGCAGAAGGCCGCCGTAGGCGGTGAAGCCGGTCCCGCCGAGCGGTCCCATATGCACGGTCAGCGGCAGGCCGGGCTCGGGGTTGAGCACCAGAAGCCCCCGCCCGTCCGAGGTGAAGACCTCGCGGAAGCCGAAGCGATTGGTGACCAGTTCGCCCTCCTTGAAGCCCGGATTGCGCGACTTCTCTACCCGGCCGAGCGCGCCGCCGCCCATGGCCTCGTTCAGCTCCTGACCGACGCTCATGCGCGGGCGCATGGCCGGATCGACCGACATGTAGAGGTTGCGCACCAGAACCTCGCCCTCGCCCGGATCGGCGACCTGGGTTTCGACCATGGCGAAGTCGTCGAGGCTGGGCAGGCCCTCCGGGCGCTTGACGAGGTGGATTTCGCGGCTGGGGGTCGACATGGGCGTCTCCTGGGCTGGGCGTCCTTGCTGGCCGCCGCATTTGCGCAAAACCTTAGGCCATCAGCGCCCGTTCGACCAAGCCGGAATGACGGCCGGTGCGGCTGGCCTTGCCTGAGGCGGCGGCGGTGCTATGGGCGGGCCATGCCCACGCCGTTCATCAGCCTGACCGCGACGCACAATCCGCACCGCTGGTACCTGCCGCTCGACGACAGCTTGTGCGTCGGGCCGCCGCAGCGCAGCTTGCTGGCCACCGCCAGCCAATCGTGCATCGTGCGCCTGCATGACGAAAGTCGCCGCGAGGGAGGCTAGACGCCGATGAGCAAGGAGCCCTGGTTTCGCGCCCGCACCGGCCTGTGGAGCTGGGGCTGGACGCCGGTCACCTGGCAGGGCTGGCTGGTCACCCTGGGCGGGGCGCTGGCGATCGCGGTCATCAACCTCGCGGTCATCGCCTATGTGAGCTTGAACCGCTGAGCCTCAGGCGCCGGCGCTGGCCGCCGCGCGGTTCTTGACCAGATCGTCCACCACGCTCGGATCAGCCAGGGTGGTGGTGTCGCCGAGATTGCCGATGTCGCCCTCGGCCACCTTGCGCAGGATCCGCCGCATGATCTTGCCCGAGCGGGTCTTGGGCAGGCCGGGCGCCCACTGGATGACGTCCGGGGCCGCGAAGGGGCCGATCTCATGGCGGACCCACTTGGTCAGCTCGGCGCGCAACGCGTCGCTGGCGGTCTGGTCGGCCTTCAGCGTGACATAGGCATAGATGCCCTGGCCCTTGATCTCGTGCGGGAAGCCGACCACCGCGGCCTCGGCGACGCTCTGGTGCGCGACCAGGACGGACTCGATCTCGGCGGTGCCCAGTCGGTGGCCGGAGACGTTGATCACGTCGTCGACGCGGCCGGTGATCCAGTAATAGCCGTCCTCGTCGCGACGGCAGCCGTCGCCGGTGAAATACTTGCCGGGATAGGTGGTGAAATAGGTGGTGATGAAGCGCGCGTGGTCGCCATAGACCGTACGCATCTGGCCCGGCCAGGAATCGACGATGCAGAGATTGCCCTGGGTCGAGCCCTCCAGCACCTGGCCGTCGGCGTCGACGATCTGCAGCTTCACCCCCGGCAGCGGCTTGGTCGCCGAGCCGGGCTTCAGCGCCGTGGCGCCCGGCAACGGCGCGATCAGCGCGGCGCCGGTCTCGGTCTGCCACCAGGTGTCGACGATCGGGCAGCGCCCCTCGCCGACCACGCGGTGGTACCAGAGCCAGGCTTCCGGATTGATCGGCTCGCCGACCGTGCCCAGCAGACGCAGCGACTTGCGGCTGGTGCGCCGGACCGGCGCATCGCCGTCGCGCATAAGCGCCCGCAGCGCGGTCGGGGCGGTGTAGAAGATCTCGACCTTGTGCTTGTCGATCACCTCCCAGAACCGCGACACGGTCGGATGGTTGGGGACGCCCTCGAAGATCAGCGAGGTCGCGCCATTGGCCAGCGGCCCATAGACGATGTAGCTGTGCCCGGTCACCCAGCCCACGTCGGCGGTGCACCAGAAGACCTCGCCCGGCCGGTAGTCGAAGATCAGCTCGTGGGTCCACGAGGCCCAGGTCAGATAGCCGCCGGTGGTGTGCAGCACCCCCTTGGGCTTACCGGTCGAGCCGGAGGTGTAGAGGATGAACAGCGGATCCTCCGCCCCCATGGGCTCGGGCGGGCAGTCGGCGGAAACCCGCGCGCGGGCCTCGTCATAGTCCACGTCGCGGCCGGCCCGCATCGGCACGTCGGCGCCGGTGCGCCTGACCACGATGACCGTCTTCACCTCCGGGCAGGCCTGCAGCGCCTCGTCGACATTGGCCTTCAGCGGCACTTTTCGGCCGCCGCGCAGGCCCTCGTCGGCGGTGATGATCAGGTGGGAGTCACAGTCCTGCACCCGGCCGGCGATGGAATCGGGCGAGAAACCGCCGAAGATCACCGAATGGACCGCGCCGATGCGCGCGCAGGCCAGCATGGCGTAGGCGGCCTCGGGGATCATCGGCAGGTAGATGGTGATCCGGTCGCCCTTCCTGGCGCCGTGAGCTTTCAAGACGTTGGCCATGCGGCAGGTCTCGGCATGGGCCTCGGCATAGGTGATGCAGCGGCTGTCCTTCGGGTCGTCGCCTTCCCAGATGAAGGCGATGTCGCTGGCGCGGTGCGGCAGATGCCGGTCGAGGCAGTTGGCCGAGACGTTCAGCACCCCGTCGGCGAACCAGCGGATGCGGAAGTCGTCGCGGGCGAAGGAGACGTCCTTGACCACCGAAAACGGCTTGATCCAGTCCAGCCGGCCGGCGACGTCGCGCCAGAAGCCGTCCGGATTGGCCTCGACCCGTTTCCAGGCGGCGGCGTAGCCGGCGGCGTCCATGTGGGCCTTCTTGGCCCAGGCCTGCGGAACCGGGAAAACCTCGCCGTCGCTCATGGCTCGCCTCCGTATCGTTGTTGTCCGACGACTAAGCGGACCCGGGCGC
>NZ_DASYAF010000062.1:0-4757 GCF_036501465.1 Phenylobacterium sp.
GCGGTCGACCACCACGCCGTTGTCGACCTTCAGGCCGGCGGCTTCGGCCAGCGTCGTGCGCGGCTTCACCCCGGTTCCGGCGACGACGAAGTCCGCCTCGATCGCCTCGCCGTTGTCCAGGCCGAGCCTGCCGTCCTTGAAGCCCTGCACCTTGCGACCCAGGTGGAAGACCACGCCCTTCGCCTCGTGCAGGCCGCGGATCCATTCGCCGACCTCGTCGCCGAGCACGTGGGCGAGGGGGATATCCTCCGGCGCCACGACATGGACCTCCAGGCCGAGGTGTTTCAGCGAGGCCGCCACCTCGAGCCCGATGAAGCTGGCCCCGACAATGGCGACGCGGCGTGCGCCCTTGGCCGCCGCGGCGATGGCCTCGGCGTCCGTCAGCGAGCGCAGGGTGAAGACCTTCGGGCTGTCGAAGCCGGGAATCGGCGGCCGTCGCGGCTCGGCCCCGAGCGCCAGGACCAGGGCGTCAAAGCCGAGGTCGTCGCCGGCCTTGAGCGACGCGGTTCGCGCGCCGAGGTCCAGTTTGACGATCTCGGTCTTCAATCTGAGATCGATGTCGTGGTCCTTGTACCAGCCGTCCTCGCGCAGCGGCATCCACTCCGCCGGCGCCTCGCCCGCGAGGAAATCCTTCGAACAGTTGGGGCGGTCGTAGGGCGCGTCGGCGTCGGAACTGACCAGGCTCAAGGCCCCGTCATAGCCGTGGCGGCGCAGCATCTCCGCCGCCGCGAACCCGGCGGCGCCGCCGCCGGCGATCAGAATGCGCCGCGGCGCCCTGCCGGCCTTGGCTTTCGGCGTCGGGTTCCTGGCCTCTGCGCCCGAGCGCACGAAGATCTTGCCGTCGCGCTCCTCCGGCGTCCAGACGGCGACCGGATCGATCGGCGGCCCGGCCAGCGCCTCGCCGGTGCGCAGGCAGAAGTGCCCATGGTGCCAGGGGCAGCGCACCGTGTGGCCGACCAGCAGGCCCTCGCCGAGCGGCCCGTGGTAATGGGTGCAACTGCCGCCGATGGCGAAGAGTTCGCCGTCGACGCGGGCGACCACGACCACCTCGTCCCCGACCCGGCCGGTGAGCAGGCCGCCTTCCGGCAGGTCCGCGGACGCCACGCCCTTGGTGAGATCGGGCCCCTTCGGTTCTTCCTGGTCGTCGCTCATGAGCTTCTCCCTATTTCTTTGCTCGCCAATCTGATCCTGGCGCGGGGTCGACGCCAGCCTCCGGTTGATGTGCACGGCGAACTGGCCGCCCAAGCCAGGCATTGATCGTAGGTGTTGGCTTGATTGACAACACCCTAGGCTGGCATTTTAGCCAACGTGAGAGCTGAACTCCTCCGCCGCCAGAAGAGCGTTCTCTCGGACGGCGCTATCTTGGAGCTGGTGATCTGGAGCGTGCCGCAGCCTGTCGAGGGCTGCACGCATAGCTACAAGTACCGGATGTACTACGGTCGGCGAGGCCAGCGGATCGTGGGCTACGACAACGAACGCCTGAAAGGAGACCATCGCCATCGGGATGGTGTTGAGGAACCTTACGCTTTCAGCACCGTCGAGACGCTGGTGCGGGATTTCCTGGCCGATGTTGAGACAAGGAGGGCCAAATGAGAATAGCGACTATTCAGATCCGGAAGGACGACACCGCCACCCTGCGCGAGGCGGGAACCGCCTTCACCGACGTTTGGCGCAGGGGAAGACAGGCGTCGGACCTTTTTACGTTTTCATCGCCGGCTCAGCTTTTTTCGGTGCTGTCGCCAAGGCGGTGGGCGCTGATCGAACGGCTTCAGGCTATCGGAGCGGTGAGCTTGCGGGGCCTTGCCCGTGAGCTCGGACGCGATGTGAAGCGAGTGCATGAGGATGTGACCATTCTGCTCGATTGGGGCCTTATCGAGCGAACGGAGGATCGCAAGATTGTCGTACCCTATGGCCTTATCCACGCGGACTTCGATCTTCACGCCGAAGCCTAGGCGTCCGCGAGGGCTCGAAAATCGAATTTCAAACCGAGACCGTCTTCAAAACAAAGCGAATTTGAGAGGAGAATGCGATGGCCACAGGCGTGGATACCCTGATCAGCCCGGCGATGCAGGAGGCCAAAGGCCAGTGGAGCGAGCCGCGCCTTTCGCCGCCGATCTCGCTCTCCGACATCCGCAAATGGGCCATCGCCACCTATTGGCCGGAGACCCCGCCGCCGCTCTATTGGGATACCGACTATGCCGCCGGCACGCGCTGGGGCGGCGTCGTGGCGCCGCTGGACTTCAACCCCTTCGCCTGGCCGGTGAAGCGGCCGCGGCCGCCGGCCGCCGCGGCGCCGGTCGAGGGCGTGCGGCTGACCGGCATCAACGGCGGCCAGACCGACACCTATGGCGAACCCATGCGGCCCGGCGACGTGATCTCGGCCCGCACGCGGCTGGCCGACTTCAACGAGCGCCAGGGCCGCTTCGGCCTGATGCTCTACACCTACAACGAGATCGAATGGACCAACCAGAACGGCGAGTTCGTGCGTCGCCGGATCGCCACCGGCATTCGCTACTAGAGGGGACCAGATCATGAGCGTGAATGTCTATTTCGACGACGTGCGGGTGGGCGACGAAATGCCGACCTGGTCGCGCCAGACCAACTTCATGCACTGGAACCGCTATGCGGCGGTGAACGACGAGTTCGTGCCCTTCCACATGGACGACGAGGACGGCCGCAAGGCCGGCAACGCGGCGGGCGCCTTCGGCATGGGCAACCTGCGCTACGCCTATCTGGCCAATGCGCTGCGCGACTGGATCGGCGACGAGGGCGAAATCCGCGAGGTCGGCTGCCAGTACCGCGCCATCAACCAGAAGAACGACACGCTGAGCGTGGTCGGCAAGGTGGTGGAGAAAGAGGTGGTCGATGGCGAAAACCAGGTCCGCCTGGAAACCAACGTCATGAACCAGAACGGCGAAGCCACCTGCCCCGGCCATGCCGTGGTGGTGCTGCCGAATAAGCGCTAGGGCCGATGTCTAGCGCACCTTCTCCCCTCGCGGGAGAAGGTGGCCCCGCGAAGGCGGGGTCGGATGAGGGGCCGCGCAGACTGATGGTTAGAGGGCGCTCGCGCGGTCGTGGAAAGCTCGCCGCCGCCCCTCATCCGACCGGTCCTAAGACCGGCCACCTTCTCCCGCGAGGGGAGAAGGACGCGTTTGGTCGGCCTCGCTCTTAGTCCAGACTCACCGCGACGCCGCTGGCGACCAGCCCGTCGATCTCGGCGCGCGAATAGCCTGCCTCTTCCAATATCTCCGCGGTGTGCGCCCCCAGCGGCGGCGCGGGCCGGGTCGGGCCGTGGTCGGCGCCGGGGAATCTCGCCGGCGAGGCGGGCGCCAGATAGCGTTCGCCAAGGGCGTCTTCCACCTCGACGAAGCAGCCGGCGGCCTTGGCGTAGGGGTCTTCGGCGACCTGGGCCAGGCTCTGCAGCGGGGCCCAGATCACGTCGGCCCTGGTCAGCACCGCGGCGGCTTGCTTCAGCGTCATGGCGCCGAAGGCCTTGTCCAATATGCCCAGCAGCAGCTGGGCATTGCCCGCCCGGTCCATGGGCGTGGCGAACCGCGCGTCCTCGACCAGTTCCGGATGGCCGGCGGCCGCGGCGATGGCCGGCCAGTCGCGCGGCGCGCGCACCGAGACCGAGACCCAGTGGTCGTCGGCGGTCTTGAAATAGTTGGCGACCGGGCTTTGCGTCTGGCTGCGCTGGCGGGCGCGATTGTGCTCGCCCCATTTCAGCTGGATGGCGAGGTCCCAGCCGATGGCGTAGGAGCCGGTACGGATCAGCGAGGTCTCGACCAGTTGGCCCTTGCCGGTGGCCCCGCGCTCGACCAGGGCCGCCAGCGTCGAGGCGACGGTGGCCAGGGCGCAGATGGAGTCGCCCATCCCCGGGCGGCAGACGAAGGGATCGAGGCCTTCCGGAATGGTGGCGCCGGCGACGCCCGACCGGGTCCAGAGCGCGGCGATGTCGAAGGCCGGCAGGTCGATCCCCTCGCCCTCCAAGCCATAGCCGGTGACGCTGGTGTAGATCAGCCGCGGGAAGGCGGCCTTGATCGAATCGTAGTCCAGCCTGGCCCGCTTCAGCGCGCCCGGGCGCAGGTTGGTGATGAAGATGTCGGTATCGGCCAGCACCCTGAGCAGCGCCGCGCGCCCCTCCGGCTTGCCGGTGTCGAGCACCAGGCTGCGCTTGCCGCGATTCTGCAGCTCGAACACCGGATTGCCGGTGACGTCCTGGCGGGCGGCGAACAGGTTGCGCACCGGGTCGCCGGCGGCGCTCTCCACCTTGATCACCTCGGCGCCCCAGTCGGCCATGACCATGGCGGCGCTGGGCCCGGCGACCCAGGTGGAGAATTCGACGACCTTCAGTTTCTCAAGCATGGCTCACTCCCGTCGGCCTGGCGTCCCGTCTGGATGGATGCCTTGGCCTGAACTCTTGTCTTGCGCGGCCGCCGGAGTGTCAAATGCCGCGCACCCGGCAGGATGATCGAAGCGGCCCCATGTCAGCCCTCTACGATGATGAGACCTTCTTCGCCGGCTACAGCGGCATGATCCGCTCGAAAGAGGGCCTGGCCGGTGCGGCGGAATGGCCGGCGATGCGGGCGCTGCTGCCGCCGCTCGGCGGGTTGCGCGTGCTCGACCTGGGCTGCGGCTTCGGCTGGTTCGGCCGCTGGGCCAAGGCCGAGGGCGCGGCCTCGGTGCTCGGCGTCGACGTCTCCGAGCGAATGCTGGAGCGCGCCCGAACGATGACCGACGACGCCGCCATCGCCTAT
>NZ_DASYAF010000063.1:0-23046 GCF_036501465.1 Phenylobacterium sp.
TTCACGTCGCCCGAGCCCTCGACGTCGGAGGGGAGCGAGGAGCCGCCCTGGAACTCGTGGAAGATCACCTGGTAGGGCTTGCCCATCACGGCGGCCAGCACGTTCAGGCGGCCGCGATGCGGCATGCCGACGATGATGTCCTTCACGCCCAGCGCGCCGCCGCGCTTGATGATCTGCTCCAGCGCCGGGACCAGGCTTTCGCCGCCGTCCAGGCCGAAGCGCTTGGTGCCGGGGAAGCGCCGATGCAGGAACTTCTCGAAGCCCTCGGTCTCGATCAGCTTCTTCAGGATGGCGACCTTGCCCTCCTTGGTGAAGACGATCTCCTTGTCGCGGCCCTCGATGCGGGCCTGCAGCCAGCCCTTCTCCTTGGGGTCGGAGATGTGCATGTACTGCACGCCGACGTTGCCGCAGTAGGTGCGCCGCACGATCTCCAGGATCTCGCGGATGGTCGCCGTCTCCAGCCCCAGCACGAAATCCAGGAAGATCGGCCGGTCGAAGTCGGCCTCCGAGAAGCCGTAGGTCGCCGGATCCAGTTCCGAGGCGTCGCCGGGCGTGGTGGCGATGCCCAGCGGATCGAGGTTGGCCTTCAGGTGGCCGCGCATCCGGTAGGCGCGGATCATCATGATGGCGCGCAGGGAATCGAGCGTCGCGGCGCGCACCGCGTCGGTGTCGGGGGCGGCGGCGCGCTCGGCGATCTTGGCGCCGACCTTGGCTTCCACCGCGGGCCACAGGCCGTCGATGGCCGAGAGCCAGTCGGGGCGGACGGCCGGCGGCGCGGCCTTGGTCCAGGCCGGCTCTTGCGCGCCGCGCTTCACGTCGGCGGCGCTGTCGTGCAGCGAGGCGAAGAAGGCGCGCCACGACGGCTCGACCCCGTTCGGGTCGGCCGACCATTTCGCATAGAGGTCTTCCACGAAGGCCGCGTTGCCGCCGTAGAGGAAGGAGGTCTCCGCCAAGACCTCGTTGATCAGACCCGCGTCGTCCGCCATCTCGTCCGCTTCCCTGAGCCGGGACCGCGGAGCCTCTCGAAGGAAGGAGCCGAGCGCGGACCGCTCAAAACGCTAAGTTTTCGACGCCTCAGGCGCCTTTCAGGACCTCGAGCAGGGTTTCGCCCAGTTTCGCCGGCGAGGGAGAGACACGAATGCCCGCGGCCTCCATCGCAGCGATCTTGTCCTCCGCCCCGCCCTTGCCGCCGGAGATGATGGCGCCGGCATGACCCATGCGCCGTCCGGGCGGCGCCGTGCGGCCCGCAATGAAGCCGACCATAGGCTTCTTGGTTGGTGAATTCTTGATGAATTCCGCGGCGTCTTCCTCGCCGGAACCGCCGATCTCGCCGATCATGATGATCGACTCCGTCGCCGGGTCCTTCAGGAACTGGTCGAGCATGGCGATGAATTCGGTGCCCTTCACGGGGTCGCCGCCGATGCCCACGGCCGTCGTCTGGCCGAGGCCCACCTGAGTGGTCTGGAACACGGCTTCATAGGTAAGCGTGCCGGAGCGCGAGACAACGCCCACCGAGCCCTTCTTGAAGATGTTCCCGGGCATGATGCCGATCTTGCACTCGCCGGGGGTCAGCACGCCGGGGCAATTGGGCCCGATCAGCCGGGACTTCGATCCGTCCAGCGCGCGCTTCACGCGCACCATGTCCGACACCGGGATGCCTTCGGTGATGCAGATGATCAGCGGGATCTCCGCGTCGATGGCTTCCAGGATCGAGTCGGCGGCGAACGGCGGCGGGACATAGATCGCCGAGGCGTCGACGCGCTCGTTGCGGGTCAGCTCGGCCACCGTGTTGAACACCGGCAAGTCCAGGTGGGTCGTCCCGCCTTTGCCGGGCGTCACCCCGCCGACCATGTTGGTGCCGTAGGCGATGGCCTGCTGGGAGTGGAAGGTGCCCTGCGCCCCGGTGAAGCCCTGGCAGATGACGCGGGTGTCTTTGGTGATCAGGATCGACATTCAGCGGGCGCTCACAGGGAAGGGACGGCGTAGGCGAGCAGGCTGAGGGTGGGCCCCTCCTGCACGAAGGCGAAGCGGAGGCGGCCTGACTGGACCATCGCCTTGGCGGAGGCGACGTCGCCCGGGGTGGTGATGGGTTTGTGGACGCCGCCCTCGTCGAGATAGACGTAGCCGGTCTGGCCACCCTTGCTCATCAGCGGGTTCGGGGGCATGGCCGCGAAACCGGCCAGGGCGGTCGAGGCCTCGTTCGGCGTCGCCGGGGCGCTGGTGGTCGCGAGCGCGCAGAAGTGGACGGCCAGCGACAGGCCGGCGACCGGGATGGTCTTCACCCCCACCAGCATGAAGTCGAAGCCCCCAGCATTGGACCGCATCCGCCCGTCGGCGTTTTCGACGCCCGCGGCGCCGCTCAACTGCTGCATCATGGCCGCCGGGATCGGCGTCCAGCCGGCCGCGGTGGCGGCGGACAGGCCGGCGGCGGCGTCCGCGTCGGTCTTCAGGCAGAACCCCTGGTAGGCGTCGAACAGCGGCGCGGCCTGGGCGCCCGCGCCCAGCGCGCTCAACGCCAGAGCCAGAAGGCCCGCTTTCAGCATCAGGCCGCGCCCCGCACGGCCTTGACGATCTTCTCGGCCCCGTCCGAGAGGTCGTTGGCGGCGATGACGTTCAGGCCGCTCTCATTGATGATCTTCTTGCCGAGCTCGGCGTTGGTGCCTTCCAGCCGCACCACCAGCGGCACCTTCAGCCCCACCTGCTTGACCGCGGCGACCACGCCTTGGGCCAGGATATCGCAGCGGGCGATGCCGCCGAAGATGTTGACCAGGATGCCCTTCACGTTGGGGTCGGCGATGATGATCTTGAAGGCCGCGGTCACCTTGGCCTCGTCGGCGCCGCCGCCCACGTCCAGGAAGTTGGCGGGCTCGGCGCCATAGAGCTTGATGATGTCCATGGTCGCCATGGCCAGGCCCGCGCCGTTGACCATGCAGCCGATCTCGCCGTCGAGGGCGATGTAGGAGAGGTCGAACTTGCTGGCCTCGATCTCCTTGGGGTCTTCCTCGCTCTCGTCGCGCAGCGCCTTCAGATCCGGGTGGCGGAACAGGGCGTTGTCGTCGAAGGAGACCTTGGCGTCGAGCACCCTCAGCTGGTCGTCCGCAGTGACGATCAGCGGGTTGATCTCCAGCAGGCTCATGTCCTTGTCCACGAAGGCCGCGTAGAGCTGGCCCAGCAGCTTGCCGGCCTGCTTGGCAAGGTCGCCGGAGAGGCCGAGCGCCGCGGCCAGCTTCAGGCCGTGGAAGCTGCGCACGCCGGTCACCGGGTCGATGCCGAACGCAGCGATCTTCTCCGGCGTGTTGTGGGCCACCTCCTCGATGCTCATGCCGCCTTCGGTGGAGGCGACGACCGACACGCGGCTGGTCTCGCGGTCGACCAGCAGGGAGAGGTAGAATTCCTTGGCGATCTGCGCGCCTTCTTCGATGTAGAGGCGGTTGACCTGCTTGCCCTTGGGCCCGGTCTGTTCGGTGACCAGCACACGGCCCAGCATCTCACTGGCCGAGGCCTTCACCTCGTCGATCGACTTCAGCACGCGGACCCCGCCCTTGGCGTCGGGGCCAAGGCCCTCGAAGCGGCCCTTGCCGCGCCCCCCGGCGTGGATCTGCGACTTCACCACGAAGACCGGACCCCCCAGCTTCTTGGCGGCCTCGACGGCTTCGTCGACGGTAAAGGCCGGGTAGCCCTTGGGGACCGCCGCGCCGAACTCGGCGAGGACGGCTTTGGCTTGGTGCTCGTGGATGTTCATGAGGCTCGCGGACGACGCGGTTGGGATGGGGTCCCCGCCGTCTCGGCGAGTGCGCGGGGTTATAGGCGCCGCTCCCTGGGAAGACAACCGCAGGGCGGCCGTAAAACCCCGTTCTCCGGTATAGCTTCTAACCTGCCCCTTCGAAGGCGGCGCTGGCGCGGCGTTCCAGCTTGCCCCAGCTGACCCGCGCGCCGTGCAGGGCCGCGTCGATCGACTTCACGACGACATAGTACATCAGCTGGCGGTAGCCGAAGCGCTGCACCGGCATCCAGACCAGGTCGCCCCAGGGCGCGCGGCGTTCCAGCGCCATGCCCAGCGCCCCGGCCGACAGGTCCAGGAAGATGAAGGCGGCCCAGTAGGAGAGCGGGCGGACCAGGTCGTCCGGCGACCACTCCGTGGCGTGGTTCATGAAGCCGTAGACCGCCGAGATCAGGCTCCAGATCACCGCCATGTCGATCAGCGGCGCCACCGCGGTCAGGATGATCTGGAACAGCCAGATCTGCGGCAGCGCGATGAAGCCCAGCACCGGATGCTTCGGGCTGAACAAGGCCGCGCGGTGCTTGTAGATGCACTGCAGGGTGCCGAACGACCAGCGGAAGCGCTGCTTCAGCAGGCCGCCGACGGTTTCCGGCGCCTCGGTGTAGGCGCGCGCCTCGGGGTCGAACTCCACGCGCCAGCCGGCCCGCTGGATGGCGATGGTCAGGTCCTGGTCCTCGGCGAGCGTGTCGTCCGGATAGCCGCCCAGCTCCTCAAGCGCCGCCCTGCGCCAGGCGCCCACGGCGCCGGGCACCACGGTCACCGCGCCCAGGGCCGCCAGCGCCCGGCGCTCCAGGTTCTGGGCGGTGACATATTCCAGCGCCTGCCAGCGGGTGATCAGGTTGCGGCGGTTGCCCACCAGGGCGTTGCCCGCCACCGCGCCCACCCGCGGGTCGACGAACCAGCGGGCCAGCCTGGCCAGGGTGTCGGACGGGAACAGGGTGTCGGCGTCTAGCGCCACGATCACCTCGCCGTGCGCCTTGGCGAAGCCGCGGTTCAGCGCGCGCGCCTTGCCGCCGTTCTCGAAGCTCATCAGCGTCACGCGCGGTTCGTCGGCGAAGGCCTTGCGCACCACCTCGGCGGTGTGGTCGGACGAGCCGTCGTCCAGCACCAGCACCTCCAGCTTGCTCCAGTTCGACGCCAGGATCCGGCGCACCGAACTTTCGATCACCTTCTCCTCGTTGAAGCAGGGGATCAGCACGCTGATCAGCGGCCCGGTCGCCGGGTCCAGCATCGGCGGGGTCCGCCGAGTGATGGTGAAGCGGTGGACGAGCGCCAGCACGCCCAGCAGCAGCAACCGGCCCACGCCCAGCACGATGGCGGTGATGAACAGGGTCGACAGCGCCACATTGACTCCGTGGAAGAAGCCGAAGCCGATCCGGTCGAGCAGCAGCTCGAAGGAATTGCGGCTGGTGGGCGGCATGGCCTCCTGTGGCGTCATGCCGGCCAGATCGGCGATGGTCACCAGCTTGTAGCCATGGGCGCGCAGCGCATCGATCAGGCCGGGCAGGGCCTTCACGGTCCAGCTGCGGTCGCCGCCTGAGTCGTGCAGCAGGATCACCTGGCCCGGACGGTCGCCCGGGTGGGCCAGCCGGTCGAGCGCGGTGTTGACGATGCGGGCCGGCGTCGAGGCGTCCGGGCTTCGCCAGTCGTCCGGATCGATGCGCAGGCCGACCGTCAGGTAGCCCTGCATCTGGCCCAGCATCACGCGGCTGACTTCCAGGGGCGTGTCCGGCTCGGCGTCGCCGAAGAACGGCGGGCGGAACAGGCGCATGGAGCGGCCGGTGATGGTCTCGAACAGCCGTTGCGTCGCCGACAGCTCCACCGAGGTCTGGGCGGCCGGGATGAAGGCGATGTCCGGGTGGGTCCAGGTGTGGTTGCCCACGTCGTGGCCCTCGGCCACCTCGCGCGCCACCAGCCCCGGCTTGGCGGCCATGTTCTTGCCGATGACGAAGAAGGTCGCCGGCGCGTGCTTTTCCTTCAGGATGTCGAGGATCTTCGGCGTCCAGCGCCCGTCCGGCCCGTCGTCGAAGGTGATCGCCACCCAGCCCGGATGGAAGCCGTAGCGCTGGACCACATAGGAGGTGGGCATCACCTCGTAGTTCTCGCCGCTGATCAGGCCGGTGTCGGAATCGATCTCCAGCGAGCGGCGGCCGGGCGTCGGGATCGAGGAGACGTGCAGCACCTCGCCGTTGCCGTCGAACTCCACCCCGACGCCGGGCTTGAGGTTCTCCAGTCCGTCCGGCTTGCCCTGGCCGTACTGGTGGCGCAGCACCTGGTAGTCGAGCTGGTCCTCGCCGCCCATCCGCCACAGGGCGTAGCCCAGCGGCCGGAAGCCGTCGGCCACGTGGATCTGGTTGAACAGGGTGGCCGCGTCCAGGAACCAGACCACGTGCTTGCGGCCCTGGTCGTCCTGGTAGCCGAAGGTCGGGTTGAGGGAGTTCTCCTCCATCTCCACCTGGGCCTCGGCGTCGTGGGCCGTCTGGGTGGCGTCGGCGAACAGGATGGCGCAGGCCGGATAGCAGTTCTTGTCGGCGATCGCCTTGTTCTTCGGGTCCGGCAGGGTCCAGTTGTAGCCGACGTTGTCGAGGGCGATGATGGTCTTGGCCGGGTCCAGCTGCTCCATGCGCTTGGCCAGGTTGGTCTCGAACCAGTCCTGCGCCGCCACCGGCCCCGGCTCGCCGCCGCCCCAGTGCTGGTCGTAGGCCATCAGCACCACCGCGTCGGCGGCGTCCTGCAGCGCCTTGTAGGGGAAGTCGTCGTCGGCGAAGTAGGTGGTCACCCAGACGTCGCGGCCGATCGGTTTCAGGGCCGCGCGGGCCTCGGCGATGAAGCTGGGATAGGCGCGCAGGCCGGCCGGCGACATGGCCTCCAGGTCGAAGACGTAGCCCGCGTAGCCGCGCTTCTGGGCCTGGGCCACCAGGTTGGCGATCAGGGACGTCCGGGCCTGCGGGTTGAGCAGGAAGGCGTCGGCCATCGGGCCGTCCCAGGCGCCGTTCACCGGCTTGTTGAAGATGCCCGGCAGGATCGACGGCGGATGCTTGGCCGCCGCGATGATCGCGCGCGCCTGCGGGTCGGAGGTGATGGTGATCGTCCCGTCGGCCTTGGCGAGCGAGATCCACTGCGGCGAGACCACGTCGAGCTCGTTGACGTGTTCGGTCAGCGACTGGCGCGAGCTTTCGTCCCAGGAGACGTAGAAGCCCACCGCCAAAGGCCGCCCCGGCCCGCTGGACGCCGCGCCGGCGCGCGGGTGCGGGATCTTGTTCCACTGGGCCCGGCCACGCAGCTTGTGCGCCGTCTCCTGGTGCAGGGCCTCAAGCGCGCGCGGGTCCTTCAGGCTGACGGTCGGCAGGCGCGGCGCGAACGCCAGGGTGGCGAAGAACCCCGCCACCAGGAGGGCGATGAACGAGGCGATCAGGCCGCCGGCGAAGCGCACCCTGCGGGCCCGGCGCCCGGTCGGATCGTGGAAGACGAGATCGGCCATGCCGGTCGGGCGCTAAGCCTTGGTGAATCAGCGGATTCTTATGCCTCGACGCGATGGCGGAAGCTAGGCGGCGTTCCCGAAGCCCGCGACTTCCTCTATCTGCGGCGTGGCATGGCGCGCACGAAAACCCCGAGCTGGGAGCCCTATGACAGCTGGCGCGGCTGGCTGCGGGGCCTGGTCATCGCGCTCGCGGCCTCGGGTTTCCTCTCCATGGCCGGCGCCTTCGGCTCGACCCGCGGCGCCCCGCTCGTCCGCTTCGCCTATTGGTTGGGGCTGATGCTGGGCGGCTGGCTGTGGGGGACCTTCGTCTCGCGCGCCTTCTTCGCGCGGCCGGGCGCGGCGACGCCGGCGATCTGGCTGCGCGCGGCCCTCGCCTCCCTGGCCATCGCCCTGCCCTATTCCGCCCTCGTGGGGCTGGTCACCCACCAGGTGTTCCACGCGAGTTTCACGACGCCAGCGGACTTTGCCGAGCTGGTGGGGTCGGTGCTGGCGGTGACGCTGGTGATGGTGGCGCTTAACACCCTGGTGGAGCGCCAGGCGGCCAGCTTCACCCAGGCCGCGGCGGCCGGCGCGGCGCCGGCCAAGTTCCTGGCCCGCCTGCCGCCCAAGCTGCGCGGCGCCGACCTCTGGGCGGTCGAGGCGGAGGACCATTATCTGCGCCTGCACACCGCCGCCGGCCAGGACCTGATCCTGATGCGCCTCTCCGACGCCATCGCCGAGCTGCAGGGCATCGAGGGCGCCCAGGTCCACCGGTCGTGGTGGGTGGCCAGGGCGGCGATCGCCGAGGCCGTCCGCGGCGACGGGCGCGCGACGCTGACGCTGCAGGACGGCGCCGAGGTCCCGGTGAGCCGCACCCACGCGCGCCGCTTGCGCGAGCTGGGCTGGATCTAGTGTGGCGATTCCGAAATTCGCCTGCGCTTGATGGGCGCTCCGAGCGAATTTCGGAATCTTTGCGCCACACTAGGAATCTTAGAATCTTCTAGTGTGCTTCTTTGATTTGAAGTTCGCTCGGAGGTCGATCCAGAAGCCGGCGAACTTCAAATCCAGCACACTAGCCGAACCGCTTGCGGTTCTGCGCCCACTCGGCCCGGGTCTGGCTCCAGCACTCGGCCGGCAGGTGGTCGAAGGGCGCGGGCATCTTCGCCAGGCCCTTCAGGGTCGAGCCCAGCTTTTTCGCCACGGCCTGGGAGGCGGCGTTCGCAGGATCGATGGTGTGGATCGCCTCGGCCCAGCCCAGGGTGTCGAACACATAGTCCATGCAGGCGACCGCGCCCTCGGTGGCGTAGCCCTTGCCCCAGGTCTCGCGGGCCAGCGCCCAGCCGACCTCGGTCCCCGGCCAGCCGTCCGGCTGCCACGGCCCCGTCCGGCCGATCCAGCGGCCGCTAGACTTCTCCAAGACGGAGAACATCGAGAAGCCGCGCACGGTCCAGGCGCCGACGATCGAACAGAAGCCGCGCCAGGCCACGGCCCGCACCTGGGCGCCGCCGATATAGCGCATCACCTCTTCCTCGGCGGCCCAGGCGGCGTAGACGTCGAAGTCTTCCGCAACCGGGGCGCGAAGGATGAGACGATCGGTCTCAAGAATTGGCGCTGGCGCAAATGTCATATTTCGGGCTCAATGTGGCTGGGAGAGAGCGGATGCAAGGGGTCGGACCTTAGCCGTGGGCGCGGCGGGACGGCCAGAGCATCTTCGTCGAGGGATCCGCGTAGGGGCTGGATCTCTGATGACACCTGACCACCAAGACCTCGACCTTCGTCTCGGGCCGCCGCAGGACGGCGCCGCTTCGCCCGCTTCGGAACCGGCTGGCGCCGGCTTGCCGCCGCGACGCCGGACCCTGGGGCCGCGAACGATCCTGTTCGCCGGCGTAGCCGGAGCCTGCGTCCTGGGCGCGGGCCTGGGCCTGTGGGCGCGGCCGGCCATGACCGAACGGCGGGTGGCCGTGGCCGCGCCTGAGGCGGCGGAGCCGCCGGTCGATCCCTCCGCGCGCCACCTCAGGATCGTCGTCAACGACGGGCCGGCCGCCGCGGTCGGCGCCCCCATCGAGACCCTGCGCGCGGCGCCCAAGCCGCTGTTCGCCACCCTGCGGCCCCGGCAGGACGGCCAGGCGGTGATGGGTCAGGTCCCGGAACTGACCCGGCTGGAGCCCAAGCCCCTGCCGACGCTGCCGATGCCGCATCTCGCGGCGCCGCGTTTCCAGGCGCCGCATATCGAGGGGCCGAAGTTGCCGGACCTGGCGCCCCTGATGGTGGCGGCCCTGGCCGCGCCCGGCCACTGGCTGGAAAAGCTGAAGCCCGCCGAGCGCCACCCGGTGGAAACCGCGGCGGCGGCGCCAAGGCCGCAGGAAGCCTCCCGCACGGACCGTCGGATCCAGCTCGCCCAGGCTCAGGTTCAGGCTCAGGTTCAGGCTCAGGTTCAGGCTCAGGCCCGGGCCGCCCAGGTCCAGGCCGCGCAGGACGCGGCGCGGGACAGCGCCCGCAAGGCCGCTCAACAGGCCGCCGCCGCGCGCGCCGAGGATCGCCGCGTGGAGCTGGCGCAGATCGCCAAGGCCCAACTCGCCAAGGCCCAACTCGCGAAAGCCCAGATCGCCCAGGCCAAGGCCGAGAAGGTCCGGCTGGAACAGGCCCGGTCGGAACAGGCCCGCTTGGAGCAGGCCAAGACCCAGGCGAAGGCCGACAAGGCCGAGAAGCTCAGGCTGGCCAAGGAAGAGAAGGCCGAGGCCCAGAAGCTGGCCCTGGCGGAAGCCAAGGGCCGGGCGGAAGCCCGCGCCGAGACCAAGGCCATGGTGCTGGCCGAAGCCCGCGACGAGGCGAAGAAGCGCCAGCGGCTGGAGGCCCTGGTCCATGCGGTCCAGAAGGTGCTGCCGCACGGCCACGTGACGCTGGTCGAGACCGCCCAAGGCGACCGCAAGCGCGCCCTTCGCAGCCACGGCCGCGATCCGGAGGTGGAACGCACCTCGCTGAAGGCGCGCAAGGCGCCGCATGTGGTCGAGCCGGCGTCGCGCAGTCATCCGGTCCAGCTGGCGCCCGCCGCCCCGTCCGGCCTGGTGAAGGTCTCCGCGCCGCGTTGCGCCTCGCACGATCCGGGCGCGGCCCTGGTCTGCGCCGACCCCTCGCTCAGCGCCGCCGATCGCCAGATGACCCGCGCCTACCAGGGCGCGCGGGCCGCGGGCGTGCCGGAGGGCCAGTTGCAGGCGCAACAGCAGCGCTGGTTGAGCGCCCGCTCGGCCGCGGCGCGCGAGGCGCCCTGGGCGCTGCGCGACGTCTATCTGGCGCGGATCGCCGAGCTGAACAGCCTGGCGCGCGATGCGCACGGCGACGGCTACTGAGGCCGACGCCGCCATTGCAACTGCAGAGTCGCCCCGCGGGTTAGGCCCCTCGGGACGCTGCAGGATGATATCGCGCCATGACCACCGACCGCGCCGGAACGCCCCCTCAGGCGCCCTGGAGTAAGCTGACCTACCAGGGCTTCGCCGCTCCGGGCGCCGCGCCCGACCCGCGCCCGCCGCGCGGCGCCATGGCGGCCCGGGCGCTGCCGCGCGCCGCCATCGTCGGCGGCGGCCTGGCGGCGGCGCTCGCCCTGGGCCTGCTGGGCGGCCTCTGGGCCAAACCCGATCTCGGCCACCCGACACCCGCCGCGCCGATGCGCGCCGTCACCCCACCGGCGGACCCCACCGCGGCCGGCCCGACCCTGGCCATCGAGGTTGGCAAGCCTGCGCCTGCGGTCAGCGGCGAGACCCATCCGGCCGGCAAGCTGGCGGTGCTGGCGCCGGGCATGGCTCAGGCCGCGCAGGCGCCCGTCCCCGCCTCACCGCCGTCCTCACAGCCCGCCGCGCCGCCCAGGCTGGCCGTGGCCGATCCGCTTCCCGCGCCCGCGCCCGCGCCGACGCCGACGCCGCGGGTGTCGCCGCCGCTTCCACTGCAGCCGCCGCCGCTTGCCGCCCCGCCGCCCAGGCCGATCGCCCTGCAACGCCCAATCCCGGCGGGACCCTGCGCGAACGCCGCCAGCCGCGCCGCCCAGATGGTCTGCGCCGACCCCGACCTGGCGGCGGCCGACCGCGAGATGGCCCGCGCCTACCGCCGGGCCCTGCGCAGCGGCGCGCCGCCCGAACTGCTGCGGCGCGACCAGCGCGATTGGCTGGCCGCCCGCGAGGAGGCGGCGCGACGCTCGCCGCGCGCGGTGGCGGAGCTCTACGATCAGCGGATCGACGACCTGAACGCCGCGGCCGAGGACGACGGCCCCGGCGATCCCGACGGGCTTTAGGCCAGCAGATCCTTCACAGTGTCGCGCTCGCCCACCAGTTCGTCGTTGGTGATGGCGATCTTCGACTTGGCGAAATCGTCCATTTCGTAATTGGTCAGGACCTCGTGGCCGTTGGCCGTGGTCCGAACCGGCATGCCGGCCCAGATGCCCTGGGCGAAGCCATAGCGGCCCTGGCTCTCGACGGCCACCGAGTGGACGGTCCCCGGCGTGGTCAGGTCGCGCACGTGGTCGACCAGGGCGTTGGCGGCCGAGGCGGCCGAGGAGAGGCCGCGCGCGTCGATGATCGCCGCGCCGCGCTTGCCGACGGTGGGCAGGAAGTCGGTCTTCAGCCAGGCCTCGTCGCCGATCACCTCGGCGGCCGGCTTGCCGTTGATCTTGGCGTGGGTGAAGTCGGCGAACATCGTCGGGCTGTGGTTGCCGTAGATGAAGGTCTCGCTGACCGCGTCGATGGAGACGCCGGCCTTCTTGGCCAGCTGGGCGCGGGCGCGGTTTTCGTCCAGGCGCACCATGGCGGTGAAACGGTCCTTGGGCAGGCGCCTGGCCTGATGGGCGGCGATCATCACATTGGTGTTGCAGGGGTTGCCCACCACGGCCACGCGGCAGTCGTCGGCGGCCACCTTGTCGATCGACTGGCCCTGGGCGATGAAGATCTTGCCGTTGTCCTTCAACAGGTCGGCGCGCTCCATGCCCGGTCCGCGCGGCTTGGAGCCGACCAGGAGGGCCCAGTTCACGTCCTTGAAGGCGACGTCCGCCTCGCCGGTCAGCACCATGTCGTGCACCAGCGGGAAGGCGCAGTCGTCGATCTCCATGGCCACGCCCTTCAGCGCCTTCTGCGGGCCTTCCACCGGGATTTCCAGCAGTTGCAGGATCAGCGGCTGGTCGGGGCCGAACATCTGGCCGGACGCGATGCGGAACAGCAGCGCGTAGCCGATATTGCCCGCGGCGCCGGTGACCGCCACGCGAAGGGGTTTCTTGGCCATGTGTCTGCTCCTGCCTGCTGCTTGGGCGGCTCGTAGACCACCGGCGCGGGCGGGGCAATGCCGCGCCGCAACAGGGGTCGGAAACAGCCCTGAATTAGGGTGGCGGCGGCGGCTTCGCCATGGTCCCCTCGCAGATGATGTTCGAAATCGACGCCGCCTTCGTCGCCACCTCCCACGCCCTGGGCGAACTGGCGCTCAGCCACGCGCGCCTGCAGGCCGACGCCCGCTTCGCGTGGATCGTGCTGATCCCCCGGGTGGCTGGCGCCGCGGAACTGGAGGACCTCGCGGCCGGCGAGCGCGACGTGCTGATGGACGAGGTGCTGCAGGCCGGCGTGGCCGCGCGCGCCGTGGCCGAGGCCCTGGGCCAGCCGGCGTCCAAGCTCAACGTCGGCCAGCTCGGCAACATCACCGCCCAGCTGCACGTCCACGTCATCGCCCGGCGGCCACAGGACGTAGCCTGGCCCGCGCCGGTCTGGGGGTTCGGGACCGCCGAGCCCTATGCGCCGCAGGCGCTGGAGACGGCCTTGGCCGCCGCGCGCCGGGTGCTGGGGCTTTAGGCTAGGGGCTGGTCCGCTTCAGGCTGACGTCGAAGACGTCCGCGCCGCGCGTCATGCGGCCGATCCAGCGGCCGTCGACCGTCTCGTGCAGGGTGACGTTGGCGGTCTTGAACGGGGCCTCGTCGAACCGCAGGATAAGCGTGCCGCCGGAGCGCTGGATGTCGTCCACCAGCCCGGAAGCCTCCAGCGAGCCCGGACGGCGCACGTCGCGCCAGACCGCTTCCAGCCGATCGCGGCGGTCGACGATCTGCAGGGCGATCTCGCAGCCCGGCGACGACAGGGTCCAGCCGCCGTCGAGCGGGCCCTGGAACCCCTGGGCCGCGGCGAACGAGCCACGGATGCGATCGTCGTAGGTGAGCGCACGGGCGTCCGGCGGCGCATCGGGCGTCAGGCCCGTTTCATCGATGCTGATCGGCGCGTCGCGCTTCGAGCGCGGGCCCGGCGCGAAGGGGATCGCGGGTCCGCTCGCGCGCGACGGCGGGATCAGGTCGAGGTCCGGTTCGGCCGCGCCCTTCGCCTGGCCGGCGGTGTCAGGCTCATCCTCGTCGCGGGATTCCGGCGCATTGGGATTGAGCAGGCTGGCGATCGGGTCGCGCGGCCTTGCGGCCGGGCTTGGCGGAGCCTGGGCCGCGGGCGATGGCGACGGCGGTTGGGCCGCCGCGGCCGACGCGGCGGCGGCGAGGATCATGAGCGGCAGGACGGCGATCCGCATCGGCCTTGGCTACCCGGTCTCGAGCCCTTCGATGGCCTGCGCCACCGCGATCAGGCGGCGCGCCTCGGCCAGGTGGAGGCGCTCGACCATGCGCCCCTCCACCTTCAGGACTCCTTTCCCGGAATTCTCCGCCGAATCAAAGGCTGCGACAACTGTGCGCGCCCATGTCACGGCCTGCGGCTCCGGCGCGAAGGCGCGGTTGGCGATCTCCAGGTGCGTCGGATGGATCAGGCTCTTGCCGTCGAAGCCCAGGTCGGCGCCCTGCGCGCACTCGGCCGCCAGGCCATCGAGATCGGGGATATCGTTGTAGACCCCGTCCAGGATCGCCAGGCCATGGGCGCGGGCGGCCAGCACGGCCAGCGACAGCGCCGGCTTGAGCGGTCCGCGGTCAGGCCCCAGCCGGCAGCGCATCTCCTTCACCAGGTCGTTGGTCCCGATCACCCAGCAGGCGACGCCCTGATCCGCGGAGGCCGCGCCCAGGGCGTCGAGGGCGAAGACCGCGCGGGCGGTCTCGATCATCGCCCACAGCGGGACCTTGGGCCCCAAGGCCGCGCGGCAGGCGGCGAGGTCGCCCGGCGCCGTCATCTTGGGAACCAGGACCGCGTCGGACGCGGCTTCGGCGGCGGCGGCCAGGTCCTCGCGCCCCCAGGGCGTGTCCAGGCCGTTGGCGCGGATCACCAGCTCGCGCGGGCCGAAGCCGCCCAGCCGCACCGCCTCGCAGGCCAGCGCCCGCGCCGCGGTCTTGGCCTCCGGCGCGACGGAGTCCTCAAGGTCCAGGATCACCACGTCGCAGGGCAGGGTGCGCGCCTTCTCGA
Organism: Phenylobacterium sp.; assembly: GCF_036501465.1. Taxonomy (GTDB): domain Bacteria; phylum Pseudomonadota; class Alphaproteobacteria; order Caulobacterales; family Caulobacteraceae; genus Phenylobacterium. Next base: position 14,588 of record NZ_DASYAF010000063.1, read on the forward strand.
TGGCGCGCGCGTTGGAGCCCGGCAGGTAGAGGGCGCTGCGGCGCGGCCTGGCGCCGGCCTTGGAGGCGGCGGAATCGGTCATCGGACGTCCCCTTGGCGCGCCAATCGCGCATGGCAATGCCCGGGTTTTAGCGGTTAGGCTGGGTGCATGACCACACGCTACGAGCCCGGCGCGAAGAACGTTCTCGGCGGCGAGCTCCAGCCGTGTTCGCTGGAGCCGGTCACCGGCTTCTTCCGCAACGGCTGCTGCGAGACCAGCTTCGAGGACACCGGCATGCACACGGTGTGCGCGGTGATGACGGCGGAGTTCCTGGCCTTCAGCCGCGCCGCCGGCAACGACCTGTCGACGCCGATGCCGGAAGCGCACTTCCCCGGCCTGCAGCCCGGCGACCGCTGGTGCCTGTGCGCGCCGCGCTGGAAGGAGGCGCTGGACGCCGGCGCCGCGCCGCAGCTGGTGCTGGAAGCCACCCATGAGGAGACCCTGGCCATCGTGCCCCTGGGCGTGCTGAAGGACCACGCCGTGGACGCGTAGCGTCAGGCCAGCGGATATTCCGCCTCCAGGCGGTGGTGCGCCTGCTCGGACCCCAGGAAGCTCGAATAGAGGCCGAAGCTTCCCACCGCGATCGGCGGGGATTTCAGCAGGTTGTTGGCCTGGATCCAGGCGCCCAGCTCCCCAGGGTCCGGTCGCTTCAGGTAGGCCAGGGTGACGTGCGGCCGCCAGGTCCGGGTGTCGGGTTTCAGCCCGGCGCGGCGCGCCGCGCCCTCGCAGGCCTTCGCCAGATGGGCCAGCGGCGGGCTGGGCGACACGCCGGCCCAGACCACATGGGCCTCCGGCCCCTCCCCGAACGCGCCGACGCCCGCCAGGGCGATCTCGAAGGGCCGAGCGCGCAGGGCCACCAGCTCGGCGTCGAGGTCGCGGGCCACGTCCTCGCGCAGGTCGCCGAAGAAACGCAGCGTCAGGTGCAGGGTCTGCGGCGGGCTCCAGCGCGCCGCCTCGATCCCCCGCTGGCGGTGGGCGAGCGCCTGGCCGATCGCCTCAGGCATCGGCACGGCGGCGAAAAGCCGGATCATGCCGCGCGGACTTAGCGCAAAGCCGCCCGGCGCGCCAATCCAAGCTGGACCAGGAAGGCCTTGCTTCCGCCTCACAGGGCTCCGATATTTCCCTTGCGTCCAATTGGGGACGTTCAAAAGGGATTCTGCTCACATGAGCGACTTCAACCGCGACTACGCGCGCACGGTCGCGACCGACCGCGCCGACATGTCGGTTGACGCGGGTCTCCGCAGCTTCATGCTCGGCGTCTACAACAAGATGGCCCTGGGCCTGGTGCTCTCGGCCGGCCTGGCTTGGCTCACCAGCCAGTACCCGCCCGTCCGGGACCTGATGTTCCAGGTCGACGGCGGCCGGATCGGCTATTCGCCGCTCGGCATGGCCATCGCCTTCGCGCCGCTGGCGGTGCTGCTGTTCGGCGCCTTCGCCATGCGCAACGCCACGCCGCGTTCCTCCGGCATCATCTACTGGCTCGTCGTCGGGCTGATCGGCGCGGGCCTGGGCGTCCTGGGCCTCGTCTATACGGGGACCTCGATCGCCACGACCTTCCTGATCACCGCCACCTCGTTCGGGGCGCTCTCGCTGGTGGGCTACACCACCAAGCGCGACCTGACCGGGTTCGGCAGCTTCCTGATCATGGGCCTGTGGGGCCTGATCATCGCCTCGGTAGTGAACCTGTTCATGCACTCCTCGATGATCGCCCTGATGGTCAGCGTGCTGGGCGTGTTCATCTTCGCGGGCCTGACCGCCTACGACACCCAGAAGCTGAAGATGCAATACTACCAGCTGGGCGGCGACCAGGCCGCCCTGGGCGTGGCCACCAACTATGGCGCGCTGAATCTCTACCTCGACTTCATCAACCTGTTCGTGCTGCTGCTGCGGCTGACGGGTAGCCGCCGCTAAGCGGGCCGGCGAAGTCCACACGAGGCAAGGCCCCGGCGGGAAACCTCCGGGGCCTTCTTCTTACCTCCCGCGCGCCGCGGGAAAGGAAGATCAGTCCACGACCTTGAAGCGGCCCTTGTCGAAGTAGCGGAGCACCTGCTCCAGCTCATGGCCGCGGCGCAGGATCATGCCGCCCTGGCCGACCACCGCCCAGGCGCCCTGTTTGCGGGCCAGGGCCGGCTGCTTCTCGATGCGGTAGAGCGGGGCCTCGGAGGCGCGCCGGTAGACCGAGAACACCGCCGATTCGGAGAGGCCATCGATGGCGTAGTCGCGCCATTCGCCGGCGGCGACCATCCGGCCATAGAGGGAAAGCAGGCGATTCAGCTCGCGCCGTTCGAAGAAGACGGTCGGCTGCCGCGGCGACGCGTAGGACGTGTCGAAGGCCATTGCCCGGAGCCTAGACCGGAATCGCCGCGTCGGGCCAGGGGGTGGGCCAAATGGGCGCGGATCGCGTGATCGCCCCCGCCGCGAAATGACCTTATTTGCGACCCGCGAGCGCCCGATGCGGTCTCCATCTTCGGAGTGTCGGTTGGTCGGGAGACGGCGATCCCGGATCCTGAACAGCCCCCCCAGCCCCCTGGGATTGGCGATCTCGGCCAGCCGACACTTACATCTCCTCCCAGTCAGGACCCTCGCGGGCGCTCTCCAGCCGCGGGGGTCTTTACGTTTGGGGGGCCCGAATCAGTTCGGGGTCAGAATCAGCTTGGGGATCAGGCCTTCGGCGCCTTGGCCTGGGCCGCGCCGATGATTCGCCCGCCATGGCCGGCCTGGATCAGCACCACGGTCCTCAGCCCGTCCTCGCCGGCGGCCGGCAGCTTGTAGGCCTTGGCCGCGCCCTTCCAGACGCCCAGCTTGTCCAGCTCCCGCACCACGTTCTTCTGGACGATGGTCTGGCCCTTGTTGTCGCCGCTCTTGACGGCCACGTCTTGCTCGCGCGGATCGTAGCGGACCAGCCAGACCTCGCCGCCGCCCTTGGGCGCCGCGCCTGCGCCGATCCGGACCCGCCCGGACCCGGCGAAGCGGATCTGCGGTTCGGCCTTGCGCCGGGCCTTGGCCGCCGTGGCCACCAGCTGGTCGACCCGCGCCGCCTTGGTCCCGGCCGCCTGCACGGCCCCGTCCACCACCACCTGGGGCGTATAGGGCTCGCGCAGGGCGAGCCTGGCCACATAGGCCTTCTGGCGGTCGGTGAACTCGGGCTTGGCGAAGGTGTCGGCCCAGCCGAGATAGTCCCAGTAGTCCACCGGGAAGGTCAGCGCGAGCACCCCCGGCTTGTCGGCCAGGGTGGCCACGTGGGCGTTGGCCGCCACGCAGGAGGCGCAGCCCTGCGCCGTGTAGAGCTCGAGCACCACGGGGGGCTTGGCCGCCGCCGTCCCCGCCAGGAGCGAGACCGGCGAGGCGAGCAGGACCAGGCTGAAAAGCGCCGCTTTCCGCATCGCCTCCGGGCTTAAAGGCGCATCCCGGCCCTGTAAATTACAACAAGGCGTGAGTGGCGGGCGGCCCAGCTCTGCTTTAGGGCCGCCCGGCACCGATCACTCTGCGGCCAGGGCCGTCGGCTTGGCCAGGTTGCGCAGCACGTAGTTCAGCACGCCGCCGTTCTTGAAGTACTCGAGCTCGGTCGGCGTATCGATGCGGCAGCGCACCGGGAAGCGGGCGATGCGGCCGTCGGACGGACGGTACATCTCGATGGTCAGCTGGCGGCGCGGCGACAGGTCCGTCAGGCCACGGATGGTGACGATCTCCTCGCCGGTCAGGCCCAGCTTGTGCCAGCCTTCCTGCAGGAACTGCAGCGGCAGCACGCCCATGCCCACCAGGTTCGAGCGGTGGATGCGCTCGAAGCTCTCGGCCACCACGGCGCGGACGCCCAGCAGCTTGGTGCCCTTGGCCGCCCAGTCGCGCGAGGAGCCGGTGCCGTATTCCTTGCCCGCGAACACCACCAGCGGGCGGCCCTCGGTCTGGTAGCGCATGGCCGCGTCGTAGATCGCCATCACGTCCTGCGAGGGGAAGTGCTTGGTCATCCCGCCCTCGATCTCCGGCGTGATGCGGTTGCGGATGCGGATGTTGGCGAAGGTGCCGCGCATCATCACCTCGTGGTTGCCGCGGCGCGCGCCGTAGGAGTTGAACTCCGTGGTCGGCACCTGGTGGTCGCGCAGGTAGACGCCGGCCGGCGAGGTGGCCTTGATCGAACCGGCCGGGGAGATGTGGTCGGTGGTGATCGAATCGCCGAACACCGCCAGGATCCGCGCCTCGACGATGTCGTTGACCGGCTTGGGGTCCATCGACATGTCGGTGAAGTAGGGCGGGTTCTGGACGTAGGTCGAGCCCATGTCCCAGCCGTAGGTCTGGCCGCCCTCGACCTTGATCGCCTGCCACGACTTGTCGCCCTTGAAGACGTCGGCGTAGCGGGTGGCGAACATCTTGTTGGTGACGTGCTTGCGCTGCAGGTCGGCCACTTCCTTCGAGGTCGGCCAGATATCCTTCAGGTAGACCGGCTTGCCGTCCTTGCCCTCGCCCAGCGGCTCGTTGGCGAGGTCGACCTGCATCGAGCCGGCCAGCGCATAGGCCACCACCAGCGGCGGCGAGGCCAGGTAGTTGGCGCGCACGTCGGGGTTCACGCGGCCTTCGAAGTTGCGGTTGCCCGACAGCACCGAGACCGCCACCAGGTCGCCCTTCTGCACCGCCTCGGAGATCGGCTCTGGCAGCGGGCCGGAGTTGCCGATGCAGGTGGTGCAGCCGTAGCCGACCAGGTTGAAGCCCAGGGCGTCCAGGCTCTTATCGAGCTTGGCGGCCTTCAGATAGTCGGTGACCACCTGCGACCCGGGGGCGAGCGAGGTCTTCACCCAGGGCTTCACCTTCAGGCCCTTCTCGACGGCCTTCTTGGCCACCAGGCCCGCGGCGATCAGCACGCTGGGGTTGGAGGTGTTGGTGCAGGAGGTGATGGCGGCGATCACCACGTCGCCGTGGCCCACGTCGAACTTCTCGCCCTCGACCTTGGTGCGGGCGCTCATGTCGTCCGCCTTGCCGAAGTCGCCGGCCAGCGCGGCCTTGAACTCCACCGCGGCGCCCGACAGCAGCACCCGGTCCTGCGGCCGCTTCGGCCCGGCCAGCGACGGGAGCACGGTCGAGAGATCCAGCTCCAGGGTGTCGGTGAACACCGGCTCGGCGTCGCCTGGCGTGTGCCAGATGCCCTGTTCCTTGGCGTAGGCTTCCACCAGGGCGACGCGCTTGGGATCGCGCCCGGTGGCGGTCAGGTAGTCGATGGTCGCCTGGGTGACCGGGAAGAAGCCGCAGGTGGCGCCATATTCCGGAGCCATGTTGGCGATGGTCGCCTGGTCCTCGATGGTCAGGTTGGCCAGCGCCGGGCCGTAGAATTCCACGAACTTACCGACCACGCCCTTCTTGCGCAGCATCTGGGTGACGGTCAGCACCAGGTCGGTCGCCGTCGCGCCCTCGGGCATGGCGCCGTCCAGGCGGAAGCCGATCACCTCGGGGATCAGCATCGGGATCGGCTGGCCCAGCATGGCGGCTTCGGCCTCGATGCCGCCGACGCCCCAACCCAGCACCGACAGGCCGTTGACCATGGTGGTGTGGCTGTCGGTGCCCACCACGGTGTCCGGATAGGCCACCGGATCGCCGCCGTCCTCGTTCACCCAGACGGTTTGTGCGAGGTACTCCAGGTTCACCTGGTGACAAATCCCGGTGCCGGGCGGCACCACGCGGAAGTTGTTGAAGGCCGAGGATCCCCAGCGCAGGAAGCGGTAACGCTCCATGTTGCGCTCGTATTCCCGGTCGACGTTCTCGCCGAACGCCTTGGCGGTGCCGAAGTAGTCGACCATCACCGAGTGGTCGATCACTAGGTCCACCGGGTTCAGCGGGTTGATCTTCTCCGGATTGGCCTCGAGCTTGGTCATGGCGTCGCGCATGGCGGCCAGGTCGACCACCGCCGGAACCCCGGTGAAGTCCTGCATCAGCACGCGGGCCGGGCGGAAGCTGATCTCGTGCTCGACGGCGCCCCTGTTCTCCAGCCACGCGGCGATCGCCTGCAGGTCGTCGCGGCCGACCGAATCGCCGTCTTCGTTGCGCAGCAGGTTCTCGAGCAGCACCTTCATGGAGATCGGCAGGCGCGAGACGCCGGAAAGTCCAGCTTCCTCGGCGGCGCGAAGGCTGTAGTAAGCATAGGTCTTGTCGCCCACCGTGAGATCGCGGCGGGTTTTCAGGCTGTCGACTGACGCCATTTGGGGAGATCCTCTCTCTGTTCCCGGCCGCATCACGCCACGTCAGGAGTTTTCGCGCTTCGAGGAGCGGACACACAGCGTCCGGTCCCGCGCGGCGAGGTCCCTCCCGGGCGACGGCGGCCGGCCGCTTCTTAAGCCTAAGAGTGTTACGCGTCCATGTGCGCTCACGGTCGAGCTTGGCCGCGGCATGATCGGCGCGCTGGAACTCCGCCAGGTGGGCCTGAGCCGGGGCGGGCGCAGGCTGTTCGCCGGGCTGTCGCTCAGGCTTTCGGCCGGCGAGGCCTGCACGCTCACCGGCGCCAACGGGGCGGGCAAGACCAGCCTGCTACGCGCGGTGGCCGGGCTGGTGGCCACAGACGCGGGCGAGATCGACTTCGGCGGCGCGGACCCGGCGGAGGCGCGGGCCGACGGCCTGCACCTGGCCGGGCACCATGACGGGCTGAAACCGGCGCGCACGGCGCGCGAGGAGCTGTCCTTCTGGAGCGCCTGGAGCGGCGGGACCGCCGACAGCGCGCGGGCCGCCGCCGAAGCGCTGGAGCTGGGGCGGCTGCTGGACCTGGAGGTGCGCCGCCTGTCCGCCGGCCAGCGGCGCCGGCTGGCCCTGGCCCGCCTGCTGGCGGCGCCGCGGCCGCTCTGGCTGCTGGACGAGCCCCTGAGCCCGCTGGACGCGGCCTGGCGCGCGCGGTTCGGCGAGATGATGCAGACGCACCTGGCGGGCGGCGGCCTGATCCTGGCGGCGGTTCACGACCCGCTGCCGATCAAGGCGAAGGCGCTGGAGATCGTGGCGTGAGCCCTCCTACGCCAAGGCTTCAGAGGGCCTGCGCCAATCCTTCGAAGCTCCTGAAAGGAGCGAAGTAGGATGAGCCGGCTCTCCGCCCTGCTCGCCCGCGAGACGGCGCTGGCCTGGGGCCGCGGCGGCGGGCCGCTGGTCACCGTCGGCTTCTATGCGGGCGTCGCGACCCTGCTGCCGCTGGCCATCGGTCCGGAGCCGGCCAGGCTGGCCGCCATCGCGCCTGGCGCGGCCTGGGTGGCGCTCGCGCTCGCCTCGCTGCTGTCGCTCGACCGGCTGTTCGAGCGCGACTACGAGGACGGCGCCCTGGACCACCTGCTACTGTCGCCGACGCCGCTGGAGCTGACCTGCGCGGTCAAGTGCTTCAGCCAGTGGCTGGCCACCGGCGCGCCCCTGGCGCTGGCCGCCCCGCTCGCCGCCATCGGCCTGGGCGCGCCGCTCGCCCTGACCCCGTTGATCCTGGCCTGCGCCCTGGTCGGCGGCCTGGCCTTCGCCTTCACCGGCGGGATCGGCGCGGCGCTCAGCCTGGGCGCGCGGCGCGGCGGCCTGCTGACCGCGGTGATCGTCCTGCCGCTGTTCGTGCCGCCGGTGATTTTCGGCGGCGGGGCGCTGGCGAGCTTCCTGACCGGCCTGCCCTGGACCGGCGGCCTCGTCCTGCTCTGCGCCTATGCCGCGGCCTTCGTGGCGCTCGGGCCGATCGCCATGGCGGCGGCTTGCCGCAACGCGCTCTCCTGAGGGAGGCTCTCCTGAGCCGGGGCTGGCCTGAGCCCGCTCGACCTTCGCTAAACCCTCGCCGACATTACGAAAGCTTCACTTCACATGGCGCCGTTTCGCCAAGTTTCATGGCGACGGTGAAGCTCAGTCGAACTCTTGGGGAACGAAGCAGATGACGCGTCCACTGATGGGTTACCTCGCCGGGGCGGCGTTCGTCCTGTCCACCGTCGGGGCCGCGGCGGCCTATGCGCAGGCCAGCGGCTCGGCCAGCGCCCAGCTCGCCCAGAGCCAGGCGACGGCGGACAGCCACGCCAGCGCGTCCGTGCAGATGGACCACGGCGACCGTGACGCCGAGCGGGTCCAGCGCGACAAAGAACGCACGGCCGATCGGCTCGAGCGCCAGCAGGAGCGGGTCAAGGAACAGCATGAGCGGATCGAGCGCGTGGAGATGCGCCACGGCGAGGACGCCGCCCAGCACCTGCGCACCATGCTGCAGCTGAAGCCCGGCCAGGAGGCCGCGCTCCAGGCCTACATGGCCGCGATGCACCCGGCCCATCACGGCGAGCAAATCGTCGAGATGTCGAGCCACGGCGAGGCCAGGACCACGACCCAGAAGCTGGCCGACATGGAAAAGCGCCTGGTCGACCAGAACGCCCAGGCCAAGGCCCGCATCGACGCCACGCGCAGGTTCTACGACCAGCTCGACTCCTCGCAGAAGAAGGTGTTCGACGAG